>JAQGKD010000111.1 GCA_028290285.1 Hyphomicrobiales bacterium
CAGCGTGCCGAATTTGCATCGGACTAGTGTGGGTGCGCAGCAGCAGCGGAGCGGCCTCCGTGCCGCCCTCGACATAGAAGGTGTCGTGCATCGAACGCGCTGGATGATCCGCCGGGGTATTGAGGGCGGTGAAATTGAACCAATCGGTCTCGATTTCCGGCCCCTCTGCCACCGCGAAACCCATCGAGCCGAAAATGGCCTCGATGCGCTCCAGCGTGAGCGATACGGGATGCAAGCCGCCCTCCCCGCGGCGACGCCCCGGCAGGGTTACATCGAGCGCCTCGGCCTGCAGTTGCCGCTCGAGTTCTTCCTCTGCCAGCGCGCGACGGCGGGCGGTAAGTGCGGCCTCTATGCTTTGCTTTGCGGCATTGATCACAGCACCGCGCGCCTTCTTTTCGGCGACGTCGAGCAAGGCCAAGCCCTTCATCAGCTCGGTGATCCTGCCCGCCTTGCCGAGATAGAGCGCCTTCGCGTTTTCCAGCTCGGCCGGCGTGGCCGCAGCGTGGAACGCCACGCCGGCCTCGCGCACCAGGGTGTCCAGCTCGTTCATTTTTTAATCACAAAGGAAAAAGGGCTAGCGCTTCTTTCAAGCCCTAGCCCCTGTTTCTGAACCGCGGGGCGCTATCGACGCGACAGCCCCCAACGCATCAAGCCGCCAGCTTGGCCTTGACCTGATCCACAATGCTGGCGAAGCCTGCCTTGTCATGCACGGCAAGGTCGGCCAGCATCTTGCGATCGATCTCGATCGCAGCCTTTTTCAGGCCGTTGGCGAACTGGCTGTAGGTCAGGCCGAGTTCACGCGACGCAGCGTTGATACGGGCGATCCACAACTGGCGGAACACGCGCTTCTTCGTGCGGCGGTCACGGTAGGCATATTGGCCTGCCTTCATCACCGCCTGCTTGGCAATGCGGAAGACGTTGCCGCGGCGACCGCGGAAGCCCTTGGCGAGGCCGAGAACCTTTATGTGGAGGGCGCGAGCCGTTACACCACGTTTGACGCGAGGCATGTATTACTCCTTGTTCGTCGGGTTAGATGCCCTGGCCCGGCAGCATGGCCGAGACAGAAACCATGTTGGTCTCATGCACGGACACGGAACCGCGCAGGTGGCGCTTGTTTTTGGTGGTCTTCTTGGTCAGGATGTGACGCTTGAAGGCCTGACCGCGCTTGACGGTACCCCCGGGACGAACACGAAAGCGCTTTTTCGCGCTGCTCTTGGTCTTCATTTTGGGCATGTGCATGCTCCTTGTCTTGTGCTCGTGAGGCGCCGCGAAACCTTCCGCGGACTTGTAGGCCCCGAGCCACTTGTATGCCGGATCGCTCCGGCTTCGCACCGGCACCGCCAGCGCGATCTGCCGAGACCCGAAGGCCCCTGCAGAGATTTTGTTCCGACCTTAGTGCGCGTCAGCGGCTGCTTCCGCAGCCTTCGGCGCCACCTTCTTCTTGCCCGGCGCGATCATCATGATCATTTGCCGGCCTTCCAACTTTGGAAACTGCTCGATCACGATCAGGTCCGCCAACTCCTCACGAATCCGCTGCAGCAGCGCCATTCCGATTTCCTGGTGCGTGATTTCACGGCCGCGGAACCGCAGCGTGATCTTGCACTTGTCGCCCTCCGCCAGAAACCGGCGGATGTTGCGCATCTTGATGTTGTAGTCGCCGTCGTCCGTGCCCGGACGAAACTTGACTTCCTTGATCTCGATGACGGTCTGCTTGGCTTTTGCCTCGGCCGCTTTTTTCTGTTCCTGGTACTTGAATTTGCCGTAGTCCATCAGGCGACATACAGGCGGTATCGCGGTCGCGGCGATCTCGACCAGATCGACGTCCAGCTCTCCCGCCATGCGCAGCGCGTCGGTGATGCTGACGATACCCAGGGGCTCGTTCTCAGGTCCGGAAAGCCGGACTTCCGGCGCCATGATCTCGCGGTTGAGACGGTGTTTACGTTCCTCGCGGTGGCGGCGGTCACGAAATTCAGTAGCGATGGCTCGAATCCTTCAAAAGTACTACGAAAACCGTAGCAGATACCGTAGGCTGAGCGTGCGCTAGGCACCGTTTCGATGACGAAAACTCTCAGCTTTTGGTGGCGACGTCCCCGGAGATGTGCTGCGTGAACGCATCGAGGGACATGACGCCCAGGTCTTTGTTGCCCCGGGCGCGCACTGCGACAGCTCCGGCGGCTTTTTCTTTGTCGCCCACGACAAGGATATACGGCAGCTTTTGCAGCGAATGCTCGCGGATTTTATACGTAATCTTCTCGTTGCGCAGATCCGTCACTACCCGAAACCCCCGGTCGAGCAAGGTTCGGGCAATTTCGCGACAGTAATCGGCCTGGGCGTCCGTGATGTTGAGCACCGCCACCTGGACCGGAGCCAGCCATGCGGGCAGAGCCCCGGCATGCTGCTCGATCAGAATGCCGATGAAGCGCTCCAGGCTGCCGACGATGGCGCGGTGCAGCATGATGGGCCGGTGGCGCGCGCCGTCTTCGCCGACGAACTCCGCTCCCAGGCGCTCCGGCATCGACGGGTCCACCTGCATGGTTCCGCACTGCCAGTGGCGGCCGATCGCGTCACGCAGCGTGTATTCGAGCTTGGGTCCGTAGAA
>JAQGKD010000010.1 GCA_028290285.1 Hyphomicrobiales bacterium
GCTGCTGACGGGAGACTGACTGCTTGATCTCGTCGCCATGCCGATCGAGCTGATTGCGAATGGCGGTGCGGATGAAGTCAGTGCGCGTGGAGTAGAACCCCTCCTGCACCAGCAGGTCGACGTTGCCGAGATCAACGAAGCCGAGATTGATCGTGATCTTCTCCGACTCGGGCTGCCTCGGCCTCAGCTGTTGAATATTTTCTGACATGTACCATCCCCATACCATCCACACGGATGGATATGGGAGGGCCAGTCTTTGAATCAAGGGGGATCCGGGCTCCCTCGTTTGAGCGCTTTCCACTGTCTCGGCGCCCGCGCCCATGTCTCCCATTATAAAATTGCTGCAGCGCACTATATGGGGTTGCACGTCGCGCGGCCCCTCCCGCGCCCTCCCCTTTAAGGAGCTGTTTCGAATGTCTCTCGATCCCCTGTTCACGCCGGTCAAGCTCGGCGCGATTGATCTCAAGCACCGCGTCATCATGGCGCCCCTGACGCGCCTGCGCTCGCGCCAGCCCGGCGATGTCCCGCAGGCGCTGAATGCCACCTATTATGCCCAGCGCGCGAGCGCCGGGGGCCTGATCGTCACCGAGGCGACGGACATCGTGTCCCAGGCGCGCGGCTATCCGGGTGCGCCCGGCCTCTACTCGGATGAGCAGATCGCGGGCTGGAAGCTGGTGACCGACGCGGTCCACGCCAAGGGTGGCCGCATCGTCGTGCAGCTCTGGCACACCGGTCGCATCTCGCATTCCTCCATGCAGCCGGGCGGCACTGTTCCGGTTGCGCCCTCCGCTGTGGCCGCTCCGGGCGACCACATGAATGCGCAGGGGCAGCCCGTACTCTTCGAGACGCCGCGCGCGCTGACGCTGCCTGAGATCGCTACCATCGTGGGCCAGTTCCGCACCGCAGCGGTCAACGCGAAGAAAGCGGGCTTCGACGGCGTCGAAGTGCATGGCGCCAACGGCTATCTGATCGATCAGTTCTCGCAGGACGGCACCAACAAGCGTGACGACGTCTACGGCGGCGCAATCGAAAACCGCACGCGCTTCCTCTTCGAGGTCGTGGATGCCGTGACCGATGTGCTGGGGGCCGATCGCGTCGGCGTGCGCCTGTCGCCGTGGGGCAGCTTCAACGGCATGCATGACAGCGATCCCGGTGCGCTCTTCGATTATGTGAGCGAACAGCTCGGCCAGCGCCGCCTTGCCTATCTGCATGTGATCGAGCCGCGCGCCAACCAGAACAGCGACACCAACGCGCTCGATCCCCACGCGCCCGACGCGGCTTCACGCTTCCGCGCACGGTTCGGTGGTCCCTTGATTTCGGCTGGCGGCTACACGGCGGAAACGGGTGCGGCGGCTGTCGAAAGTGGCAAGGCCGATGCCATTGCCTATGGGCGTCTGTTCATCGCCAATCCGGATCTCGTCGAGCGCTTCCAGCGCACGGCGGAACTCAACCGCTATCAGCGCGCGACATTCTACGGCGGCGATGCCAAGGGCTACACCGATTATCCCGCGCTTGAGACCGCTGACGCCGCCGAGTAACAAAGACCTATACAAGGGCGGATGAGGGATTCCCTCGTCCGCCCTTGTTGCGCTTAGAGCGCGTGCACGCTCGGTTCGCGGCTCCAGAATCGCAGCTTGCGGCAGGCCTGCACGAATTTCTTCACGTCGGCCACGCTGCCGATTTCCATGCAGCCGCCGTCCATGGCCACGCCGGCCTTGTCGAGCATCGGTTTGGCGGAACCCGCGAAGGCGATGAATTTCGCATGGGCGAATGCATCGCTCACGAAATCCTTCGCCGTCGCCTCGCCCGCAAGCATCTTGCATCCCTCGACCGAGGCCAGAATGGCGACGGCATCGTAGAGAATCGAGGGGCCGCCATTGATGCGCTGCTGCGCAGGCAGCATCGTGCCGTCGCTCGCCTTGAACCCGCCGACCTTCGGCGCGATCAGCTCCAGAGTTGCGCCTTCTGCCCGCACGACCTCCTCCAGCGCCTTCAGCAGCGCCGCGTCCGTTCCGTCGGTGACGAGCACGCCGATCTTGCGGCCTTTGAAGTCCTTTGGGCCGTTCTCGATGATGCTCAGCTTCGGGGATGGCGCCAGATCGTCGATGATCTTGCGCGCGGGCTCGGCGGCCTTGGGCATCTTGGCGAGGCCCAGCCCATCGGCGACCTTGCTCGCCAGATCCTTGTCGACGTTCATCAGATGCGACACGACGCGCGCGCGGATCTCGGGTGTTTCGACCTTGCTCAGCTCGAACACGAAGGCATCCTTGATGTGCGTCTGCTCGGTCTCGTTCTGGCTGATGAAGAACTGGCGTGCCTGGCTGTAATGATCGGCGAATTTCTCGCTGCGAACACGGGCCTTCTGGCCGTTTTCTTCAGCAGCGAAACTGCGAAATCCATCCGGCGTCTCGCGCGGGCCGCCCATGGCGCCGCCCCAGGAATTAGGCTCGTAATTCGCCCGGCCCTTCGGGTTGATCATCGCCATATGCCCGTCCTGCTGGAACGTATGGAAGGGGCACTTGGGCGCATTGATCGGGATATGCGTGAAGTTCGTGCTGCCCAGCCGCTTCAGCTGCGTGTCGAGGTAGGAGAAGTTTCGGCCCTGTAGCAGAGGGTCATTCGTGAAATCAACGCCCGGAACAATATTGCCGGTGCCGAACGCAACCTGCTCGGTCTCGGCAAAGAAATTATCCACGACCCGGTCGAGCACGAGACGACCGACGATTCGGATCGGGACTTCCTCCTCGGGAATGATTTTGGTCGCGTCGAGCACGTCGAAGGGGAATTTGTCCGCGAAATCGTCGTCGAACAATTGCAGGCCGAGGTCCCACTCGGGAAAATCACCGCTTTGGATGGAATTCCATAGATCGCGGCGATGAAAGTCGGGATCGGCGCCGTTCAATTTCACGGCCTCGTTCCACACCACAGATTGCATGCCGAGCTTCGGCTTCCAGTGAAATTTGACAAAGGTCGATTTGCCGGCGTCGTTGACGAGCCGGAAAGTGTGGACACCGAAGCCTTCCATGAAGCGCAGCGAACGCGGGATCGTCCGGTCGGACATGATCCACATGGCCATGTTGATCGATTCTGGCGTAAGCGAAATGAAGTCCCAGAAATTGTCGTGCGCCGTCTGCGCCTGCGGAAAGCCGCGATCGGGCTCCGCCTTCGCGGCGTGGACGAGATCGGGAAACTTGATCGCATCCTGGATGAAGAACACGGGGATGTTGTTGCCCACAATGTCCCAGTTGCCCTGCTTGGTGTAGATTTTCACCGCGAACCCGCGCACATCGCGAGCCAGGTCGGCAGAGCCCTTGTTGCCGGCCACCGTCGAGAAACGCACGAAAGCCGGGGTCTTTTCGCCCGCGCGCTGAAACACATCGGCGCGCGTGATGTCTGAGAGCGACTCGTAGGTCTCGAAATAACCATGCGCGCCCACGCCGCGCGCATGCACCACGCGCTCCGGGATACGCTCATGATCGAAGTGGAAGATCTTTTCGCGAAAGTGGAAGTCTTCCAGCAGCGTCGGTCCACGCGATCCGACCCGCAGCGAATTCTGGTCGTCGGAAACGGGCGCGCCCTGTTGCGTCGTGAGCACGGGCACGTCGCCCCCTGCGATCTGATGTGTCTCGCCGCCCCGACCACGCATGATCCTGGCGTCTGCGATTTGCGCAGGATCAAGCTGGTCGGAATTGGGTTTGGTGGCCATGGGGGCTCCGGGATTGCGTTGAACGGGCGCACGCGGACAGCCGGAGAACGGCAGTCGATGCGCCCGACAACGCAGCACGCCGGAATGAGATCGACGGCATGTAAAATAAACAGCGCCGCCTTTTTCAAACCTTAGGGCTGCGGACAGGCCGCGCCGGTGTCGATCCACGCCTGTATGATCTCGCCGAAGCGCGCCTGCGTTCCTGGCGCGGGCTCTCGTCCCTCGCCAGGGTTCCAGCCCCAGCCGACGAGATCGTCCTTCGCCATATGTTCGTGCAAGGCAGCGAGATCGCGTCCGCCGTTACGGGCAGGGTCCTTGATCTGCTCGCAGATCGCGCCGAGCGACTTGCCCTGCCAGGCCATTTCGATGGGCGCGAGATGCCATTGCGGATTGCCCGGCATGCTGCGGATCGACGTCGTCGTCAGGGGTGCATTCTTCTCGCCATGGCAGGTCGTGCATTGCAGGCCGGGCGCGCCCATGTTCCCCTCGCCGCGCACCACGGGAGGATTGTGCGGATGCATGTCCATGCCCTGGGAAGGGCGGTCGCCTGCAGGGTGACAATTGGCGCAGCGCGGATGCGCGATGACCTTTCCCGCCTCCTCGAACAGAGACACCGAACGCTTCGTGCGATCCTGGATCGAAGCAAAATCGGCAGGCGCGCGCAGATCGCGTGCCGCCTGCTGCTGCCCGAAGGCAACGGGGCCGATCACGGCAACGGACAGGCCGACGAGCCCGGCGATGGAAAGTGCAGGGAGCGTCTTCATGCGGTTTCTCCGGGCACGAACGGCAGGTGCGTGACCACCGTGCCGGTCAGTGCGCGCCAGGCATTGGAGACCGCCGGTCCGATGGGCGGAACGCCGGGCTCGCCGACACCCGTCGGTGCCTCTGCCGACTTGACGATGACGACATCGACCAGGGGCATTTCGCTGATCCGCAGCGAGCGGTATTTATCGAAATTGGTTTGCACGACCTGTCCCGTCTCGTCGAGATCGAGTGAGGCATAGAGCGCGTGGCCGAGGCCGTACCCGATGCCGCCCTCCATCTGTGCACGGATGACATTGGGATTGACGGCGACGCCGCAATCCACCGCGCACCAGACGTGCGTGACCCTGGGCTGTCCGTTCTCGTCGCGCATGACCTCCGCGATCTGCGCGACATAGGTGTTGAAGGACTTGTGCACGGCGACGCCATAACCCTTGTCGCCGTTCGTGCGTCCCTTCCATCCCGCCAGCTCCTTGACGGCCTTCAGCACGCCCACCTCTCGCGCGGCCGGATCGAGCAGTGCGAGACGCCCGTCTATGGGGTCCTTGCCGCCCTTTTCGAGCAGCATGTCGACGAAGGTCTCGGTCGCAAAACCCGTATGCGTATGACCGACTGAACGCCACCAGAGAACCGGCACGCCCTGCTTTGTGGAATGCAGGTCGCATTGGAAATCGGCCACGCGGTAGGGCATGTCGGACGCGCCCTCGACGGAGGTGTCGTCGATCCCGTTCTTCACCATCATCGGCTCGAACGGCGTGCCCGCCATGATCGATTGTCCGACGATCGTGTGATGCCACGCGGAGATCGTGCCGTCGGGCGCGACCATGCCGCGCATGCGATGGACGTAGAGCGGGCGATAGAATCCGCCGCGCATATCGTCCTCGCGGGTCCAGATCAGTTTGACCGGCACGTCCTTGCCATAGGCCTTGGCGCAGGTCGCAGCCTCCGCGGCGAAGTCACCGGAGGCGCTCGCGCGTCGTCCGAAACTGCCGCCCGCCAGCGCCACGTCGATGGAGACATTCTCCGGCTTGATCCCGAGCGCGGCTGCAATCGCGCCCTGGTCGATGGTCGGTCCCTGGCTGCCGAAATGGCATGCGGCCTTCTGGCCGTCGAAGCGCACGACCGCATCGAGCGTTTCCATCGGCGCATGCGCGAGATAGGGGAAGACATAGGTCTGCTCGATGACCTGCGCGCCACCCGCGCCGATCTTCCCGATGGCGTCGCCGCGCTTGCCGGCGACAGTGCCCGGCGTGCGCGATTGCTCCATATAATCGGCGACGATAGCCTTGGTGCCCTTCTTGTGCGCGCCGCTTTCGTCCCATGCGATCTTCAGCGCCCCGCGCGCCTTCATCGCGGGATAGGTCGACTTCGCGAAGACGACGACGCCCTGCGGGATGGTCGCGCTCGACAGATAACCCGCGACCTTGCGCGCCTCCGTATCGTCGATGGATGTCGCCTTCGCGCCGAAGCGGTTTGGACGCGCGACCATGGCGACGATCATCGCGGGATCGCGAAGATCGATCGTGTAGATCGCCTCGCCGTGCGACTTCGCGAATGTATCGGGCTTGGGAAGATCCGTGCCGATGAGCTTGAAGTCCTTTGGATCCTTGAGGAAAACGTCGGCGGGAACCGGCATGCGCGCGGCGGCCTCGGCGAGCGCGCCGAAGCGGCTGGTGCGGCCCGAGGCATGCGAGATCACGCCCTTTTCGACCTTGATCTCCTTGTCGGGCACACCCCATTCCTGCGCGGCAGCAGCAACCAGCATGGCGCGGGCAGCCGCGCCCGTGCGGCGCATCTGCATGTAGCTGTTGGCGATGGCAGTCGAGCCGCCGGTGAGCTGCGCGCCCATGGCGAGATTCGCATAGAGCTTCACGTCCGAAGGTGCGTGCTCGACGCGGATCTGCGCCCAGTCGGCATCGAGTTCCTCGGCCACGAGCGTGGCGAGGCCCGTCCAGGGCCCCTGGCCGAATTCGATGTGCTTGCTCAGGATGGTCACGGTGTCATCCGTCGCGATGCGCACGAAAGCATTGGGCGTGAGCGGCGGCGGCGGCTTGCCGCCTGCCTCCTGGGCGCGGGCGGCGGTTGGAAGATAGGTTGCGAGAACGAGTCCGCCCATGCCCTTGAGGAGGGCGCGGCGAGACGTGATCGGTGCCTGAAAGCCCACGGCTCAGCCCTCCATGGATTTGGCGGCTGCATGGATCGCAGCGCGGATTTTGGGATAGGTGGCGCAGCGGCAGATATTGCCGGCCATGCCCTCGTCGATCGTCTTGTCGTCGGGCTTGGGCTCGACCGAGAGCAGCGCCACGGCCGACATGATCTGGCCCGACTGGCAATAGCCGCATTGCGGCACATCGAGCGCGACCCATGCCTTGCGCACGGCATCTGCCTCCTTGCCGCCGATGCCCTCGATCGTGACGATGTCCCTGCCTTCGAGCGCCGAAACAGGCGTGACGCAGGAGCGCACAGGCATGCCATCGACATGCACGGTGCAGGCGCCGCATTGCGCCATGCCGCAGCCGAATTTCGTGCCGGTCAATCCGATCTCATCGCGCAGCGCCCAGAGCAATGGCGTGTCGGGATCGACGTCGAGATCGTGGGGCTGGCCGTTGACGGAAATGCGCATAGTCGCCTCCAAGGCGTTATGTCTGTCGAGATCGTGGAGCGGAATGAAAGGGCAGGTAAGCCTCATCCACCCCTAGTCAAGCCGGGCTCGCGCAGCACATGGCTGATCACGGTGCGTGCTCGCTGAGGTTCAATCACGGGGATAGGTAAATTTGGGCGCATTTTTCAACGCGTCCTTGGTCGCGTCGACGATGACCTTGTAATCTTCGCCATCCACGCGGCTCACGGCGACGCTCGAGGGATCCACGAGAACATAGGATTCGCCCATCCCCAGAAATCCGCCGACGCTGAGGACAACGCCAGAAACCGTCTTGCCGGAATCGATCAGCACGTCCTCGACTTCACCCAGCGTCTCGTTCTGGTTGTTCGTCACCTTCGCGCCGATCAGATCGTCGGTCGTCAGATTGCCGGGCGTCATGGTGATGAAACGGGCAGGCGCGGGCGCCTTGTCGGCCATGCTGAGGCCGCCCGTCTGCTCGGCGCTCGTCGTTGCGGCGGCTGGGGCGGGAGATGTCTGGGCTAGTGTCAGGCTCGTCGAGGCCAGAAGCACGGCTGCGGTGAAGTAAGCGGTGCGGATCATGACGGGCCTCCTCGTTGCCATCGGACCGGACGGACGGCGGAGCGCCGCGTCGAAGGTTCGGCAGACAACGAGGGGACATGCGCACCGGTTCCCGTACCATCGAGGACCGGCGGGTGGAAAGCGTCTCAGTCTGCTTGCATTGAAAAGCTTGGAATATGTCGATCAGAGGATGCTTAATGGGTTCAGGACAGTCCGGCGCGAGATGAGGAGAGAGAGACGTGAAACAGGCCGCATCAGCCCATCCCATCGACATCGAGCCTGCGGAAGACTGGGTCCGTGTCCTCTGGGGGGCGCACGAGGTCGCCAGCACCGGGCGTGCGCTGATCCTGCGCGAGGGCGCCATGAAGCCGGTCCTCTACATTCCGCGAGAGGGCGCGGACATGACGATGTTCGAACGCTCGACCCGCACCTCCACCTGTCCCTTCAAGGGAGAGGCGAGCTATTTCTCCCTGGTTTCCGTGGATGGCCAGCGCGACGACAATGCCGTCTGGTCGTATGAGACGCCGATCCCGGGGGTGTCCGCGATCGCGGGCCACCTCGCCTTCTATCCCGACCGTGTCGTCATCCTGATCGAGCCCCCCGCGGAGGATGTGGCGCCCGAGCCGCCGGAGTGAGGTGGCGCCCGAAACTCGACACCGCGGGAGGCGCGGGCTAAACCGGCGCTGATCTTGTGAGCGGAGAGAACAGCATGAGCCGATCTGGAAGTGTGGCCCGATGAGCGCCCCCGTCGTCTTCGATCCGGCAGAGGTTGCCGCCGAGCTCGTCACCCTGCGCGACTTCATGCGGTTTGCGATCAGCCAGTTTCGCGCCCATGAACTCGTCTTCGGCCACGGCACGACGGACGCCATCGACGAAGCCGCTTTCCTTCTGCTGGAAGGATTGAACCTGCCGATCGACCGGCTCGATCCCTTCATGGATGCGCGGCTGATGCCCGAAGAGAGGCGCCGCCTCGCGGATCTCGTGTTCGCCCGCGTCACCACGCGCAAGCCCGCGTCCTATCTCCTGAAGCGCGCCTATGTCGGGGGCGTTCCCTTCTATGTCGACGAGCGCGTGATCGTGCCGCGCTCCTTCATAGGAGAACTGCTGCGCACCGGGCTTTTCACCGAGCAGGAGAGCCCGATCCTCATCGAATCAGAGGACGTCGCCTCGGTGCTCGACCTGTGCACGGGCTCGGGCTGCCTCGCCATTCTGGCCGCCCAAACCTTCCCCCAAGCCCATGTCGACGCCGTCGACCTTTCGCCCGATGCCCTTGAGGTTGCCAGGATCAATGTCGCGCAGGCGGCGCTGGGCGACCGGCTCGAACTGCTGCAGGGCGATCTCTTCGCACCGCTCGCCGGGCGGCGCTATGACGTCATCATCACCAATCCGCCCTATGTCGATGCGGAAGTCATGTCCGCGCTGCCAGCCGAATACCGCCACGAGCCGGAGATGGCGCTCGCCGGCGGCCCCGATGGCCTCGATATCGTCCGCCGCATCCTGGCCGACGCCGGCAAGCATCTCACCGGGACCGGCGGGCTCCTCTGCGAAATGGGCGAGGGGCGCGAGATCCTGGAGGAGGAGTTTCCCGAGTTGCCCTTCCTCTGGCTCGACACTCACGAAAGCTCTGGCGAGGTCTTCTGGCTCGAAGCCGCGGCGCTACGAGGCGGCGTTTGACGCATGCCGGTGCGGCACAGCAATATAAAGATATCTTTATATCTCTATTGCCCGCTGCCGCCGTGCCTGCTATAGAGCCGCCACACACGAACCCTGCAGGATTCACATGAGCGTTCATTTCAACGATTACGTCGTCGCCGACATCAAGCTCGCCGAGTGGGGCCGCAAGGAACTCAACATCGCCGAGACGGAAATGCCCGGCCTCATGTCGACGCGCGCCGAATACGGTGCCTCGCAGCCGCTCAAGGGCGCCCGCATCGCCGGCTCGCTGCACATGACCATCCAGACCGGCGTGCTGATCGAGACGCTG
>JAQGKD010000024.1 GCA_028290285.1 Hyphomicrobiales bacterium
GCTTGATCATCTCCCTGGGCGGCGTCCAGACCGGCCATTCGGCCTTGCGCCCGACATAGGCGTCACCGCTCCACAAGAACCCTTCGCGGCCCACATTGGCCCCATAGCGCGTGGCGTTTCCCTCGCCCTCGATGCGGTAGACATAGTGATTGCCGGGATCGACGATGATCGTACCCGGCGCTTCCCTGCTGTCGTAGCGCACGGTACGGCGATAATATTTCGGATCGATCTTGTTGAGATCGACCGCAGGGATCGCAAATTTCGGGTCGGGCACAGGCCCGTAGAGCGCCGACGCCTCCATGCGGCTCATGCCGTCGGACGCACAACCGGCCAGCCCGAGCGAGCCGAGACCGGCGGCGGAGCCGAGCAGAAACGACCGGCGATCGAGACGCCCCGTCCGAGCCCCAGACGAAGCGGCCTCATCCAACCCGCCGCCATCGGCAATCCCACCGTCCATCATCATGATTATGTCCTGTTGCCCGAGCAGACTCGCTGAATGTCTTTGCTGCGCTGAGACTGCCGTCACGCCGCACGATTGGCAAGCCCGGCCTTCGCTGCGTGCGGTTTGCACTCCACGAAGGTCGATACCCACCAAACAGCCTCACGTGGCCCCCTCACCGCTTCTTCCCGCCCCCCAGGAACCGGCCTCCCTTGGGCCCGGTCATGACAGGCGTGCTCACCCGGTTCTCGTCCCCGAGCTTCCGCCAGCGGGCCACGCGATCCGGGTCCAGCGTTCCCGCTGCCACGGCGGCCTGGACGGCGCAGCCGGGTTCGTGGGCGTGGGTGCAGTCGCGAAAGCGGCAGAGCGGGGCGAGTTCGGTGATCTCGGCGAACAGGGTTTCGAGTCCATAGGCGGAATCGCTCACGTGCAGCGTGCGCATGCCCGGCGTGTCGATCACCCAGCCCCCGCCCGCAATGGCGTGAAGCGAGCGCGAGGTCGTGGTGTGGCGTCCCTTCGAATCGTGCTCGCGAATGCCGCCGGTCGGCTGCGGCGTCTCCTGCGAGGTGCCCGCCAGCGTGTTCACCAGCGTCGATTTGCCGACGCCCGAGGAGCCCACGACCGCCACCGTCTGCCCTTCGCCGCACCAGGGGGCGAGAGCCGTGGCGGCGTCTGCCGTGCGCGGATTGAGGATCACGACGGGGAGCCCGCGTTGCAGCGCCCTGGCCTGGTCCTGAAAGGTCTGCGGGTCGTCGACCGTATCGGCCTTCGTCAGCAGGATCACCGGATTGGTCCCGGCCTGAATGGCCAGCGCCAGATAACGCTCGAGCCGCGCCGGATTGAAATCCGCATTGCAGGAAGTGACGATGAACAGCGTGTCGATATTGGCGCCCGCCAGCTGCGGCACGTTTTTTCCATCGGTGCGGCGCGCCAGCACGGTCCTGCGCTTGAGGCGTCGCTGCAACAGGTGAGTTTCAGGATCGGCCAGCACCCAGTCGCCCACGGCATAATCGCCCGTGTTGGCGTGCACGGGCAGAACAAGCTTCACCGGCCCGCTTTGCGACATGGCGGTGAGGCGCGCGCGATGGACGGTTGCGATCCGCATCGGCTCAAGGCCCGCCTCGCCGGGCTCGACCTGTTCCTGGAAAAACTCGGACCAGCCGAGACCGGGCAGCGACACGGAGCCGGTGTCGTCGGCGTGCTCGCTCATAAACGTCTCGCCACGAGCATGTAGTTCACGTCGAGATCGCGCCCCTGCGACCACGCATCGCGCAGCGGATTGTAGACCACGCCCGCGACATCGGTGACCGCCAGCCCGCCCGCGGCAATGGCGTCCTCCAGCTCGCGCGGGGTGACGAATTTCTCCCACTGGTGCGTGCCCTTGGGAACCCAGCGCAGCACATATTCCGCACCCACGATGGCCAGCGCGAAACTCTTCAGCGTGCGGTTGAGCGTGGCTGCGAAGAACAACCCGCCCGGCCGCACCATTGAGCTGGCGGTCTTCACGAAGGCCCGCATGTCGGTGACGTGCTCCACCACTTCCATGCAGAGCACCACGTCGAATTTCACGCCCGTCGCGGCGAGTTCCTCGGCCGTGGTTGCGCGATAGTCGATGGTGAGGCCGCATTCTTCCGCGTGCTTGCCCGCGATGCGCACATTGCCCGGCGCGGGATCGATGCCGGTGACGTGGGCTCCCAGCCGCGCCATGGGCTCGCACAGGATGCCGCCGCCGCAGCCGATGTCGAGAATCGACAGGCCCGCGAGCGGGCGCGGCTTCAGGGCGTCGCGCTCGCCGCCGTCGGGGCTCGGAAAATGCTCGACCATATGGTCGCGCAGATAGGCGATCCGCACCGGGTTGAGCTTGTGCAGGGCGCGCATCGATCCGCGCGGCGCCCACCAATCCTCGCCCAGCGCTTCGAAGCGCGCCACATCGGCTTCATCCACTGTTGAACGCGCGCGACCCGTACTCACGACCATAAGCCGCTCTCCATAACACCTGACCCGGATTGACACCGGGAATGACCGCCGTCATCTATACGCGCCCTGCGGCCCGGGGGCGAGCGGCACCATGCCGCGACCTCTCAAGGCCGCGTCCCTTTCAGTCAGAGCGACTTTCGGTTTCCATGGCCCGTCTGGTGATGAAATTCGGCGGCACGTCCGTCGCCAATATCGAGCGCATCAGGAATGTTGCGCGCCACGTTCAGCGCGAGGTCGCCGCGGGCCAGGATGTCGCGGTCGTCGTCTCCGCCATGTCGGGCAAGACCAACGAGCTGGTCGGCTGGTGCAAGGAGGGCGCTGCGCTCTACGACGCCAGCGAATATGACGCCGTGGTGGCGTCCGGCGAACAGGTGACGTCCGGGCTGCTTGCGATCGTGCTGAAGGACATGGGCATCCCGGCCCGCTCCTGGCAGGGCTGGCAGATCCCGATCCGCACATCGGACGCGCATGGCTCGGCCCGCATCGAGGGCATCGACCCGAAGGGCCTCGAGGACGGCTTTGCGCGCGGCGAGGTGGCGGTGATCGCCGGCTTCCAGGGCATTCACGTGGAGAGCGGGCGCCTGACGACTCTCGGGCGTGGCGGCTCGGACACCTCGGCTGTGGCGATCGCGGCCGCGATCCATGCCGACCGCTGCGACATCTATACGGACGTGGACGGGGTCTACACGACCGATCCGCGCATCGTGCCCAAGGCGAAGCGGCTCGACCGCGTCGTGTTCGAAGAAATGCTGGAAATGGCTTCGCTCGGCTCGAAAGTGCTGCAGGTGCGCTCGGTCGAAGTAGCCATGGTCCATAAAGTCAAAACATTCGTGCGCTCGTCCTTCGACGATCCCTCCGATCCGAAGCCCGGCACGCTCATCTGCGACGAGGAGGATATTGTGGAACAGCAGGTCGTCACAGGCATCGCCTATTCCAAG
>JAQGKD010000028.1 GCA_028290285.1 Hyphomicrobiales bacterium
CATCGCTGTCATCGAGGCCTTGCTTGCCGGCCTGCCTTGCATATTAAGCGAAGGAGTGGGAACCGCAGCTGCCGTCGCAAAGGCCGGCGGCGCGCTGCTGGTCGGAACCGACGCTTCTGGGATCGCATTCGCCATAACCTCTTTGCTAACTCAAGATGAGCGGCGTCGTGAAATGGGGGACAAGGGAAGGGCATTCGCGCAGGTGGAATATTCAACAGGCAAAATGGTCGAGAGGCTCGTCGAGCTTTACCAAAGGGTTGCCAGGGGATCTGGAGAGGGAACATGAGTTTCTTCGACGGGGTTACAGTTCTAATCCTGACCTACAATGAAGAGGCCAACATTGGGCGGACGCTGAATGCGTTGCATCCGTTTTCCAACGTCGTTGTCGTCGACAGCGGCAGCACCGACCGGACGAGTGAGATCCTCGAAGGCTATAGTAACGTGCGCGTAGTTACCCGTTCGTTCGACTCGCATGCAGCCCAGTGGAATTTTGGCCTCTCGCAGTGCGAGACGCCATGGGTTCTCGCGCTGGACGCTGATTACCTTGTTCACGAAACCCTGATCGCCGCGATAAGCAAGCTAACTCCCCCTCCCTGTGTTGGTGGCTACAGAGCGTCGTTTCGATACTGCGTGCTTGGACATCCTCTTTCGGCAAGCCTTTATCCTCCTGGAACTGTTCTCTTTCGGCGCCCTGGAGCGGCCTATCTGCAATTTGGGCATACTCAGCGAGTCCACGTTAAGGGGCACATCCTACCTTTGCCGGGTCGCATCGATCACGACGATAGAAAACCTCTCGGCAATTGGTTCAGATCACAAGCGTCTTATGCGAAGCTCGAAGCTGAGTACCTCCTTGCAAAACCGCCGGAAGAACTGCGGCGCCTGGATATGATTCGGTTGGCGGCTTGGCCCGCGCCATTCCTTGTATTTGGCTACACAATGTTCGTTAAGAAGTGTCTTTTCGAGGGCTGGCCCGGCTGGCTGTATGTGCTGCAGCGCGTGCTTGCTGAAACCATGCTGGCGATAGAACTCGTCGAACGCCGCTTGCGTGAATTGCATCCGAGTTGAACCGAGGTGGTCGGCGTTTTGGCTTAGGCTTAGATCGAGGACCGTCTCGATCAAGATCCTTCGGTGGTCGCAAACCTCGCGGACTGCACAATATGTACTATAAAGATGGATCACGTCGGGCCTTTGCATCAACGAGAACTGAGAACGAAAGAAAAAGATGAAAGACGTCGCATCGGTTAATTCACAAGCAACTGAATTGATGAACAAAATCGAAGAACGTTCCGCCGTCGCTGGCGTGATCGGCCTCGGGTATGTGGGGCTGCCTCTTGCGGTCGCAATGGCCAAGGGCGGATTTCGAACGGTAGGTTTCGATATCGATCCGTCAAAGCCAACGCTTTTGAAGTCGAGCCGCTCGTATATAGGCGCTGTGTCGGATGAAAAGCTTCACGGCCTCATAACTAGCGGCCGACTCGACGCCACGACGGACTTTTCATTGCTCGCCCAGTGCGATGTCATCGCTGTTTGTGTCCCGACCCCTCTCACCCGAAATCGCGACCCTGACCTCAGCTACGTAGAGAATACGGCGCGCACAATCGCGAAGTATCTGCGCCGCGGACAATTAGTCGTTCTGGAGTCCACCACTTGGCCTGGTACGACCGAGGAGATTTTGAAGCCTATACTTGAAGCTAGCGGCTTTCAATCCGGCAGGGATTTTTTCGTTGGATTCTCCCCGGAGCGAGAGGATCCGGGCAATTTGGCGTTCACGACCACTTCAATCCCCAAGGTCGTGGCCGGAGACGGCGCCGACGCGTCACTCCTCATGAGCGCGCTTTATGCTGCCGTCGTGGACAAGATTGTCATTGTGTCGTCGCCAGCAACGGCGGAGGCTGTTAAGATCACCGAGAATATCTTTCGTGCGGTTAACATTGCGCTCGTTAATGAATTGAAGGTCATATACGACGCGATGGGCATAGATGTCTGGGAAGTAATCGAAGCCGCCAAGACCAAACCCTTTGGTTACATGCCGTTTTATCCCGGCCCGGGACTCGGTGGCCACTGCATCCCAATCGATCCATTCTACCTGACCTGGAAATCGCGGGAACATGGTATCGCGACCAGGTTCATTGAGCTCGCAGGCGAAATCAATCTTTCAATGCCAAAGTTTGTAATAGGTAAGCTCGAGGAGGCGCTCGACCGGCAACAAGCTGTCTCTCTTGGTTCAGCGCACGTGCTGCTGATAGGGCTGGCATATAAAAAGAACGTATCGGACATACGCGAAAGTCCGGGTTTTAAGCTAATCGAGTTGCTCGAGATTAGGGGTACGCGCGTCGATTACCTGGATCCTCACATTCCTGAGGTCCCTCCGACCCGCGAACATGCTGCGATGACGGGCCGCCGATCGGTGGACTCTTGCCTAACTACTTACACCCCATACGATGCTGTAATCATTTGCACAGATCACGATGCGCTCGACTACCAAATTGTATTTGCAACGGCACGTCTGATCGTGGACACTCGAAACGTTTTCGGTCGTCTTGGCCTGAGCGGCAAGCACATCGTCAAAGCATGAGGTACCAAAACATGTGCTCTGAACGCAGTATGCATTGCCCCAGCAGTCTCGAACCGTCCCGCATGGAAAACCCATACTGGACATTTCTTCCCGTTGACTTGAAAAGAGGCGCACTGTGTTGATTCTTGGGCTTAACGCTTTTCATGGCGACTCCTCTGCCTGCATTGTTCATGACGGTAAACTCATCGCTGCCGTCGAAGAGGAACGCTTCCGACGCGTGAAGCATTGGGCGGGATTTCCGACTGAGTCCATTCGGTATTGCCTTGCTGCGGCGGGGGTGTCTCTGTCTGAAATCGACCGGGTCGCGGTCAACCAGGACAGCAATGCGAACCTCTCAAGCAAGCTGCTTTATCTCGTCGGTGAGCGCCCCAGTCTCTCGCTCATTTTCGACCGCGTGCGCACCCGCAAGTCGCGCGAGGGGATTCCGGAACTATTGGCAAAAGAATTTTCGAACTCGAAGTTCATGGGCGACATAGATCATGTCGAGCATCACCTTGCGCATCTTTCATC
Source organism: Hyphomicrobiales bacterium (assembly GCA_028290285.1). Taxonomy (GTDB): domain Bacteria; phylum Pseudomonadota; class Alphaproteobacteria; order Rhizobiales; family Beijerinckiaceae; genus Terripilifer. The sequence goes on from JAQGKD010000028.1 coordinate 3,086, forward strand.
GGCATTCTACGTCGGCCCGTTCAGCGATTCTGTTGTGGTGTCAGTTGACGGCTTTGGTGATTTCGCCAGCGCCGCCTGGGGCGTAGGCCGTGGAGGCGCCATCGACATTGAAGAGCGCGTGTTATTTCCGCACTCGTTGGGTATTTTCTATCAGGCGGTGACGCAGTATCTCGGTTTTGCGCACTATGGCGACGAGTATAAAGTTATGGGACTCGCGCCGTACGGCAGCCCACGATACCTGAACGACATGCGCAAAGTCGTGAGCCTCAAGTGCGATGGCCGGTTTGAACTGGATTTGACTTACTTCCGTCATCACAGGGAGAAGATTGCGTTTGACTGGAGCGGTGGCTCGCCGGTATTTGCCGAACTGTTTTCGCCAGCGCTCGAAGATCTGCTCGGCCCCCGCCGCGCGCCGGATGACCCGCTGGAGGATCGCCACCGGGACATTGCTCGCTCGACCCAAGCGATGTACGAGGAGGCTTTCTTTAACCTGCTCAACGCGTTGCACGCGCGGCACAAACTTGACGACCTTTCGCTGGCAGGCGGTTGTGCGGCGAATTCCGTCGCGAACGGAAAAGTTCGGAGGATGACGCCTTTTAAAAGAGTTTATGTTCAATCGGCGGCGGGGGACGCAGGGGGCGCAATCGGGGCGGCATTCGTCACCTGGCAGAAGACCGGCGGTAATCGATCGTTCCTCATGGATCACGCCAACTGGGGACCGCAGTTCGGCCCTGACTATACCGCAGCGCTCCTCGAAAAGGAGTCCGCGCGTATCATAGACGCCGGCTGCACGGTTGAGTGCATTGATGACGAGGCGGAGTTGTGCAAACGAACTGCCGTCGACGTGTCCGAAGGGAAAGTGATTGGTTGGTTCCAAGGACGTTTGGAATGGGGGCCTAGAGCGCTCGGAAACCGATCAATTGTGTGCGATCCGCGCCGGGCGGATATGAAGGACATTCTCAACGCCAAGATTAAGCGCCGGGAATCGTTTCGCCCTTTCGCACCATCCGTTTTGTCTGAAGCGGTCGCCGATTGGTTCGAGGAAGATGACGACGTTCCATTCATGATGCAGGTATTTCAAATCCGAGAAGAGAAACGTCCCCAGATCCCGGCCGTCACCCATGTCGATGGTTCGGGGCGCCTCCAGACCGTGAAGAAATCCGCTAATCCGCGATATCACGCGTTGATCTCGGCATTTCGTGATTTGACAGGCGTACCGATGGTTCTGAATACATCGTTCAATGAAAACGAGCCCGTAGTTTGTAAACCGGAAGAGGCCCTGGATTGTTTTCTACGCACGAATATGGATGTTCTCGTGCTCGGTAATTTCGTTGTCCACAGAGGGACTGTCGCAAACGATACCGCCGTGCGAGAGAGCATACTAAATGCTCCGCTCGGCTGGGATAGGGGAAATTAGGCTCAGGACTTCTATGGTCGCCGCCCGTGATGCAAGAAGGTTTTGGTCCAAGTCCGCGAGCGATCGAGTGCGGTCTTCTGTCAGGCCTTTAAATGCGGCATCTTCAGAAGCTGCTGACCGGTATGGTGATCTGCGGATGAGATCCAAGTCTCACTGGACTGGTTTTTCTGACCCAGATCTTTTCGATCATTTTGCCCATCCGGGTCGTCGCCTCCTCACACTCCCTTTAGCCGGCCAATAACCTGCCACTGACTTTTCATCCAGCAGATTAGAGCCTCGGCGGATTTTGCACCGATTGGCGCGGGTGGGGCAACAGGCGGTCTGCGTAGCTGATGGTGTGGACGGCCCCTACCGACCAGTTTTGGTCGGGAGGGAAATGGTCGAGTATCGACCGACAGCCGGAGGTCACACCATGAGCAAGATCGCCAGGATTGGATTGGATATCGCGAAGAAATGGTTTCAGGTTCACGCCGTCGATGGCGATGAGCGTGAGGTGCTGAACCGCAAGTTGCCGCGCGACAAAGTGCTTGGATTTCTTGCTGTACTGCCGCCGTGCGAAGTCGCGCTTGAAGCATGCTCATCATCTCATTATTGGGGGCGTGAGATCAGCCGCCTGGGCCACAGGGTGCGCTTAATCTCCCCGAGCTACGTGAAGCCTTTCGTCAGGCGCGGCAAGTCCGATGCCCATGATTCAAGGGCGATCTGCGAGGCTGCCTCTCGGCCCGACATGCGTTTTGTGCGCGTGAAGTCGGAAGTCCAGCAGGCTGCGCTCATGCAACACACCTCCCGACAATTGCTCATCGAGCAGCGTACCGCGGTAGCGAACTCGATTCGCGGACAGCTCGCTGAGTTTGGCGTGATCGAGAACAAAAGAATCCAGAACGTCGGAGAGCTGGTCCGAATGATTGAGCAAGGGGACTTTCATCTAGCCCACGTCCCGGCAATCGCCCTCGCTGTCATCAAGGTATTGGCTCAACAACTCCGAGCCCTCGACGAGCACCTTGCTATGATCGACGAACAGATTGACGCATGGCGCAAAGCGAGCCCAACAGCACAGGCCCTGAAAACGATCCCTGGTGTCGGTCCTTTAATAAGCGCAGCCTTGGCAGCGCATGTCGCAGATCCCTCGGTATTCCGATCCGGCCGGGATTTTGCGGCTTGGCTCGGGTTGGTTCCGCGGCAAAACTCCAGCGGCGGCAAGGAACGGCTCGGGAGAATCACGAAGCACGGAAATCCGTACCTACGGCGTTTGCTCGTGTTGGGAGCCACGGCGAGCTTGCGGTGGTTGGCGAAGAGGACAGATGCTCTCGCGGAGTGGACGCGCAAGATGTTACAGCGCCGGCCGGCGCGGCTCGTTACTGTAGCACTCGCCAACAAGATGGCTCGCGTCGCATGGGCGATCATGATGACCGGTGAGCTGTTCCGAAAGGAGGCGAGCCTGGCGACCGCTTAGCGGGGGTCGGCCGCGCTGCGAATTTGCCAGAACTGGCGACAAGTTTGGTGAGTGCAAAGTGAGGAGATGAACTCCCGGCGAACCGCAAACCCTGGATATTCCGAACCCTGACCGGCGCCCTGAGCGCGTGGAGCTGATGAGAAACCTGGGGACGCGGATAACATCATGGCCAGCGAGCTCTGACCTCGCATGAACAGGCCGGACATATGACTGCAATCGCCAAAGGAGCCGTCGCATTACAAAGTGCTTGCCAAGCGGGGCCGTCCAAATATGGTCAGGGTTGCGCAGCTGATCGGCTGTTGCGGAGAGATTGGCCGCGAAGGCCGCGGGCGTAAGGTATCCCAGCGATGAGTGAGGATGCTGGTGATTGTAATTAGCGACCCAAGCCGAGATCTGGCGCCTAGCGTTGTCGAGGCTGAAGAACAGACGCCCGTGGAGCAGTTCGTCGCGCATCCGGCCGTTGAAGCTTTCGACGAAGCCATTCTGCATCGCCCGGCGCGATAAAATGCCAATCCAGGTTCATCCCTGCGCCAGGCAAGCATCGCGTTGCAGGTGAACTCCGTGCCGTTGTCGCTGATGATCATGCCCGGCGCGCCCCGTCGCTCGATGATCGCGGTCAGCTCGCGCGCGACACGCCGGCCCGAGATCGAGGCGTCGGGGATCGCGCCCAGACACTCCTTGGTGACGTCGTCGACAATGTTGAGGATGCGGAACCGGCGACCGTTGGCGAACTGGTCATGAACGAAGTCGAGCGACCAGCGCGCAATGGCCTTGGCCTCCGCCAGTATTGGCGCGCACGCGCCCACCGCCTTGCGCCGGGCGCGCCGCTTGCGGACCGACAGATCTTCTTCGCGGTCGAGCCGATGGATGCGGTTTACGCCCGAAGGCTCTCCCTCCCGCCGCAGCAGGATAAACAGCCGCCGGTAGCCGAACCGGCGGCGCTCGTTGGCCAGCTCGCGCAAGCGGCCGCGCAGCTCTGAGTCTGCCGGCCGGCAGGATTGGTATCGAACCATCTTCCGATCCGCCCCGACGAGGCTGCAGGCCCGACGCTCCGACAGGCCCAACGCAGCCTGTAGTTGCGCGACGGCGTCGCGCATGACGGCGGGCCCTACCATTTTTTTGACAGCAGCTCCCGCAGCGCCGCCGTGTCCAACATCGCCTCGGCGAGCAACTTCTTCAGTCGGGCGTTCTCGTCTTCGAGCTGCCTCAGCCGCTTCGCCTCCGAGACGTCCATCCCGTTGAACTTCGCTTTCCAGTCGTAGAGCGGGGCTTCGGAGACGCCGTGCTTACGCGCCAGATCGGCGGTCTTCGCGCCGGCCTCGTGCTCCTTCAGAACCGCAATGATCTGCTCTTCTGTGAACCGTGCTCGCTTCATCTGTCCGTCCTCTATGAAGGCCGGACTCTAAATCCCCGTGGAGGAAAATCTCAGTGGCAGGTCAATCTGCGAAAGTGTCGGCTATTCCGGCAAATTATGCTCACGTCAATCTCGTCGCCGAGATGGTGCGTTAGGATATCGCCGCGCTCACCCCGCCGACGTGGTATCAAGGTCTTTTGCTTTCCGAGTTCAGCGCGGGAAAGGGTGATTCAGCACAGACAGCGATCGCCTCACTTCTCCGTGGGGCAGCCCTCCCGCCACGGCCCGTACAACATCTCAAGAGGCGGGATCCCAGGCGGCATACGAAGAACTATCAATGTGGCGACATATTTTGCGTATTCACGGACGTTCATCGTAAAAGAATCCCAGTCGGACGCGGTCCCGCTGTCCGTCACCGGATAGGGCCACAATACATGGTTCGGAACGAAGCTTTCTAAATCCGTCAGTGCACGGCGCATGTGAGCCGCGGAGGTGACGACTATGAGCGGACCGCTAATACCCCGCCGCTCGAGCCAGCAGGCGGTCTCTAGACCGTTCTGAAAGGTTGTCTGCGCACGTTCGCCAAACTCGACACAGCATTCGATCATGCGCTGCAGATTAGGGTAGCGCAGACCGAATTTTGTTTCCATCATTGAAATCCACATGAGCAGGTTCGGAGCTCCGCTGATCAACACGCGATCGACAATACCGTCGGCAAGGAGCCCAAGCCCAGCGTTGATTCGCTCATCATCGCCGGTAAGAACCACTGCGACGCGGCTGCGGCCACGGAGATCTTCTAGAGGCGTTTCTCGTACTGACCGAAAGTTTGCGAAAGAGATGGCAACAGCGACAAGAAGGGCGCCGGTGATAACCAATATAAGTATGCGCTTGCTCTGCAAAATGTGATCCACCTCGGAAGTCTGCAGCTATGTTAGCCCATAGGTCCACGCCCGGGCGATATAATTGCCCAACTGTGAACGCGAACTCTGGGAAAGCCCCCTTGGATCCCCCGGCGTTCAGCCCCGGTGTGCGCGCCGGCCGGTATCACGCAGGCGGTCCATCAGTGGACCGAGGTCTGCATGCTGCACATAGCGCGCCACCACATTGATCGACTTCCATCCCCCAGCCTGCATGATCGGAAGAATACTCAGACCGGCGCCAATCATGTCTTGGGCCGCCCCCACGCGCATGGAATGTCCGGACAGTCGCTGGACTGTCTCGGGCGCGACGCCGGCAGCTTCGGCTCGGGTTTTGAGGATGCGGTTGACGGAGTAGGGGTGCAGCGGCTCTGTTCCGACCGCACCCAGCGGGCTGACTCGGCGGAACAGCCATGCGTCCTTGATGCCCGCCGCTTTCAACCACGCCTCGAGCAGATCAACCGTCGCGCCAGTTAAATAGGCCAACCGGCCTTCGCCGAAAGGATCGTTCTTGGCGCGTCGAATGAGGATTGATGCACCACCCCCGCTGTGCTGTTCGATGTCTTCCGCTTTCAGAGCCGCTAATTCGGAACGTCGGCAGAGCGTGTCGTAGCCGACAGCGATCAACGCCCGGTCACGGCGGCCCGCAAGGTCGGCCGGGCAGGCGTCCATCAGCTGGTCACGCAAGGGGCGGGTCAGTCCCAGCGCCTGCTTTGGCCGCCGTGTCTTGCTCCGCAGCGCACGGCGATACGCAGTAAGGACTTCCTCGTCGGTGACGGGATTCACCAGACGCAACAAACGATGCACCTTTCGGATCGAGGCAAGCCGACGTCGCAGCGTCGAGGATGACGATTTCTGGGCATCGAAGGCGATAAAGGCGGCTACCGTTCGCGGAGAGGCGGGCAGGGGCTTCCGCCCGTTCTCGCCACACCATGCATCGAAGAGGCCGAAATCAGCCCGGTAGCCGCGCAATGTATGCTCGGAGTATGCGCCGGCGAGCCGATCCACAGCGGTCCTCCAGCTCCGTGCAGCTTTGCCGGCAGCGGGTCGTCCTGTAAGGTCTTGTGACATCATCGCCTCGACACGCCCTTGCGTGTCATTATGATGTAAGTAGCATCAGAAGAGATGTCAAATTGATCACAGGCGTTCAAATCCGTGCCGCCCGCTTTGCACTACGGTGGTCCGCCGGTGAGTTGGCCGCGCGATCTGGGGTTAGCCTACCCACTGTTCAACGCTTTGAGCAGGTTGACGGGATTCCACCCAGCAGATCCGCCACCCTGGAGGAAGTCCGAAAAGCTCTGGAAGCCGCAGGCATTGAGTTCGTCGGCACTCCCCACGACGGCCCTGGCATTCGGCTGTGGAAGACCGAGCCCAAACCGTAAACAGTAGTAGATTCGCGCTCCCGCTGCTGTAGCTGTGAGGCCTGCAAATCTTAAAGTAGCGTCCGGCGGTTCTCCTTGATACCAGATGTAAGAACCGGAGTGATGCTTATGGACACGTCATCTGTCACGGTTGGCCCGACTTCTCAAAAGGATAAGACGCCACGCAAAGATACCGTTGTGCTGGCGCCCGCACTGGACAGCCTGCTCGGGCCGCCCGCGCTCTTGGACGGAGAAGACCTGAACGACTACCAGGCGTTTCATCGACGCATCCTCGACGTTGTGCAGCCCAAGGACATTATCGAAGAGCTTTGGGTGCGCGACCTCGTCGAACGCAGCTGGGATGTGAATCGATTCCGGACCTGGAAAAGCAAAATCTTGGCGGTCTGTGCTCCGGAAGCCTTGGAGAGCCTGCTGTACCTTATTGTCACCAGTCGATTGGAAAGGGAGATATTAATACGCGGTTGGGCCAGCGGCGACACGGCCAAGATTCAAACGATCAAAGCCTATTTGAAGAAGGCGGGGCTCGGCGTCGAGGCGATCGCTGGGCGGACCTTTCTGTCCCATGTCAGCGAATTCGATACGATCGAAAAGCTGCTCCTGCAGGCGGAGCGACGCCGCGACGAGGTGCTGCGGGAAATCGGCCGGCGTCGTGAAAGTTTGGCGCGGCAGCTTGACGCAGCGACAACGGAAATCGACGAGGCGGAGTTTTCCGAGGTCGCGGCATCCGCAAGTGTCCTCTTGTGAAAGGCGAGAGCGCGCGAACCCGCGCCAACCTCCAAAACGCGGCGCGCAGCACCGGCCCGAAGTCGCCCGCTGGAAAAGCACGCATTTCCAAAAACGCCCTCCGTCACGGGCTCTCGTTGCCTGTGCTTACCGACGGCGCGCTGGGACCGCGGATTGCGCCGCTTGCGCAGGCGATCGCTGGGCCGGGCGCTGACCTCCCACTCATGGCCGCAGCTGCGGCAATTGCGGAGGCCGAGCTCGATTTGCAGCGCGTGCAGCAAGAGCGGCATCGGCTGATCCTGCAGCCTCTTTTGCCGCGGCTCACGCGGGGCCACCGCGATGGGCCGTGGTCGCAGGAAGGCGCCCTGAACGCACTTGCGCGGCTCCCCCAACGTCGGATCGAGCAGATCGCTGAGCCGACCGAGCGCGCCGAGCCTTGGGATGCTATTTGTTACTTTGCACGCGCCTTCAGCCGTCTTGACCGATACGAGCGGCGCGCCCTTTCGCGGCGCCGCAAAGCCATTCGCGTCTTCGATGCCCTGGCGGCCGAGGATGCGCGCGTTGGCGCGGTGGCTGCGGGTGGGCCGGGCCGGCGGGACGTCATTGTGAACAGCCAGGAAAGGTAGCGGTGGTGGAAGTTGTACCTGAGGGCAAGGCGCGCCGGCGCCGCAAACGCGCGCCGCGCACCTGGACCGGCTGGGCAGCAGTCACCTTCGGCACCTCCAAGCGCCGGATCCAGAGCTACCTAATTCCGGCGATCGGCTTTGTTGTGCTGATGCTGACCGTCTACTGGGTGGTTCGGGAGTAAGGCTGCCGAACGCAGCGACCTGGCTGAGGTAGCTTCCGTAATGAGGCTTATGCCCGCCCGAGCATCAGCCACGATCCGCAAAACGGCGAGTTGGCTCGTGGTGAAGGTGCAGGCGAGGGCAGGGGACAGCGGTCCCGAGACGGCCAGCCGACGCCTGCGCTCCATCGAGGCGCCGCGATCCGGCGAGACCTGCGCGCGGCGCTTGGGCGGAAAGAACGATTGCCCAAGCCTGAGCGGCCTCCATGCTTTTGCGCCCGGGATCGAGTGATCGCGTCTCCCCCTTCCAACCTTCAATCAGACGGGCGAGGCGCCGCACATTAACGTCTCCGACCATGCCAGCCGCCCACCCGTCCGCTTGCCACGCGCCAGGCTGGTCGGCCGTGACCTCTCGCCCCGGCGAAGGGCAGCTCAATGTCATCGAACATTTGGGTCGACGCAGGATGGGCTGCCGAGTCGACCGGGCAGGGCCGTGCCGCCAAATCTGGCGCTTTTCACGTCATAGGAATACATACCTACTAACGAAAACCAGTGACGTGCGGTTTTGGCAGAACAAAGCCATTCGGCCGTAAGTGCCTGTTCTTGCCCTGTTGTTTGCAGGTCCGACGGGCGAAAATTATCGCACGTGCGCTAACGCCGAACACAGCGCCGGCCAGCGACCGCGCATCGCACGTACGTCAAACAGCACCCCGCAACTGCGGCAGGGCCGGCCGCACGCCCAGACCGCAGCGGCGCGCGCCGCGGCGGCTTAGCCAGGCGCCGCTGCCAGAACGCGCTCCAGCTCGGTCCAGCCTCGAATCTTCAGAAAGCTCGATCCGGATCTCCTTGAGCGCGCCTCGGCGCCGCGCGCCCCTTGCGGGCGACCTGCATGAGCCAGAGATGAACCCCCTTTCCGGCGCCACAGGAGCCGCTCTGTCTCGACGGGATACGGCGGCAGGGGCGGCCCGTTTTTCTGTGAACTTACGGCGCGTTCGCCTCTCCCATCTGGCGTCGTCCACCAGCTTGGGGGAAACTCCCATCCGCTTGCGGCCTCGCCACTGCTGCCGCCTGGACGCAGCGGGCTGGACGTTCCCATTCTTCGCGATGGCCAAGTCGCTTACCTGTTGACAATGGCAATCCCGCACTGAGACAGATGTGCAGAGCTCCTGCGAAGAGCAGGACGGACAGCATGCCGCGAAGCAGCACTTCCGAGAAATCGATCCTGCCGACGAATTCACTCACGGCATCGCTATCGAGCCAGCCAAGCCGATTTCTGCGATCGCGATCAAGGAAAGCAGCAGCGCGAACGCCATATGTCCGATCGTGGTAGGTAGCCCGACGAACCGGTGGTTGAGATATCCGGCCATCGCAGCGAATGTCAGCAGGATGACGATCGCTTGAAATAGCGTCATTGGTCCTCGGGGCGAAAAAAGAACCTTATCTCATTTCGTTCCGGCTCGGCTCGCGCGCAGCGACCTCAAGCAACCGTTCCAGCTCCGGAGAGGCTTTGTATCGCCCGAGGCCTTCCGGCGCCCAACGAAGAATGGCTTCGGCATAGCTCGGTCGTGCACGCATCTGCTCGATCCAGACAGCCAGACGAGGCCGGACTGAATGCCACAACCCCTTCATGCCCAGCATCTCGGCGCGGTTCAGATATGGCAGGGCGGCCAGGTCCGCGAGCGTGCACGCATGACCTGCGAGAAACGGATGCTTGGAGAGCGCGGCTTCCATATCGGCCGAAATACGCTCGAACTCTCGCAGCGCATAGAGAACGTCGGGCGCGTCGAATCCGACGTCGATCAGCCTACGCTGACGAGAACGTTTGGCCTCGTCTCGAATGGAGAGCAGGTAGGCCGCGATGTCCCGGACGCTCGACCGTTCCCGCACTGCCTGAAGCTTGACGGCGGAACTGAGCGTCGAGCAACTCGCGTGCAGATCGTCAATCCTACGAAGCCAAATCCTGACGACAGACCGGGGTTTTGGGTCAGGCGGCATCAGTGCTCGATCTGGAAAACGCCCTTCGAGATATTCAAGGATGATGCTGGATTCGACGATGGCATGGTCATTGTCAACCAGCGTTGGGACGACGTGCGCAGGATTGAGGCGCGTATATTCCGGCGCATGCTGTTCGCCACGCTGCAAGTCAATAAGACGGCTCGTCCAGGCCAGCTCCTTCTCGGCAAGAGCGAGTCGCACCTTGACCGAGCAAACCGACGTGTCACCATGATAAAGGACGAGCATGACACTCCTCCGAGTGCGGACATGAGATCGTGCCTGAGCAAAATGTTCTTGAACGGCTCGGCATGCCGGCCAAGAAGTAGATGCTCATGTACGAGGAAGGTCCGACGAGAGATTCGACGCTTCGACCATCCTAGTAACAACTGGTTACCAGTTCGCTCCTTGAATCGCTACCGCTGCGTCAGTCGCTCTTCCAGGCCTGCGCCGTGTCCCTCTCGAGCGAGAATGCGAGCCGCACGGCGGCGATACAACGCGCCGACCAGTTCTAGGAATTGCTGCGGGCCTGAACGGAAAATTCCACCGTTTGCGCCAATGGGGGATCCACGAGGAACTGTTCGACGTGATTTCCAGATTCGAAGCGCTTATGGGCCGAACTCCTAATCGGGTTCGGCGACGCGCTGTGTTCCAACGCAATTGCGCTATCGCGTTTGCTGCTGTTTTTCACCGTTCGCGTTGGCTGCTTCGACCTGATCGCAAGCGTCTTGGATGAACCCGTTGGCAAGGGCGTGGTAGAGCGGCTCCGGCGCGACGAGCTTCGATGTGCCGAAGCCTATTGCCGCCGCCACCATCAATGGAATGACATTGGCGCCGTTGCCCGTCATTTCGAGAATGATGACAAAGGCCGTCATGGGCGCCTGAACGACGCCCGCAAAATAGCCCGCCATTCCAAGGACGGCCGCGAGACCGGACCCGCTAGTGCCCGCCAGTGTCCCGAGCCAGCCTCCGAGGCCAGCGCCTACGGCGAGAGAGGGCGCAAAGATTCCGCCGGGTATTCCTGACAAGGCCGTTGCGATGGTCGCCACAAACTTTGCCGGCCAGAAGATCGAAGCCAGTGCGTGGCCTTCGACAGCGCTGCGCGCCTGCTCGTAGCCCGTCCCGAAGGTTGCTCCGTCCGTGTAGACGCCGACGATCGCGACGATGAGACCGCAGACGAACGCTGTGGAAAGGCTGCGCGAGCGGGGCGATGTTGAAGTCCAGCGACGCGCAAGGCGTGATCCCTCAAAAAGCAGCCGGCTGAAGAGGCCGCCGGCAAGACCGCCAACCACACCACACGCGAGGACCATGCCCCAATCGCGTGCACCCATTTGGGCAGCGGTGACGAACCCGAAATAGCTGTAGTTGCCGACCAGACCCAGAGATATCAGGGCTGCGATAATCACCGCGTAAAGCACGAGCCCGTTGGTGCGTTGCTCGAACGAGCGGCTCATCTCTTCGATGGCAAAGACGATCCCTGCAAGCGGGGTGTTGAATGCTGCGGCGATTCCTGCTGCTGATCCAGTAAGGATCAGACCACGCGCATGCCGAAGGCCGCCCCAGGACGCGACCTCGAGCATGATGGCCGCGCCTACCTGAACCGTTGGACCTTCACGACCAACGGATGCTCCCATCAGTAGCCCTAGAACCGTGAGTCCGATTTTCGCCACGATCAGCTTCGGTGACAGAAGAAATGCGCGATCGGCGCTGGAGCGAAGATGACGGGCGGCGATGGCTTGCGGAATTCCACTGCCTTGAGAACCTGGAAAAAACGTTCGGGCTAAATAGGCGCACACCAGGAATCCGAGAGGCGTGACTGCGAACGGCAGCCACCAAATCTGCGCGACGCCGATTGCGAATGCTGCTTGGCTCCAGTTTGCAGCTTCCGCGAAGATTACGCTGAGTAAACCGACGGCGATTGCCCCCAACCAGAAAACCAGACGGCGCCGCCACAGACGCCGAGAGAGCCATCCAGCATAATGCCGACGCCGACGGGGATTGGGCTTTGTCACGGGGTTCTCCTGTAAGCGACCCATAATGGCGCGGGTCCGCTGCCGCCAGCCCTTTCGATCGCCGGGAGCGTGATTTCATGCCTCACTCTGCGCTCAGACGGCTGGTTGACTGTCACCGCGCGTCAAGATGCGGATCGAGGGGATGCGTTTCATGCCAAAGACCGACCGGCGCCCATGGGCGCTCGTCTTCGTCGGGGCTCTCGGCTTGGTGTCGGGCTCGATTCGGTTCGAGCCGACGCCGTTGCTGATTTCCATCGCGGCCGACCGATTCGCTTCTCGTCGGCTTCGGTCCCGGTGGAGGGTATGACCTGACCGCGCGGATGCCAGGCGACGCATGTGCTTACTTCGTTGGAGGTACCTTCACCACCTGCTCGGCAAGCTTTTTGGTACTTGAGGATCTTCGGGTCATCTTGGTTCCTTCGTCATGACGACGAGACCAAAACTAAATTACAACCTCAAAGCTCGGATGTAGGCGCTGACGGGGAACACCTGAACGAAATGACTTCGAAATTGTTCGAGGTTCCGACGGGTTCGACACCGAAGCGGCGGTCAATGTAGGAACGCAAATGAAACTTCTCTTTAACGCAGTCACCACTCTCGTCCTTTTGCTTCCTCTCACGGCGCAGGCTCAGAGCGCCCAGCAGAAAGGCCAAGACCCTCAGCCGAACAATGCGCTTCAAATGAATAAGTCTGCAAAACCGTCGGACCCGGCATGGAAGGAAGACCCGCAATTGCACAGCGGGGGGAAAACCGACACCTCGGCGGAGAAAAAAGCGCCCCTCAGTGAGCTGGGCAGCAAAATGCCCACCAGTTCATCGCCAGATAGTTCTGATAACCAGCGAACGACGTCGACAGACGGCACGAAACGGTAAGTGGGTTGATCTGGATCCTGCAATTGAGTGGCGAACGGCAGAGTTACCGACCATGAATTGGCGACTGACGCAGGGTTCCAACCTGACGCCCCCAACAAGCGTCGAGTTACTCGGTCGGCACCCAACGGCGGTGCCGACCGAGTTTCTTTTCAAAGTACCCTACGGGGGGAAAGGCCGATGTTAATTTTATGCTAGGCCCGACTTCAGGCGTTCCGGCGTGAACGGAGCGCGGCGCATACGCACCCCCGTCGCGTCGAAGATGGCGTTGGCGATAGCCGCGGCCGTCGGACGCGTGGACGCTTCGCCCGCACCTGTCGGTGCATCGTTCTTCGATTCGACCAGCAGGATGTCGACTTTCTCCGGCGCATCCTGCATTTCCAGAATCGGATATCCGACCCAGTCGGCGCTGGTCACCATCTTGTCGTCGAACTTGACCTCTTCGAGAACAGCCCGGCTCGTCGATTGGACGATGTTGTTCTCGATGGTCTGGCGGAGAAGACCCGGGTTGATGATCAGTCCCGCATCATGCGCGACGATCATGTGGCGGGCCCAGACGCGGCCCGTCTTCGGATCGATCTCGATGTTGGCGACAGTGGCGACGAGCGTTCCGCTGCGCTGTGCGTAGGCAATGCCCTGTCCGATGAGCTTGCCGTCCCTGGTCTGGCGGCGAGCGGCCGTGCGCGGTTGCCAGCCGGCTTTCTCGGCAGCCGCCTTGACGACCGCGCGGTCGCGATCCTTGCCCAGATATTTCAGGCGGAACGCCACCGGGTCCATACCGATCGAATAGGCCACTTCGTCGATGAACGACTCGCTGGCGAAGTGGATCTGCGGCCCAAGTGGATCGCGCAAATGCGACGTGCGCAGCGGCGAGGCGCGGTCCACGAGCGGAGCCGTCGTTTCCCAGGCAATCTGCTTCGCTGGGAAAACATAGGCCTCTTCTGGATAGGCGAAGGCAGCCTTATGCGTCAGCTTCACACCCAGCATCTGACCGACAAGCGTATCTTCTGGCGCGCTCTCATTGCTTTCGACGTCCAGACGCGAGAGCCCCTTCGAGACGAACTGCCAGCCGACGACGTTTCCGTCCTTGTCGATGGCCGCCTTGGCCGTGTGGATCGAGGCCGGACCCTTGGGATCCCACGCCGTGCCCTCGGCGCGCATGCCCTGCAGACGAACCGGCTTGCCGACGGCGCGCGAGATCACTGCTGCCGCGGAGGCGACGTCACCCGCGTCGTTGCGCCCATAGGAACCCGGGCCAACCTTGTAGATACCGTGCACCTTCTCCGGCGGGACGCCGAGGATTGCGGCGACACCGTCGCGCGCGTAATGCGGCTTCTGCGTGCCGGTCCACAGCGTGGTGATGCCGTTGGGCTGGTAATCGACGACCGCGCAGCCCGGCCCCATGCTCGCGTGCGACTGGAAGGGCCATTCGTAGCGGGCTTCGACCACCTTCGCGGCGCCCTGGAACGCAGCGTCGGTATTGACCGAGCCCTTCTGCTCCTCGCGCTTGGCAACGGCAGCCTTGCGGATCCAGTCGTAAATGCCGTCATGACCGGGCAGGTTGGGCTTGGCGTCCGACCACGTGACCTTCAGGTCGCGTGCCGCCTTGATCGCATCCCATTCCCGGGGCGCCACCACGGCGAGGAAGTCCTTCTCGTGCACGACCTTCGCACTGGGAATATCCTTGATCGAAGCCTCGTCGATTGACACAGGCACGGCCCCTGCGACCGGCGGGAGCACGAGGCGCGCATGCACCATGCCTGGCACCTTGACGTCGACGACGTACTCCTCGGTGCCGAGGATCTTGGAGGCGACGTCGCGACGGCGCGGCGAGGTACCGACGACCTTGTAGTCCTGCGGGTCCTTCGGCGTGGCAACACCCTTTACGCTGAGGCTGTGCCCAACGATCTTGTTCCATTCCAGCGCCACGTCGAACCAGCGCCCGCCGATCAGATCGGCATAGGACACCTTCTTGGTGGAGTCGGACTTGGAACTCGCGACGCCGTTGGCCGTCACGATATCGTCGGCCGGAACCTTCAGCGTATCGGAAGCCATGCCGACGAGGACGCGGCGCGCTTCCGCCGCTGCATTTCGCATGGCAACGCCACCGATGGCGATGCCCGACGAGCCGGTCGCGCCGCCCATGTTGACGGTCGTGTCGGTGTCGCCTTGCACGATGATCACGCGGTCTGCGGGAACGTCGAGTTCTTCCGCGATCATCTGCGCAATGCCGATGTCGGTGCCCTGACCGACGTCGAGCTTGCCGATATAGGCATCGACCACGCCGTCACCGCGAATGCTGATGTAGGACGCGAGCGTGTCGAATTTCAGCGCCGGACGTTGGGGAAGGCCGAACGGGGAAGCGTGCGCTTCGACGCCGGGCAAGAGAACGGTAATCGTGAGTGCACCACCGCCGAGGAGGAGCGAACGTCTGCTGATGTCGATGTTCATTGTCATGATCCTCAGGCTTGAGCCGCGCGTTTGACTGCCCGCAAAATGGCCTCGTGCGTGCCGCAACGGCACTTCAGCGTCGAGAGGGCATCGCGGATCTCAGCGTCGGAAGGCTTCGGATTCTTGTCGAGCAATGCGACGGACGACATCACCCAGCCGTTCATGCAATAGCCGCACTGCGGCGTCTGCTCTTCGATGAAGGCAGCCTGCACCTTGTGCGGCTTGTCCGGAGTGCCGATCCCCGCGAGCGTCGTGATCTTGTGTCCGGCGGCGTCCGAAACCTGCACGCTGCAGGAGCGAACCGGCTCACCGTCCATGAGCACGGTGCAGGCGCCACATTGGGCAAGGCCGCAACCGAAGCGGGGGTTCTTCAGGCCGAGGTCGTCACGCAGGGCATAGAGCAGCGGCATATCCGGATCTGCATCTATCGTGTGCGCCGTCCCATCGACATTGAGTTCAATGCGGTTGGCCAATGCATCCTCCTTGGTTTTATCGTGTCCACGCTTGTCATCCGGGCGGCACGTTTTTCGTCGACGAGACCAAACACGCCAGATGTGCTTTTGCCCGACTTTAGCTTAGCAAAAAATAAGGTTGCGCATAAATGCAGAGCGACGTTCTCACGAACCCCATCCAGTGCGCCAGCGCCGTCGCGACACTAATCTCTTACCCACTAAGCCGGACTTTTTGCAACTGAGAATGCATCAGCCGATCAATCGGTGAGCGACCAGGACACGCACCATGACGTGCCGAAATGTCACCAGTCCCCAGTGCGTTTTGGACCTATTACCTGCTAGCCTCCCAATATGCTGGTCAACTTGGCACGCCGTTCCGAAATCGGGGAACGCCCCTTTTTGGAAACACGAGCCTCGGGAATATCCTCGTTCAATCGAGCTCACCGAAAAGATTGGCCTGCATGCGATATGCGAGCATAAGCAAAAGCAGCCGTTTTCGGACATGCGCGGCTATGTTCGGGTGCCAATGGTCGTGATGGATGAGGCTGCCAATCCAAGCCGTGAAGCTCGTTCGCGCGAGCTGTGCGCAGGCTATGCGGCCAACATGGACTGGAACGCGTGGTACCTCAGCGACCAAGAGGCCTGCTGCACCGCTCAGCGCTCCATTGGTGGGAATCCACCTGGCGCCCGTCGCCACCGCGCGAGCCCAGGAAGAGACACAAGGCTGAAGAGATCGTCACGAGGCTTCGGCAAGTTGACGCACTGACAGCGCAAGGCCACCGGTCGCAGAGGCCATGCGCGCGCGAACAGGTCCCGGCTGGTCTTGCCGTCGGGGAGGTATCGATCCTCCAGAGTCGCGCGGCCGAACGGCGTCAGGAGCGCGTCGCGCGATGGTTCGAGCCGGATGTCGGCTGGCGTCGGTTTCACGGCGCGACGAATGATATGCGTTTCGGAAGCGACCGGCGCAAAACGAAGGACCTCTGCGGCGCCTTGGACAGGTTGTAGATCACCGTTGCGGTCGATTCATAGGCCAATGGCATGCGTTACCCGCTCGCGACGGTCGGGGATTTCCATGGCACCGGCCGGCCGAGCGGAATCGCGCAGCCGGACGACCAGCGAACACCGGGGCACCCCGCCCGAGGACGTTTCTGTTCGCGGCAGGTCTCCTGGCTCGCGGGTCGACGCCAGAGCCGGCCTTCCCCGCGCATGCGCACCAGTGGGGTATTCGGGTTTGACTCACCACTTACAGTTTCGGGGGCAGCCCCGGCTTACGCTTGTGCGCGAGTACCGAGTTCCCTTTTAGCTTCGGACCGAATCGGGGACCGTGAATACAACATCTGGTAGCCTTCGGCTGCGGCCTTGACGATCTCGGGCGACAGGAACGCGCTGGCGATGGTGCGCTCGACCTGGCGCTTGCTGCAGCCCTCACGCAGGGCGATGGCATCCATGCTGGCGATCGTGCCGCGTGAGATCTGATCCATCGCCGGCCCATTGCGATCGAGCGCAGGAGAACTACTCCGGCTTCGGCTTTCATCGGGCGTGCGGGTTCCGCCGTCGTTGCGCCAATGATCTCGCGGTGTCGCATGTTCGAGGTTGGTGACCACGGAACGCGGACGACCTCGTCGTCCTCCAGTTTCAGCTCGATGCGATCCTTGCCGATCACGGCCCGCTCGAGCTTGTCGGCAAAACGATCGCACGGTCATCCAGGCCTGTCCCGAACCGCGCCCGCAAAGCCTCGAGCACGATCGTGTCGATCTCATGTGCAGACACCTTCTTCACCGATCCCGTTTCGGCTGCCCGCCCCTGCGCCAGCAGGCAGGAGACATAATAGCGATAACGCAATCCCTTTTTCAGGGTGGTGCTCGGGGTCATGCGGTTGTCGCGATCATCATGGATGCGGCCCATCAGAAGGGCGCCGGATGCCATTCGCGCGATGCGCGTGCCATTCAGATTGACGCTCATCTTTTTCTGCACGGCCTCAAACAAATCCAAAGCAATGATCGCCTGAGGCTCGCCCGGATAACTCGCATCCTTGTGGTTGATCTCACCCGGATAGACCCGGTTGCGCAGCAGATAGGCGAGCGGCCCGTTGGTGAGATGAACCACGCTGGTGACCCGGCCCAAAGACAGCGTTCGCGTTCGGGTGAGGATGCCCCGATGACGCAGTTCGCTCTGCAGGGCCGGGAGGGAGCCAAGAGACAGATAGCGGCCAAAGATCAATTGCACGGTGGCAGCCTCAGTCTCGTCGATCAGGAGCTTGCGCTCCTCCACCCGGTAGCCCAGCGGAATGACCCCGCCGACCCAGATACCGCGCTTCTTGGAAGCTGCGATCTTGTCGCGGATACGCTCGCCCGTGACCTCGCGCTCGAATTGTGCAAACGAGAGCAGCATGTTGAGCGTCAGGCGCCCCATGCTGGTCGTGGTGTTGAAGCACTGCGTCACGGACACGAAGGTGACGTTGTGTTCTTCGAACAGTTCGACCAGCTTTGCGGAGTCGGCGAGTGACCGGGTCAGTTGATCGACCTTGTAGACAACGATCGTATCGACCTGTCCCGATCGAATCACCTCCAGTAACCGCTGTAAAGCGGCCGGGCCGTCGATCCGCCGGAAAAGCCGATCGTCGAAGTTTTCCCGAATTAGCCGCCCGCCTTCCCGTGCCTGGCTTTTCACATAGGCTTCCGCGGCCTCACGCTGCGCATCGAGCGAGTTGAAATCCTGATCCATCCCGTCGTCGGTCGCGACCCGTGTGAAGATCGCGCAGCGGAAGGACTAGGGCGGGGCCTTTTTCCGATGGGCTCGCCTGGGAATGACGATCCTTCCAAAGTTTGTGGACAGGCAAGTGCAGGTCTATTCAATCGGTTTCGGCGATGTGATCACTAAGCCGGAAAACATTGATCTTTTCAGTCAAATTTTGGGCCCGTTTGCCAAGTCGGAGATGGACGCGCACAGCCTACGCGCACAAGAACGTCAGGCCATGAACGAAGGGCCTTACCTCGGAGGTAAGATACCTTTCGGCTTCAGGCTGGCCCAAAATGGAACGATCGAGAAGGATTGCGCCCAGCAAGCAGCGATCCGCAAAAACCTGACTGCTTTAAATCTTCTTGCCGATGTGCCTGGTAACCGGGCGGGCGCACCCCAGGAGAGGTGGTTGACAGGTTTCCAACGTACCCGCAAGATGATTGAAAATAAAGTACAGGGAGGTGACCCGTGGACGTTGAGAAGGTCGTCGAGCGACATCCGGTCGCTGCAACCGATCATGGCGTTGTTTTCTCAATGCGCAACCTGCCGTTACTAGAGCAGGGCACGACGTATGATCCACTGGCGACCGCCGAGAATCTTTGGGCGGCAGTGAAGGTTTATGCGAGCGGCGGCGAGAACGCACTTCATGCCCATGGCGGCGAAGACCACGCCTTCATCGTGCTTCAGGGC
Source organism: Hyphomicrobiales bacterium (assembly GCA_028290285.1). Classification (GTDB taxonomy): domain Bacteria; phylum Pseudomonadota; class Alphaproteobacteria; order Rhizobiales; family Beijerinckiaceae; genus Terripilifer. The sequence goes on from JAQGKD010000028.1 coordinate 22,321, forward strand.
CGGGCGACTTTCACCTTCGCAGACGGAGCGACAAGGCTAGTCGCTACGCACGAAGGGGTCATGATTCCTAAAAACGTGCAATACAAGTTCGAAGCTGATGAAGCGGAAAACCTTGTCTTGTTGCGCGTAGGAGGTGGTGAGCGCTCGGTCAAGGGACTTGATCATTTGACCGCGTTTGGCACGCCCAAGGACGTTGTCCAGCAGACCACTTTCGGGGACGGGTCCGTGAAGGTTGGCACGGACGCCAAGAACGGCGAGACCGCAAAGAAGCGCGTCTATGCTGAAGGCAAGTTCTTTTCGCCCTGCTGAGACTTGCTCTGAACCATTCAACCCGCTGCTGTGCGCATCGGCGTGACCTCCTTGATACCTGAGGGGAGCGCCCTGTGCCTGAACACTCCGTCGACGCTGTTCAGCTGTGTGGTCTGGATTTGCAGGCATTCATGAGCGGCCGAGCCACTACACGCGCAGGAAGGGTGATCTGCATGACCAGAGTATTGGCCGTCTCGTTGTGCTTTGGCGCTTTGATCGCAAGCCCCACAGGTGCATGGTCCGACGACGCGGATTTCTTCGCTGGGAAGAATATTACCGTCTTGATCGGATATGCAGCCGGTGGCACGTATGACGCAATCGCCAGGCTTGTGTCGCGCCATATGAGCCGTCACGTTCCCGGCAATCCGACCTTCGTTCTGCAGAATGTTCCCGGCTCGGGCGGGATCAGGGCGATCATGAATCTCTACAGCGTTGCGCCGCGCGACGGCACGGTGCTGGGCATGCTGGCGCGCAGTTATGCCATCGAGCCGGCTTTCAATCCGCAGATGGCGAAATACGACGCAGCCCGGTTCTTTCCGATCGGCAGCACCAGCAAGGAGGTGTCGGTTGGGGTCGTATGGCATACGCGGGGCGTCAAGTCGCTGGACGACTTGCAAACACAAGAAATCACCGCGGGCGCGACCGGCGTTATCGACGACACGGGGCGTTTTCCGACCCTCATCCGTAAGTTGACAGGGGCGAAGATCAAGGTCGTCACCGGCTATCCTGGCGGCAATGACGTGACGATGGCGATGGAACGGGGCGAAGTCGACGCGCGTATCGGCTGGTCCTGGGGAAGCCTGAAAAGCCGTTCGCAACCCTGGCTCGACGAGAAGAAGATCAACGTCTTGGTTCAGATGGCCCTGCAAAAGGCGCCAGACTTGCCGGACGTCCCTTTGATCATGGATTTCGCAAAGGCCGATATCGACAAGAAGGCTTTGGAGTTGCTGTTCTCTCCGCAAATCAGCGCCTGGCCGCTGATTGCTCCTCCTGAAGTCCCGAAGGAGCGCATCGAAATCCTGCGTCGAGCCTTCGATTCCACCATGAAAGACCCGGCTTTCCTGGCCGACGCGGAAAAGCTTCACATTGAGGTCGATCCCGTATCCGGCGAGACGATGCAGCAAGTCGTCGCCCGTATCGCGACGTTCGACCGTTCCGTTATCGATCGCGCGATCGAGCTGACAGACGCCAAGTAACGACAAAGAAAAAAGGAAGGCACATGAGCCAGCGGCAGATGCACCTCGGCGTATACGCGGTCGGAAGCGGCAACCACATCGCCGGCTGGCGTTATCCGGGCGCCACGACAAGTGGCGAGGATCTGGAAGTTTTCAAAAAGATCGCGGCCTCCTGTGAAAGGGGCAAGCTCGACTTCCTGTTCGTTGGCGACAGCCTTGCCTTCCTGCCCGGGGGGCATCCCGGGCAGGTTACGCGCTTCGAGCCGACGACACTACTCTCGGCCCTTGCCAGCACCACAACGCACCTCGGACTAATTGGCACCGCCTCCACCACCTATAACGAACCCTTCAGCGTCGCACGGCAATTTGCGTCGCTGGATCATCTCAGCGGCGGCCGCGCGGGCTGGAATGTTGTCACGTCGACATTGCCCGAGGCCGCCGAAAATTTTGGCCGCGAGATGGTCGATCACGACCGCCGCTACGAAATCGCCGCGGAATTCGTCGATGTTGTTCAGGGTTTGTGGGACACTTGGGAAGACGGCGCGCGCGTTGAAAATAAGGAAACCGGACAATACTACGACCTAAGCAAAGTGCATGAACTCGGCCATAAGGGACAGTTCTATTCGGTAAAGGGCCCGCTCAACATGACTCGTACCCCGCAAGGGCGGCCAGTCATCGTACAGGCAGGCTCCTCACCGACAGGCCAGGCGCTCGCAGGGCGCATTGCGGAAGTCGTCTTCACCGTTCAGCTCGAGCTGGATGTGGCCCGCGAATACTATAAAAACATAAAGCAGCATGCTGTCGCGGCTGGCCGTCGTCCGGAGCATTGCAACATTCTGCCCGGCATGGTGCCGATTGTCGGTCGAACGGACGAAGAGGCGCAAGCCAAGCTGGCGCAGCTCATGACCTATGTGGACTTGACGAGCGCAATGCGGACAATGTCCCGTCGTTTCGGCCATGACATGTCCCAGTATCCCCTCGACGGGCCCGTTCCCGACCTGCCGGTGTCCAACCTCAAGCAAGGATACAGCACGGTCGCTTCCGCCAAGGCGAAACGGTTGGGGTACAAGCTTCGGGACATCTACAACGAGATCGCGATCGCGAGGGGCTATCTTCTCGCTTGTGGCAGCCCGACGACGATCGCCGATGTCATGCAGGAATGGTTCGAGGGCGGCGCGATGGACGGCTTCGTCCTGCTGCCGGCGCATTTTCCCGAAGCCTTCGATGATTTCATCGACCTCGTCATTCCGGAATTGCAGAAACGGGGCCTGTTTCGGAAAGATTATCAGGGAACCACTTTGCGAGAGCATCTTGGTCTGCCGAAGCCGGAAAACAGGTTCGCACGCGCCCGTTCGGAAGCGCGCGGGGACAAGTGAAACGTTGCCTTCCTTGTAATTCCGCGATGAAGCCGCGCTGTGGCGCGTGCGGGTCTGTGGTCCCGAACGTTCGACACGGGTCATTCTTGCCTGTCGAATAACACGCTGGGCGTGCCGGTCCGCTTTGGGTCAGAAGCCGCGGCCGCCTGTTGCAGTGGATCACGCTCTGTGTCGTAGAGCTTCGACAAAGACATTGAACGAGGGAAGACTAAGCAAAAAGAAAAGTTGATAAGGTTCGGTAATACAGGATGAACTTGGCGCATAGCAGTGATACAGAATGATAAGAATAACGGGAGGGCGAAATGCGGAGTTTTGCGTCTATCAAGGTCGCGATCGCGGTCGCTGTTGCCACATTCTCAAGCTCAGGCTCTCGTAGCGAAACGCCTGCTGAGTTCTACAGGGGCAAGGATGTTCGTCTTCTGATCAGTCATCCAGCAGGCGGGGGATACGACACGTATGCACGCCTGTTCGCGCGGCACCTTTCGAAGTTTTTAGATGGGCAACCTAATGTCATTCCTCAAAATATGCCCGGCGCGGCGGGTATCGTCATGGCCAACAGCATGGGCGTGCAGGAGCGCAATGACGGTACTGTGATCGGCCTTGGACCCGGCTCGATCGGGGTGGCCGATCTCTTCAAACTCCCCAATGTGCGCTACTCTGCAAACGCAGTTGTCGTGGATTGGAAGTTTGAACGCGGACGTGGCTGTGACAGTGTCATGGAAGACATCCGACGTGAAAACGGCAGAGGATCTGTTTAAGAAGGAGCTCATCACCGGCGGCTCTGGGACGTCCGACAATAGTGTTCGTTTTCCCACGGCTCTCAACCATATCCTTGGAACAAAATTTAAAGTTATTCCGGGATATCCAGGCAGTTCTGCGTTGACACTCGCGCTCGAAAGGGGCGAAACGGCAGGCATCGGTGGCATCAATTACTCATCGATCGTGGCTAATAAGCCGGAGTGGCTAAACGAGAAGAAGATCAATATACTTTTACAATTGTCTCTCCGCAGCCATCCCGATTTGAGTGGCGTACCGACAATTTTGGATCTAGCGAAAGACGAAGAGCAACGCCAAGCACTCGAGCTGATTTTCTCCCAGACTGAGATTTCACGTGTGATCTTCGGGCCACCAGGTATGCCTGCAGATCGGCTACAAGCGCTGCGATCCGCATTTGACAAAATGATAAAGGATAAGGGATTCCTTGATGATGCAATGCGTCTGCACATCGAGATTAATAATCCGATGCCAGGCGAGGAGGTCCAGGACCTCATCGCGCGGCTTCAAAAATCGAAACCTGAGATTGTAAAGAGAGCCGCAGGTGCAATCCATGCGGAGTAGGAGGGGAGAAAGCGCTAATCACTGGCGGTGCCGCGAGGGTCTAAACGAACTGATACGCACGCTAAACGGGATGACGCGCTGAAATCGCCCGCGCGCAGATCATTGAGAGATGGGCACCCAGCTATCTGAATTCCAAGTTCATAAAGGCCGCGGCCCATTGTCTGCTTAGATGGCTTTTGAAGCGCCAGTCCACCTCCGACACCCACATTTTTGCGTGTAAGGCGAAATTCGATGAAAGATCCAATAGAATCCAGCTTTCACCTGTTTCAAAGTTTCAAAGGCAGAACTCCCAGATCAGCGTTCAAAAACCACCGAACTGCGCATCAGGCGAGAGGACAGAGATCCGCTGTTAGGGCGCTTTAAGACAGCCGTGCCTGCCGGGCAGCCTCCTGCGCTTACGTTCACAGCTGGTGCGAAACCGTCCACCGGCTTTAACGGTTGCGGTTTGTGCTGCGGGGTGGCTGGCAATGCGCTGATTGTAGGCGACATTGGCCGCAGATGCGCCGAAAACGGTGGCCCACATCAGAGTTCCTTGCCAACTAACCGGTCCAGCGACCACGGACCGCCCCCGCGCAGGGCGATGATAAAAAACAGCGCGCCCCAAATAAATGGGAATTCCCAACCACCTCCGGGCGACGAAAATCCGTATCCGTTGGGGTAAAATACGAAGAACGTGATCACCGCCATTTCAATGGCGACGGCTGCCGCGAAGAACCGAGTGAAAAGCCCCAGCACGATGCAGACGGCGCCAATCGTCTCGAGAAAAAAGATGACGTAGGCAAGCGGTACCGCGGGTTCAATTCCCCGTCGCGATAAGCTTCCGGCAGCGAAGGCGGCGACGCCTGGTCCGAGAAGCTTGGCAATCCCGTGGATCAAGAGTGCGCCACCGACTACGAACCGGAGAAGCGGCCAGGATAGGTCGCGCATTGTGTCGTAAAATGGTGCGAGCACCGGAATTAAAGGTGACGGCTCGCGGGAGGGTACCTCAGACATGATTTCAGCCGTTATGGTTTTGATACGGGCACTAGTCTGACGCCAAACGTCTGGAGGCGCGTGCGAAGCATTTTGCGACTTACTTGTGTGTCAAATCGCGCAAAATCCAGATGCCCCATTTGTCGTCGTCGGCATAGATGTAACCGCGCGTATCCTCGGTTACGTCCTCCATCCAATTCGTAGGCGCGGCGTGCGGGCCCTCATGAGACGAGGAATGCGGGTTTTCCGCCGGCATGAACCAGGCGACCTCGGTCGGCTGGTAGGGATCGGAAATATTGAAGGCTCTGAGCCCCGCATTGAACCAGGTGACGTACATCACGTCTCCCGTGTCATGAACAGCGGGATTGTGCTGCTCCATCACCGTGTTGTGCGGTCCGAAGCGTCCTTCCTTGTAGCAAAAGTCTTTGCAGGGAGCGTCTTTTGGCGGCTTCGGCGGGGGAAATAGCGACATCAGACGTGGGTGGACGGGATCCTTGTTATCGATCAGTGCCGCATAGTTCATTCCGTCCTTGTCGCAGCCCCACTTGCTGGCTTCTGAACTTGCGAAGAGGATCTTTCGGTCCCATAAAGGCAGGACCGTGTGAACAGTCTGATTTCCAGCGTACATGAACGGCGGCGACATGGTCAGCTTGCCGATGAGCTTTGGGTTCGCGGGATCACTGATGTCGACATTCACGACCTCCGGCGTGAACCCAAACGTCGCAAACTTGCCGTCGGGATTCACGTTGACTGGCCCGTGGAAGCCCGGGGCGTGATCCGTGGGCAGAGCCTCCCCGTCCTTTTGACCAGGCTGGCCGATGACCCCCACCTGCCTCGGCGACTTCGGGTCGCTAATGTCGAGGATCACGACCTCATGCCCGCGGCCGTGGTACCCCTGTGCAAAGGTCGAGAGATACGCATATCGGCCACCCGGGTAGGTATTTCGGTGCGAGCCGCCCTCGGCGCCCTTCCACGGGGAGAGTTGCTGAGGGTTCTCGGGGTCCGAAATGTCCCAAATGATGATCGCCGGATCGACGTTGGAGATCTTATCAATGGCTGTGATCAGGATGTCGTCATGCAGCGTGACCTGCGCAGTCAGCACGTCATGCGTCGGAGTGTCGTAAGGTATGAACCGAACGTACTTTGGGTCGCGCGGGTCGGTGACGTCGATAATGCTCCAGCCCTGATCGAACGAATGTCCGGCATAAAGATACAGCCCCGAGACGGGACCCGCCATGCGACCGGCATCGATGTAGCCCAGCGGGGCTCGACGGCTGCGAGGTACCCAGGAAGTTGCGACACTGCACGCATGGTTATGGAACGGCGGCAACGCATCCCGCGCCAGCCGCTAAGTTATTATCCCGCCCTTTCAGCGTACGCGAGGCGCTTTTGCTATCAGGCGGGACACGGATGCAGCACCCTTGTCGTTCGGTGCGGCGAAGGGGGTGGGGAGATCGCCCGTACCGACCGCCCCATCCGATGGTTAGCAGTCCGACCGTTGCTTCGTCACCGAGTCACCCCTGCTATTGCTCTGCTCGGTTGTCACCGTGGAGCACCCCTTGGTGGAAGCTTCATGCTCGATCACGACTTCGTCTCTGTCCCGCCGGGTCGCCGCTGAACCTGCAACACCCCCGGCGCCTGCGCCGACGGCCGCGCCCACCGGGCCCCCAACGACGGCGCCAGCGGCGCCGCCGGCGATCGCACCTCCAACCGCACCGTCTGACTGGGCCAATGCGACTCCGGGAAACATTACTCCCGCTACCAGAAACGCACGCGTTAAAAGCTTATTCATGACAGTCGCTCCGATGGTTGATGACGTAAAACGCCGACGGACACGTCGGAAATTGGCGAAGAATGTTTCTTGCAAAGGGCGCTGTAACCTTCGAAGTTTCTGCAGGGCCGCGCACTCCGGGCGGACTATCGCGCCGGGTTCTGGCCCGACTGGATGTTTTGGTCTTTAGCTTTGTCATTGGCCTTAGCTTTAGAATGACCGACGGCGCACCCCGCAGCGGCCCCGACCTTGCCATGCCCTGCCATTTTACCTGCGACACCGCCAACAATGGCGCCGCTCACACACCCGGCTGCTGCGGCCGGTTCCGGCGTGGCTGCGATAATCGGCAGTGCGAGGGCGAGCGGTGCGATTGCGAGAAAAATTGCGACTTTCATGAACGCCTCCTTGGTTGAACGCACAATGGAGTTCCGACGCAATGGTTTCCCGCAGGCTCGAGCAGTGTGGGCACGCTTGCTGCCCCAAGACGTAAGCGGAGACGAGGCAGATCGGACCCACTGGGTGTCGGCTGCTAAGTCTAGCCCATGCTATCTGCATGGAGATCACTGTCCTCGAAAGCAGTTACGACGCTGGGCGAAGATTCCTGCGGCTCTTTGCCTGTGGGCCTGCGATCACGCTGCTGGCTCCGCTGGCGCCGCTGCCCGCTTTCGCCGGTAAAACGATCGGCACGCACGATGTCCCTGGGATCGGAGAGGATGTTGGTGGGACGGCGAGGCTCGGGAGCTCCGTGCAGCTGCCGCCCCGGTGCCCCCCGCCGGTCGACGGAGGCCAGACGCAGCGAGTTATTCGAAGTCGCCCAAAGCGCTGCGCCAGTTGCAAGGAGCGCCGCTATCGTCAGGCGCCAGCCCTTCGAGACGATCTTTGGCCCGCGAATTAAACTTTGTGAGTTGTGCCGAGCGCCGTGCGAGTGATGCGGTCGAGAGCGCATGGTTTCCCGGAGGTTGAGCGCCCCGTGTTTGGAAAGTATTTTCTCCGCCTCTTGTGCCTCATTTCCCCGAACGAGTGCACAGACGACGATCCCCCCGCGATAGTCCGGTTCGCTCTCGCCGCTGCGTCCGGCCGATGGAGGCAAGACGCGAATGGCGCCGCGCGCAAGCCCTACCTCCATCAGCGAGTGCGCCGTCCAATTGGCATCCTCGCGCGACTCAAACGCTGCGGCAACAATACGTTGATCCATTAGGTTCTCTCCCTTGCTGCACTTAAAATGTACGCGTGGACGCATCTAACCAAGCGAGGGTGCTGTTGTTCCCCTCGGACAACTTCCGCTCCATTCCTCTGCCTTCGATGGCCCGAATAGGTTTTAGGCGTTGCATCGCCTCGTGCTGCGGATGCGTCAGGGTTCCCGATATTGGATCGGAGAGACACGATGAGACCCACCTTGTCTGTCGGCCGCGTTGCGCCTTAATTTTAGGTCCCCCGCGCGTTGCCATCGCAAATCCCGCCCGGCAGTATCCTCCGGCAAATGCGGCCAGTCGAAGCCTGCGTTCGAGCGCTTCGCCGGTTCTTGGCATCCGCCGTCAAGCTGCGAAAATTCTGCCCGGAACAAGATTGCAAGCTGCCTGTTTTGCGTCGGTGCCGAAGGTTTCTGAAGGGAGACACAAATGGCCAAAGCTCACGGACTGCTCCTCTTGACTGGCTTGTTGCTTGGGTCAGGTATTGCGAGCGCCCAGTCTCCCGGAACTGGGGCGGGCGGCGCGGCACAGAATCCTCCGCCGAGCGCAACTAGCTCCGCGAGCACGACCAGCAGCGATGGTCAGCGCGAGCATAGGGACTGGGGATGGATCGGACTGCTTGGTCTTGCGGGTCTCGCCGGGCTGATGGGACGAAACCGGAACCGCGCGGACCCGCCGAGCGTGAATACATCTTCCCGGCCGCCCGGCGGAGTCCGTTAGATCGGTAATGCTTCTCGGCCTACCTCGCGGGGAACCCCAGCGGCCGGAGGCACGCTTCTGACACGCATAGGGCGCACGGCGGCCCCCGGAGCGACGAGCATCGAGACTTACATCATGCGCGAACGGCATCTTCTGCAATGTCTGCGAGGCATCCTAGCTCCGAGTGATGGGCGCTCGCACTAGGGATAGATAGGCTTGCCAGGTCTTGTAGGCCTCGCGGCGCTTCGGGCCGAAACCGGAACCCCGCCGACGTTCTCAAGATCAATTCCTGTTCTCGGCCACTCCGATGCGGAAGCGCACCCGAAAGTCGAGTGCTCTTCGCGTCCAGACATCTCAACCCGTCGGGGCTGCTCCCGCCAGCCCAATCCGGTCTTGGGCCGACGTGGTCTCCCCGCGGAGCTTCCTCCCGCGCCTAAGCTGAGGACGAGTGGATCGGGTCCCATGAACGCCGGCCATCTTCGGGCGACCCGACGCCGCCCCCGTGTTGATCAGTTATTAAGGTCGAAATAGCCGGATTGTATGTAACGGAGGAACGTGAAGGCCACGACTTTAGTGTCCTCTTGAGTGTAAAGGTAATGGTGCAAGCCTTCGATGCGGCCAACGCGATACGTGTGAGCGTACGCCCCCGTCGTCGCGCGATTGCCGTCCACAACTGTAGGTGGCAGTACCTCATCCAGCGTGCCGTTTACGTCGAGGATCGGCACCTTTTTCAGCTCTTCCGGGGGGAAGCTCGCGTCAAACATCGACTGGATTAGCGCCGGCAGGCCGCGTTGCCGGACTTCATCAGGAAGAAAATCTGAGTTCCACAAACGAAGCGCATGCTCTGTCATCGCCGAAGCGTTGAGGTTCATCGGGGCGTCCTCAGTCCCCTTGAAGCGGGGGTCCTTTTGCGAACCCCGCCACCAACGCGCCTTAGTCTCAGAGTCGACATGCTTCGTATAGAAATCAAAGTCGTCGACCCCGCGTTCTCGCACGCGTAGCGCACTGCGATCATAGAGCCCGTTGTAATTATGGCCGCGTGCGGCGCGTGAGGCGGCAGCCATTGCCGTGGGGCTCATGCCCCAGCCGATATAGCCGTCCGGAAGATAATATTTGGCAAGTGCATAAATGCTCGGCCCGCCAGTCGACCACCCCCAGAACAGCACGAGCGCATTGCCGCGATCGGTAATCGCCTTTTCAAGGGCCAGACGATACCCTTCGACGAATACGTTGCCGGTAGTCGCGATCATATGGTTTTGCAGCGCCGAGCCTTCGCGGGGGAAACGGTAGACCGAACTGTTAGCGCCAGTGTTGCTCGTGGGCGCTTGCTGAACGACCCACTCGGTCTCGGACCAGTGTTCCTTCTGGTCCCGGCTAAAGATTGGCATGCGCTTGTCGAGGGGAACGCTTTCCCACGAGCCGTCGCCGGTCGGCGCTAGGAAGTTCCAGCGGCCGACGCGTGTCAGCGCCACGAAAGTCACCCCGCGCTTGGCGAGCCAAGCGCCGACGCCATCCTTGCCCTCAGCAGTCGCCACGAAATCCATTGCGTATTCGCTGCCGGGCTCCGCGCCGACAACGACGACGCGCTTGCCGTTCTGCAGAAGCGGCCTTTCTGGCGTGAGTGTTACCACCACCTGAGTGAACTTGTGTCCGTTGGCGGTGAAGTCGATGAAGTCAATGCTCTGCTTGTAGCTCGTCGTCTCGGGAAAGTCGTTGCCCGCGACGATGGCAGCCACAGTTTCCCTCGGCATAGTGCCGTTGTCGGCCGGGAGATCCCACGCGAAAGCCGGGCCCACGATGAAAGCGGCTGACACGAACATGAAGGTGACTAATCTGGACGGGATCGTTGTCATGACTTTCCTTCCCAGCGCCATCAAATGTCCACTAAGCGAACAAGCCGCGCGCTTGTTCCGGCTTTGGTCAAGTGCAGACGCGGCTAGATGGTACCTCCTGTGCTGGCAAGCTGCCAAGAGCGCATCGTCAATCGTGCCGTCCGTTCGAATTGGGCCGGCGATCGAGCCACCGCTTTCCTGGCGTTTGTGGCTTACCCTTCCCGAACTCCAGGCCCCGGACGCCAGAGCGACCAGTGAGCACGACACGGCCATTGGCGTCGTAGGCCGCCGAAGTGTATTCTGCGAGCAGGGGTCCGAAACAAGCGCTCTCGCCCCCGGTCGGAGCCAATTCATCCGCGCCGGCTTGATTGCTCCACATGCCCTGCCCTGCTGCGCGATTGACTCGTCTCGTCCAAGTTGCTCCTGTTCGGTCTTCTGAATGGAAAGGTGAGCCATGCGATTGTTTCGGACCATCATGAACGTCGGCCTCTTAGCAACTGCGCTCATTGGCACTTTGGGACCTGCCAGCGCCGAGCGTGCAGCGAGCATCGATTACCAATTCGTGGACCGCAGTCCGACGGTCCCATCTGGTTTCGCCGCGTCCGCCGACAACACGTTACGCTTCCTTCGGATCACGACCCTCGGCAACTCATTCGTCGATGCCGCCCTGTGGCAGCCGAAGGAGAGCGATCCGGCGAAACAGACCCTGATCATAAGTGTGCATGGGAGCGGCGACAACTTCGTGAAACCGCCGGTTGGCTTCCTCAGTCCCGCACTTGCAACGAAGGGCTACGCAGTTCTGGCGATCAATACCCGCCAACACGACGACCTCGTAAACACCGATAATTTTTTGCACATCCGGCAAGACATCGATGCGGCGGTTTATACGGCTCGAGCCCTCGGGTACAGCAGCATCGTGATGCATGGTCACAGCATCGGAAACATTCAGGTGCAATTCTATGTAGCGACAGCCTGGGCACCCGACATCAAGGCGATGGTCCTGACCGGGATGTTCGGGAACCTGCCGTGGAAATCACGCAACATGCTGATTCAGAACGAACAAAACTTTTCTGCTCTTATGGAAGCCTCGCACAACGCGCTTAGGGACGGGCGGACAGGCGACGTTATGCCGGTGAAGATGAGGTGGTTCACCGGACAAGAGGTCCCGATGACCGCCCAGCATTTCCTGACCTACCGCTCGGAAGCGTCGAGTACCGCTGACGGTACGTATTGGATAAAGCGGATCCCGGTACCGATCCTGATGGTTCGCGACGCAAGCGACGCTGTTGTCGCGCCGTTCGAGCCCTACATGCTGCTATCCTCGGCAACATCGCAGGGATCCCTCGTCCCAAGCATCGAATACAAGCTCCTCCCGGACGACAAGCCCGTAAGCCTCGACAACCACTACTTCGTAAACAACCAGCAGCCCTTAGTGACCGTCGTGACCGACTGGCTCGCTGGAAAGAAGCTGCAATGAGCCTGCTCGCATGATTTAGGAGCGACGCGCTCTGCCATTGGGCGCGTCGATACCCCTGAGGCTGCCGGCAAGTCCAGCGTACTCGCGTCCCAATTGAGGGAGAAAATGCGAAGGTCACTCAAGCGGACGTGATTCAAAAAGACGGCGTCGTCCATGTGATTGACAAGGTTTTGATGCCGAAAATGTAGGATCGGTTCATGAAGGGCGACGGAGGAGTCGCCCTTCAACACAGTCTTTCGCCCGCGGACCGTCGGCCGCGGGAGGACGCACAGCGTAGGGCGAACGAAAGCTTCGAGGCCAAGGTTGGTCAGGGTTGTGGCATCACCCTGGGACGTTCTCCCACAGAAGGTTCGAGAGCCCTGAAGTTTGCGAAGCTCACAGTTGCGAACGGCGACCTCGTCCGCGGCAATCACCAACGAACCAAAAAGCGCGTGACTTAGAAGACACAGGGAAAGCGTGATCCTGATCGGGTTTGGTCTGATCGAGATTGATTCCCCAAAAAAAAGCGACGAGCGGCGAGGGCTGCTAACCTGCCTAACACCGGCCTACGGGCGGTCATGCGGCAGGCTCCTCAGTAGTTTGCCCGAACTTGCGAGCCGCAAAGGGCTCATTCGTGTCGCCGTTGAGTTCAGCCAGACGCGCCAGCAGCCACGGCTCGGGCTCGCCAAAACTGAGACGCCGGACGGCCACTGGGGAAGATTTTAACTGCGGCTGGTTGCTCACCGGATCGCGCGCGTACCAGGTGTGTTGGTTGGCAGACTGCGCGCCATGCCCATAATGGAACGGCACGAAGACTTCTCCCGGGCGCACGCAGTCGACTACCATGGCCGGGCCTTCCCAGCGCCCGTGCGGCGACGTGAGCTCAACGAGGTCGCCAAGATCAATGCCTAGGCGCTCGGCATCCTGCGGGTGGATCTCGACATAAGCGTGCGGTGCCCGCCCGTTCAGCACGGACGACCGCCCCGTCTTTGTGCGCGTGTGGAAGTGGTAGACCACGCGTCCCGTGTTCATGAGGATCGGGTAATCCTCCGTCGTCGGGTTCGGCTGACGCCGCCACTTCGCCGGTTTCAGAAACGCTTTCCCTTTCGGGTCAATGTGCTCGTAGTCGGAACGGGTGTGCTTGTTGCCGGTGAGAAAATCAGCCCCGTAGCTCTCGCAATCGTCGATGCCCGTCCAGAACCTGTGATCCTCATAGAGGCGCTCGGCGCCGCGCGGATGCTCGTCGTTGCAGGGCCACCGCACGGCGCCCATCTCCAGGATGAGATCATAGGTCATGCCCGAGTAATCGCAGGGGCGGCCCTTCGAGACCTTCTTCCACTCCTCGAATGCCTCCTTGGGCTCGCCAAACTGGACAAGCGGCGCCCCGTCCTTGTCCTTGAACCCGAGCCTGTTCGCAACCTCGACGAAGATGTCGAAATCGCTGCGGGCATCGCCTGGCGGCTCGACGGCCTTGAGCAGGAGGTTGACGCTGCGATCTGCGTTGGTGACGCAGCCCGTCTTCTCGCCCCACATTGCAGCAGGGAAGTAAATGTCTGCGAGTTCGACGGTTTCCGTGTCGATGAATGGATCCTGCACGACGAGAAACATCTTGCGCAAAATGCGCTCCGAGCGGTTCTGATCGGGAAGACTGACCAGCGGGTTGGTGCCGATGACCCACATGAACTCGATCTCGCCGCGCTCTGCGGCCTCCATCATGAGGAGGATATCCTTAGGCACCTCAGGATGGAAGTTGATGAAGTCCAGGTTCCATAGTGCGCAGAGGTCGCGCATGTGCGTCTCGTTATGGGGGTTGCGGTAGCCCGGATAGGAGCCGTCGGCGCCCGCCTCACGGTTTGACATGGCCGAAGGCTGGCCCGCCATCAGAAGTGGGCCTGCGCCCGGCTTGCCGATAGCTCCAGTGAGCAGGTGGACGGAGTTGACGAGCGAGGAGGCGGCCGTCGCTTCGACGCTCTGGTAGAAACCCTGAAGAACTGTCGAGACCATGCGCCTCGTCGTGCCGATCCATTCCGCCGCCGTCTCGAGCTCGTCGCGCGCAATGCCGCAGATCTCGGCCGCGCGCTCCGGCGGATACTCGCTCGTCACCTGCTTCATCTGCTCGAAGCCGACGGTGTGCGTCGCAACGAAGTTCGTGTCGATCCAGCCGCGTGCGATGAGCAGATGAATGATGCCGTTCATCAGTGCCACGTTGGTGCCGGCTCGGAGTTGCAGATGCAGGTCCGCGCCTTGACGAACCGTCGGCGTCTTGCGCGGATCGGCCACAACGATGCGTCCGCCGTTCTTTTGTTTGGCGGCGAGCATGCGCTCCCACAGGACGGTCTGCGTCTCGGCGACGTTGTGGCCATAGAGGCAGATGAGGTCCGCCTGGTCGATGTCGACGTAAGATGCAACAGGCCCGTCGGCACCGAAGTTCGCCATCAGCCCTGTCGCGGAAGTCGCCGTGCACAACCGCGTGTTGCCGTCGATGTTGGAGGATTGCAGTCCGCCGCGCCAGATCTTGGCCAGCGTGTAGAACTCCTCGATCGTGAGCTGCCCCGAGTTGTAGCAGGCGAGATTCTCGTGCCCGAGGCTCAGGGCGTCCCTTAACTTCTCGACGAAGAAGTCCATCGCCTCCATCCAGGTGACGGGTTGAAGCGGCTGGTTCTTCTGGCGCCGGATCATCGGCACCGTGCCGCGTCGCCGGGAGTTGTTGGCGACCCAGGCGTGCTCGCCCTTTGGCCCTAGGTGCCCGAAGTTAACCGGGTGCTGCGCCGAACCGCGCACACCGGCGATTCGGCCATCCTTCACTGCGATATCGAGACCGCATCCATTCGAGCAGAGGAGGCAGGCGGAGTGGACCCACGCATCCGGCGGTCCAGCGATGCCCAAGTTGACGTCAATCCTCGTCTGCATTGCTTCCTCCCGTTGCCAGAGCTTGCACGTTGCAAACCTCCCGGCCGCAGGGGCGTTCCAGAGTCCGATCATGGATGGCGCCAGCGGCCGTCACTTCATCCAGCATGCTGCCAACGCGGCTGCCGAGGGCGCCGTCGTGACGACGTTCATCCTCAAAGCACCGACGAAACACGTCGCACGCTTTGTGGAACAGCATGGCAGCAGCAACCACTGGGCAGCTCGGCAGTGATGGTGCCGTTTGTTAGTCCTCTGTCACACGTCTTTCATGTGCCCGCAAAAACGTGAACTGCAACGCAATAGACCAAGCTTCGTGCGCCTTTACTCTGATTAATTACTCGGAAAGGGCCATCGTCGCCTGGGAGCGGGGAAACCGGATGGCATGTGGGTCTGATCGATCGCGCAGATGCCCAAGTTCAAGCCGAGCGAAGTACCGCCCAGACAACGCAAGCAGGATGATCACCTAGTCAAGCGCTTCGAAACCGCTCCTCTGTTCTTCAGTCCTTATCGGCCCAGCCCCGGATCACGACGATCCAGAGTGCCCTCCTGTGCTTCACCGTCAGGGAACAAGGTGCGCGGCAGAAGGTTTCTGGCGGTTAGGACGGGAGGACCACCATGCTTCGCTCGAAAGTGCTGACGCTCATTATTCTTACGACCAGCGCTTTTAGCGCGCAGGCCCAGACTGCTGGAAATTCCACTGCAGCGCCTGGGGCACGCTTGGAGGAAGGTGCGACCAGCACCAGTCAATCTGTGCCGGAAGCGGCCACGCGCAGTGACTCTACGACGGACTCCGGCGCTCGCGAGAGCAACATAAAACAGATGAATGTTGTACCCAAAAACGGGGCCGGACGGAGCCCGACAAGTTCTGCCCCGAAGTAATTCTCAGCGCAGGTCAGCCAAAGTGTGCCTCGCTTCTGGCTGGCCTACTCGGTGTTTACGCCGGTCGTTGCAGTTCGAGGCGGCACAGTGTCGCCCATCTTCGAGCGACTGCTCGCTCCTCGAGCCCCTGGCTGTTCGCGAGTCGCTCCCACTGTGGGAGGGCTTCCGCGTAATTGCCTTGGTGGCTGAGAAGACGAGCTAGGTTGTACCGTGCATCATGAAATTGCGGATCGTGAGAAACCGCCTGCCTATAATTGGCAGCCGCCAGTTCGCTCCGCTGGCGCTTTTCGTCCAGCACTCCAAGGTTATACCAGGCTTCCGCAAAGGCCGGATCAATTGCAAGCGCCCGACGAAAGGCAATATCCGCCTCCGGAAGCGCACCGGCCCCGCTCAACACGTTTCCCAGGTTGTAAAACACCAATGCATCAGAGGGGTCTAAGCGGGACGCCAGCTCGTAAAGGCGAGCCGCCTCCACAAGGTCACCGTCGGCTTCGGCAATCTGGGCGCCGTCAAACAAGGGTTCGACTTCAGGTGCGTCCCATTGCAGAGGAAGCTCGAACTGACCGTCTGGCTGTGACACGGAACCGGCAGCATTGATTCCGATGCTGCCACTGGGCAGCCTCACCAGGTCCAGTGCCCCCGACACGGTGTGCAACAAATCCGGGACGTGCATGACGCGGACAATCTCGGGTAGCGTAATCCCCTCATCGAGCCACCGGCGAATGCGGCGCGCGCGGCTCAAGTCCGCGAAGCTGAATTGCCCTCCCACGGGTTGCAGAGCATCAAACAGAGCCAGCCCGCGAACCTCGGTCAACGAAATGCCGCCGAGACTTGCGACCGCATTGTCCGCAAAGCAATGGCCCTTTGTTTCACCGCGCTCGCTCAAGGCGATCCGCAACCGGAACGTGTCTTCAGACAGCAGCCTGTGGTCGGTCGCAGCGTAGGGGGCGGCCAGGCTCCCATCGTCCTGCAGGATCCGCGCCGCTTCTGAGTGAGCCAACACCAACCAATCTGCTGACTTCAGCGACCGAGTCACTACGCTCCCCTTCGCGAGCAGAAGCCTGGACAGCCTAGCCGTCGTCAGCCCGCGTAAGCGTCCTGCAACAAAGAATCGTGTGGGCATGGGCACGAAGATTGATTCTCCGGAACGAGTCGTGGCTGCGGGCGGTTGAATCGCTGTTGAGCGTGAGCGTAGGAGTAATGAGTATGGCGCCCCGAGCTAACTGGAAGGGCTATCTAAGGCTTTCTCTCGTTTCGTGCGCGGTGGCGCTCTATCCGGCAGCGGGCTCGTCGGCCCGAGTCTCCTTCAATCGTCTCAACCGGAAAACCGGAAATCGGCTGAAGCAGCAAAATGTCGACAGCGAAACGGGCGAGATCGTGGATAGATCCGATCAGGTCCGTGGCTACGAGGTCGCAAAGGGCGAGTACATCGTGGTTGAAGACGCCGACCTGGAGAAGGTCAAGATCGAAAGCACGCACACGATCGACATCACCAGTTTCGTACCCAAAACCGAGATCGATCCGCGTTTTATGGATGCCGCCTACTACATCGCCCCTGACGACCGCGTGGCGCAGGAGCCATTTGCGGTGATCCGCGAGGCGATGCGCGACCAGGGGATGGTCGGTATCGGCCGCGTCGTGCTCTCCAGCCGGGAGCGGATCGTCATGCTCGAGGCTTTTGACAAAGGAATTCTGGCGACCGTTCTGCGCTACCAAAACGAGGTGCGCGATGCCTCTGCGTATTTTGACGAGATCGCCGCTATGTCGATCCCGCCGGATATGGCTGATCTAGCCAAGGTTATCCTTCAGAGAATGGGTGGTCATTTCGACCCCGCTGCGTTCATTGACAGGTACGAAGATGGCGTCGTTGAGATGCTTAAAGAAAAGCGAGCCGGTCAGGAATATGCGCCTGTGGCGCAGCC
>JAQGKD010000045.1 GCA_028290285.1 Hyphomicrobiales bacterium
AGACGGCCTTTTCCTGGCCGGGGAACTGACGGGCGCGCTCGAGGAGAGCCTGGGTCACTTCGTCGTCCGGCACCTGGACATTGGCTGCCTGGCCGACTTCGGCCAGCACCAGACCCAGGCGCACGCGGCGCTCGGCGATGCGGCGATAATCCGCGCGGGCTGCCTCTTCCGTCGTGCCTTCCTCTTCGAAGGACTTGCCGCCCTGGGCCTGCTCGGTCTCGACCTGCTGCCAGATCCCGGCGAATTCCTGCTCGACCAGGCCCTCGGGGAGTTCGAAGGAATATTTCTTGTCGAGCGCGTCGAGGAGAGCGCGCTTCAGCTTGTCGCGGGAGGCGCGGACGTAGTCGCGCTCCATGTTCGACTTCACGGCGTCCTTGAGCTTCTCGACGCTGTCGAAACCGAAGCCCTTGGCGAAATCCTCGTCCATCGTCACTTCGCCGGGAGCGGAGATCGACTTGACGGTGACGTCGAAGGTGGCTTCGCGGCCGGCGAGGTGCGCGGCCGTGTAGTTCTCGGGGAACGTGACCTTGACCACGCGCTCTTCGCCGGCCTTGGCACCTTCGAGCTGCTCTTCAAAGCCCGGGATGAAGGAGGCGGAGCCGAGAATCACGTCGACGTCGGTGCCTGCGCCGCCCTCGAACAGCTCTTCACCCAGCTTGCCCACGAAATCGATCGTCACCTTGTCGCCGGAAGCTGCGACTGCGCCCTCTTCCTTCGGGGTGAAGGTGCGGTTCTGGGCGGCCATGCGCTCCAGGGCCGTGTCGACCTCGGCGTCCGGGATCTCGGCCTTGAGACGCTCGATGGTTACATCGTCGAAGGAGCCGACGTCGAACGTCGGCAGGACCTCGACATTGATGGTGATGGAGAGATCGCCTTCGGCTGCGAGCGCGCGCTCGACCTCCGCCTGATCCTCGGGGAAATTGATCTTGGGCTCGAGCGCGAGCTTGAGCTTGTTGTCTTCGACGATCTTGCGATTGGCATCGTTGATCGCCGTCTGGAGCACTTCAGCCATCACGCTGCGACCGTAGACGCGCTTGAGGTGAGCCATCGGCACCTTGCCCGGGCGGAAGCCGTTGATGCGGACCTTGTCCTTCATCTCGACCAGCTGGCCCTCGAGCCGTTCGGCCAGGTCCTTGGCCGGAATGACTACCTTGAACTCGCGCTTGAGGCCCTGCGACAGGGTTTCGGTCACCTGCATTTTATCGCCTTCTTGAATCGATCCGGCTCGGGCGAATGCCCCAGCGCGCGTAACTCTTTCGAATGCCGGTGAGAGCTGAAACCTGGTGCGGGCGGAGGGACTCGAACCCCCACGATTTTCACCACCGGAACCTAAATCCGGCGCGTCTACCAGTTCCGCCACGCCCGCGAGCGCCCGTTTCCGGGGGACCGCGCCCGGTCGCCTCACCGCTTCGGGTTGCGCTCTATAGCAACGCACAGCGCCGGATGCGACAAAAAAGTGGGGGACGGGTTTTTAGGCTGGAGAAACTGAGAGCCCTTGCGCAGAAAACCCTCCAACTTGCCTGGCGCTACGCCCAAGCCGGGAACACGCAGCCTGCCTGGCTCGCCACCCAATTCCATTCTTTCATATTGAGAGCGCCATTTGATCGCCCAGCGAACTTTCCAGATCAAATCGGGAGATGGGACCACACCCCTTGCCATCTCCATCTTCAGCCCGCGTGAGGTCGAAGCCGACCACTGGGCCTGCGACTACGAAATCGACTGGCCGGAGGGCAAGCGTCGTTTTGCGGGCCATGGGATCGACTCGGTTCAAGCCCTGGTCATCGCCCTGCAGATGATCGGGACATATCACCGAGCGGGACGCCTGATTTATCCCGGGCTTCCGGGCGGCTTCGGCTTCCCCGTGGCGGGGAACGTGCGGGATCTGCTGGAAGGCGCGGACAGAGAGAACTTCTGACCACGCGCAGCGCCGCCGCGAAAATAAAAGGCGCCCGGGCCGCCTCCCTGTCGGTCCGGGCGCTTGCCCCGCCAGCCCCACTTTCCGTGGGTTTCCGGCGGGTTTTCAGTCTGCGTCAGAAGTGCATGGCCTGACCTTCGATGGTCAGGCGGCGCATCAGACGGGGCTCCTCTCGCGGGAAGTCTTTC
The DNA here is from genome assembly GCA_028290285.1 of Hyphomicrobiales bacterium. GTDB lineage: Bacteria > Pseudomonadota > Alphaproteobacteria > Rhizobiales > Beijerinckiaceae > Terripilifer. The sequence goes on from JAQGKD010000045.1 coordinate 2,104, forward strand.
CGCGCGTGGATGGAGCACCAATTGTCCCAGACCACGAGGTCGCCGAGCTTCCAGTGATGCTCGTAGACTATGGACGGGTCCTCCGAGATTTCGAACAATTGCTCGAGGATCTCTTCGCTTTCGGTGCGGGATAGACCTTCGATGCGAGCGGTCATGAGGCGGCTGACATACAGCGCCTTCCTGCCCGTCGCAGGATGGGTGATGAAGATCGGCTGTTCGTGATGGCGGATGCGGCTGAGATCGGCCGTCTCCACATCGATGCGCTCGCGCCGCTTGTAGTCGTGCATCTGGAGAACCTTGCGGCCCTCCAACCGGTCACGCAGCGGTTGCGGGATCATCTCGTAGGCCTTGTACATGTTCGAGAAGCTGGTTTCCCCTCCCCAGGTGGTCAGCTTCATCGCATAGAGCAGGGTCGCGCGGTGCGGCTCGGGGTAGTAGCTGGTGTCGTGGTGGAACCACATTTCACCATCCCCGAAGGCGCCGATCGCCTTGCCGTTCTCCACGATGTTCGTCACCATCATGAAGGGTGTGTCGAAGTCTCCTCCGGGCCCGGGGCCGCTGACCGGCTTTTTCCGAAGGGCTACCTTGCCGAAATATTCGGCAGCCCGGAGTTGTTCAGATTCCGACAGGTCCTGCGCGCGAAAGACAATGACGATGTGATCGTCGAAGGCTTTGCGTATCGCGGCGACCGAGTCCGCATCCAGCGGCTGGCGCAGGTCCAGCCCCAAAATTTCTGCCCCGCAAGCGGGAGAGAGCGGCACGATCGTCAGGGACATTTGCTGTCCTCCTTGGGCGTTTCCTCGGGGCAGAGTGTTAACGGGGCCGTATCGATCCTGAAAGCACGGCCTGCTGACATGATTGATCAGAAATTTTTGACAATCGGCCGCCCGCCGTGCTCAGAAAAGACCTGCCGCAGGGGGATGGACATGGACAGGCTGAAGGCGATCGAGACTTTCGTGCGCATTGCCCAGACAGGCAGTCTCTCGAAGGCCGCTCAGGAGCTTGGCACATCGCGAGCGCTGGCCAGCAGCCACCTCAAGCAGCTCGAGGACCATCTGGGCGCAAGGCTGGTCAACCGCACCACGCGTCAGCTCTCGCTTACCGAGATCGGTCAGGAATACGTGACATTCTGCCAGGCAACCCTCGCGTCCTTCGAGGAGACCGAATCAGCCATTTCGCGCCGGCGCGACGAGCCTCGCGGCACGTTGAAGATCCTGGCCTCCATGGCTTTCGGCAACCTGCATCTGGCGCCCGCGATCGCGCGCTTTACGGCTGAACACAGCGACATCAAGGTCTCGCTGATTCTCACCGACACCAGCTTTTCGCCATTCGAGCTCATCGACCAGGGCTACGACCTCGCGGTGTGGATGCATGCAATCGAGGACATGAGCATCATCAGCACCAAGCTCGGGGAAGTGCGCTGGCCCGCGCTCGCCACGCCAGCCTATCTCGAATCGCGCCCGCGCCCGGCTCATCCGTCCGATCTCGCGGCGCATAATTGCCTGATCCATCGCTCGATTGCGCCCGACGGAATCTGGCGGTTCGAGGGGCCGGAGGGGCGTGTGTCCGTAAGGGTGACAGGATCGCTCCTCACCAACAGCGTCTTCGCGCTGCGCGCCGCGATGCTGGAGGGCCTCGGCGTCGCCCTGCTGCCTACCTATTATGTCGCCGACGACATCGCGGCCGGCACTTTCGTCGAGATTTTTGCGGACTATGAAGCACCGCGCCGGCCGATCTACGTGCTGTATCCGCACGCCCGCTACCTGCCTCTGAAGTCGCGGCTGTTCATCGATTTTCTCCGGGCCTATGTGCGTGCGCACCGGTGGTGAGGCGCGTAAAGCCCCCAGCCTCTTGGCAGCGGGCGGGCGTGGCCCTAGTTCAGCAAGTGTCGCGCGGTGAGGCGAATCGTTCCTCTCGCCCCCTGCCCTCTTTGTCCACGGCCTCCCCATGAACCAGACCCGGCGCGTTTTTCTAGGCTCGGTGCTGGCCACGGTGGTTATTCGTCCTGCGATAGGCGCCGAGCCGCCACGAGTTCTGACCGCGCGCAAGGCGAGGAAGCGTCTCTGGCCGGAGCCCGCCGAGGAAACCGCTGTTCAGGGATTCGACGGGCTCGTGCCCGGTCCCGTCCTCCGCGTGAAGCTCGGCGAAGAGGTTCGGCTGCGATTCGCCAATGAGCTCGATTCTCCAACTTCGATCCATTGGCGCGGCGTGCGCGGGCCAAATGCCATGGATGGTGCGGCGCCGTTGACGCAGGCGCCCGTCGCCAAGGGCGAGACCTTCGAGATCGGTTTTACGCCGCCGGATGCCGGCCTGTTCCTCTACCACCCGGGCTTTCGTCAGCAGGCGCTCGACCAGATGGCGGCCGGACTGAGTGGCTTGCTCATCGTCGAGGAGCGCGAGCCGCCGAAGGTGGATCACGATGTCGTCTGCCTGCTGGCCGACTGGACCGGCCCAGAGGGTGCGCCCCCTTTGGTGAGCATCAACGGAGAGCGCGAGCCCACCGCCGTCGAAATGCCGCCGGGCTCGCGCGTTCGCTTGCGGCTCGCCAACGCGTCGGGACGCCGGATCATGGCTGTGGGCTGCGAGGGCGCGCGCGCGCAGGTCGCCGCGATCGATGGGCAGCCCTGCGACCTGTTCGAGCCCGTGCGCCAGACCTTGCCGCTGACGCCGGGTGGCCGATTCGACGTATTTTTCGACATGCCTCCGGAGACCGACGCCCATGTCAGCGTCGTGCTGCGCGGCATGACGGGCTCGACCGCGGGCCCCCAGCCGCTTCTGCGCTTCGTGACCAAAGGCGATGCACGCGAGGCGCTGCCCGCGATGACCCCCCTGCCCGTGAACAAGCTGCTGCCCGGCAGCATTGGGCTCGAAAAGGCGAAGCGGGTCGATCTCACGATCGAGGGCGGCCCAGTCGCTCAGGGAGTCCCGAAGCCGTGGAGCCTGAACGGACAGGCGAGCGAGACCCTGCCCGCGAAACCGGCCTTTTCCGTCAAGCGCGGGACGCCGGTGAGCCTCGGCTTCCTCAATCGTTCGGGCATCGCCCACCAGATGCATGTCCACGGACACGCCATGCGGCAATTGCATCTGCTGGACGACGGTTGGGAGCCTTATTGGCGCGATGCGGTGGTGGTGCCCGAGGGGCGCACGGTGCGCGTCGCCTTCGTGGCCGATAATCCCGGCAAATGGCTGATCGAGAGCGGCTTCGGGACCGCCAGCGGCCCCGCCACCTGGTTCGAGGTGACCTGATCAGGCCGGGCGCACGCGGGAGGGCGCGAAGCGCAGCATGAGCGCGCCGAACAAGGCGGAAAGGCCCGAGCCAACCAGCACGCCTATTTTCACTGCATCCTGCAGGTCGGGCGCGGTGGGAAAGGCGAGCAGGCCGATGAACAGGCTCATGGTGAAGCCGATTCCGCAGAGCAGCGCCACGCCATAAATCTGGGCCCAATTTGCCCCAGCGGGCCGTCGCACGACGCCGCTGAGCGCGCCGAGCCAGACCGCGAGGAAGACGCCGACCTGCTTGCCCACGAACAGTCCCGCCGTCGTGCCCAGCGTCGCCGGATGAAGAAGGCTCTCCCATCGCACGCCCGCCAGCGACACGCCCGCATTGGCGTAACCGAAGACCGGCAGCACAAGATAGATGATCCAGGGATGCAGCCCGTGCTCGAGGCGGTACAGGGGGCTGCCCTGCAACTTGCCGCCCGCCTTGCTGCGACTCGGGATGGTCATGGCCAGCAGCACGCCGGCGACAGTGGCGTGAATGCCCGATTTCAGGACCAGCACCCACAGCACGGCGCCCAGCAGCAAGTAGGGCACGAGTTTCGTCACGCCGAAGCGGTTCAGCCCGACGAGAACCACCAGCACGAGCACCGCCCCCGCCAGCATCCACGGGGACAGGTCGGCGGTGTAGAAAACTGCAATGATGAGCACGGCGGCGAGATCGTCGAGAATCGCCAGGGCGGTCAGAAAGATCTTCAGGGAGACGGGGACGCGTGAACCCAGCAGCGCCAACACCCCGAGGGCGAAGGCAATATCGGTCGCGGCGGGCACGGCCCATCCCCGCACTGTCGTGGGATTGCCAAGGTTCACCCACACGTAGATCAGCGCGGGAACGACGATGCCTCCCAGCGCAGCTATGCCCGGCAGCGCCCGATCCGACCAGCTCCGCAATTGCCCATGCAGAAGCTCGCGTTTGATTTCCAGTCCCACGAGAAGAAAGAACAGGGCCATGAGGCCGTCGTTAACCCAGTGAAGCACGCTGAGACCGACGAAATAGGTGCTCAGGAGGCCGAAATAGGCTTCGCTGCCGGCCGAATTGGCAATTACCAGGGCCGCCGCCGCGCAAAATAACAGGATGATCCCGCCCGAAGCCTCCAGTGCGAGAAAGCTGCGGAACAGTGAAACGGGGCGGTTCATCAGTGTTTTCAAGCCGGGTACTCCCAAATATCCATAAGCTTATGCCCGCGCTGCCGCGCGTGTGGCAAGGCGCTCTGACACAGACGCATCAGTTCCAGCGTAAGCCCTGCAAATGACGCATGGCGGCCATGCGATTTTCCCGCTTGCGATTGTGCGGCGCACAATGGAGTATGCCCCTACGACGTGGCGCCTAGCGCGCCTGTCGAGCCCTCCTTGGGCGTTTCCTCCCTAGACTTGGGCCGCTGACGAAAGTCGGCGGCCTCCTTTCTTTTTGGGGAGCACTTTCACCTCTGGTGCATCATTCCGAATGCCGCTGGCAATGCATCCGGCAGGTCCTCCGCGATCAACCCGCGCCCGACGCTTCGCCCTGCCGCGCCGTGCAGCCACACGGCTGCGCACGCCGCCTCGTAGGCAGGCATGCCCTGCGCCAGCAATCCGCCGATCATCCCTGCGAGCACGTCGCCTGATCCCGCTGTCGCAAGATCGGCCGGCAAGTCCGCTGCGATGGCGGCTCGTCCGTCAGGTGACGCGATCACCGTGTCCGCGCCCTTCAGGACGAGGACTGCGCCAGTGATCCCAGCGAGCGCGCGGGCAGCTTCCAGCTTCGATTCAAATGTCTCAGGTCCTGCTTCAAGCGCCTGGTAATTCAATTGAAGACTTCTTCGCAAGCCTCTGGAAAGACGACTGAATTCCCCGCCATGAGGGGTCAGGACGACCTCTCCCCCATGAGCTTCGATGCGTGCCCCCAAATCCTCGGCCGCCCCGGTGAACAGCGTGATGGCATCTGCATCCAGCACGAGGCCGCGACGCCGCGATGGCGCCAGGGCGGCATGCACCAGCTCGCGGGAATCTTCGCCCGTTCCCAGCCCCGGACCGAGAACCACCGCGTTTTTCCTCACGTCGTCGAGGAGGCGGACGAGGTCGGACGCCCCGTCGCACCGGCTCAACATGATCGACGTGAGATGCGCGGCATGCTCCGGCAATGCTGCAAAAGGCGCGGCGACGGTCACGAGCCCCGCCCCGATCCGCAACGCCCCACGCGCCGACAGACGCGCAGCCCCGGTCTTCCAGGCGGGTCCCGACACGACGAGGGCATGGCCGCGCATGTATTTATGGCCCTCCGTAGCAGGCATCGGCAGTTGCGCAGCCCAGAGGGCGGGTCCGTTCAGCGCTGTCCTGGGCGCGATTTCGGTCAGCACATCGGACGGAATACCGATGTCCACGAGGCGGAGTGCACCGCAAAGCAGCCGTCCCGGCAGGAGAATATGCCCCGGCTTCAGGCGGAAGAAGGTGACGCTCGCATCCGCTTCGATCGCGACGCCACGCACGCCGCCCGTTGCGCCGTCTACCCCGGAGGGCACATCGACCGCGAGCACGCGATGTCCTGTCTCGCGCCGCCACTGATTCGTGCGCTCTACCGCCTTCCGCGCCTCGCCATCGAGATCGCGGGCTAGGCCCGCGCCGAACAAGGCGTCGATCACGAGATCGTCCTCACCAGGCACGTACTCGGCGAGAGGGTCTGTCAGGCCGGTCCACTGAAGCGCTGCGGTCTTGGCATCGCCCCTGAGATCAGCGACCGCGCCGAGAAGATAAAGCCGCACCACGAAGCCCCGCGCCTTGAGCAGGCGTGCCGCGACAAACCCGTCGCCGCCGTTGTTGCCGGGTCCGCAGAGCACCGTGACGCGCGGCGTTGCGCGGCTGTCAGGCAAGGTGAGACGTGCGGCCTCCGCCGCGACCGCCGCCCCAGCCCGCTCCATCAGTTCCATCCCCGGATGACCGGCAGCGATGGCGAGCGCATCGGCGCGCGCCATTTCGTGGGGATCGAGCAATTGCGTGAAGGCGCGCCAGGACGTCATCCCCCATCGTGGTCCGCCCTCCGTTCGCACGCAAGTCCGCGCGCACCGCCCGAAAGGCCAAATTGCCGTCGCCCCTGCCTTGCGCTTATGCTGCATCGCAAACTGGCAGGAGCCGACCATGGCCGTCGAGAAAACGCCCCGTAAATTCTTCCAGCCTTTGGCAGCGGGAGCCCCCGCGCCCTACCGCGACCTGCCGGTGCGCGTCGAGCGGATGATTCACTTCGTGCCTCCGCATATCGAGAAGCTGCGCGCCCGGGCCGGCGATTTGGCGCGCGAGGTCGATGTCGTGCTCGGCAATCTGGAAGACGCCGTGCCGATAGAGGCCAAGGAGGCTGCGCGCGCAGGATTCATCGAAATGGCCCGCGCGACGGATTTCGGCTCGGCCGGACTCTGGACCCGGATCAACTCGCTCAATTCGCCCTGGGTGCTCGACGACATCACGCAGATTGTGGGCGCTGTCGGCGACAAGCTGGATGTCATCATGCTGCCCAAGGTGGAAGGCCCCTGGGACATTCACTACCTCGACCAGTTGCTGGCTCAATTGGAAGCCCGACACGCCATAGGCCGGCCCATTCTCATCCATGCCATTCTGGAAACTGCCGAGGGCGTCAAGAACGTCGACTCCATCGCTACCGCCTCCCCGCGCATGCACGGCATGAGCCTCGGCCCGGCCGATCTCGCCGCCTCCCGCGCCATGAAGACGACGCGCGTCGGCGGCGGTCATCCCGAATATAAAGTGCTGGAAGACGCAGCTGGCGATGCGCCGCGCGTCTCCTACCAGCAGGACCTCTGGCATTACACCGTGGCAAAGATGGTCGACGCCTGCGCGGCGGCAGGCATCAAGCCGTTCTACGGCCCGTTCGGCGATTTCTCGGACCCGGCCGCCTGCGAGGCCCAGTTCCGCAACGCCTTCCTGATGGGTTGCGCGGGGGCATGGTCGCTGCACCCGAGCCAGATTGCCATAGCCAAGCGCGTTTTTTCGCCGGATCCCGCGGAAGTCGCCTTCGCGCTGCGCATTCTCGAGGCAATGCCGAACGGAACGGGCGCAGTGATGATCGACGGCAAGATGCAGGACGACGCGACCTGGAAACAGGCCAAGGTCATGGTCGATCTCGCGCGGCAGGTCGCGGCAAAGGACCCGGACTTCGCCGCGAAGACGGGTTTGTGAGGCGCTGTCAAACCCGTTGACGATCCGGTCTATTTGACAGGCAGCGGGGCGGCGCGTAGGCAAACGCGCCGCAGGAAAAAGTCATGGAAGCTCTTATCGCCAAATTCAGGATCGGACAGGTGGTCAAGCACCGGAAATATCCTTTTCGCGGCGTGATCTACGATGTCGATCCCGTCTTCGCGAATACGGAAGAATGGTGGCTCGCCATTCCCGCCGACGTCCGCCCGATCAAAGAGCAGCCGTTCTACCATCTGTTCGCCGAAAATGCCGACACTGAGTATGTGGCCTACGTCTCAGAGCAAAATCTCCTGCCGGACGATACCGGCGTGCCCTTGCGGCATCCACAGGTGCGCGGGCAGTTCACGCGCGCCAAGGATGGGACCTACCGCCTGCGCGGGACTTCCCCCCATTGATCTTACGGATAGTTTGAACGCAAAACGGCGGCCCTGAGGCCGCCGTTTCGTTTCTGACCGGACCGACCGCGCCTTACTTGGGCGCGGCGGGGGCTGCGGGTGCTGCCGGGGCGGCGCCCTGCTGGCTTTCGAGCTGCTTGCGCTGCTCTTCGGCACGCTTCTGCAATTCCTGCTCAAGGCGCTTCTGCTGGTCTTCCAGCACCTTGGGATCAATCGCCGCGCCGTCGAAGGCCTTTCCGAAGCCGCCCAGCGGCAGGGCGAAAGTCACTTCGTTGTTCGCCTGGTTCTTCACCGAGACGTTCAGGGTCGTGCCCTTCTTCATCTGGTCGATGGACGTGCCCTTGACCTTGGCTTCAGCGAAGCACCCGTTCGGGAAGCAGATTTCGAAGCCGCCTTCCTGCGTTGCACCCTTGTCGACGGAGAATCGGAAGCCCGGGCGAAGCAGCAGTGCCACCGGCAGCAGCAGGCGGACGATGCGCTGGTCGTCACCCTTCACGTCGTAGACTGCGAGCGCGAGAACCGGCGGCTGATCGGCAGCCGTTCCGAAATCGCGCGTCGTGTAGCAGATTTCCTTGTTGGCAGCGGGATCCTTGCCGCAAACCTTGGTCCACTCGCCCTGCGTCGGCTGCAGTTCAACGCGCATGGGCCCCTGGGGCGGCTGCTGTTGCTGCTGGGCGGGCTGCTGCTGTGCCGGCTGGGCGGGCGTCTGCTTCTGGGCCTGAGCGGAGGCATCGACGCCCACGAGCAGAATGCTCGCCGCGACCGCGGCGGCGCCAAGGCGCTGGATAAACATGGGCATCGGTGATCCTTTCATGATCGGCCGCATCGGCGTGACGCCGGGAAGGCGCCGCTCATCACCCTCGATTGCGGCGAGATATTGACCGCAGCCTCTTTAGCCGCTTCCGCTCGCGCTTTCCAGCGCGCAAGCGACGCAATCCTCAAAAAGCCGAGTTTTCGGGTGACATGCTGCCCCGAGCAATGACGCGGCCCCTCCCATCTCATAACCTGCGCGCATGAAGAGTAGAGCGATTCGCGGAGCCTTGACGGCTTGCCTGGCCTTGCCGCTGGCGTGGAGCCTTGTGCCTGCGCGCGCGGGCGACTCCTCAGGGCCGCGCCACGGCATTGCCATGCACGGCGAGCCAGCCCTGGCCGAAACATTCGGCCACCTTCCCTACGCCAATCCGGATGCGCCCAAGGGTGGACGCCTGACAGTGGCGTTCCAGGGTACGTTCGACAGCCTGAACCCCTTCAATCTCAAGGCAGGTTCCACCGCCCAGGGCCTCAACACCAACGTGTTCCAGACGCTGATGACCCGGTCGCTGGACGAGCCTTTCACGCTCTACGGCCTGATTGCCCAAACCATCGAGACCGATGCGGCCCGCGAGCATGTCACCTTCCGCCTCGACCCCCGCGCCCGGTTTTCGGATGGCACGCCCGTCAGGGCCGAGGACGTGCGCTTCACCTTCGAGCTCCTCAAGGCCAAGGGCCGTCCCCAGCAGCGGGCCGCCTATGGAATGGTGCGGAGCATCGAAACACCCGACGAATCGACCATCCGCTACGATCTCACGGGCATCAACGACCGGGAGATGCCATTGACGCTGGCGTTGATGCCCGTGCTGTCGAAAAAGCACACGGACGCCGACCTTTTCGCCGACACGAGCCTCGAATTCCCTGTCGGGTCCGGCCCCTACGTCATTTCTTCCGTGCGTCCGGGCGAAAGCCTCATCCTCAAGCGCAATCCGGATTACTGGGCGCGCGACCTGCCCGTGCATCGCGGACGGTTCAATTTCGACGAGATCAGGATTGAATATTTCCGTGATGCCGCCTCGCTCTACGAGGCCTTCAAGGGGGGCCTCGTGGATTATCGCGAGGAGACGAGCCCGACCCGCTGGCTGACAGGATACGACTTTCCGGGCATGACGTCGGGCAAGCTGGCCAGGGCAAGCGTTCCGCTCGGCGTCCCAAAGGGCATGGTCGGCTTCGCTTTCAACACCCGACGTGCGCTCTTCGCCGACGCGCGCCTGCGCGAGGCGCTGGGCCTGATGTTTGATTTCGAATGGATCAACGCCAAGCTCTACGGCGGGCTCTACCGGCGCACGAAGAGCTTCTTCGACGAATCAGAGCTTGCCTCAACGGGACGCGCGGCGACGCCGAGGGAACGCGAGCTTCTGGCGCCCTTCCCCGGCGCTGTGCGCGCGGACATCATGGACGGCAGCTGGCATCCCGACGTATCCGACGGCTCGGGACGTGACCGGGCGCCCGCCCGAAAGGCGCTGGCCCTGCTCAAGTCCGCTGGCTACGCGATCTCCGGCGGCGCGCTGGTCGAGCGTTCCTCCGGGCGACCCGTAACCTTCGAAATCATGGTGACCGACCGCAATCAGGAGCGGCTCGCTTTGAACTATGCCGACTCGCTGCAAAGGATCGGCGTCACCGCCAGCGTGCGCCTCGTCGACGAGGTGCAATACCAGCGCCGGCGGCAGAAGTTCGATTTCGACATGATGATCGGCACATGGCTCGCCTCAGCCTCGCCCGGCAACGAGCAGCGGTCGCGCTGGGGCTCGGCAAGCGCCCATCAGGAAGCCTCGTTCAATCTGGCGGGAGCTGCGTCCCCGGCCGTGGATGCCATGATCTCCGCCATGCTCGCGGCAGAGAGCCACGAGGATTTCGTGGCGGCTGTGCGCGCCTACGATCGGCTGCTTCTTTCGGGGTTCTACATCGTGCCGCTGTTCCATGCGCCCGACCAATGGTTCGCTTATTCCACAGAGCTTGCCCGCCCCGAACGCAGCGCGCAGTTCGCCGCGCCGCTGTTTGGAGCAACGCTGGACACCTGGTGGAGGAAAAGGCCGTGACTGCATCGATGGCGATAGAGATCGGCGCTCTCGGCCATCTCGATTTGAATGCGGTTCTAGACGGCGCGGCACGCCTGCGGCCAGGCAGACCTGCCCTCTCCGATGGCTCGGATGCCCCGCCCCTCCGGTTCGCGGACTTCGACCGGAAGGTGCTTGGACTGGCGTCGCAACTTGCCCAACTGAAGCTCGCGCCGCAGTCCCGGCTGCTTTTGCTGGGGGGCGCGAGTATCTCATCCATCCTGCTGATCTTCGCGGCGCTGCGCGCGGGTCTCGACATCGCGCTCGCCCCCGCCTTTCTCGATCCGGCCGAATTGCGGAGGTTCGCGCAAGACGTGGAAGCGGTGGGACTGGCTGTGGACCCAGCTTTTCTGGCCGTGCGATCCGAGGACTACGTGCTGGAAATGGCAGCGGGCCTGCCCGGCGTGCGTGTCATCTGCGCGATGTCGCCGATGGACAGCGCCGTGTTGCTCGATCCGGACATTCCAATGGGGTCGGAAAATGTGCCGGACAACAAGACAGAGGCGCTCGTCATCCTGCACGATCCTCAAGGGCCTCCCGCGTACTACAACCAGCGCCGGTTGCTCGCAGCCGCGCTCGATGTCGCGACGCAGGCGCGGATCGGAACGCAACAGCCTATTCTCTCGACCTTGTCGCCGATGAGTTTCGCAGGCTTCGTGGCGGGGCCCCTGGCGGCCTTGCTGGCGGGGACTCAACTCGTGCTTCACGCGCCTTTCGAGCGGGCAGCCTTCGCAGCGGCTCTTGGGAAGCTGGAGCCCTGTCATCTTCTGGCGCCGGCCGCTCTCTTGCCCGCGCTCGCGAGGGAACGAGTGACTGCTTCCAGGCATTGCGCTTCGTTGGTCCTGTCCGGCACTGGCGAGGCTCCTCCACAGCCCGGTGCTGTGGAGGAGAGCCTGCCGGCTTTCAATTTCTCCTGGTCGGGCAGCGCTGGATATTCGTTCACGCGGCGCGGCGCGGAACCGCAGCCGCTGGCCGTGATGGGACAGCGGATGCGCGCCGCCACCATATTCAATCAGGCCTGAGTTGATACATTATGGTGACCGAAGCAGAACAGACGAAGCCGACACTCGAGATCGACGTCATGTCCGACGTCGTGTGCCCGTGGTGCTATATTGGGAAGCGCAAGCTCGATCTGGCCTGCGCGGAATTTCCCGAGATCACGTTCGACATTCGCTGGCGGGCCTTCCAGCTCGACCCGACAATCCCGCCCGAGGGCATGGACCGGCACGACTATCTTGCGCGCAAATTCGGCGCGGAGAAGATCGCATCGTTCCACGAGCGCATCGCTGCCGCAGGCGCCGAGGCGGGCATTCCCTTCGCCTTCGATTCGATCACGCGCTCACCCAATACGCTCGACGCGCATCGGCTGATCCGCTGGTCGCATGCCAAGCACAAGCAGCATGAGGTGGTGGAAAGGCTGTTCCGGCTTTATTTCGTGGAGGGACAGGATCTGGGGAACCGCGACCTGCTGGTGTCGGTCGCCGAGGAATTTGGCCTTGACGGCGCACTCGTTCGCCGCCTGCTCGACGATGGGACGGATGTCGGGTCTGTGCGCGAGGAAGTCGCGACCGCCGCGCGCATGGGCGTGTCGGGCGTGCCGTTCTTCATTTTTGGTGGGCGGCTTGCGGTGTCGGGCGCACAGCCGGTGCATGTGCTGGTGGATGCGATCAAACGCGCTGTTGGTGAGACTGAAGTGGGGTGAGCGTGGGGGCTATCCTTCTCCCGGTGGGAGAAGGTGCCTGCAGCGCAGGCGGATGAGGGGTTAGGGCCTCTCATTGTCGCGAGAGTAACCCCTCATCAGTCAGCTCCGCTGACAGCTTCTCCCAATGGGAGAAGCGGGCGGCCTTGTTACGCCGCCTTTTTCTTCTCCGCGATGGCGACCAGCGTGCGCATGATCTGGCGTGTGCCTTCGAGCCTCTCGGCGGGCGTTTCGAAATCTCGCATGAAGACGATGCGCATATCCGGTCGCACCTTGGCTTCCGAGCCCTGCTCCGTGATGAAGCGCACGAGCCCCTGCGGGTTGGCGAAGGAATTGTCGCGGAAGGTGACGATGGCCCCCTTCGGCCCTGCCTCGACCTTCTCGACATGCGCACGGCGGCAGAGTGCCTTGATCGCGACGAGCTTGAACAATTGCTCGACCTCCTCCGGCGGCGTGCCGAAGCGGTCGATCATCTCGGCGGCGAAGGTCTCGATCTCCTCGTCGGTGTCGAGCGTCGACAGGCGGCGATAAAGGTTCATGCGCAATTGCAGATCCGGCACATAGGCTTCCGGAATCATGACCGACGTGCCGACCGTGATCGTGGGTGACCACGCCTCTTCCACGGGTTCGTCGATGCCCGCCTTCAGCGCGGTCACGGCGTCCTCCAGCATCTGCTGGTAGAGTTCGTAGCCGACTTCCTTGATGTGGCCGGACTGTTCGTCGCCGAGCAGATTGCCCGCGCCGCGAATGTCGAGGTCGTGGCTCGCGAGCTGGAAGCCCGCGCCCAGCGTGTCCAGCGATTGCAGCACCTTCAGCCGCTTCTCGGCTTGCGGCGTGATCGTCTTGTTGGCGGGCACCGTGAACAGCGCATAGGCGCGCGTCTTCGAGCGGCCGACGCGACCGCGCAACTGATAGAGCGCGGCGAGGCCGAACATGTCGGCGCGCCAGATGATCATGGTGTTGGCGGTCGGAATATCGAGACCCGATTCCACGATCGCGGTGGAGACGAGGATGTCGTACTTGCCGTCGTAAAACGCTGACATCTTGTCTTCGAGTTCGCCCGCCGCCATCTGGCCGTGCGCGACGACGACCTTTGCTTCCGGCACGCTCTGGCGCAGGAAGCTCGTGACGTCCTCGATGTCTTCGATGCGCGGGCATACGAAGAAGCTCTGTCCGCCACGATAGCGCTCGCGCAGAAGGGCTTCGCGCACGAGCAGCTCGTCGAAGGGCGTGATGAAGGTGCGCACTGCAAGACGGTCCACCGGCGGTGTCGCGATGATCGACAATTCGCGCACGCCCGTCAGTGCGAGCTGGAGGGTACGCGGAATCGGCGTGGCGGAGAGCGTCAGCACATGCACCTCGGCCTGAAGCGTCTTCAGCCGCTCCTTGTGGCCGACGCCGAAGTGCTGCTCCTCGTCGACGACGACGAGGCCGAGATCCTTGAAGCTCACGCCCTTGCCCAGCACCGCATGGGTGCCGACGAGAATATCGACGGAGCCTTCCGCGATGCCCTTCTTGGCCTCGCGCATATCGGCCGCGCTGACCATGCGCGACATCTGCGCGACGCGGATCGGCAGGCCCGCGAAGCGCGTCGAGAACGTCTTGAAGTGCTGCCGCGCGAGCAGCGTCGTGGGCACCACGACGGCCACCTGCTTGCCATTGATCGCCGCTGTGAAAGCGGCGCGCAGCGCCACTTCCGTCTTGCCAAAGCCGACGTCGCCGCAGATGAGCCGGTCCATCGGACGGCCCGAGGCCATGTCCTCGAACACCGAGTCGATGGAGGCGAGCTGATCCTCCGTCTCGTCGTAGGGGAAGCGGGCGCAGAATTCCTCGTAGAGTCCTTCGGGCGGGATGAGCTTGGCGGCTTCGCGCAGCATGCGGGCGGCAGCGATCTTGATGAGCTCATGCGCCATCTCGCGGATGCGCTTCTTCATCCGCGCCTTGCGCGTCTGCCAGCCTGTGGTGCCGAGGCGGTCGAGCTGCGCTTCCGTGTCTTCGGAGCCGTAGCGCGACAGCAATTCGAGATTTTCGACCGGCAGGAACAGCTTGTCGCCGCCCGCATAGTGGATCTCGAGACAATCGTGCGGAGCGCCTGCGGCCTCGATGGCCTGGAGCCCGACGAAGCGGCCGATGCCGTGATCGACGTGGACGACCAGATCGCCTGCCGACAAGGACGCGACTTCGCTCAGGAAGTCGGCGGGGCGGCGCGTCTTGCGGCGCTGGCGCACCAGGCGGTCGCCCAGAATGTCCTGCTCGCTGATGACCACGAGGTCAGCTGCCTCGAACCCCTGCTCCATGCCTGCGACCGCGAGCGCGACCTTGGCCGGCGTCACGCCCATGGCCTGTGCGAGGCTCGACACGGCCTCGGTCGCCTTCATCCCATGCTCGCCGAGCACGGAGGCGAGGCGTTCGCGCGAGCCGTCCGACCAGGCGACCACGATGACGCGGCGCGATTTTGCCTGTGCCTCGCGGATATGTGCGACGGCGGCCTCGAATACGTTGGCGTTCTCGTCTGTGCGTTCGGGCGCGAAATTGCGGCCGACATGGCCGCCGCAATCGATGACGTTGGCAGCGGCGGGAACTGCGAAGGGCGAGAAGCGCAGCGTCGGCCCCGTCTCCAGCGCCCTGCTCCACTCGGTGGGCGACAGATAGAGCGCATCGGGCGCGAGTGGTTTGTAGGGCGAGCGCGCGGGATCGGAATCGTGCTGCTCCTTGCGCGCGTCGTAGTAATCCTTGATCTGCGAAAGACGCTCGCCCGCCGCGTCTTCGGCCAGAGCGTCGAGGAAGATCGGCGCGTCGCCGACGTAATCGAAGAGCGTGTCGGCGGAGCCGTAGAACAGCGGCAGCCAGTGCTCCATGCCCGCATGGCGGCGGCCTTCGCTCACTGCTTCATAGAGCATGTCGCCACGCGTCTGCGCGCCGAATTGTGAGATATAGGCCTGGCGGAAGCGCTTCATCGTCTCGGTCGTGAGCTGCACTTCGCTCATCGGCACGAGATCGAGCGCGCGTAATTGCCCCGTCGTGCGCTGGCTTTCGGCGTCGAAGGCGCGGATCGATTCCAGCGTGTCGCCGAAAAAATCGAGACGGATGGGAGCGGGCATGCCCGGCGCAAAGAGATCTAGAATGCCGCCGCGCACGGCATATTCGCCGGTTTCGCGCACGGTGCTCGACCGCAGGAAGCCGTTGGTCTCCAGCCACCGGACCAGCGAGTCCATCTCGATGGCATTGCCCGGCGCAGCAGAAAAGCTCTCGGCCGAAATCCATTTCAGCGGCGGCACGCGCTGGATCAGCGCATTGACGGTGGTCGACAGAATGCGCGGGCGCTCTTCGGACGAATTGGTGCGCGCAAGCCGCGACAGCACGGTCATGCGCCGCGCGGCAATAGCGGCGTTGGGCGAGACGCGATCGTAGGGCTGGCAATCCCACGCCGGGAAGTCGAGCAGTTCGAGATCCGGCGCCGCAAAGGCCACGGCTTCCTCGAAGGCGCGGGCGCGCTGGCCGTCGCGGGCGACATGCACCAGCACGGCCGCGCGGCCATGGGCCTTGGCTGCGAGAAGACGCGCGAAATCCGCGGCCACGAAGGCATCGAAGCCATCGGGCACGGAGGCGAGGGTCAGGGAATGGCCGCGGGCGATTTCGGCGAGAGCGCGCTTGTAGTCGGTCACTGTCTGATGTCAGCCGAAGATCGGGCCGGAATGGGTGTGGAAGGCCTTCATGCGACGGAAGACCGGCGTATCGAAGCTTTCGGGAGTGTCGGCCTCGCCGGTAACGAACATCAGCACGTCGCGGTCGGGCAATTCCATCAGGACTTCGTAATCGTCGAGCTCGGCCTCGCTGAGCTTGGCGATCTCGGAATCCGCGAATTTTCCGTAGATGATGTCCATTTCTCGCATGCCACGGTGCCAGGACCGGAAGAGGACGCGGCGGCGGCGGGGGTCGAGGCCCGCGCTGGAGATGGAGGATTCGGTCAAGGCGAACTCCCGCAAGTGGAAGAGATCATGGCGACAGCGCCGGGACGTCTTCGTCCAGCGTGCAGCCCGCTATATAGAGCAGCGGGGCGGCCCTGTCAGGAGGTTTGGCGCAAGCCTTGCCCGACAAGACGCCGCGCCCTAAAGCTTGCCCATGCGACCCGACATTCTCAACCCGCTCTTTGCCTCCGTGGCGACGCTGCCCGGCGTCGGTCCCAAGACCTCGAAGCTGTTCGACAAGGTGCTGGCGCCCGTCAACGGCGCGGAGGCGCGGATCGCCGACCTCCTGTTCCACCTGCCCCAGAGCGGCATTGACCGGCGCGCGCGGCCGAAGATCGCGGAGGCCAGCCTCGAAGGCGTGGTCATGCTGGAGGTCACCGTCGTCGACCATCGCCCGCCCACCGGGCGCAACAGCAAGGCGCCCTACCGCGTGCTGGTCGAGGACGAGACCGGCGATGTGCTGCTCGTGTTCTTCCTCGCCAATCACAATTGGGTCGAGCGCTCCCTGCCCATCGGCTCGCGGCGCTGGGTGTCCGGCAAGCTTGAATTGTGGGACGGCCATCTGCAGATGGTCCACCCAGACAAGGTGCTGGATGCCGAAGGCCTCGCAAAACTGCCGCCCGTGGAGCCGATCTATGGGCTGACCGAGGGCCTGAACCAGCGCGCCATGCAGAAAGCCGTGGAGGGCGCGCTCGGGCGCGTGCCTCTGCTGCCGGAATGGATCGAGGGCTCGCTGTTCGCGCAGCGCAGCTGGCCGACTTTTTCGGAGGCGCTGGTCACCCTGCATCGCCCGGAAGGGCCGGAGGCGCTGAACCTTCAGCACCCGGCCCGGCTGCGGCTCGCCTATGACGAATTGCTCGCGAGCCAGGTTGCACTCGGGCTCGTGCGGGCGCGGATGCGCAAGCTCGGCGGACGCGCGAGTGTGGGCGACGGGCGGATTTCCGGTGCCATCGAAGCCGCCCTGCCCTTTTCGCAGACCTCTGCACAGCGGGAAGCGCTGGTCGAGATTCGCGCGGATCTGGCGGCGGAAACGCGCATGTTGCGGCTGCTGCAAGGCGATGTGGGCTCGGGCAAGACCCTCGTCGCCCTGCTCGCCATGGCAACCGTGGTGGAGGCCGGACGGCAGGCGGCCATGATGGCGCCGACCGAGATTCTAGCCCGCCAGCATTATGAGCGCATGTTGCCGCTCGCCGAAAAGGTGGGCCTGCGAATCGCGCTCATCACGGGGCGCGACAAGGCCGCCGAGCGCAGCCGCACGCTGGCGGGGCTCGAAGCGGGCGAGATCGACATTGCCATCGGCACGCACGCCCTGTTTCAGGAGAGCGTGGGTTTCCGCGATCTGGCGCTGGCGGTCGTGGATGAGCAGCATCGTTTCGGCGTGCATCAGCGCCTCGCGCTGGGGTCCAAGGGCGAGGCCGTGGACATTCTCGTCATGACCGCGACGCCCATTCCGCGCACTCTGGTGCTGACCTATTTCGGCGACATGGATGTCTCCATGCTGCGCGAGAAGCCCGCCGGGCGGCAGCCAATCGACACGCGCGCGCTGCCCATCGAGCGGCTGGACGAAGTCGTGGCGGGCATCGCGCGGGCCATCAAGGCGGGCGCGCGGGTCTATTGGGTTTGCCCGCTGGTGGACGAAAACGAGGATCTGGATCTCGCGGCCGCGACCGAACGTCAGGAGGTTCTGGCGCATTTCTTCGGCGACCGCGTCGGCCTCGTGCATGGGCAGATGAAGGGCCGTGAGAAGGATGCGGCCATGGCCGCCTTCCAGCGCGGCGAGACGGATATTCTGGTGGCCACCACCGTCATCGAAGTGGGTGTCGATGTGCCCGAGGCGACCGTGATGGTGATCGAACATGCGGAACGTTTCGGACTCGCGCAATTGCACCAGCTGCGCGGGCGCGTGGGCCGTGGTTCGGGGCGTTCGACCTGCCTGCTGCTGTACAAGTCGCCGCTCGGACAGGTGGCGCAGGCGCGCATCGAGATCATGCGTGAGACGGAAGACGGGTTCCGCATTGCGGAAGAAGACCTGCGGCTGCGCGGCGAAGGCGAGGTACTCGGCACGCGCCAGTCGGGAACACCTGGCTTCCGGCTCGCCAGCCTCGACGTGCATGGCGCCTTGCTGCCGGTGGCGCGCGACGATGCGCGGCTGATCGTGGATGCAGACCCCGAACTGGCGACAGAGCGCGGCAAGGCGGTGCAGCTGCTCCTGTATCTATTCGGGCGGGACGAGGCGATCCGGCTGCTCAGGGCGGGCTAGCGTACGGCCGCGCGCTCCAGCGTCGTCGCAACCCATTTATTCAGGCTGACACCGGCCTGCTTCGCCGCCACTACAAAGGCACGATGCAAAGGCGGATCCACGCGCACCACGAACTGACCGGAGTAGGGTTTTTCCGGCTCTTCACCACGTTCTGCGCAGAAGGCCAGATAATCGTCGACTGACTCGGCGAAAGCTTTTTTCAGTTCATCGACGGACTGGCCCTGAAACGTAATCACGTCGCGCAGGTTCATCACCTCGCCATGAAACAGCTCGGCGTCCTCATCATATTCCACGAGTGCCTGATAGGCCTTGTAGGTCATGGTGTTCATCGTCTCACCTCCGCTCCGGTAAGGAAGCGCCGCACCGCTTTGACCGCGCCCTTGTCGGTTTCCTTGTGGGGATGCGGGCGGTGGAACACCGCACGCACACCGTTCAAGGCTACGCGAACACGTGAGCCGTTTCCTTCGCTGATCTCGGCTCCCAAGGCCACAAACAGAGCCTCGATATCGCGCCAAGGTATGTTGGCGCGAAGCGGATCGTCGAAAACAGCATCAAGCGTGCCGGGGTGCTTCCCACTCAAAGTCATATATAGTATCAATTTTCAGTATCAACAAGGCCATTTCAAAAAGCTCACCCCTCAGGCCACCCTGCCCACTTCCAGCGCCTTCTGCTTGCGCGCGCTTTCCGCGAGCATGCCGAGCGCCGTCTGCGTTTCCGGCTGGATCAGGCCTGCCGACATGATGAGCTTGGCGGCGTCGTCCGGGCTCATGGCGATTTCGATCACGTCTGCCACAGGGAGGAAGAAATAGAAGCCGGTCGTCGGGTTCGGCGTACAGGGCAGGAAGACTGAGACGTGCTCTTCTCCACCCGGCAGGGCGTTCGCAACGGACCCAGCGGGCGGGGCGGAGATGAAGACGATCGTCCACATGCCCTTGCCCGGAAACTCCACCAGACCCACGCGGCGGAAGGACGTGCCCGATTGCGAGAAGATGGTCTCGAAAATCTGCTTTACGCTCTTGTAGAGGCCGCGCACGACAGGCATGCGGTCGAGGATCGTCTCGCCGAGCTTGATGAGGGTGCGTCCGGCCAGATTGGCCGCCAGGAAACCGAGCAGCGTAAGGCCCACGAAGGCCAGGATGACGCCGATGCCAGGCACGCGGATCGGCAGATAGGTATCGGGCCAGAGCGTCGGCGGGACGAGCGGCTTCACCCAGTTGTCGATGGTGTCGACGAACCACCAGACGAGGGAGCCGGTGACCGCCAACGGCCCCGCGATCACGAGGCCGGTCAGGAACCAGGCCCTGATGCGGGCTCCGATGCCCGTTTTGTGCACCACACCACCATCCAGAGTGGGCTCATTAACTTGGTTCATGTCTGTTCCATCAGGGCGGGACGCCCATGTTCGTCATGAAAGTGGCGCGTGAGTTCGCCTTTACAAGCTTGCAAGGATTGTTCCGGGCTCACGCAGCGTCATCGCGAGGAGCGAAGCGACGCGGCAATCCGGAAGTCGCAGGAACGCATCGCATTGCTCCGCTCGCCTCCGCAGCCCTTCGCCACTCTATTCGACCGTGACGCTTTTGGCGAGGTTGCGCGGCTGGTCGACGTCTTTCCCCATCACGACCGCCGTGTGATAGGCGAGCATCTGAACCGGCACGGCATAGGCTATGGCCGCGAAATCGGGCGCCATGTCGGGCATGGCAATGGCGGCGAAGAACTCGACCGAGGCTTCGTGTTCCGCCCGCGCGTCCCCGATGAGGATGATGCGCCCGCCGCGTGCCGCGACCTCCTGCACATTGGAGACGGTCTTCTCGAACACGCCGTCGTAGGGCGCGATGACGATGACGGGGATATTCTCGTCGATCAACGCGATGGGGCCGTGCTTCAGCTCGCCCG
Organism: Hyphomicrobiales bacterium; assembly: GCA_028290285.1. Lineage (GTDB taxonomy): Bacteria > Pseudomonadota > Alphaproteobacteria > Rhizobiales > Beijerinckiaceae > Terripilifer. The sequence continues at coordinate 22,641 of JAQGKD010000045.1, forward strand.
CTGCATAGCCTTCGGCGTGAATGTAGGAGATTTCCTTGAGCTTCAGCGCACCTTCGAGCGCCAGCGGGTAGCTGGTGCCACGCCCGAGGTAGAGCACGTCGGTTGCCTTCGCCAGATCGCGGGCCAGCAGTTCAATCTGCGGCTCAAGCTTGAAAGCTTCTGCCATCAGGCCGGGCGTTGCGATGAGTTCGGCCACGAGGCGGTTCTCGGTCTCTGCATCGACTGCGCCGCGTGCACGGCCGAAACCGACGGCGAGGCAGGCCAGAACGGACAATTGGCAGGTGAAAGCCTTGGTCGAGGCGACGCCGATCTCCGGGCCGGCCAATGTGGCCGCGACGACATCGCTTTCGCGCGCGATGGTCGAGGAGGTCACATTTACTACGGACAGGATGTGCTGGCCGTTGGACTTGGCATAACGCAAGGAGGCCAGGGTATCCGCTGTCTCGCCCGATTGCGAAACGACGATCATCAGGCCGCCCGGCTCCATCGGCGCTTCGCGATAGCGAAACTCGCTGGCGACGTCGATCTCGACGGGCACGCGCGCGTAGCGCTCGAACCAGTATTTTGCGATAAGGCCCGCATAATAGGCTGTCCCGCAGGCAGAAATGGTGATGCGCGTGAGTTTCGAGGCATCGAACGGCAGGTCGAAGGGAAGCCGTACAGCCCCTGCCGACATGTCGAGATAATGCGCCAGCGTGCGACCGACGACCTCGGGCTGCTCATGGATTTCCTTGGCCATGAAGTGGCGATGGTTGCCCTTGTCGACGAGAAAGGCGGAGGCCTGCGTCTTCTGCTTCGGACGATGCACAGGCAGGCCCGTGGCGTCGCGGAAGTCCGCGCCCTCGCGCGTCAGCACGACCCAATCGCCGTCGTCGAGATAGGTGATGGTGTCCGTAAAGGGGGCTAGCGCCAGCGCGTCGGAGCCCAGATACATCTCACCGTCGCCCCAGCCGATGGCGAGGGGGGCGCCCTGGCGCGCGCCGATCAGCAGATCGGGTTCGCCGTCGAAGATGAAGGCCAGCGCGAAAGCGCCGCGCAACTGCGGAAGAGCGGCCGCCACGGCGTCGCGCGGGGCCTTGCCCTTATCCATCTCGTCGGTGACGAGATGCGCCACGACCTCCGTGTCGGTCTCGGTCTTGAAAACATGGCCGCGCGCGGTGAGCTCTTCGCGCAACTCGCGGAAATTCTCGATGATGCCGTTGTGCACGACAGCCAGACGCGACGTCGCATGGGGATGGGCATTGTTTTCGGTCGGGCGGCCATGGGTTGCCCAGCGCGTGTGGCCGATCCCCACCGTGCCGAAGAGCGGCTCTTCCTGCAGGCGGGCCTGCAGATTCCTCAGCTTGCCCTCGGCGCGGCGGCGCACGAGACGGCCGTCCTCGAGTGTTGCGACCCCAGCCGAATCATAGCCGCGATATTCCAGCCGCCGCAGCGATTCGACGATCTGTCCTGCCACGGGGACCGAGGCCACGATTCCGACGATTCCACACATGGTTCCAGCGTCTCCTTGATCGACCGCCCAGTGCTAGAGCGCGCAGCAGGCCGAGTTCAATACACTTTAAGTGACAGTTTTCGACGGCGGATCCGACCCTCAGCGCTTTTTCGGGCGCCCGGCGTGGGCGGCCCGGAAGTGGTGAGCCCAGCCGGCTTTCTCGACTTGATGCCCGCGCCCCAGTGCGAGTGCATCGGGTGAGACGTCCTTCGTCACGACGGAACCCGAGCCGACGAAGGCCCCCTCCCCGATCTTCACGGGCGCCACCAGCGAGGAATTCGAGCCAATGAAGGCACCGGCGCCAATCTCGGTGCGGAATTTGTCGAAGCCGTCGTAATTGCAGGTGATGGTCCCGGCGCCGATGTTGACCCCTGCGCCGATGGAGGCGTCGCCGACATAGCTGAGATGGCTGATCTTTGCACCTGCACCAACGTCGGATGCCTTGATCTCCACGAAATTGCCGACCTTGGCGCCCACGCCTAGATTTGCACCCGGGCGCAAGCGGGCATAGGGCCCCACCGTCGCGCCTTCTCCTACCGTCGCGCCTTCCAGATGAGAAAACGCGTGGACGACCGCGCCGTCCTCGACCACGCAGCCGAGGCCGAACACGACGTGGGGCTCCACCAGCACATCCCGGCCGAGACGCGTGTCGTGTGAGAAAAACACGGTGTCGGGCGCGATCAGGGTCGCGCCGTCCCGCATTGCGGCAAGGCGCATCCGTTGCTGGAAGATCGACTCGGCCGTCGCGAGCTGGATGCGATCGTTGACGCCGAGCACCTCTTCGCTCGAGGCGAGCACGACATGAGCCCTGTGCCCCGCGCGCCGGGCCTGCGCAACCGCGTCGGTCAGGTAGAACTCCTTCTGAACATTGGCATTGCCAATGCCCTCAAGCAGCGACAGCGCGCTTGAGCCGGCCAGCGCCATGAGGCCGGCATTGCAGAGACGAACGGCGCGCTCGTCCTCGCTGGCATCCTTGTGTTCGCGGATATCCGTGAGTTCGCCGCCGACCATCAGGAGCCGGCCATAACCGGCCGGATCTGGCGGTTCGAAGCCCAAGGCAGCAAGCGCCGCGCCCTGCGCCAGCGCGGTGCGCAGGCTACCGAAAGTTTCGGGCGTGACGAGGGGCGTGTCGGCAAACAGCACGAGCACGTCGTCATAGCCGCGCGCGATCGCGTCACGGGCAGCGAGCACCGCATGGGCCGTGCCGAGGCGCTCGGTCTGGACGAAGATCGCGGCATCGGGGGCGGCGCGACGGGCCTCATCCGCCACGTCCTGCCGGCCCGGTCCGATCACGACAGCGACGGCATCCGCGCCGGCCGCGCGAACGCTCGCGAGCACATGGGCGAGCATCGAACGTCCGCCGACCTCGTGCAGGACTTTTGGGCGGGCTGATTTCATCCGCGTGCCCTCGCCCGCCGCCAGGACGACGGCGAGACAACGGCGCGAGGATTGTTCGTTCAGGCTCATTCGTGAGCGCTCCAGGCTTTGGGTCATCGAAGGATTGGACATTCTAGCTCAGACTCGGCCATGGCCCATCATCGGGAGACAAAAGATCATAAATCCGGAACGTAAAGCCGCAAAAAGCGGCTCGCGAAACGGCGATTTCCGTTATAGATAATCGAGTGTGCGTCCGGGCGTGGACGTACCCCGTGCATCGGAGCCGAAATTCCCAATATGTTCAAGCGTCGGGATCTGCTGAAACTCGCTGCGGGCTCCGCCGCCGTGGCCACAACCGCCCCCGGAGGGATTCGCCTTGCGCAGGCCCAGACGGCGCCTGCCTCGAATGGGACGGATGCCGCTCGCCCCGCCGATCCGGCCGCCTTCGATCCAGCCGCCGTGGTCGAATTCGCGCGCGCCCTGTCGAAGCGGCCCTACAAGGCGCCTTCATCCAATCTCGTCGATCCATTCGCGAGCCTTACATACGATCTCTACGTCGGGATCAAGAACAAACCCGAGAGCCTGATCTGGCCCACCGACAATGTCGGCTTCGCGCTGGAGCCGCTGCATCGGGGCTTCATCTTTTCCGCGCCGATGGAAATCAGCATCGTCGAGAACGGCGTCTCGCGAAAGCTCGTCTATTCGCCCGAGCAGTACGATTTCGGCCGCCTGGCCGTGCCACCGAATCTCGGCGACATCGGATATTCCGGCTTCCGCGTCCTGCTGCCGCGCGACGGCGGCTTCTCGGAAGTCGCCATTTTCCAAGGCGCGAGTTTCTTTCGTGCGCGGGCGCGCGGGCAGAACTTCGGCACCGTGGCGCGCGGCCTTTCGATCCGCACGGCCGATCCGCGCGGCGAGGAATTCCCCGCCTTTCGTTCGGTCTGGATCGAGAAGCCAACCATTTCTGGCAATGCGCTCATCATTCACGCCATTCTCGATTCGGAGAGCGTGACAGGCGCCTATCGCTTCACGCTTCGCCCCGGCGACGCGACGATCATCGACACCGAATGCACCCTCTTCGCCCGTACCGCGGTCGACAATGTCGGCATCGCCACCATGGCGGGCACCTGCGTTTTCGGTCCACTGGACCGGCGGCGCGACGATATTCGGCCCGCCGTGCATGAAGTCAGCGGTTTGCAGATCCTGAACGGCAATGACGAATGGCTGTGGCGGCCGGTTTCGAATCGCGAGACACTGCAGGTTTCCGCCTTTATCGACACCAATCCGCGCGGCTTCGGCTTCCTGCAGCGCGAGCGGGACTTCGAGCGCTTCCAGGACGATAACCAGCACTGGGAGTTGCGCCCTTCCCTCTGGATCGTGCCGATCGGTGAATGGGGACCAGGCGACGTCGTGCTCGTCGAGATTCCTTCGGAATCCGAGGTGAACGACAATATGGTCGCCTATTGGCGACCCAAGCAGGGCCTTGCGGCGGGATCTGAGACCAATTTCGCCTACCGCCAGTTCTGGTGCTGGACGCCGCCCGACCGCCCGCCCCTCGCCTTTGTGGCGGGATCGCGCTCCGGCCGGCCGCCCGGCGCCCAGTCAGGAGCACGGCGTCGCCGCTTTCTCGTCGACTTTTCCGGCGATATCTTCGCAGATCCGCAGCGCTCGGCGGAGATCACGCCCAGCCTCAATGCGTCTCCGGGTGCGATTTCGTCCGTGCGCACCTTTCTCAACCGCGAGCGCAAGAGCCTTCGCGTCCTTTTCGACATGGATGCCGGCAGCGAGACCCTGAGCGAACTTCGCCTGGTCCTCGAGGCTCAGGGCAAGCCGATCAGCGAGACCTGGCTTTATCGATGGACACCGTAACCACCTCGCACGCCACCGACACCCTGGCCTCGGCTCCCGTGCCGGAGGCTGAGAACGACGACTTCGCCCCGATGCCGCCCGAAGCGCCGCTTCCGATGCCGGTGCAGTCTTTCAAGCGGTTCGACAAAATCCAGCGCCGCCACTGGGCCGCGCCGCTGCGCGCGTATACGCCGTGGCTCTCGCGCCTGCTCGTCTTCGGCGGCGGCTTGCTGCTCACCGTCTATGGCGCGATGGAAATGTACCGCGTCGTGGACGTGGGCGCGATCACGACGCTGAAATGGGCCCTGCTGGTTCTCTTCGTCGCCAATTTCTCGTGGATCGCGATCGCCTTCACCAGCGGCGTGCTGGGCCTCTTCTGGCTGCTTTTCCGCGCGCCTCCCTCGCCGGACCTGCCGGAGGTTCTGGGCGCCCAGACCGCCGTTGTCATGCCGATCTACAACGAGGCGCCGAGCCGCGTGTTCGGCGCCGTGCAGGCGATGATCGAGGACGTAGAGAAGACGGGCCTCGCCCGTCATTTCGACTGGTTCTTCCTGTCGGACACCACCAATCCGGACATATGGATCGCGGAAGAGCGTGCGTTTCTCGCCATGCGCGAGCGGATGGGCCCGGGCGTTCGCGTCTACTACCGGCATCGCGTGAAGAACACGAGCCGCAAGGCCGGCAATATCGGCGATTTTGTTTCGCGCTGGGGCGCATCCTATCCGCATATGGTCGTGCTCGACGCAGACAGCCTGATGACCGCGCATTCGATCGTCTCCCTCGCCGCCGCGATGGAGGCCGATCCGGACGCCGGCATCATCCAGACCCTGCCGTTGATCATCAACCGCAACACCATGTTCGCGCGCGTGCAGCAATTCGCGGCGCGTATCTATGGGCCAGTCATCGCGGCCGGTCTCGCCGTCTGGTCGGGCCGTGACGGCAATTACTGGGGCCACAACGCCATCATCCGCACGGCGGCCTTCGCCGCCCATTGCGGCCTGCCGGACCTGCGCGGACGCCCGCCGTTCGGTGGCCATGTGCTGAGCCACGACTTCGTCGAGGCGGCCCTGATCCGCCGCGCCGGCTATGCCGTCTACATGTTGCCCGTGCTCGGCGGCAGTTTCGAGGAAAGCCCCCCCTCCCTGATCGATCTTGCGGCGCGCGACCGGCGCTGGTGCCAGGGAAATCTGCAACATGCGCGCATCCTTCCAGCGGCGGGGCTGAAACTCGCCACGCGCCAGCATTTCGCGACCGGCATCATGGGCTATCTGGCCTCGCCCTTCTGGATGGCGCAATTGCTCGTCGGTATCGTGCTGGTGCTGCAATCGGCCTACATCCGCCCCGAATATTTCACCGACGAATTCCGGCTCTTCCCGGCCTGGCCGCGATTCGACTCCGAGCGCGCGCTGGCGCTATTCGGCATCACCATGGCGGTGCTGCTGGCGCCCAAGTTCTTCGGGCTCATCATCGCGCTGGCCGACGGCAAGACGCGCCGGGCGTGCGGCGGCTCGATCCGACTGATCGTCTCGACGCTGCTCGAAATCCTGATGTCCGCCCTGCTCGCGCCGATCATGATGGTTATCCAGACCGGATCGGTGATGCAGATCGTGTTCGGCCGCGACACGGGCTGGAACCCGCAGCGACGCGACGACGGCTCGATTCCCTTCCGTGACATCGTGCGCCGCCATCGCTCCCATGTGGCGCTGGGCTTCGTCACGCTCATCGCAGGCATGCTGATCTCGCCCTCGCTCGTCGCGTGGATGTCGCCGACGATTGCCGGACTCATCCTCGCCATCGGCCTGTCATGGGCGAGCGGTCAGCTCTGGATCGGCCTCGCGCTGAAGCGCGCAGGGCTGCTGCTGACGCCGGAAGAAAGCGAACCGCCGGCGATCGCGACGCGCTCGAATGCCTTGGCAAGCCAGCTCGCGGCCGCGGGTGACGACGAATCCGACGGCATTCGCGCCATTCATGACGACGAAATGCTGCGGCGGCGTCACGACCGTTTCCTGCCGCCGCCCACACGCCGCCGCCGTGGCGACGTGGATGGGGAACGCGCCATCGCGGAAGCCAAGCTCAACGACGCGGAAACGGTCGAGGATGCGATCAACTGGCTCAAGCCGAAGGAGCGCATGGTCGTGCTGCACGATCGCGCGCTGGTCGATCTGCTCGTGCGGCTTCCAAAGGTGGCCGAAGCCGGCGACGAACCGCGGGTGGAGACAAACGCGGCCTGAGCGATCAGTAGAGATCGCTGTCGATCAAACCAGCCGAGGTCACAACGACCCAGTTGTCGCCGCGCTTCTCGATTGCCCGCACCTTCCCAACGCCTGGCAGAACTTGCCCGGTCTCGACGGTTCGCAGGCCCTCGCGGCTTTCGACGAAGGCCATGCCGCCCTCCACCAGCCGCAGCACGTAACCTCCGGGTGGAATCGCCGCACGGGCCGAGGCCGGCAGGAGGGTTGGCTTGACGAGACTCGCCTGCGTTACGCGCCGCGCTTCGGGCGCACTCGCCTTCTGCGAAGGCTGCACGAAGGCCGTTGCCATGGAAGCGGGCTCGGGCGGCGGCAAGATGGTGGCCACCGGCACCGGGTCAGCGCTCTGCGCCGCCTGGCGCTGCTCGACCCGTTCGAGCCTGTCCAGCACGGTCTGGATCTGCGCAACCGGCGCGCGCTGCACAACGTCGATCTTTGCCTTCACCTGCGAAATCGCATCCGCCGTGCGCACGCGCGTGATGTCGAGCGCTGATTTCAGGGCCTCGACACTGGTTTGGAGCGTAACCAGTTCAGGCGCCTGAGAGACTGGTAACTGCCGGGCAAGTGTCTCGACTCGAGCTTCGATCCTGCGGAGTTCCAGCGCATACTGTTTCGTCGCAGCGTCATGGCGTTCGAACGTGTTGGCGCCGATGAGCCAGCCGATCCCAACCGCCAGGGTCAGACTAGCGAGCATAAGGAGGGCATTGCGAATGCCCTTCCCCCGCGCTGCCGGAGCTGGCACTGCGTATGGTGAACACCCGCGCGTCGCTGAGGCAGCAAAGGGCGAAGGCGGCTTTTCGGGGCGCGTCACCCGCGTCGGGTCAGCGGGGCCTCGCGGCTTGCCGGATGCGGTGTTGTTGTCGCTTTCGCTGCGGCTCTTCATCTCGAATCCATTTATGGTTAACGAAGATTCACCATGCCTCACGGCAAAGCTCTAGCAGAACCTTAATTTGGGTTGCACTCCCCATTTCGCTATTGATCGTGGTCAAAGCGCCCAAAGGGGCGTGGGCGCAACGTTCCGCTGAATTGTTTTTGGATGGAGAGCACGCCATGGAAGCCCGTCAAGTGATGACCTCACCGACGATCACGATCGGCCCCGACGTGCCCGTTCGGCAGGCAATCGAGACCATGTTGCGAGCGCATGTCAGCGGGCTGCCGGTGGTCGACGCGCAAGGGGCTCTCCTCGGCATACTCAGCGAGGGCGACCTGCTGCGCCGCGCCGAAATCGGCACCCAGAAGCATCGTCCGAAGTGGCTCGATTTCCTGCTCGGTCCCGGCCGGAGCGCGCAGGATTACGTCCACAGTCATTCGCGCCGTGTCTCCGACATGATGACGGACGAACCAGTCTCCGTGAGCGAAGAAGCATCGCTTGAGGAAGTTGTCGCCCTGATGGAGAAAAAACGGATCAAGCGCGTGCCCGTGCTGCGCAACGACCGCGTGGTGGGTATCGTGACCCGCTCCGATCTGCTGCGCGCATTCCTCAATGCGACGGAGGCCGCCGAACTGCCGGCCGGCAGCGACGAGCAGATCAGCAGGGACCTGATTGCCGAAGTCGAAAGGCAGAACTGGGCTGCACCCGGTTCCATCCATATCGCCGTGCGCGATGGCTATGTGACGTTGAGCGGCACGATCTTCGATGAGCGCGAGCGCGACGCCATCCGCGTCTGCGCCGAAAACAGCCCCGGCGTGCGTGGCGTGACCGACCAGATGGTCTGGGTCGACCCCGTCAACGGCTCCTTCATGAGCCCGCCTGTCTAGCCCCCTAGATCTTCTGGCGGTCGCGCAGGCCCGGAAAGAGTCGCATCCAGACCAGCGCGGCAATCACCGCGCTGCCGCCCCCGAAGAGCACAGCCGGCACAGCGCCGATGAAATGCGCCAGCGTGCCCGATTCGAATTCACCGAGCTGGTTCGACGTGCCCGTCAGAATGGTATGCACGGCCATGACGCGCCCGCGCATCTCGTTCGGGGTCTCGATCTGGATGAGCGACTGGCGAATGACGACGCTCACCATGTCAGCCGCACCCAGCACCAGCAGGAAGCAAGCGGCCGGGATGATGTTGGTCGAGAGGCCGAAGCCGATCGTGCAGCATCCGTAGATGATGACGCAGATGAACATGGTGCGTCCGACATGGGCGCGCATCGGATAATTGGCGAGCACGAGAGCGGCGGCGATGGAGCCTACGGAGGTCATCGCACGCAGGATGCCGAGCCCCCATGGCCCCGTCTCGAAAATGTCCTTGGCGAAGACGGGCAGCAGCGCGGTGGCTCCGCCGAGCAGCACGGCGACGAGATCGAGCGTGATCGCGCCGAGGATCACCGGGCGTGTCCAGATGAAACGATAGCCCGCGACGATGACCGACCAGGTGGCGCGCACCTTTTCCGCGCGCGGCGGCCGCGCGCGAATGGACAGGGCGAGGACCACCGCGAGCACGAAACATATCGTCGCGAAGACAAAAGGCACCATGGTGCCGAAGGGAAACAGCAGGCCACCGAGCGCGGGGCCACCGACATTGGCCATCTGGTTGGTCGAATTGTTCCACGCGACAGCGCTGGGAAATTCCTCGTCCGGTACGAGATTGGTCATCAGCGCCTGACCGGCGGGATTGGCGAAGGCGCGCGCGCCCCCCACAAAGACAATGGTCGCATAAACCGGATACATGCGCCCGGGCGCGACCGCCCCATTCAGCACCAGGACGAAAAGCGCCCCCGCGCAGACAGCCATGACGGCACAGGAGACGACAACGATCATCCGACGGTCGTAGCGGTCCGCCGTCGGACCCGTGACCAGCGACAGCGGCACGGAGGGGATGAAGGCGCAAAGACCGATGAGCCCCAGCGCGAAGGGATCCTGCGTCAGGGCATAAACGAGCCAGGCCACGGCGACATTCTGGACCTGCAAGCCGAGTGTCCAGAGGAATCGGGCCCCGACATAAGCGCGGTAATCGTGAAACCGGAAAACGGCCCTGCCGCCGCGCTTCTCTTCGATGGTCATTTCGGCTCGGTTTCTCCGGGGCGTTTGATGCAAGCTAGCAGAAGGCTGCCGATCATCGCCACATCACGCGAATATCGAGCGCCACCACGCCTGCCCCCTCCGCGAGCGCGGCGAGCGGATTGATCTCGATGTCGGCAAGTTTCGCGCGATGATCTAGCAAGAAGCGGCCCAACGCCAAAGCCGCGTTGGTCAGCGCCGCGCGATCCGCCTTCGGACGGCCGCGATAGCCTTCCAGCAGGCGCGCGAGCTTGAGGCCGCCGATCATGCGGTCCACCTCGGTCTCGTCCAGCGGCAGCATGGCGAGGGCCGCATCGTCGAGGAGTTCGACCAATATTCCACCCGAGCCCACGAGCAGCATCGGGCCGTAGAGCGCATCGTCGCGCGCGCCGACGATGGCCTCGATGCCGCCCATGACCATCTGCTGCACCTCGAAGCCGTCGATGCGGGCGTCACCGGCACGGACCAGCATCGCCCTCGCGGCATCGCGCACGGCCGCCCCATCGCGCAGGTCGAGCGCCACGCCGCCCGCTTCCGTCTTGTGAAGGATGTCGGGCGAACGGATTTTTAGCGCGACGGGAAAACCGATGCGCGCGGCGGCTTCGGCAGCCGCCTGCGGCGTGGCCGCCGTCTCGCTGCGGGGTGCATGGATGCCGTAGCGCACCAACGTTTCGTACAGGTTGGCGGGCGTCAGCTCGCTGTGCGGCGCTGGGTGCGGCGTCAAGGGTTCGCGCCCCTGACGTGCGGCGTGAAACCAGAGCGCGTTCATGGCGCGCAGCGTCGGCTGCAAACCTTGCAGGAAGGGGAACCCGACTTCATCCTGAAGCCCCTGCCCTTCCGCACTCACCTGATAGGTCATGCGTGCGAAGCCCAGCACCGGCTTGTCCGTGGATGCCAGCATGTCGCGCAGCGGCGTCGTGTCCTGCCACGTCTTGGTGCGGCGTTCCGGAAGTTGCCCCGCCCAGGCCAGCATGTCCACGCCGTCGTCGGCGGCGACTATGGCGCAAAGGTCGGCGGCCGCCTGCAAGGTCGAGGGAATGCCGACATCCAGCGGGTTTCTCGGCTTGATCTCGTCCTGCATGTAGGGCCGCAACGCGCGGTCCGTTTCGGGTGAAAAACTCGCGAGCGTCGCGCCTTCGCTCTCCACGTAATCGTAGAGCATGTCGACCGTGCCGCCCGACGTGGTGACGAAGCCGATGCGCGGGCCCCTCGGGCGGCGTGTCGTCTGGAAGGCCAGCGTCGTCTCCACGAGATCGTCGAGATTGGCGCAATTAACGATGCCATAGCGTTCGCACATCGCGAGATAGGCCGCGTAGTCGCCAGCAATAGCGCCGGTGTGCGATTGCGCGGCCTCGCGCGACCGCGCGGTCGCGCCTGTCTTGATCGTCAGGATCGGCTTGCCGCACGCGAGTGCGCGGGCGGCTGCGTGCATGAAGGCACGCGGACGGCGGATGCCTTCGACGAAGAGCACGATCTGGCGTGTGTGTTCATCGTCGACGAGGAAGTTCACGTAGTCGGCGAGGTCGAGATCAATCTCGTTGCCCGAGGAGATGCCATAGGAAAAGCGCAGGCCGCGCGAGGCCGCTGTCTTCATGAAGAATTGCAGGGTGCCGCCCGACTGGAACACACAGCCGACCGACCCCGGCTCGAGCGCGGCAAGTTCGGGGTTGGGATAGGCGAAGAGCTTCTCTCGAAAGGAATGTGCGCCCATGCAATTGGGGCCCGCGAGCCGTAGCGGGGTGCGCGTGAGGAACTCGCGCACCCATGCGCCGCGCGCCTGCGACGCCGGGTCCTCGCCGTCGCCGACTCCGCCCGCATAGATGGTGGCGGAGCGAAGTCCCCGCGCCGCAGCATCTTCCAGCACATCGGTCACAGCAGTCGCGGGCACGATGATCATCGCGTGATCGACGGGCTCAGGCAGATCGCGCAGCGAGGGATAGGCCTTTTCGCCAAAGACCGTGCTCTGGCGCGGATTGACGAGATAGAGCTTTCCGGGAAAGCCGTGTTCGCGCAAGGCGCCGACAATCTGGGCAGGCCATCTGCCGCGTTCGGATGCGCCGACAAGCGCGAGCGAGCGCGCGCGCAGGACGCTGTCAGCCGAGCGAAACGCATCGGCGCCGGAACCGGCCATCTTCTCCTCCCAGGATCTTTTTCTTGTCTCTTGTGTCGCGCCGATCCGGGGAGGCGTCAAGCCGCCCGGCATCACTCCAGCGAGGCAATCTCAGCGATCAGCTTGCGCAGGATCGCGTCGCCAAATGCGTCGTAGTCGCGCACAGCGATCATGAACGCGCCCTCCCCGCCGATGACTTCCTCTTCGTAATGCCGGTCGAGAAAGGGCTCGACGGACAGGATCGGCAGGCCGTTGATGACGATGCCTTTCTTGACGGCTTCATCGCGCGCGGTCGATGCCTCGCGTCCGCTGGTGTTGGCGCCGTCGCCCGAGACGTCGATGACGCGGCGTGTGGGTTCGTTGGGGGCGCTCGCCATCAGCGCGACGCCCCGGTCGATGGCGCCGCTGATGGATGTTCCGCCGCCAAACAATCGGCGAGGCGCGGCTTCGATTGCAGCGGCGAAAGCTTCCGCGCTGTCCTGATCGCGCACGATCATCCAGCCGACGGCCTCCGATTGCAGGCGCGGCCCGGTCCATTGATACATGGTGACCGCGATGGCGCCGATCATGCCGGAATGGATTGCACGCCAGACACGGGGATTGCGGAAAGCCGCGGCATAGCCCCGTTTCTGCAACTCGAAGCGGCGCTGATCGACGCTGCCGGAGGCATCCACCGCCAGCGCGAGATTGAGATCGACGGGCTCGGCGCGCGAAGACGCCGTGCCCGAGAGGGCGATCAGAAGGCCGAGAACGAGCGCTGACAGATGACGCGGCATGCTGGCACTCCGCAGAAGATGGCCGATCTTACGGCACCTTCCACGGAAAGCCAGTCAGCACCGCCTCAAGCGCGCGAGGCGACCGCGCGTTTTGCGAGAACGCCGATCACATGCGCGCGATAAGGTGCGCTCGCATGCATGTCGGCATTCAGCCCGCCTGCGGGCACCGTGATGCCATCGAGACTCTTGGGCGAGAAGTCGGCTGCCAGCACATCTTCCATCGCGCCGACGCGAAAGGCGGACGGCCCTGCTCCGGTGACCGCGACGCGCACGCCTGTCTTCGTCTGCACGACGAGAACGCCGACGACCGCGTAGCCCGATGCCGGGTGACGCAGCTTCTGGTAGTTGGACCAGACGGGGATCGGAAAGCGAACAGTGGTGACGATTTCGCCCGGCTCCAGCGCCGTCTCGAAAAGGCCGACGAAGAAGTCTTCGCCCGCGATCTTGCGCTGGTTGGTGACGACAGTAGCGCCAAAACCCAGCACGGCAGCGGGATAGTCGGCGGCCGGATCGGCATTGGCGATGGAGCCGCCGATAGTGCCGCGATGGCGCACAGCCGGATCGCCGATCTGGCCCGCGAGCCCGGCCAGACCCGGAATGGTCTCCAGCACGAGCGCGGAGGCCGCGACATCGGCGTGGCACGTCATTGCGCCGATGACGATCTCGTCACCGTCGCGGCATATGCCCTTGATGTCGGGGATCGCACCGAGGTCGATGAGGTCGGTCGGCTCGGCGAGGCGCTGCTTCAGCGTCGGCAGCAAGGTCATGCCGCCCGCGATGAGCTTGGGCTCTTCGCAGGAGCCGAGCAGTTTCACGGCGTCGGCGACGGCGGATGGCGTGTGGAAGGTGAAGTCCTGCATCAGACCTTCTCCCCTGCGTCGGCCATCTTCGTGCTGGCGTCCATGATTGCTTCCACGATGCCCTGGTAACCCGTGCAACGGCAGATGTTGCCTTCGAGTTCGTGGCGCACCGTATGCTCGTCGGCATTGGGATGACGGCGGGCAATGTCGATGCCCATCATCACCATGCCCGGCGTGCAGAAGCCGCATTGCAGGCCGTGATGTTCGCGAAAGGCTTCCTGCATGGGATGCAGTGTGCCGTCCGCCTTTGCCAGCCCCTCGATGGTGGTTACCGAGGTGCCGCGCGCCTGCAGCGCCAGCATCGTGCAGGATTTCACTGCGCGTCCGTCGACATGGACGACGCAGCACCCGCATTGCGTGGTGTCGCAGCCGACATGCGTCCCGGTGAGGCGGAGATGATCGCGGATGAATTCCACGAGGAGAGTGCGCGCTTCGACTTTGCCCGAAACCGCGCGGCCGTTGATCGTCATGTTCACGTCTGTGAGCAAGGTAAGCCCCTTTTTTCTTCTAAAGACGTCACGCCGCTTTCGCGGCTTTGGCATCGGCAATGGCGCGCCAGATGCGATCGGGTGTGAGCGGCATGTCGATGTGCTTGATTCCGTAGGGGGCCAGCGCATCCATCACCGCCGAGACGAAGGCCGAGGGCGCGCCGCAAGCACCGGCTTCACCGGCGCCCTTGACGCCGAGATCGTTGGTCTTGCACGGCACCTCGTTGAAGAGCGCCTCGATATGCGAGAAGTGCTGAGCCTTCGGCATGCCGTAATCCATGAAGGATCCCGTCAGCAGCTGTCCTTCGGCGTCGTAGACCACGTTCTCGGTCAGCGCCTGGCCTATCCCCTGCGCGATGCCGCCGTAGACCTGGCCGTGCACGATGAAGGGGTTCAGCACCACGCCGCAGTCGTCGACCGCCGTGTAGCGGACGATCTGCGCAATGCCGAGATCGGCGTCGATCTCGACTTCGCAGACGTGGCAGCCGTTCGGGAAATTGAACAGCTCCGCGTCGCGCTCCATGAAGTAGGAGACGTCGAGGCCGGGCTCCATGCCTTCCGGCAGGTTGCGCGCCTCATGCGCCGCCTTGGCGACTTCGGCGAGCGAGACGCTGCTCGCGCCCGCGCTGAAAGTGCCTGCCTCGAAGGTGATGCTTTCGGGATCGGCCTGCATCAGCTTGGCTGCGATTTTCGTGCCCTTCTCGACGATCTGCGCGGCGGCGCGCTTGATGCCGACACCGCCCATCCACGAGGAGCGCGAGCCGAACGTCCCGGCGGCACCCTTCGGCATGGTTGCGGTATCGCCCTGCACGAGAGAGACATCTGCGAAGGGAACGCCCAGGAAATCTTCCACGAGCTGCGCATAGACAGTCTCATGGCCCTGGCCGTGCGAATGGGTGCCTGCGAAGACCGTCGCCTTGCCGTCGGCCTCCATGCGGATGCGCATTTCTTCCGTCGGGCGACCGCCGGCCGCCTCGACGAAATTGCCGAGACCGATGCCGCGCAGCTTGCCCTGCTTGGCACTCTCCGCGCGGCGGGCCTCAAAACCCTTCCAGTCGGCGCCGTCCATGGCCATGTCCATGTTGCCGATGAAGTCCCCGCTGTCGATCAGCAGGCCCATCTGCGTCATGTAGGGCATCTTGTCCTGCGTGATGACGTTGCGGCGGCGCACTTCGTCACGCGAAAGGCCAGTGCCATCGGCGGCTGCGTCCATCAGCCGTTCCATGAGGAAGTTGGCTTCGGGGCGGCCGGCGCCGCGATAGGTGTCGGTCGGGACCGTATTGGTGAAGACCGGCTTCACGGAGAAATAGAAGTTCTCGATGTCGTAGACGCCGGGAATGATGCGTCCGCCGCCGCTGATCGGCAGGCGCGGCCCGTTCTCGGCCATATAAGCGCCGACGTTCAGGATCGTGTGCACCTTGAGCGCGACCACGCGGCCGTTCTCGTCCATGCCGAGTTCGGCATGGTTGATCTGGTCGCGGCCATGATAATCGGACACGAAGGTCTCGCTGCGATCCCCACGCCACTTGACGGGACGGCCCGAGCGGCGCGCCGCCCAGCAGACGACGCCGAGTTCCGGGTAGAGTTTTCCGCGAATGCCGAAGCCGCCGCCGGTGTCGGGCGAGATGACGCGCACATTGGCGGGCGGCATTTTCAGAATGCCCTTGGCGAGGCCGCCCTGAATGCGGCGGCCGCCCTGCGTTGGCGCATAGAGCGTCATCACGTTGGTCGCAGCGTCATATTGCGCGACGGCGGCGCGCGGCTCCATCGGGTTGGGCACGAGGCGGTTGTTGACGATATCGACCGTCACGCGCGTCTTGGCCTTGGCCATGTGCGCGTCGATCTCTGCCACCGGGCGGTTTTCCCAATGGACGGACACGTTGCTGCCGTGCTCCGCCCAGACCGGCGGCGAGCCCGGCTGCGTCGCGCCAAAGGTCGAGCCTTCGGCGGGCAGCTGGTCGTAGTCGACCATGACGAGTTCCGCGGCGGCCTTGGCCTGCGCCTGGGACTCGGCCAGTACGATAGCGACGGGTTCGCCGACGAAGCGCACGCGTTCGGTGGCCAGAAGGGTGCGCTTGGGCCGGAACATCGGCTTGCCCGCGAGATCCGCCATTTCGACATCGGTCTCGAGCACGCCGACGCCATCGGCCACGAGATCGGCGCCCGTGTAGACGGCGACCACACCCGGGGCGGCCATGGCTGCCTCGATGCCGATGGAGTTGATGACCGCGTGGGCCTGGGGCGAGCGAACAAAGGCGCCAAAGACCTGGCCCTCGAAATTCACGTCGTCGGTGTAGTTCCCCTTGCCGGTCAGAAGACGGACATCTTCCTTCCGCCGTACGGGCTGGCCGATTCCAAATTGTCCCATGATCCCTCAGCTCTCTCCCCTCGTCCGCTTGCAGCGGATCTGTCGCAATCGTTCCTAGAGAGAGACGCCGCGTCAGGCAAGCCCGTCCGGGTGGCAGCGGATGCGGCGAAAGCAGGCAGCCTTCCTGCGGTTGACTTGAGCGCGCGCGGCGTCGAAACCTGTGTCGAAGCGACGCCAGCCGCCAGAGGCGCGCGCCGACCAACAAAAAAAGCACCGAGGGAGAAACCAATATGCATGCGGACAAGCCGGACGGAAAAGTCGACGAGAAGGTCGGCTGGGGCTCTGATGTGGCGGCGCAGATGCTGCGTCGCTTCGGCTTTCCCTATGTGAGCCTGAACCCCGG
>JAQGKD010000062.1 GCA_028290285.1 Hyphomicrobiales bacterium
GGATCCGCCGCCCTGAAAAAGCGGCGGCAGCGTCCATTCTCCTGGGCTATTTCTTTTCGAACGGGAAGATGACTTTCCAGTCCCGTTTCATGTCGACGACCGTCCAGTCGTCGACGGCCGCAGCGTCCAGTGCCCTGTCGAGACGACCGATGGGCGACTTCCTGTCATAGGCCCACTCGCGCTCGGCATCGGTGTGGTGGATGATCACGCCGAGACGCAGGCCGCCGCTTAGCGTCGTCCATTGCAGCATTTGCAGATCGCCATCCGAGTTTCCGAATGCCGCGACGGGCCTGTGGCCGATACCTTGATTGATGCCAACCGGCTTCCCCGGGCCATCGTCGATGAAGTTCAGTTCCGGCAGGCGCATCAGGACAGGTCTGCCGTCCCGCATCTCGAACTTGACCTTGACGCTGCTGCCGACCACCTGCTCGGGCGGGATGTCGTAGACCTTCGCCGTCCAGGGACGCATGAAATCAACACCGCCGCCGGAGGCGATGAACGTCTTGAAGCCGTTGGCACGCAGGTAGCCGAGTAACTCCAGCATCGGCTGGTAGACCATCTCGGTGTACAGCTTCCCCGTTTTCGGATGCCTGGCGGTCGCGATCCAGTCGCGGACGATCTGGTTAAATTCGGCAGTGGTCATGCCGACGTGCGTGGCCATGACGATTTCGGCGATTGCCGGCTCGCCCCCGGCCACCTTGGACGTTCCCCTTGAGCAGCGAGGCGAATGGCTCCTTCGTCGTCCATTCAGGATGCTGGGGCGCAAGCGCCTTCACGCGTTCCACCGCAAACACAAGTTGCACATAAAGCGGCTGCTCCGCCCAAAGCGTCCCATCGTTGTCGAACGTGGCGATGCGTTCGGCGGGTGGGGTAAAGTCCGGCGAGCCCGGTGACGTTACGCGCTCGACGAAGGAGACGATGGCCTTCTTGGGCGCGGTGTCGTTCCAGGACGGCAGGTGATCCTGGGCCAGGCAGGGTGCCGCCCACACGAACAGCACGGCGGCTACGGCGCGGAGAAGACTGAAACTGGGCAATTTCATAGGTTACATTCCCCTGATTTCGCCCGAGCGTCCCTCCAGAACGATCGAGGTTTGTAAGTTCAGCAATGAACCTAGGGGGCTGAGTATCGCCAAGGTTTGATCTGGATCATTTCTTGCGATGTCCAGAGGAGCTTGCGTTTCAACTTTGGCTGAGCCGTTCGTTCGTTGGAAGTGGGGCAACAGCGGCAGGAATAGTGCTGCCCTCTGCCGGTCAGGCGAAATGGGATGCGAAGCAGGCGCGGAAGGGTCTATGCACGTCGATTGCAATCGCCGCCCGATCTGCTAGATCCTCAACGAGAACGAGCGGGGTTCGGCGGGACTTTCTGTCACCATTGGTCCCATTCGATCCACTCTTGTTCGCTTTCCGGTCTCAGGCGTTATCTGCGGCTGGGGCCGAAAACCCTGAGAAATCAGGTTAGTTGGGTGACATCGGGGTATAGCGCAGTCTGGTAGCGCGGAAGTTTTGGGTACTTCAGGTCGTAGGTTCGAATCCTGCTACCCCGACCAGTCTCGCCGGATACGGCGAGCAATATGAACGACTTCAGGCGTTTCGACGTGACGAGCGGGAACAACATGACGGCACGGATCTATCGCCCGGCAAAGAGCGCCACCCAGTCTGGAGCGGCGCGCACGAAGGCGTGGCTTCTCGAGTACATGCCGCACGAGCCGCGGCAGATCGAGCCCCTGATGGGCTGGACCAGCTCGGGCGACATGAACAGCCAGCTCAAGCTCTGGTTCGCGACCTGCGACGAGGCCGTGGCCTATGCGCAGCGCGAGGGAATCACCTATCGCGTCGAGCAGCCCAAGCCTGCGACCCGCCGCGTCATGTCCTACTCGGACAATTTCAAGACCAACCGCATCGGTCAGTGGACGCACTGACGTCCCCTTGAGGCCCCATAGCTCAGCTGGATAGAGCAGCCGCCTTCTAAGCGGCAGGTCGCAGGTTCGAGTCCTGCTGGGGTCGCCAGATTTTTCCCTCGTAAAGCCCCGTGAGGCCGCGTTCAGGCGATGAGAATGGCGCGGATGTCGTTGACGTTGGTCAGTGTCGGGCCGGTGCGAATGAGGTCGTCCGTCGCATCGAACAGGCTGTAGCTGTCGTGCGCGACGAGGTGGTGACGCGGATCGCATCCTGCTGCGCGGGCGCGAACGAGTGTGCCAGGGCCGACGAGGGCGCCTGCGGCATCTTCGGTGCCGTCGATGCCGTCGCTATCTCCGGCCACGGCCCAGATCCCGGGCTGGCCTGCCATCGCAATGGCGAAGCCGAGCAGGAATTCGGTATTTCGGCCACCCCGTCCTGCCGGACCCTGGCCGATCGTGACAGTCGTTTCCCCGCCCGAGAGAAGCACGGCGGGTGCAGCGACCGGATGGCCGTTGAGCTGAACGGATCTGGCGATGCCAGCCATGATCGTACCGAGTTCGCGGCTCTCGCCCTCAATCGCATCCCCAAGGATCAACGGAGCGAACCCGAGGGCGCGCGCAGTCTCGGCAGCTGCCGCGAGCGCGAGGGACGGCGCCGCGATCAGGCGCACGTCTGTCGGGAAGTCGCCGGGCTTCGGCGTTTCAACGCCCTGTTCGAGAAGTCTCCTGGCGGCCTCCGGCAGCTGGAGCCGATACCGCGAGACGATCTCGCGGACCTCCGCGATCGTGCTTGGATCTGGCGCCGTCGGTCCGGATGCAATGGCTGCGGGATCGTCGCCGGGCACGTCGCTGATGACGAGCGTGACGACATGCGCGGGAGCAGCAGCTGCGGCCAGCCGGCCGCCCTTGATCGAGGAGAGGTGCTTGCGGACGGCATTCATCTCGGTGATCGTCGCACCGCTCGCCAGCAGCGCGCGGTTGACGGCCTGCTTGTCGCCAAGGGTCATGTCGCCTGCGGGCAGGGCCAGCAACGCCGAACCACCGCCCGAGATCAGCGCGATCACGAGATCGTCCGGCCCCAGTTCCTGCACTGCGGCAATGATCCGCCGCGCGGCTGTCTCGCTCATCGCGTCGGGAACGGGATGAGACGCTTGTAAGATCTCGATCCGGCCCGCGGGAACGGCATGGCCGTATCGCGTGACGACCACGCCGGACACGTCGACATCGCTCCATGCGGCATCTAGCGCCGCCGCCATGGCAGCCGATGCCTTGCCGGCTCCGACCACGATGCAGCGCCCCCTCGGCTTATCGGGAAGGTTGCGCAGGACAGCAGGGCCCGGCGCGGCACTGGCGACCGCCGCATCGAAGATCTGCCGCAGGGCTCGTTTCGCTTCCCGATCGTCGATGGCGGGCATGGTCCTGCTCGTTAAACGTTCGAGCTGAGGATGGCATCGACCACGGCGTTCGTCACGTCCTTGGTCGTTGCCGTGCCGCCGACGTCGGGCGTCATGGTGCCGGCTCCGGTCACCGTCTCCACGGCGCGCATGAGCCGCGCAGAGGCATCGGCCTCCCCAAGATGATCGAGCATCTGCGAGGCGGTCCAGAAGGTGGCGACCGGGTTCGCAATTCCTTTGCCCGTGATGTCGAAGGCCGAACCGTGGATGGGCTCGAACATCGAGGGAAAGCGGCGCTCGGGATCGATGTTGGCGGTGGGTGCGACGCCGAGGCTTCCGGCCAGCGCACCGGCAAGGTCCGACAGGATGTCGGCATGCAGATTGGTGGCGACGATCGTGTCGAGCGACTTCGGCTTGAGCGTCATCCGCACCGTCATCGCGTCCACGAGCATTTTGTCCCACGTCACATCCGGAAACTCGGTCGCGACTTCGGCTGCGATCTCATCCCACATCACCATGCCGTGGCGCTGCGCGTTGGACTTGGTGACGACGGTCAGGAGCTTGCGCGGGCGCGCCTGCGCGAGCTTGAACGCGTAGCGCATGATGCGCGTCACGCCGGCGCGGGTGAAAATGGCGACTTCCGTTCCGACTTCCTCGGGAAAGCCCCGATGCGCCCGCCCGCCATGTCCCGAATATTCACCCTCCGAGTTTTCGCGGACGATGACCCAGTCGAGATCGCCGGGACCAACGCCGTGCAAAGGCGACTGTATGCCAGGAAGGATCTTCGTTGGCCGCACGTTGGCGTATTGGTCGAAGCCCTGGCAGATCGGGAGCCTGAGGCCCCAGAGGGTGATGTGGTCGGGAACGTCGGGCGCGCCGACCGCGCCGAAGAAGATCGCGTCGAAGCGCTTCAGCTGCGCAAGTCCATCAGCCGGCATCATGACGCCGTGGCGCTTGTAGTAGTCGGAACCCCAGTCGAAGCTCTCGATGTTGAACTTCACATCGCCGGCGCGGCGCTGAAGGCTTTCGAGCACCGTGATGCCGGCGGCGATCACCTCGGGGCCGATGCCGTCGGCGGGGATGGCCGCAATCGAATATTCACGCATGAAAAACTCCTCGATCCTGAATGTGGAAATGTCAGTGCTGCGATGCTGCCGCTGGCGACGCGGCCGGTCTCTGCGAGCGGGCCAGCGCCAGTGTGAGAATGGCGGACAGCAGCATAAGTCCGGCGACGAAGTAGAGGCCGCCTTCGAAACTGCCCGTGACATCCTTGATCCATCCGATCATCGAGGGACCGACGAAGCCGCCGAGATTTCCGATGGAATTGATCGTCGCGATGCCGGCGGCAGCGGCTGAGCCGGAGAGGAACATCGTCGGCATGCTCCAGAGTGGCGGCTTGGCTGCACTGACACCGATATTCACCAGCGACAATGCAACGATGACGGCGATGACGGTGGTTGCGAAGCCGGCCAGAACCAGC
The DNA here is from genome assembly GCA_028290285.1 of Hyphomicrobiales bacterium. Lineage (GTDB taxonomy): Bacteria > Pseudomonadota > Alphaproteobacteria > Rhizobiales > Beijerinckiaceae > Terripilifer. The sequence goes on from JAQGKD010000062.1 coordinate 4,773, forward strand.
CCGGCAGACGCAAGAACGCACGCGCCCACGACATGCCAGGTCCGCTCGCCTGATTTGTCCGAGTGACGAGCCCAGAGGATCATCGCCGCGATCGCGAGCGTTGCCGGGATAGCATTGAGCAGGCCGACCTGCATGGACGTCAGGCCGAACTCCTTGATGATCTGCGGCGCCCAGATGCCGAGCGTGTAGAGACCCGCCGACGTTCCGAAATACACCATGGACAGGGCGATGATGCGGATGTCGGCGAGGCCACGCAGGATGCTGTGCTTTGCTTCGGCGGGTCTTGCCGCCTGTTCCGCGTTCATCGTGTCGACGAGCCAGCTGCGCTCCTCGTCTGACAGCCACTTCGCCTGTTCCGGACGATCGGTCATATAGCCGAGCACCACGAAACCCAGGATCACGGCGGGAATGGCTTCGATAATGAACATCCATTGCCAGCCCGCGAGACCCATCATGCCATGCATGCCGAGCAGCGCACCCGAGAGCGGTGAGCCGAGTGCCGTGGAAAGGGGGGCGGCCGCCATGAAGATGGCCGTCACAGCCGCGCGCTGGCGGGTCGGGAACCAGTAGCTCAGATAAAGGATGATGCCCGGGAAGAAACCGGCCTCAGCCACGCCGAGGAGGAAGCGCAGCGAATAGAAGCTCGTCGATCCTTGTACGAACGCCATTGCGCCCGACACGATTCCCCAGGTGACCATGACCCGGGCAATCCAGATGCGGGCGCCGACCTTGTGGAGGATCAGATTGGAGGGGACCTCGAACAGGAAGTAGCCCAGGAAGAATATGCCCGCGCCGAAGCCGAATACGCTGGGCGAGAAGCCGAGATCCTTGTTCATGGTCAAAGCCGCGAACCCGAGATTCACCCGGTCGATGAAGGCGACGAAGTAGAGCAGCATGACGAACGGGACGATGCGCATCGTGATCTTGCGCAGGACACGCGTTTCCAGCTCACTGGCCATTGGGGCTTCCTCGCTTGCGTTCTTTTTGATTGGTCGAAAGCGCTTCAGGACCCGCGCTTGGCCAGAGGCTATGATGCTGCCTTGCGTCCTTCAATGCGCAGTGGTTTATACAAAAAAATGATATAATGTTTGGGCTGGGAGAACCCATGGACCTGAACCAGCTGCGTTGTTTCGTTGTCGCTGCCGAAATGCTTCATTTCGGCAAGGCTGCTCGGCACCTGGAGATGATGCCATCCGCGCTGGGCCGTCATGTGCGGTTGCTGGAAGAGGATCTGGGGACGCAACTCCTGCTTCGCACGACCCGGAACGTTTCTCTGACGGCGGAGGGAGCACTGTTCCTTGAGGAAGCCCGAAAGCTTCTCGATCAAGCGGACGACCTTGCCAACCGCTTCCGGACGCGCGGTCGGTCCAGCGCCAGCACGCTGCGCGTCGGCGCCATAGACAGTGCTGCGGCGGGACTTCTGCCCATGCTCCTTCACGATTTCCGCATGGCGCGGCCAGATGTCGCCGTTCATCTGGTGGAGGACAAGACGATCCGCATGCTTCCCCGCCTCGTTTCCGGACGGCTCGATCTCGCGTTCGTTCGTCCACCGGAACACGCGGACAAGAACATCGAATTCGAATTCCTGTTCTACGAGACGGCGGTCGTAGCAGTCCCGGATAGTCATAGACTGGCGGATCGTTCCAGGGTCACGATCGAGGAGCTTGCAGACGAGCCCTTGATCGTGCCGGAACGGCGGTCGCGTCCGCACAGCTACGACCTCACGATCAAACTCTTTGCCGAAGCTGGACTGCAGGCACGGATCGCACAAATCGCCGAAGAGAAGCACACCATCGTCAATCTCGTGGCGGCGAAACTCGGCATAGCAATAGTCCCGCGATGGACGTCGCGTCTGGCCGCGCCCGGAGTGCGCTTTTTGCCGCTCGACGGAGAAGGAAAACGCCAGATGAACAAGCTTCCGCTGGCTGCTGCCTGGGCTCGTGGTTCGCGCGATCCCGTGCGCGACGAGATGCTGGAGACTGTACGGCTGGGCCTGTCGACGTATTGCTCCCTGGCATAGGGTGCGACCTGGCCGAGTAAACGAGGAATAGTTCGGTACGTCGTCGCCGATGTGTCCGGGGTCTTCTCGTTGATTTTCAGGATTGTTGGTGCGAAATGGAACCGGCGGGTACTTGGCCAGTTCATCTCCAGTAATAATATACTGGAGGAAGCATCATGATGAATTTCCATGTCCGTAATACTCTCATCGCCGCTGCACTGGTTCTGGGAGCTTCCGCAGCTTTCGCTCAAGCTCCGCCCGCAGGCCCTGCCGACAAAAGCGGCGGTGGTGCCGCCGAACTCTCGGGTATCACGGCCTGCGACGAGGCACAGATGACCGCATCTGAAGCTTCAATGAAGAAAATGAGCGACGGAACCAAGAAAACGGCTGCCATGAAGGAAATGGCCATGGCAAAGGACATGATGGCGAAGAAGGACCTCGCCGCCTGCAAGACGCACATGAACAATGCCATGGGTATGATGAAGTAGCACGTAGAACCAAAACACGGTTGATATAGCGCCGCTCGAAAGAGCGGCGCTTTTTTTTATCGGTCAAGTCACTGAGAGCTCAGACCCCCTGTATATCAGGCGTGCCGGTCGTTTATGGGTCTATCGTCGCCTTCAGACAGGATGCGGACCGCGGCACCGTCGAGATCCTCGTATTGACTGTTGTTGAGGGACCACATGAAGGCGCAGAGCCCGACAAGACCGAGGACCAAAGCGATGGGGATGAGGTAAAAGAAGTCCATCATTCGGCGGCTCCCACGACGCGTCAGCTATTTCCAGATCGCGCGATAGGCATGCCAGGTGCCGTGCCCGAGGACTGGAAAGACGATGATGAGACCGATGAGGCCGGTGACGAGGCTGAGCAGAAACAGCGCAAACGCAATGGCGCCCCATGTGAGCATAACTGGAAGATTATTCCAGACGAGCGCGGTGCTGCGGCCCATTGCAGTCAGCGCGTCGAGACGCTCCGTCAGCAGCATCGGTATCGAAAAGGCGCTTATGGCGAAGGAGAAGGCTGCGAAGAGCGCTCCAACAGCGCCACCTACGATGAGCATCGTCCAGCCCGTCGGCGTCGTGAACAACATCGGGGCGATGTGATCGAGGCCGGGAAAGGCGCGTACTCCAAAAAACAGCGCGTAGATAATCACAGCGGCGCGCATCCAGAGGAGCATAAGCAAGCAGAGGAGCACGCCCGTAAAAAGGATTTGTCCGCCTGATTTCGGCCGGACGAAAATCATACGCGCAAGGCGCACCGGTTCCCCTGCTGCGATCTGACGGCTTTTTTCGTACAGGCCGATGGCAAGCAGGGGCCCCACGACCATGAAGCCGGCGAAGGCCGGGAACAGGACCGAGGCCCAGCCGATCGCGAAAAGCCCGAAGACGATTGTCGCCGACACGAGACTGACGAGCAGGCCATAAATGAGGCTGGATGTGGGATGGACGGCGACGTCGCGCCAGCCTGCCGCCAGCCATTTAAACGCATGCGCGGGCGAAAGATGCCGCTTCCAAGGGTCGTCCCGGGGCAACGGTGGCGCGACTGCGGGGATAGTTGTCAAGGTTACGCTCCTTCGTATTCTATCGTGGCGCGCACGATGATTGCGCCGCTGCGAATGCGCCGCGCCCCGCGTTTCCTTCGCCCGGTCGAAGATGCGAAACGCACTCGGGCTGCGATGTCGCGGCAACGAAAAGGAGATGTGCGTTGGCCGCGACGATGAAGATGAGCCCGGCGGCGACAAGAAGCCATACAAGGGCTTTCCGCGACGCTGGCGTTTTAAGGGTGAGAGTCATGGCGCAGGAGACCTCAAATCCACGAGGTAGAGCGCGAGCAGTTTGCGGTCCACGGGGGAAAGGCGCGCCTCCCATGTGGGCATATGTCCCTGCCGGCCGCCCCATACACTGTTAAAAACCGATTGCGTTTCGCCGCCATAGATCCAGTATTGATCGGTCAGGTTGGGCGCGCCCATCTCGACATTGCCCTTGCCCTCATCGCCATGACAGGCAACGCAATTGGCGGCGAAAATCGCTTTTCCAGCTTCCACCTTCTCCGGGCTCGTCGCCTTGGCAGCTTCCGGATCGGACAGGCTTCGAACATAGCTCACGACGTCTTCAATATCGCTGCGGGGCAGGACCTTGTCGCGTCCAAAAGCCAGCATCTGCGACACTCGGGTTTCCGGATGCGTCGCGTTGATGCCGACACGGAGCGTTTCCGCGATGGTGTCCGCTTCGCCGCCCCACAACCAGGATGCCGTCGTCAGGTTGGGAAAACCCTTTCCGCCTTTCGCATTGATGCCGTGGCACGCGGCGCAATTATCCCCGAACAGTGCGCGGCCCGTTTGACGCACCGCGTCCATCAGGCGCGGATCGGCCTGAATGTCCGCGTAACCCTCGGTCTCGACGCGCTTCGTCCATACCGATCTTTCGAGAGCGGCCTGCTTCAGGCTTTCCGCCACAGTGGTGCGCTGGTCTATGCCAAGAAGGCCCTTCGTGTATGTCACGCCAATCGGCCATGCCGGCATCAGCACCCAGTAGACGACCGCGAACACGGCCGTCACGACGAGAAAGAAATAAACCAGCCGGGGAACTGGCGTGTTCAATTCCTTGATGCCATTCCACTCATGCCCGGTGGTGAGGTAGCCGGTGAAAGGGTCTCGTTCTTCTACAGCCACGGCTTGTCCTCACCTTGCAGGATGGACTTGGCCGCCTGATCGAAAAGCCCCTTGTTTCTCGGCCAATACGCATAGACGACAACGCCGGTCGACAATGCGAGCAGATAGAAGAGGCCAAAGGACTTCGAGAACCAGACGAGTGTGTCGTGTGCAAGATCCATGATCATTCCCCCTTGCTCGCAACCGGCCGATGGGCTGCGTCGGTCAGGTGGCCTAGGATCTGGAGATAGGCGACGAGCGCGTCCATCTCGGTCAGATTGCCGGACGCCCCACCAAAGGACTGCACGTGCGTCGCCTTGCCGTAGCGCTTGACGAGTTCCTCCGACGCAGGTGTATCCGGTGTCGCCTGTCCAAACGCATCGGCCGTGGCGTGGACGATCATATCATCGGTATATGGAACGCCGACATCGCGTTGCGCCTTGAGATGGAGGCCCAGGTCGTCGATGCGAAGCGGCGTTCTATTCAGCCACGCATAGGCGGGCATCACCGATTCGGGCACCACGTCGCGCGGGTTGGTGAGATGAGCGACATGCCACTCATCCGAGTATTTTTCGCCAATTCGTGCGAGATCGGGTCCTGTCCGTTTCGAGCCCCACAGCATCGGATGATCGTATTTGGACTCGACCGCGAGAGAATAGGGACCGTAGCGTTCCACCTCGTCGCTGAGCGTGCGGATCATTTGCGAGTGGCACGCGTAGCACCCTTCGCGAATGTAGATATTGCGGCCCGCGAGTTCGAGCGGGGTATAGAGACGCATGTCTGCCGCATCCTCGACCGTCTGATGGATGGTGAAGAGCGGTGCGATTTCCACGAGGCCGCCGATGCTGGACACGGCGATGATGCCGAGGACGAGTCCGATCGCTTTGCGTTCCAGCCGATAGTGAGTTCCAAACATGCCGCTCACTCTCCCGGCTGAAGCAAGGGTCCGGCGACCGGGGCGAGCACCGGCGTGTCCGCCGCCTGTTCGACCGCTGCGAACGACGCGGTGACGATCGTCATCCAGATATTATAGCAGCCGATAATTGCACCGATCAGGAACAGAAGACCGCCGATGGCGCGAGCGATATAATAGGGGCGCATCGCCACGAGAGAGTCCACGAAAGAATAGGCCAGCGTGCCATTCTCATTGTAGGTCCGCCACATCAGACCCTGGATGATTCCGGAGTTCCACATCGCGAAGACGTAGACGACGGTGCCGGAGAGCGCGAGCCAGAAATGCGCTTCAACCATGCGGGAGGAATACATCCTGTCGCGCTTCCAGAGCCACGGAACGGAGGCATAAATCGCCCCGAACGTGATCATGGCCACCCATCCCAGCGCTCCCGCGTGAACATGGCCAATGGTCCAGTCGGTGTAATGCGAAAGGGAATTGACGGAGCGGATCGCCATGAACGAGCCCTCGAAGGTGGTCAATCCGTAAAACACCGCGGCGACCATCATGAAGCGCAGCGTGGCGTCGTCGCGTACCTTGTGCCACGCGCCGTTGAGGGTGAGGAGCGCGTTGCCGGCAGACGCCCATGAGGGCACGAGCAACATGACGGAGAACGTCATTCCGAGCGTCTGCACCCATTGGGGCAGGGCTGTATAGTGCAGGTGGTGCGAGCCAGCCCACATGTAGAAGAACGTGATGCCCCAGAAGCTGATGATCGAAAGCCGATACGAGTAGATCGGCCGCCCCGCTACCTTCGGCAGATAATAGTACATCATGCCCAGGAATCCGGAGGTCAGGAAAAAGGCGACGGCGTTATGGCCGTACCACCATTGCGTCATCGCATCCTGCACACCTGAAAACGCGGAATAACTCTTCGCGTGGCCGAACGAGACGGGCACGGCGAGATTGTTGACGATGTGAAGGATCGCAACAACCAGAATGAACGCCATGTAGTACCAGTTTGACACGTAGATGTGTGGTTCCTTGCGCCTCATCAACGTGCGGAGGTACAGGATGAAATAAGTGACCCAGACGATCACCAGCCAGATATCGGCATACCATTCCGGCTCGGCGTATTCCTTGGATTGCGTGATCCCCATCATGTAACCGGTCACCGCAAGCACACAGAACAGATTGTAGCCGAACAGCACGAACCACGCGGTCAGTTGATCCGGCAGACGCGCGCGCGAGGTGCGCTGAACGACGTAGAACGACGTCGCGATGAGCGCATTGCCGCCGAACCCGAAGATGACCGACGTTGTATGAACGGGACGAAGGCGCCCGAAACTCGACCAGCCCGCATCGAACGTCAGGTCTGGATTGACGAGAAGCCACGCCACCCAGTCACCCACGAAAAGCCCGAAGACAACCCATGCCATCGCGAGAATGATGCCGATTTTGCTGGGGTCATCGTAATATTGGCTAAGCCTGTCTTCTTGCGGTTCGGGCGCGAGATATCCGCGGATGACAAAAAACGCACCGGCAATGGCGGAGACCATGACAACGTAGCCGTGCGCGCCCAGGGGATCGTTTCGTCCGGCAGCGGACATCAGCAGCCCAACTACGGCCAAAGCCGCGAGTATGGCGAGCGCGCCCTGTCGTTCGTTCTTGGTGAGTTGAGCAATCATCCTGACGTCACTTCCATGCCGTGGCATATTGCGTGTGCGAGCCTCCCGGCGAGAGGCTGCGTTAGCGAACCGTCACCCATTGCGAGGATCCCGTGCAGGGAGAAGCAATGGCTCAGCGCAGGTAGAAGCCAGCATAAAGACACATCCAGTTTATATCTTAAATCCTATTCTGCGACAACGTCTTATCGAGTACCTCGCGATAGGGCGCGGTCGTGAGTGGACCGTTCTAAGGTCCGAGCACCGCGCTTGCTTGCAAAACATGCGAGCGCGGTGCATCTTTATGCATTGAATGCCCGAGATGATCGGAAGCGACCGGGGTCGGCGATGCGATTGACGAACTTTTCTGATTATTCACTGCGCGTCCTGATGTACGCGGCGTCGCGCAGCGACCGGCTGATCACGATCGAGGAAACGGCCGCTGTTTATGGAATTTCTCGCGCGCATCTGATGAAAGTCGCCAACCAGCTCACACGGTCGGGCTTTCTGAGAGCGGTGCGCGGCCGGTCGGGAGGGCTTGCCCTCGCCAAGACGCCCGACAAAATCCGGCTCAGCGACGTGTTACGTGCAACCGAACCCGACTTTGCACTCGTCGAATGTTTTTCGGAAGAAAATGCCTGCCTCATTACGCCGAGGTGCCGCCTCCGCAAGGCATTGAGCGAGGCGCTGGGCGCGTTCTTGGCCACGCTTGACGGCTACACACTTGCCGATCTCATCCTGCGTCCGGCCGACTTCGGGATCAAGGGCGCTGCGTAATTCCAGTGCGATCATGAAGACGTTGGATGCAGCGCTCCATCGTCACGGCGATGCAGGCTTATCCGAAGATTTTCCGCCATCGCACTAGCGACGTTGAGAAACGCGAGCCTATGCTCGGGCGCAATCTCCTGCTCTACGGCTTTCGCGAAGAGTTCGAGCCAAAGTTGCATGTGCTCCTCGCGGATGCTGTCGTGACTGAGGTGAGCGGCCATGAACCCGGCTCCTTTGTAGCCCCTCGACACGCGGAGAGCAGTCAGCCAGAATTCAGTGATCTTGCTGATGTGGGCGGGCCAGTCATCTCCTATCAACGGGTCGAAGACGGGACCAAGCACGGCGTCACGCCGGACGCTGTTATAGAACGACTCCAGGAGGGCCCGGACCATGTCCGCATCTATGGCGCTCATCGTGCTGGCCTCTTGGCTGCCTGGCTCATGCGCTGGCATCGGACGTCTCTTTTCGAGCGGGGAGGTGCAGGGCATCAGGCCCGATGTTCAAGCCGATTTGCAGGCTGTCGGCAATGCGGTGCGCCCGATCGACAAAGAAGGCCGCCGCGTGTCCGGCGCAGATCTCCGACACGCAGGCCTCGAACAGTGCAAGCCAGCGTTTGAAATGGTCGGGCGTCAGGCCAAGCGTTTGATGGGCGACGTGGGGCTTCCCGTGATAACGGCCGCTCATCATTGTCACCGAGGACCAGAAGTCCACCATGTTCGCAAGATGCTCATCCCACCGATGTCCGACCCGGCTTTCGAAGATGGGGCCCAGTATCAGGTCCTGCCGAATGCGCGCGTAGAACGTCTGGACGAGCTGCTGGATCAGCGCCTCTGACAGTGCCTCTGGCAGGTGGGGGTGCCGCATGGAGTCCTCACGAAGGTAATTCGAACTGGCCTTTTCGATAGGCTTTTTAAGATATACTTTCAATGTCTCTTTTGAAAGGTCGAAATCAATCGGAGATCACGATGGATATCGAACGTGAAGCAGGGGGCGACTATCTGATTGCGTCCGCTGAGGTGGCAGCAAGGTTTCGCATATCGATCGCTGAGCTTCGTCGACTGACGACGCTGGGTCTTATGTCGAGTTCCGTCGAGACGGGGGAGGGTGAGGATGCCGGCACCTCGAGGCTCACCTTGCGCTGCGGTAACCGGGTCTGGCGTGCCGTACTCGATGCTCATGATCACGTTTCGAGCGAAGACTTTTTCGTCGAACGCGCCAGGCCACCGCGTCGGTGACCTTCGACCAAGGCCGGGCCTTAGGCTGGAACGCAATTCACGAAAGCGTGGGATGGCCGCTAGACGGGGGTTGCCGGGTTCCAAACTGCGCTGTTCAGGCTACGTTGCTGCCAAGGTCGCAGCACAAGTCGAGCCTGGCTTGCCGCAGGCCATGTGAACGGAGGAAGCTCGCATATGGATTCCAAGCCCCGTAAAAGTGCCAGGGATTTCGATCAGCGCCTGCTCGATCTCTACGATCAATATTGCCATGGCAGGATTGATCGTCGCCAATTCGTTTCGAGCGCCGGCAAATATGCGGCCGCCGGCGTGAGCGCCACGGCGCTTGTCGAAATGCTCTTGCCCGATTATGCGCTCGCTCAGCAGGTGAAGCCGGACGATCCACGCATCAAGACGGAAATGATCACGTTCGACTCACCCCAGGGCAATGGGCCGACGAAGGCCCTTCTTGCTAAACCCGCAGCCGGGGGCAAGCGCGGCGCCGTGGTCGTGGTGCATGAGAATCGGGGTCTCAACCCGTATGTCGCGGACGTCGCCCGCCGCCTGGCCGTTGCCGGGTTCACGGCGCTGGCACCTGACGGCCTCAGCTCACTCGGCGGATATCCGGGCGATGACGAAAAAGGCCGGGAAATGCAGGCCAAGCTCGACTCGCGCAAGCTGCTGATGGATTTTATCGCAGCCTTCAATTGGCTGAAAGCCGATCCCGATTCCAACGGCAGGGTCGGTGTTGTCGGCTTCTGCTTCGGCGGATCGGTCGTGAATTCGATGGCCGTTATGCTGCCGGATCTGGCCGCCGCGGTTCCTTATTACGGAGCCGCCCCGAAAGCCGAGGACGTGCCGCGCATCAAGGCGCCGCTTCTCATCCATCACGGCGAACTCGACACGCGTCTCGTCGAGGGCTTGCCTGCCTATGAGGCAGCACTGAAGGCGAACGGAAAAACCTACGAGGCTTTCATCTATCCGAAGGCCAACCACGGCTTCCATAACGACACGACGCCACGATACGACAAGGAACAGGCGGAATTGTCGTGGGAGCGCACGACAGCCTTCTTCAAGAAGCATCTTTCGTAAAGGCGCAGTCGGCCTGCCTTCAGCAGGCAGGCCGACGAGAGTTCGTGCGCATGCTCGGGTATCTCCATTCCACTGCGGGTCGATGCTTCCGTTTTGTCGCGCTTTCGCCGATACCCGGAACGCAGCTACCGCATCAATGCGGCGTCAGTGCCTCGCGAACGCGCGTCACGACATCGGGAGGCGTAGCCATCAGATCCTTCACGAGGTCGGCGACTTCCGCGCCGTTCAGCGGGTCCACGTCGAGCTTCAAGCGATCGGCCTCTGCCAGGAATTCCGGATCTTTCATTGTCTCGTCGAACGCTCGACGAAGGGCGTCGATACGCTCGGCGGGCACGTTGGGCGGGAGGAAGAAGGGACGGCCAGTCTCCAACCGTGCCATGACGAGACGCAGGGCCTGCTTGTCGGGCTCGCTTTTCGCTGCCTCGTAGACGCTGGGAACATCTGGCAGTTCGGGGTTCTTGCGCAGCGACCATTGCGCGATGACCTTGATCTTCTTCTCCGACAGCCAGTTTGACTTCAGTGCCTTGAGGCTCGTCCAGGCCGTCGCGCCGTTGCCTTGAATTTCCCCGGCCTCCATGGCGGAGTGAATCTGCGGCGTGCCTTCATAGCCGCTGACCACCCTGAACTTCGTGCCAAGTATCGAGTTAGCAATCATCGGGAAGTCGAATTGGGTGGTGCCGGGCGCTTGTGCGCCGACGACCAGTTCCTTCTTGTAGACATCAGCGAAACTCTGGTCGGGCGCAGTATGCCATACATATGTCACGTGCGTTTCCCGATTGGTGCTGCCGATCCAGTTCAACTTGACGGGGTCGAACGGAGGAGTTCCCGGTTGCAGCAGGACGGTCGTGGGCAGGCCGCCGAAAGACGCTCCGATCGCAGTGCCATCGAACGGGCCATTCTTATAAAGCGAGTGGGTCATCGTTATGCTTCCAGCACCCGGCTGGTTTTGGACGATGACGGTCGGGTTTCCGGGGATGTGCGCACCAAACCGCCGGGCGAAGGCCCGTGCGTTAATGTCGTATCCCGAGCCCGCCGCCACACCGACGATGATGCGTACGACTTTCCCCTTGAAGAAGGCTCCGACGTCTTCCCCCGTCTGGGCATGCGCGGGGGCAGTCACCAATAGCGTCGAGACGGCGAGCCAAAGCTTCTTCATGGGGATTCCTCCTGAGCAAGCGGTCAGCCGTTGCCCGCTGTTCCGAGGAGCGCTGTGGCTATCCTCATTCGCGGTCTTTCCGGCTTGGGCTGGTATTGCGTGGCTGACAGGCGCGTGCGTGAAACCTAGACGCATTCGACTGTCAGCAAACGAGGGCGGGTCGGAACCCGCCCCGTAGATCTCATCAGGCTTTCGGCTCGAAGCCCTTGTCATAGTGCGGCCCGGCCATGGTGCCGTCCGCCGCCATGCCGATAATGCCGTGGGTCAGGTCTTTGATGGCGAGGAAGGTCACGTCCTCATCCTGCAACGCAACGGTGGAGTGCACCTTGTTTGCGGGAAAGAACAGCAGCGTGCCAGGACCCACGATGCGCTCTTCCTCGCCTTCGATATTGACCCGCACCTTGCCGGTCACGATGTAATTCCACTGTTCGTTGGGGTGACTGTGAGGGCGGGCGCCCGTGCCCTTCAGCTTGGTCATCAAACCGACCTGCATGCGCTCGCCCTCGATCACCGGGCCATGTGCGCTGGAATATCCGGTGCCGGCATCGATCTTGTTCATCTCCGCGAGTGCAAAGATGAAATTGCCGTCGCCCGCCTTCACGGCGCCCTTGTTCTTCGTCGTCTGTGCCGCGGTGCTGCCGTCGCTCATGCCATTCTCCATCGTCAAGTTGGGAGGGTGTGCCGACGCTCGATCGCGAGCGTCAAAGTTTTCGCAGGTTGCCCGCAGGTGCCGGGCATGGCGTCTACTCAGAGGTCATTCGTCTGGCTGGCGGTTTTCGCCAGACCACGCAGGTCGGTCAGCAATTCACTGATTGAAGTCGAAAAAGGCCTGCCCATCCCGGACGATCTCCTCGAGATTTCCCTTTGCCCCGCGCTGCCCAAACCGCGCATTTACGCTTGAGATGTTCGAACATTTCGCTTTGTTCGTCAAAATGGTGATTGACAATCATATGGCTGTCAACCGAAATTGTTTTGGCAATACGTTGATTTTTCGGGGCATCACGCACCCTTTCGTTTATTCCCATCGACGCAGCATTGGAGCGCGAGAGGCCATGGATCAGAGCTTCCGAGAGCCAGCCACCCGGCCAGCCCAGACGGGAGCCGGGGACCTCAAGACGATGGGCGAAGAAGCATACGCCATGCTCCGGGCGGATCTCATCGCCGGTCGTCTCGATCCCGGGCAGAAGCTTCGGTTCCGTCAGCTAAGCGCCCACTACAACGTGGGGATCGCGCCCTTGCGGGAGGCTCTGGCCCGCCTTGCCAGCGAACGCCTCGTCGACTTCCACGGGCAGCGCGGGTTCGCAGTTGCGTCCGTGTCACTCGAAGAGCTCGAAGAGCTGTGTTCTCTCCGCATTGATCTGTCCTGCAAGGCCCTGCGCGCATCGATCAGTCGGGGCGACGAGGACTGGGAAGCGGAAATCCTAGTCGCGTTGCATCGCTTGGAGCGGAGCCCAAGACCCGCCTCTGACGATGCGGAAGGCTTTGACGAATGGGAGCGGCGGCACGACCGATTTCACGAAAGCCTCGTAGCTGCCTGCAAGTCGCGGTGGCTGCTCCATTTCTGTCGAACCCTGTCGGACCAGTTCCAGCGCTATCGGCGGCTGATCGTTTTGAGAATGTCGGAATCCGATCAGGACTGGAGCCGAATCCGGGAGCAGCACCGCACGATCGCGGAGGCCACTTTGGCGCGCAACACCGAGCTCGCCGTCGAACTCCTCACGCGACATTTCGAAGGTAGCGTCAGGCAGGTGACGGAGCTTTATCAGCGATCCGCCGCGCTCGACGCGCTGGCGGTTTCCGCCTCGCGCGTCGACCGCAGCCGCGCGCGTGGCGAGTAGGAATGTGATCAGCCGGTTGACGTTTCCGGCTCAGCGAACGTGAAGGACAATGACATGACAGGTGACGTTCGCATTCTTGGGACAATGGCAGTTCAGCATGCGGTCATGCGGATCGCCGAGGCGGCCATGGCCGAGGCGGGTGGCGTCATCAGCGGCTCTTTCGGCACGGCGGGAGTCGTGACCGCGGGGGTGGAAGCTGGCGAACCCGCCGACATCGTCATCTCGAGCAAGAGCTCAATCGCGGCCCTTGCGGAAAAAGGATTGGTTCAAGGCCCGTCCTATGACCTGGGGCAGGTGCGCATCGCGTTGGGCGTAGCGAAGGGCGGCGCAAAACCCGACATCTCCAGCGTCGCGGCGCTGACTAAGACGCTGTCCGAAGCGCCGTCTGTTTCCTTCGGCGATCCGAAGGGCGGTGCGACGAGCGGAATCCATTTCGCAAAAGTTCTGGATCGCCTGGGGTTGGCGGAAACGGTAGGGGTTAAGGCAAATCTGCAAAGCAACGGCTTCACCGTCATGGCGGAAGTGGTCGCGGGGCGGGCCTCGTTCGGCTTCACGCAGGCCAGCGAAATCATGGCATCTCCCGGTGTTGAAATTGGCGGATATCTGCCAGACGAGTTGCAACTCGTCAGCACATACACTGCCGCTCTCACCCCCCGTGGCGCGAGCAACGACGCGGCAAAGGCATTTTTGTCGCGGCTGACGGACACCGGCTCAAAGGCGATCCTCAACGCCGAAGGCATCGATTGATTGGGCTGGGACCTGCCCACCCGGCATGGTCCTCGCAGACGGTTTCAGGTTCTCCAGGTGGAGTTTGATACGCATGATCGCTGACGAAGCGCGCGGGCTGCGTTTGATCGCACAAGACACGTTGCGAGGGTTCGGAGGACTCGGGGAGGGCATGTCGCTGCAGGCGGCCCCCGACGGTCGCCGGATCATGTGGCTGGCCCACGAGGGGCCACCGAAAAATTTCACCGGAGTTGATGTTACCGATCCAAGCAGGCCGAAGGTCATCGTGCAGACGGACCTTCCGCACAACCGCATCCGTTCCAATTCGCTGGAGACCTGCGGTAATCTCATGGCGGTGGCCTATCAGGTGCTCGAACCGGGGCTGCAGCCGGCCGGCATCGAACTGTTCGACATCAGTGTTCCGGAGAACCCTCGCTCGATCAGCTTCTTCGATTGCTCCGGGCCGCATTCACGCGGCGTCCACCAATTGTGGTTCGTGGATGGACGCTACATCCATTGTGCTGCCGGGGCGGCGGATTTCACACCCCGCAACCAGCTGGACGATCAGCCCTATCGCATCATCGATGTGTCGAACCCCTCGAAGCCCTTCGAGGTCGGCCGTTGGTGGATGCCGGGCACGAGGGAGGGCGACGATGCGCCCGCGCCCGCCCGCCTTCCGATCGATTCCGGTTTTCGAGCCCACAACACGAACGTCTTTCCGCAGAGGCCCGACCGCGCCTACGTCGGTTACCTCGACGGCGGAGCCTACGTGCTCGACATTTCCGACATGGGCTCGCCGAAGATCGTATCGAGCTTCAATCCCCATCCGCCCTATCCGGGGTTCACCCACACGGTTCTCCCCTTGTTCAGCCGCGATCTCCTCGTCGTGTCGGACGAATGCGTGCTGGACAATGGCGGCGACTGGCCAAAGCTGACCTGGATCGTGGACGCACGGGTCGAGACCAATCTCGTGCCCATCAGCACGCTGCCGATGCCCCCCCTCGAAGTCTACGGCCAGAAGGGCGGACGTTACGGATCGCACAATCTGCATGAGAACCGCCCGGGCGACACCTCGTTCAAATCCGACAACCTGATCTTCTCGACGTTCTTCAACGCCGGTGTACGCGTCTACGATCTCACCAACCCGCTCCAGCCCAAGGAGGTCGCATCCTTCGTGCCCTCGGCGCCCGAAGGCACGCGTGTCGGCGCGGTCCAGATCAACGATGTCTATGTCGATGAGAACGGGATCGTATATGCGGTGGATCGGTTCACCGGCGGTCTCTACATCATGGAGATGACGTTCTGAGCATGACGCAGATACCCGTCACCGTGATCACCGGCTTCCTGGGGAGCGGCAAGACCACGCTCCTCAACCATCTCCTGAACGATCCGGGGATGGCGGACACAGCCGTGATCATCAATGAATTCGGCGAGATCTCGATCGATCACCTTCTGGTCGAGAGCGCGCTGGAAAATACGATGGTGCTGCAGAGCGGCTGCATCTGCTGCACGATCCGGGGCGACCTCGTGGACACCCTCATGGATCTGGTCGGCAAGCGCGATCGTGGAGAGATCCCCGCCTTCTCGCGCGTGGCCATCGAAACCACGGGCCTCGCCGATCCCGCGCCCATTCTGCAGACGCTGGCGACCGACGCGCTGGTCGCGCCCGTCTTCAGGCTCAAGACGGTCGTGACGACCATCGACAGCGTGAACGGGCTCGGGCAGATCGCGGCTTTTCCCGAAGCTGCGAAACAGGTGGCCCTCGCCGACGTGCTGGTGCTCACGAAGGCCGACCTTGCAAGTCGCCCCGCCATGGAAGCCTTGGCCTCGCGACTGCGGGAGATCAATCCCGGAGCTGCGATGCTGGAGGTGCTGAACGGCGCGATTTCGCCCGACGATCTCTTTAGCCGCGCGGATGCACATTCCGACGATCCGGCCACGATCCGCAACTGGCTCGCCGCGGAAGCGTTCGAGCATCCGCACGATCATGACCATGCCGGCCATACGCACGCACACAACGATCCCAACCGGCATGGAAGCGGAATCCGCGCCTTTTGCATGACGCTCGACGAAGCAATCACGCTTCCAGCGCTGGAAACGTGGCTGGCGTCGATCACATCGCTGCGCGGGGCCGACTTGCTGCGCATGAAAGGCATCTTGAATGTCGCAGGCGAGCCCGGACCCGTCGTCCTTCAGGGCGTTCAGCATCTGCTGCATCCGCTGACTCGCCTTGCCCGCTGGCCGGACGCTGACCGGCGGAGCCGGATTGTTTTCATCACCCAGAACATTCCCGAGGCGGCGCTGCGCAACAGCCTGCTGGCGCTCGTCCCGAAGTCGACTTAGTCGTCGAAGAGGCGCGGACGGAACGGCCCGCAGGGTACGGGATCCTGGCTCCAGTAGCGAGACGGCGGGCCGTCCAGAAGATCAGTGAACAGGCGCTGCGGCTCTGTCAGATCGGCAACCGAAAACGAGACGACTCTCGTGATGCCCGCGTTGGCCAGGCGCTCGACCCGGGCCCGCGCTTTGGGCGGCGACAAGCCGGCGTCCTTCGAAACCGCCGCCGTGAGAGTTCCCCCAAGCCAGAAGGCGAAATCCACCTGCACGAAATCCGCTTCCGTCCCCGTGGGCGCGGCCTCCGGGGCATAGAGATGAGCCCGGGGCAGGGGGCGCGGTGCGGAGTAGAGCCAGTCCAGGGGGGCGTAGAGGTTCGCGAAGGTCTCCGAACGTTCGCGCAGCGCGGCGTCGTCAGTCGCCTCCTTGAGAAGATGGTCGAAATAGGCGTCGACGAAAGCTTGCGCCGTTCTGTCCCACGGCCGGCACATCTGCCGCACATGCGCGCGCAGGGTCTCGGTCACGGACTGGCCCGCCGTCGTCTGTGGATTCAGCACCCATGGCGCATTGTTGAGGCGCAGCGGCTCGCGCCGGGCCTTGTTCACGACCATCAAGGGGAAGCTTGCCTCGATGCCGATCCCGCGCCTTGTCGCGCGTCCGAGCTTCATCGCCGCGAGCGACCATTGGTCGGCCGCATAGGGGATCAGCAACACGTCAGGCAGAAGCATCGACATGGCGATTCACGTGTTCTTTCTGATCACTCCGGCGCAAGATAGCGAGTGATCCCGCGATAATCTGCGCGGGTCAATAGGCTGCGTGTCGGCCGGGTGGACACGAGGCTCGCACGGCAGAGAATGAGGCTCGCCTCAAAAGCAGCCGCACGGGGATACGATGGGCGACGCCAGGCATTGGAACGAAGTCTACGAGACGAAGCCGGCTGAAACCGTCAGCTGGTATGAGGACGAGCCGTGCAACTCGCTGGCTATGCTGGACGCCGCGGGGATCAAGCCAGACGCGGCCGTGGTGGATGTAGGTGGCGGTGCGTCGCGGCTGGTCGACTGCCTGCTCGATCGAGGCTTCACTCGGGTGTCCGTGCTCGACCTCTCCTCTGCTGCACTGGACGTGGCACGGGGCCGCTTGGCGGGGCGCGCCGGTCAAGTAGAATGGGTCGTGCAGGACGTCACGTGCTGGGAACCGGCTCCGGGCTCAATCGACGTCTGGCACGACCGGGCGGTCCTCCATTTTCTTGTCGATGACCAGGATCGGCAGGCCTATTTAAGAGCGCTGGGTGCGGGACTGAAGCCTGGAGGCTTCGCCATTCTGGCCCCCTTCGCGCTGACGGGCCCTGAAAAATGCAGCGGTCTTCCTGTTCGCCACTACTCGCCCGGAAGTCTTCAATCCCTGCTCGGGCCTCAGTTCAGCCTTATGAAATCTCTGGCCGCGACACACATCACGCCGGGCGGCTCGAGGCAGGACTTCATCTACTGCCTGTTCCGCAGGACCGTTGCTGCCTGAAGACATCGGGTAAGCGGGCGGTCAATAGGCTATGGCCAGATAGTCGGCGATGGTTTTTGTGTCCGCGTCCGTGATCTGCGCCTTGTACGTCTTGATCATCTTGGTGACCTCGGCCTCCCAGAAGGCCTTGCCCTTCTTGGGCGGCTGGATCGAGACGTAATCCGCCGAATGGCAGGCGCTGCAATTGTTCTTGGCCGCTTCGACCCCGGAGCCGGGCCGGAAGGTCGCCGTTTCCTCGGGCAATTTGTACGTCACGGGACTGGCGGTCGCCAGTCCGATGCCGACGGTCGTGACGCCAGCTGCGAGACAGGACGCGAGCGCGAATTTCGGCATGGTCATCTCCCTCAGGCTGCGCGAATGCGAACGGTTTCGACGACGTTTCGCATGTAGCCCGCAGGGTTCCAGAGCGCGGTCGTCGGCTGGGATTCTCCAATGCGATTGATCGCACGCACCTGCAGTTCGTGAGAGCCCGCCGGCAGGCGGATCATGGCCTGCCATTCGCGAAACGAATATTTTCCGAGGTCCTGACCGAGCTTCGTCCCTGACCACGTCTTCCCCCCGTCAGTCGACAGGATCACATCCGTGATCCCGTAGCCCCCGTCGAAGGCGATGCCCTTCACGCGCGTGTCCTGACCGGCCTTGAGACACAGGGACAGACGCCGCGGGTGCTGTCGGGTCTTGCGTTCGCTGCCTCGAGCCGAGCCGGCCGCGCCGCGCCCTTGGCTATGGCAGCGCCGACGTCCTCTCACCCAGTCGTGATGTCGAACGTCTGGCTTGGCGACAAAAATCCCGTTGCAAACCGGGCATATTCGCGCACCATTGGATGGCTGGTCCTGAAGACCGGCAGTCTCGAAGACCGATGCCACGCCCGTGGTGACACGGACGATGTCCGCCCGGAGGTCGTTGTTCGCGCCCTAGCGCATGCGCGACGCCATTTTACGATTGCGCATGGACGGCTGTGAGACAGACCGACCGATACAAGACCTCTGAAAATCTGAGATCCTGAACATCGGAGAAATCGCATGTTTCGAATAAGTCTTCTGGCTTGCGCTGCTTTGTTCGTGCTTCCAACGGCAGCTTCGGCGCAATATCGCGACCTGAACAACGAACCGACTTGTTCGCTGGAAGGGTCGGGAATGGACCCGCGCTGCGTGGGCGATACGTTTGCTGGCACTTATAGTGACATGACCGCGGTGATGCAGCGCCGCCCGCCGTCGGCCTACGTCAGCCCACGCGTTGTCGGGCCGTATCGCTATAGGTGATCGCCCCGTCTTCTGCCAACCACCCTTCCGAAAGGCGGTTAGCCTCCGGGAGGGTGGCAGATTATTGGCCTTCAGCCGTTCGGATCGCTCCGCGAGGTCGCTACTTTCCCAGCCTGCACGCGCTCCGAAAATTCGGTGGAACGTCCGGCAGCCAGTTCTTCCGCCTGCGTGATCCACTGCTCGCGGTCGATGCGGCCGGGGAAGGCGAGATAGGAGCCGACCCATTTGACGTTGTCGGGCGACCAGGCGGCGATCTGGTCGAAATGCCAGACGCCCAGGCCGTTGAGCCGTTCCTCGTTCTGCTTGCCGATGCCTTTGATGCGCTTGAGGTCATCCGCGGCGCCGCCCTTTGCGCCTGCGAGGCCAAGCGGTCGCGCGCCGCCATGCTCATTCTCCCCTTCGAGGGGTGGCGAGAGCGAGGGAAGGCTGCTGCTCAGGAATGTTGCTTCCGCATCGGTCAAGAGTTCGTCGGCGGAGTCGTCTATTGAGATCTCACCCGATTTGATGCCGGCCGAATGCACTGTATCGACGCCTGCCGAGAGAAGCCTCGCCTGCTCGATCCATTGCTCGCGTTGAACGCGCCCCGAAAAGCGCATGTGCTCGCCAACCCAGACAGCATTCTCGGGAGTCCAGCCGGCAATCTGGGTGAAATGATAGATGCCGAGTTCGTTGCAGATCTTCTGGTTTTTCGGGCCGATGCCACGGATCAGGGTCAGGTCGTCAACAAGTTCGGACCGCTGGATCAGCCCGGCGGGTCGGCCCGAGGATGCAGGCTCCGTCGCGAGGCTCGGAGCGGCTGCCGACAAAACAGCAACAGGCTCAACCGCGACCAGGGCGCTCACGGGCGAGGCGGCGGCGGGAACCGTCGCAAGTGGCGCCGGTGCTGCGTTCGTTGGCATAGGCGCGGGAACGCCGATCATCTTGGATTTGAGCCACCCGCCGAGCAGGCAAGACAAGACGAACACAACGGAGAAAAGCACCAGCTCTTCGAGCCAGAGGCCGAGCTTGCCTGGCAGGCCGCGCACCAGCACCGTGAAAAGCGCGACCACGAACCCGAGTACGACCCAGCTCAGCCATGGCGTTCTTTCGCGCCCCGCCTTCGAGAAAGTAAACCAGCCGGTGACGGCGCCCACGAAACCGGCGGCAACAAGCCAGCCCGTGATCTGTGAAAGGAGATAGATCATCGGTATCCGCCTATTTAACAGTGAATTCGATGCGCCGGTTTTGCGCCTTGCCCTCGGCGGTTTCATTCGAGGCAATGGGCTTGTCCTGCCCGTAGCCGCGAGCTGAAATCCGGGAGACATCGATGCCTGCGTTCGCGACGTAAGCGACGACGGCTTTCGCGCGGCGCTCCGAGAGTTCGAGGTTCATGTCTTCCGCGCCGTCACTATCGGTGTGACCAGCCACTTCGATTTCGGCTTGTGGACAGCGTTGCGCTGTCGCGATCAGATAATCGAGGATGGGCCCCGAGGACCGTTGCAGATCGGCGCCGCCTGTCTCGAAAAGGATCTTCCCCTTCGCGAGCAATCCTGCGAACGCGGGCTGGCACGCTGCCGTTGCGAGCATTGCTCCCGGAGGCTTTACGCCCACGCTCACCTGGCCCTCGAATTTCGCGGGGAGGGCGGCAAGAAATGCGGCGCGGATTTCGTCCGCCGCTTTCACATAGACAGCGCGGCCAGCCAGATTCATGGCATTGCCGGAGACGCTGAGAACACCGTCTGCCAGTCGCGCCATGGCGGACAGCGCGCCTGTCACGGCATCGGCAAAACCCTCAGGGGCGCCCGATCCGCGCCGCAGATCATCCTCCACCTGATCGTTGAAGAAGAGGCTCTTCGCGATGGCTAGAATGCTTGCACGTGTGTCGTCATCCGGCACGAAACCGGACAGGCGAACATGGCCGTCATCCTTCTCGATCCTGAAAATGTAGGGCGAGACGGCGAGATCCTTGATATCGACGCTGGCGAGCGTAAAACCCTGCGGCAGTTTGATTTTCAGCTCGCTCGCGAGATCCGCCCCGATCATACCCGGCGCTTCGCCCGTGATCGCAAGTCTACCGTCCGTCAGTGTGGCCTTGCCGGTCGTGAGACTGGCGAGCGCACTGAGCGCAAGCTCCGTGGCCGCCTTGAAATTGCCGGACGGCGCGCCGCGCGCGATGCCGAGCCCGTTCTTGACTGCAAATCCCGTGAAGAGGGCGGAGGCCCTGGCTGTCGAGGCGTTGCGAACGTCTAAGGACGGAGTGTCTCCGCCGAGCAGGATTTCGCCGGCGCTTTTCTGCACCGAAAAGACATAGGGCGCTTTCAGGGGCGGCAGGATGTCCGCCTTCGTCAGCGTGAAGCCGTACGGAAGCTTTTGTGCCGCCACCAGCGCAGCCTCGAAGGCCTCGGATGTGGCCGACTGCCCGGATACGCTGAAGCCGCTGTCCGCCAGCGACATCTGACCGTTCACCAGCCCTGCCGCTTGTCCGATTCCCGCCGCGGCCATGATTTGGAACCCGGTTGGCGCTCCGGTTGCGTAGGTCAGTTTGTCGACGACCGGCAGACTACCGGCCGCGCTCTTCGCTGCTGCCAGAACGGCTGCGCGGGCAGAGGGCAGGGGGACGTTGCCGCTCAGCACCACCTCACCACCCTCTCGGGAAAATGCGAAGACATATGGCTTGGCGGGTAAGGTGAGCGTGGTCTGGAGGTAGGCGGAACGAACTCCGCGCGCTTCCTCGACACCCGCTTCCAGGATGGACCTGTCGACGCCGAACGATTGGCCGGTGACCGTGACATCACGTCCCGAGGCCGTCACACCGGGCGCCGCCAATGCATCTGTCCCGAGCCCGCCAAGGGCCGTCAGCGCGTTCGAGCCAACATCCTGCTGGATGCGCGTGGTGGTAGCGATCGCGCAGACGATCCAGATAATCGCCAGCGGTACAGCGCCTATCCACCATTTGCCGGGTTGGTGCATTGAAAAACCCTCAATCAATTTTGCGGGGCAAACCGCGAAAAACATCAGTTCAAAGCTATGCGCGACGAAATACGAACGCGAGGGCGCTAAAAAAACAGATCGCCTACGAAGCAGGTCCTGAGCCTAAAACCATTCCAGCTTCCCGCATAGCCCATGCTAGGGAAAATATGACGCACACCGGCTGCGCTAGCGTGTTCATGAAGTACAACAGTTCGGACCGACCGACTGCCGAACGCATCTATGCCTTCTACCAGGAGAAGAGCATCATCGCGCGCGAAGCCGCCTTTCCGAGGCTGGTCTTCAGGCGGTCGTGGACTCGCCGGTCGAGAACATTCCGGTGGCATCGCTGATTGACGCGCATTCCCTCGCCGAGGCAAGGAAATAGCGCGTCACGCGCGCGCCTCGGCGATCAGCCGGAACAACACCTGCGGCGTCACGGGTGTCTGGCTGATCCTCACATGGAACGGAGACAGCGCGTCCTCGATCGCCGAGATGATCGCCGCAGCCGCGGGGATCGTGCCCACCTCGCCGACCCCCTTCGCGCCCAGCGGGTTGATGGGCGAGGGCGTCTGCCGATAAATCGTCTGGAAATTAGGCACGTCGGTCGATGTCGGCAGCAGATAATCCGCGAAAGTGGTCGTCAGCGGCTGGCCGTTGGCGTCGTAGATCATCTCTTCGAGCAGCGCGTTGCCGATGCCATGGGCGATGCCGCCACGGATCTGACCATCGACGATCATCGGGTTGATGAGCGTGCCGCAATCCTGCAGGGCCGTGTAGCGCAGGATGGTGACATGGGCGAGATCGGGGTCCACCTCGACCTCCACGACATGGCTCGTATTCGCATAGGCGAGCGGCTCGGTCTGCCATTTGATGTCGGCTTCGAGCGAGGGCTCGATGCCCGGCGGAAAGGCATAGCCCGGCGCCCCCCGCAGAATGCGTGACAGTTCGCCGAGCGAAACCGCGAGATCTGGCGCGCCGATGACGCGCACCTTGCCGTCTGCGAGTTCGAGATCGTCTTCGGACGCCTCCAGCATGTGGCTCGCGAGCTTCTTCGCCTTGGCAGCGACCGCGCGCGAGGAGAGCAGCACGGAGGAGCCCGCCGTCACCAGCTGGCGGCTCGCAAAGCCGCCGAGCCCGAGTGGCGTGCGCGCCGTGTCGCCGGAGGTGACCGTGATCTGGTCGGCACGGACGCCGAGCTGGTCGGCGCAGATCTGTGCGAGGGCGGTGCCGAGGCCCTGGCCCATGGCTGCCGCGCCCGTATAGATCGAGATCTGTCCCGATGGATTGACGCGCACCATGCCCGTCTCAAAGGGACCGCGCCCCGTGCCCTTCACCGCATGGGCGAGCCCGATGCCCAGATAGCGGCCCTGCTTGCGCGCATCCGCCTGCCGCTTCGCAAACCCGTCCCAATCGGCCGCCGCCAGCACTTCCGCCTGGCTGGCAATGTAATCGCCGCTGTCATAGGTGATGCCTGCACCCGAGCGCGCCTTCAGCGGCTTGGAATAGGGCATCTTCTCCGGCGGGATGAGATTGCGTCGGCGAATTTCCACGCGGCCCACGCCGAGTTCGCGCGCCACGCGATCCATCAGCCGTTCCATCGCGAAGGCGGCTTGCGGATACCCAGCGCCACGCACGGAGGACGCCGGCACCTTGTTGGTGAAACCGATGATTACGTCGACTTCGTAATGCGGCACGATGTAGGGGCCAGGCACCGCCGTCGCCGAATTATACGGCAGGTTGACGGCCTTGAGCGCATAGGCGCCCTGATCGTGGATCAGATTACCGCGAATGCCCGATATCAACCCTTCACCATCGACGGCGATTTCAAGCGTCCAATATTGGTCGCGCTCCTGCACGGCGGTCATGCAGTGTTCGCGGCGGTCCTCGACCCATTTCAGCGAGCGGCGCAAGAGCAGGGCGGCGGCGGCAACCGCGATCTCTTCGGGGTAAATGCAATATTTCGGGCCGAAACCGCCGCCCACATCGGGCGTGATGACGCGCAGGCTGTCTTCCTCGAGCCGCGTCGCTTCGGCGATCGCCGTGAACAGGTCGTTTGGCATCTGTGTCGACGACCAGACGTTCAGCCCACGGTCGGGACGGCATTCGGCGACAACGCCGCGCGTCTCCATCGGATGCGCGCAGCCGCGATGCTGCCACAGCTCCTCGCGAAACACATGCTTCGCCGTGGCGAAGGCCGACGCGGCATCGCCATAGGCGACCTTCAGCCGGTTGAGCACATTCGTGCTCGCTTCCTGCCGCACAGTGAGATCGTTGCTCGCAACGGCGGCGCGGATGTCTGTCACCACGGGCAAGGGCTCGTAGTCGACGATCACGCAACCCGCCGCATCCTCCGCCGCGTAGCGGCTTTCGGCCACGACCATGGCAATGGTCTCACCGACGAAGGCGACCTCCGTGTTCGACAAAATGTAGGGCGTTATCGGCCCAGTCGCCTTGGTCGGGCTGGCACCGAGGGGCATCCGCTCCACGCCTGTCACCTTGATCAGATCGGCCATCGTCAGCACGGCATGCACGCCGGGCATCGCGCGCGCTTCGTCGAGCGCGATGGAGCGGATCAGGGCATGGGCGTGCTGGCTGCGGACGAAGCAAACATGGAGAATGCCGGGGATGGAAATATCGTCGAGAAACTGCCCATTGCCGGTCAGCAAGGGCCTGTCTTCGATGCGCGGAGTGCGAGAGCCGATCAGAGAACCCATCTGAATCACTTGCCTCCGAGGCGGGTCGCGGCATCCTGCGCGGCTTCGACAATGCTTTGATAGCCGGTGCAACGGCAGATGTTGCCGGAAATGGCATCGCGGATCTCGTCCTCTGAAGGCGACGGCGTTTCCGCCAGCAACTCCGTAAGGGTCATCAGCATGCCCGGCGTGCAGAAGCCGCATTGCAAGCCGTGATGATCGTGAAAGGCCTGCTGTAGCGGGCTCAGCGTCCCATCAGCCGCAGCCAGCCCCTCTATCGTGCGAACCGCGAAGCCATCGACCTGTGCCGCCAGCATCAGGCAGGAGCGCACACTGGCGCCTTCCACGAGAACCGTGCATGCCCCGCAGACGCCATGCTCGCAGCCCAGATGCGTCCCCTTCAAACCCAGGTCATGGCGCAGGAAGTCCGCGAGCGTCAGGCGCGGGCTGACGCTGCGCTCGTAAGGCATCCCGTTTACGCTGACACTGATGTTGACGGGCGTCATATCGCAGCCTCCGAAGTGGCGCCGTGCATGGCCTGCAGCAGCGCACGCGTGACGAGGACAGATGCGACATGGCGCCGGTAGTCGACATCCGCGTGAATGTCGGCCGAGGCCGGCATATCCTTCACCAGTGCCGAGGCCCGCGCGATGAGGTCTGCACCGCCATCGGTTCCGAGTAGCAGCGCCTCGGCGGAATCGAGCCGGATGGGGGTGTCGGTGAGCCCACCGATGGCAATAGCGACGCGTGAGATGCGGGCGGCATTGTCACGCTCGACGAGGCAGCATGCAGATGCGATGGCGAAATCCCCCCTGCGTCGCGCATGTTCGAGAAATGCCCATGAATGATCCAGTGCCCAGGGCTTGATCCAGAGCCGCGTCAACATTTCGTCAGACGCTAGCTTGACGCTCATGTATCCGGCCAGAAAGTCTCGGATCGGCAGGCGCTTGCGGCCGGACGACGAGGCAATCTCGACCTCCGCATCATACAGCAGCGCGATGGTCGGAAGCTCGGCGGAAGGATCGAGGTGGCAGATGCTGCCGCCGATCGTCCCGCGATTGCGCGTCTGGCGGTGCCCGACATATTTCAGCGCCTCAACCATGACGGGCAAATGTCGCGCAATGAGCGGCGAGCGTTCCAGCAGCCGCTGCCGGACCATTGCGCCGATCTCGACACGCCCGTCGATCAGCAGGAGTTCCGAAAGTTGCGGAATCCTGTTCAGATCGATCAGCGTGTCGGGAAAGACGAAGCGGAGATTGAGCATCGCCATCAACGATTGCCCGCCCGCGAGCAGCTTGGCATTCTCCGTAGTTGCCAGAAGCGCGAGCGCCTCATCGAGGCTCGCGGGACGCAGATAGTCGAATGGCGGTGGCTTCATGGGGCTTTTTTGCTCGCGGGTGTTTCAGCGCCGGATGCCGCTGCGGCAGCTGCGATGACTTCTTTGGGGGAAGCCCAGAGCGAGGCCACCAGATCCTGTATCTTCTTGCCGGATACGGGGTTCACATCGAGGTTGCTCTTCTTGGCGTCAGCCAGGAATTCCGGGTCGGTCATGGTTTCGTCGAACGCTTGACGCAAGGCCTTCAGCCGCTCCTCGGGAACGCCAGGCGGCGTTGCGAACGGCCGCGCCATTTCCTGCGGCGCCACGATCAGTTCGACGATCTTCTTTTTGACGGGGTCGCTCACAAGATCGAGGATCAGCGGCACTTCCGGAATCGCCGGATGCTTTTCGAGGGAGGCCTGCACGAGGATTCTGACCTTCTTCTGCACCAGCCAATCGTTATGGATGCTCTGCAGCGTGCTGTATGAAATGCCGCAGAGACCGTCGAGCTCACCGCGCTCCATGGCAAGCGTCATTTCCGCCGTGCCCGGATATCCCGTCACAAGGCGCGTATTCGAGCCGAATACCTTTTGCAGCACGTTTGCGAAGACATCCGGCTCGGAGCCGCGCCCTTCGCCACCCGCGCGATATTCCTTGGTGAGCACGTCGTTCCAGTTCTGGATCGGCGACGTATGCCACGAAATGCAGATGCTGGTGTCCTGCGTGATGCTACCGAGATAGCCGAGCTTGGTGCCGTCGAAATCGGCGGGCGCGATGAGGAGCGGATAAAGCGGCAGGCTGCGTCCGAAAGTGCCTATGGTAGTGCCGTCTTTAGGAGCAACCTGGGAAAGGTAGTTGACGACCTTGAGGCTGCCCGCACCCGGCATGCTCTGGGGGACCACATTCGGATTGCCCGGAATGTGCCGGCCGATGTGGCGCGAGAGCAGGCGGGCGTAGAGGTCGTAGCCGCCGCCGACGCTGTAGCCGATGAGCAGGTTGATTGTCTTGCCCTTGTAGAAACTCGCGACGGACTCCGCACTGTTCTGCGCGACGGCTGCGGCAGATGTCAGCAGAAGGCTCGATAACGCCAGTAAGGCAGTGAATTTGACCCGAGACATCATGTAAAGATCCTCATCATCTGCGGATGGAAGTCATGAAGCAGCGAGCCCGCTCCGACTGTGCGTTCCAGACGCATACCTCGTGCCAATTACGCCCCGATCAGACGAAGAAGGGCGCGATTCCCGCGCCCTTCTGATCTTTCAGACTCGGAACCCGCCGCGCTTGTGACCCTGGTCCACAGGCAGGAACATTTCCTCGGGCGTCATCTTGTTCTTCATCATGCCCTGCTCATAGGAATAGCCGATGAGCGTTTCGAGGTTATGCCTGTTTTTCGGCGTCATTCCGTATTCCCACGGATCTGTGCCGAGCACGTCTTCCTGCTCTTCCCAAGCTTCGCGATACCAGGCCAGCGGAACGAGACGCGGGTTTTCCATGCGCTTCATCGCAATGGACTTGGATGCTTCGAACGCCTTGTAGAGTTCGACGGGCACCCAGGGGTGACGATCGATCAGCGACTTGCGCAGCCCCATCACATGCATGATCGGGAAAATTTGCGTCTTCTTGTAATAGGCGATCTCGTCGTTCTTGTAGTCTGGGAAAAGCCTCCCGACATTCGGATCCTTGTTGAGGATCGGGTCAATCAGGTCGGGATGCAGAACGGCGTCCAGCTCGCCACTGACGAGCATCTTTTCGACCGACTTGTCGTCGGGCAGGCGCGTCAGCCTGAGGCCCGGCGGCGGCGTGAATTCCACGTCCTCGTCAATCTCGGAGAACCATTCGCAGGACGTGTGCGGCACGCCATATTCATGCTCGAGAATGCCCCGCAGCCAAAGGATCGCGCTGACCTGATAGGACTTCACGCCGATCTTCTTGCCGATAAGATCCTTCGGGCTCTTGATGCCCTTGTTCGTGTTGATGAACACGAACCCGTGGCGGAAGCGCCGATGCAGGAACACCGGCAGCGACTCGATCGGCATGCCCTGATCCTTGGCGATCAGGTACGACGAACTCGACAGTTCCGCGACGTCGAATTCACCGTTGCGAAGGAACCGCCAGTGGCGGGTGCTGGAGTCCATTTTGGTCAGGATGGTCAGTTCGATCCCATCCGGCTTGACGATTCCCTCCTTGATCGGCCGCACGATCTCATAATCGCCGCAGGCCAATGTGATCTTGATGTCGCTCGGCATTTGCGAGTCCTTTTCTGTGAATGACTGGTTCGTTCAAATCGTTGGGTTAGACACCATCGGGCAGCACATGAGCCCACTTGTCCTTGATGCGCTTGTCGAGCTCCTTGCTGGAGCGCGCGACGATCGGGAACGTATCCTTGCGCTTGAACGGTTTGCAAGCATTGATGATGATGCGCCCATTCCGGCGATCGACGTCGCCATCGTAGCACATGGGGTCCAGCGCTGAACTCCAGCCTCCCTCGATGATGTCGATGCTCTCGCGCGTGTCGACGCGCGTGGACATCGCCCAGATGACCTCGTCGATCTTGGTCGGGTCGATGTCGTCATCGACGACGATCGTCCAGCGGTTGCAATAAGCGCCTGCGAGACAATGGGCGGCGATCATTCCGGCCTGCTTGGCATGGCCGCCATAAAGCTGCTTGATTGAGACGGTCGTCCAGAAGCGGCTGCCGCCCGCCTCATGCGCCCAGACACCCTTGATCTCCGGCACGCCGGCGGCTTCGAGCTGGTTCCATATTGCGCCGCAGCGATAGCTGCCGAGGTAGAATGTATTGTCGTTCGGAGGCACGGCGGGAATGGCGCCGAGCAGGATCGGGTCGTTGCGGTGCATCATGGTCTCGATGCGAATGACGGGCTCGGGACGGCTGCCGCCAGCGTAATAGCCGGTCCACTCGCCGAGCGGACCTTCCTGCATCACGTCGTTGGGGTGGATGTAACCTTCGAACGCAATCTCCGCATTGGCTGGAACCGGCAAGCCGGTCTTCGGCATGCGGAAGATTTCAACGGCCTCGCCGAAAATGCCGCCAGCGGCTTCGAATTCGCTCTTTCCGTAGGGGATCTCGAGACCCGAGAGCATGAACATGGCCGGATGCACGCCGACGACGACGGCGACCGGGCAGGGCTCGCCACGGTCGTGGTACTTGTTCAACAGGATGCGTCCGTGCTTGCCGGGCGAGATCATCACAGTCGCGATATTGGGCCCCTGCGTCTGCACGCGGTAGGCGCCGTAATTGATCCAGCCTGAATCCGGGTCCTTGATGATGACCATGCAGGCCGTGCCGATGAAGGGGCCGCCGTCATGCTCGTGCCAGACGGGGGTCGGAATCTTCTCGAGATTGACATCCTTGCCTTCGAGAATGTTCTCGCAAAGCGGACCGCCATTGACCTCGACGGGCGGGATCATCGGCGCATCGCGCATATAGCCCCGCCACCATTGCACCAGGTCCATCTCGCTGCCCTTGGCGGGTAGCCCCAGGGCGATGTTGATGCGCGCCACGGAGGTCAGAATGTTGGCGAGGACTCGCGCGCCCTTCGGAAAACCGGGCACTTCGTCGAACAGGACCGCGGGATTGCCCATCTTGCGCTGATAGAGATCGACGATGCCGCCGATCTCTTCCTTGGGCTCCGCGCCCTTGATGATCTTGAGCTCGCCAATCGCCTCGACGGCGGCGAGCCAGTCGCGGAGGTCCTTATTCGCCATTTCAATCTCCTGTTCATGCGCGGTGCGCATATCGTGCTTGTTGGGTTGCGGAAACTCTCTTCAGCCGCCACCCGCCAGAGGTGTCTGCTTGCGCGTGGCCCAGCCCGTCATGCGGGTTTCGATCAGCGCGAAGATGAGATATGTGCCGATGCCCATGGCCGCGATCACGATGAGGCCTGCGAACATCAGCGATGTCCGGAATTGCGAGGCCGCCTGCAGCATCATGTAGCCAATGCCGTCATTGGAGGCGAGCGTCTCGGAGATGACAGCACCAACGAAGGCCAGTGTAATCGCCACCTTCAGCGATGCGAAGAAATAGGGCAGGCTGCGCGGCAGGCCGACCTTGATGAGCACATCCAGCTTCGACGCGCCGAGAGAGCGCAACACGTCTTCGAGTTCAGGTTCGACCGTGGCAAGTCCAGCCGCGACATTGACCGCGATCGGAAAGAACGACAGCAGGAATGCGGTCGCAATCGCGGGCGGGGCTCCAATGCCCATCCAGAGTACAAGGACTGGCACGACGGCCGCCTTCGGCACCGAGTTGATGCCGATCAGCATCGGATAGAAGCCGGCATAGACAAGCCGCGACGAGCCGATCGCGACACCCAGAAATCCACCGACCAGGATGCCGATACCAAAGCCGATCAGCGTATTCGTCAGCGTGAATACAGCATGCTCCATGATCGGATCGCGATACTGCATGAAGGAATTGTAGACCGCCAAAGGGGACGGCAGGATGAAGGCCTTCAACTCGAAAACTCGCACCGAGAAGTCCCAGAGAATCAGCGTTCCCAGCAGTACGAGCCATGGCATGACCCGCTCGAGCCGTCGAAAGGTTTTCGGCGTCATTCAGGCAGCCCCTTGTGCTTGCGTGGCTGGAGCGCGGGCTTCGTTGCGGATCTGTGCGATCTCGCTTCGGATCTGCTGCACGATTTCGACAAAATGCGGATCAAACGTGCTGTCCAGCGTGCGCGGGCGCGGCACGTCGACTCGATGAACCGAGATGACACGCCCAGGGCGCGCGCTCATCACAAAGATGACGTCCGCGAGGTAGGCGGCTTCACGCAGATCATGCGTCACGAGAATGCAGGTGAACTTTTTCTCGATCCAGAGATCCTGCAGGACGGCCCAGAGTTCCTCGCGCGTGAACGCGTCGAGCGCGGCGAAGGGTTCGTCGAGCATCAGCAATTGCGGTTCGTGGATCAGGGCGCGACACAGGTTGGCGCGCTGCTGCATTCCACCCGAAAGCATCCACGGCTGCTTCTGCTCGAATCCTTTAAGGCCGACGGTTTCGAGAAGCGCCATCGCACGTGCGATATATTGCGCTTTCTGCGCGCGCAGGCGCGACCGGTGCGGCTGTACGATTTCGAGCGGCAGCATGGTGTTGCCAAGCGTGTCGCGCCACGGCAGGAGGGTTGGATTCTGGAATGCCATGCCGGTAATCTTCAACGGACCCGTCACGACCTTTCCTGCCACCTTGATCGTGCCGGAGGTCGGCGGACACAGGCCCGTCACAAGCCGCATGAACGAGGATTTGCCGCAACCCGATGGGCCGACGATGGCCGCGAATTGTCCTTTCTTGATGCGCAGGTCAACGCCTGAGAGCGCCAGCGTCCCGTGTTCGTCCCCGTATCGCAGAGACACCGAAGATAGATCGACGAAGTCGCGTTCGGCGTCCGGATCCACTGGCATATTCGACATATCCATCAGTCCCGCACCCCGCTTCAGCCGATCATTCGTTCTGACTGGGCAGGCATGAACCGCCCGTCAAACAGTATCTCCGGCGTCACCTTGTTAGGCAGTTCGAGCCCGCTCGACAGCGTGGCGATGCTGTCTTCCATCCGCTTCATGTCGAACGCGCCGAGGCCGTTTTTCTTGACATTCACCGTGCGGATCAGCTTGTCGATGACCCAATCCATGCGGGCGCGCTCGATCTTCGGGTTGAGCAGCTTGTCGCGCTTCAATACAGCCTCGATCGCGGCATCGCGGTTCTTGGCGGCTTGCACCCATGACCGGGCGATGGCTACGGCCATGCGTTTCACCACGTCGGGCTTGTTCTTGATCATGTCCTGGCTGGCGATCAGCGAATTGCCGAAGAAGTTGAATCCGAAGTCGGCAAAGTACAGCAAGTTAATGTCGTCGAGCGCGAGCCCGTTGTCCATCAGGTTGAAGATGGCCGTGTAATCGAAGGCGATTACGGCATCGACGTCGCCCTTGAGCAGCAGCGTGTCGCGTAGCTTGACGTCGATGGTGGAGCGGTTGACCGACTTGGGATCGATCTTGTTCAGGGCGAGGAGCGCGGGCAGGATCTTCGATCCCGCATCGGCGGTTCCCGTGCCGAGCTTGGCGCCAACGAGATCCTGGAGCTTCTTGATCGGCTTGCGCTTGAGGCTCAGCACGACGGCCGGAAAGACGTCGAAAATCGGCATGATGATGCGGGGTGCGGAATCGGGGTTGCGTCCCGCGAATTCCACGACAGCCGATGCGTCCGCGAGGCCGAATTCGTAGGCACCCGAAGCCACGCGCGTGATCGCCTCGCCCGAGCCGGACGAGCCATCGGGTGTCACGGTAAGACCGAGATCTTTGTAAATGCCCGTTTCCGCTGCGTAGAACGAGGGCGCATTGCCGCCGTAGATCCGAAACTCGAGCGCGAGCTTGACGGCATCCATGGTTTGCGCACGCGCGATATAGGGAGAAGCGATGAGAGCGCCCGCGGCTACGGCGCCGACTTTCAGAGCGTGGCGGCGTGTGTTTCCGGTGTGCTTCGTGTCCATGAGAGGCTCCTGTAGAGAGGGTATGCTCCGTGACGCAGAACTTTATGCTTGTGATGTGCACTCGGCTGGTGTCAGCCGGGTCGATGCAAGCTTGATTGCATGAACGATGCCAGAATAGCCCGTGCAGCGGCAGATATGTCCGGCGAGCGCCTGGCGCACCTCGTCCTCGCTTGGCGTCGGGTTTCGCCTCAAGAGATCGCGGCCTGCCATCAGCATGCCAGGCGTGCAGAAGCCGCACTGCAGCGCATGCGACTCGTGGAAGGCCTGCCGCAGTACGTCGGTGAGCGGATCGTCGGCGAGACCTTCGAGCGTGACGACGTTACGCCCGTCGCACATGACAGCGAATTTGAGGCACGATCGCGCGATGACGCCATCGACGAGCACGGTGCAGGCGCCGCACGCGCCATGTTCGCAACCAAGATGTGTCGCCGTCAGCCCGCATGTCTCCCGCACGAAATCCGCGAGACTCGTGCGTGGCTCGACATCGCTCTGGATCGGGGCCCCATTCACATGAAGTGCGATTTTGGTCATGCGCCCGAGACCTCCCCGATTGCGCGGCCGAGAGTGGTCTGGTGAAGGTGGCACGAATAGGCGTCTGGTTCCGGCATAAGTGCGTCGAGTTCCCTGGCGATGCAGGCGTCCGTGCCAGCGCCGGTTGCGAGCGCGGCTGCCGTCGCATGCAGCAGGCTTGCGCGCGGTCCAGCGCCTGCGATCACGACGCGCGTCGTTACATTCGCCACGTCATGCACGACAACGGCGAGCGACGTCGCGAACGCGCCGACCTTCTTGTTGAACTTCACGTAGGAGGTGCGGGCGGAGGCCGGGAGCTTAAAAATTTCGAAGCCCGCGATGATCTCGCCTGGCCGAAGCGATGTCTCGTATGTGCCCACAAGCAGCTCATCCATGGCAACGCGGCGCTCCCCTTGCGGTCCCCTACAGATGGCGAGAGCGCCGAGCGCGAGAAGCACAGCGGGCCAGTCGGCGGCGGGATCGGCCATGGCGACGCTGCCGCCTATGGTTCCGTGGCAGCGAACCGCGCGATAGGCGATGTTCCCAGCCGCTTTTCGCATCAGGCCGTTGCCGGGATCGGGTGCAATGCCGTCCTCGAACATGGCATGTGTCAGCCCCGCGCCGACGAACACGCGATCCCCGAGATCGCGGGTTTCGCGCAACTCGGCGATGCGGCCGATATCCACGATATAGTCGAACGGCGCGAGCCGAAGGTTGAGCAGCGGCACGAGTGACTGCCCACCGGCGATCAAGGCGCTGTCGCTATTCTTGCCCAAAAGCCCGATCGCATCGTCGAGCGTCGGAGGGCAGCCATATTCGAACGTCGAGGGCTTCATGACGCCGCCCTCTCGGACGCACGGGCAAGCTGCACGGCATCCCAGACGCGTCGTGGCGTCAGGGGGGTCTCGTTGAAGCTCGCCTTGCAGTCGCGAAAAGCGTCGGCGACGGCATTGGCCAGCGCCGCGGGCGGGGCAATCGCGCCGCCTTCGCCAACCCCCTTGACGCCATATTCAGTCACCTTGGCGGGTGTCACGGAATGGGCGATGCGCACGGTTGGTATCTCCGTCGCACACGGCATCATGTAATCGGCGAAAGTCGTGGCGAGCGGCTGTCCGTCGGCGTTGAACGGGATCTCTTCGTAGAGGCCCGTGCCGATACCCTGCGCAATGCCGCCCTGAACTTGCCCATCGACGATCATGGGATTGATCATGGTGCCGCAATCCTCGGACACGGCATAGTCGAGGATCTTCACGCCACCGGTGGATTCGTCGACCTCCACCACGACGGCATGCGTGCCGTAGGAGAAGACGCCTGCCGATTCCGTGGGCTCGTAGGTGCCCGTCATGTCGAGTGAGGGGTCCATGCCCTCGGGCAGCATTTCCTGCCGGATATTGGCGGCGAGTGCGATCTCGCGGAAAGCGACGGAGCCGCTCTGGCTGACCACATGTCCGTCTTCGATGTGCACGTTCTTCGGATCGGCCTGCAGGAAATGCGCGCCGATCAATCGAATCTTCTCGGCTAGGCGGCGGGATGTGGTGCCCACTGCGCCGCCGGCGAAGACGATGGTGCGCGACGCGAATGTGCCGAACCCGAAGGGCGTCGTCGACGTGTCGCCGTAGCGAATCTTGATCTGAGAGGGGTCGAGGCTGAGTTCATGCGCGGCGATCTGCGCCAGCGTGGTTTCGTGTCCCTGTCCGTGGTTCTGCACGCCGACGTGAATGACGACGGACCCATCGGGCAGCATGCGCACATTCGCGGATTCGTAGCCCGGCACGACACGCGATTTGCGCTTCGACCATTCCACCACGCCATGCCCGCTCTGTTCGGTATAGACCGCGAAGCCCACCCCGACGCGCGGCTCGCCAGCCCTGCGCGCTGCCTGTCGCCGCCTGACGGCCGGAATGTCCACCATCGCAGCGGCGGTATCGAGTGCGTCGTGGTAGTCGCCCGTGTCCAGCTTCAAACCCGCGACGGTGACAAAAGGCATTTCCTCGCGCGTCACGAGGTTGCGCTTGCGCAACTCGTAGGGCTCGATGCCCATGTGCAGCGCCACCTCGTCGACAAGCCGCTCGATGGCGAAACATGCACCGGGGCGGGCGACGCCGCGATAGGGGCCCATGGGCGCCTTGTTTGTCGCGACAGTGAACGTATTCACCGAGAGAGCCTTGACGCGATAGGGGCCGGGGAGGTTTCCAGCCGCCATGCTGGCCTCCATGAAGGAGCCCGTCGGCCAGAGCGCATAAGCGCCCGCGTCGATATAGACGTCTCCCTCGATGCCCAGCAGCCGCCCCTCGCTGTCGGCCGTCACCGTCAGGTCGTAATGATGATCGCGGCAATGGACGGAGGCCAGCAGATGCTCGCGCCGGTCCTCGATCCATCGCACGGGATGACCGACCTTGAGCGCGATCGCGCAAACCGCGATCTCTTCCGGCAGCAGGCGGTTCTTGCCACCGAAGCCTCCGCCGACGTCGGGTGCGATGACGCGAATTTGGTTCTCCGGCAGGCCGAGTGCACGCGCGAGCCCCAGCCGCATGACATGGCCGCCCTGCGTCGAAAGATGAACGACGAGCTCTTCCAGCCGCGCATCCCAATGCGCAACCACGCCGCGCGTTTCGAGCGACACGGTCGCCTGCCGGTTCATGCGAAACCTGCGGTGCAGGCGGATGGGCGCATCCTTCAGGAGGCTCATGTCGCCCGCGCTGATCGTGCGCGCGATATAGGCATTGTCGGCCCAGTTTTCGAACAGCCGTGCGGAGCCGGGAGACATGGCGTCGATGGCATTGACCACGGCGGGCAGTTCAGCGCATTCCACCTCGACCAGCTCGGCCAGATCCTCGGCGCGTGCCCGCGTCGTCGCGATACAGGCGGCGATGGCCTGGCCGACGTAGCGAACCTTATCGGAGGCCAGCGCAGGGTAGGGCGATTGCCGGAAGGCATCCAACTCGGGGCCGGCTTCGAGCACGTTCAGCGAGGGGAAATCGGCGATCGTGAAGACGCGATTCTGCGAGTCCGCGGGCTTGGTGATGGACGTGATACGCCCATGCGCAATCTGACTGCGGACGAAGGCGATATCCTGCAAGCCGGGAAGGCGGACATCGGCGACGAACATCGCCTTTCCTGCGAGATGTCGCGCGTCTTCCTTACGCAACAGGCTGGCCCCGATCCAGCCGCTGGAAGAATGCGCATCCCCACTCATTGCGTCCCCATCTCCGCCTGCTCTCACAACGCGCAACCTGTCCAAAAAATGGCACTTGGGCGTGTATTCAACCACTTTTGAATATTTGATAAAGTCTTTATTTTCAGCGGTTTGCTTATTCCAAGCCAGCGTTCGGCTGCCTCTGTCCCAAAAAGTTGACACGCTGTTCCCAGTCTGTAAAGCTCTTTTTCGGTGAGGCTGCGGTTTTGAGATTTTGAATGTCGCTTCGACACGCAACGGCAGAAAACGGATCCAAAAATCTCTCGCGTGCCGACCATGCGGGCGGCGGTGAGGGCGTGCATCCTGCGGGTCCACAAGGCGCGGGAATTGCTTGATGGTCTCCCGATGCAGATGCCCGCGCCTGTTTGCTACCGCGCCCACATGCGTGACTCCGCTTCGAGTCCTTCCTGTTCAATCGTGATGTCCCTGATTCGGATCGGTACGTAATGGCAAGTTTCGAACTCGTAGAGCCGACAAACCTCGAAGACGCCTTTGCCCTGCTCGACGACGACGACCCTGCCGTTCGCCCCTTCGGCGGCGGCACGGCCTTGATGCTCATGATGAAAGCGCAATTGTTCAAGCCGGTACGGCTCGTCAGCCTGCGCCGCCTCGGGCAGCGCTTCGATGGCATCACGCTCAGCCAGGATGCGAGTTCGTTCCGCATCGGCGCGATGACGACCTTCTCGCAGCTCGAGCACTCGCCCGAGATTGGGGCTTATCTGCCCATCATCACGCAGACGATGAAGACGCTCGCCAATGTGCGTGTGCGCAACGTGGCGACTGTCGGCGGCAATCTTGCCCATGGCGATCCTCATCTCGATCTGCCGCCCGTGTGGATGACGCTGGGCGCGGAGGCGCTCATCGTCAACAAGTCGGGCAAGCGGCTAGTGCCGATCGCCGATCTTTACGCAGGCTATTACGAAACCACTCTGGCGCAGGGCGATCTCATCGCCGAGCTGCATGTGCCGGTGCGCCCCGCCTGGCGCTCCTTCTATGCCAAGGTGACGACTCGCGCCGAGCACGACTGGCCGGCACTCGGCATCGCAGTCTCTGTGCAGGCTGAGGGGCGGTATGTGAAAGACGTCAGCATCGTCCTCAGCGCCGCCGTCGACAAGCCGACGCGGCTGGTCGCTGCCGAGGACCTTCTCCGTGGTGCGACTATCGACGAACAAGTGCTGCGCCGCGCCGGCGAGGCTGCTGTCGCCGAGGTTCACATCGAAACCGACAATCGCGGTTCTGCCGCCTACAAGAAGCACCTTTTGAGCGTCCACCTCGGCCGCGCCATTCAAACCGTCATGGGGGAGTGAGACCAATGGTTGCTGTCACATCCTCTCCCAACATCGGCAAATCCATCGACCGCCTGGAGGCCCGCGAAAAGGTTACCGGCCGCGTTGAATACGTTCATCACCTGCGCCTGCCGGGCATGCTTTACGGAAAAATTTTCCGCAGCACCGTGCCGCATGCGCGCATAAAGAGCGTGGATATCTCTGCCGCGCAGGCCCTCGAGGGCGTCTATCAGGTCGTCACCATCGACGACATTCGCAAGGTGATTCCGCATCCCTATTACGGCCCGGCGTTCCACGATCAGCCGATTCTGGCGGACGGAAAAGTGCGTTTCGCAGGCGAGCCTGTCGCGGTAGTGCTGGCCACAGACAAGCGCATCGCGGAGGAGGCGGTCGGCCTCATCACCGCCGAATACGAGGACCTGCCCGGCGTCTTCGACGAAGTCGACGCCATGACATCGGAGACGCTCGTCCATGACGTGCTGAAACCGGCTGCGACCTTCCCGGATCTGCAACATCTGAAGGGCCGGAGCGGTACCAATGTAGCGCTCGATTATCATCTGCTGCACGGCGATCCGGATGCCGGCTTCGCGGCGTCCGACCACATATTCGAGCACACGTTCCGCACCCAGCAGGTGATGCACACGCCGATGGAGCCTTTCGTCTCCGTCGCCGATGCGCAGGAAGGCCGCGTCACGCTGCACACTGCGTCGCAGGGACCGTCCTTCGTGCGCATCGAGATCGCGCGCCTTCTCGGCCTGCCGGAAAACCGCGTGCGCGTGGTCGTGCCGCATCTCGGCGGCGGCTTCGGCGGAAAACTCTATATCAAGCTCGAGGCGCTCGTCACCGCGCTGTCTATGGTCGCGCAGAGGCCCGTGAAGATCTCGCTCACCATGGAAGAGCAGTTCTATATGGTCACGCGCCATCCTTGCACGTTCAAGATCAAGAGCGGCGTGACCAAGGAGGGCAAGATCCTCGCGCGCCATTGCGAGATCGTATGGAACGGCGGTGCCTATGCCGATATCGGCCCGCGCGTGACGCAGAAGGCGGGCTTCACCTCGGCCGGTCCCTACGACATCGAGAACGTCTCCATCGATTCCTATGCCGTCTACACGAACCGTCCGCCGTGCGGCGCACTGCGCGGCTTCGGCGCCCCGCAGACGGCCTGGGCCTACGAGTGCCACACGGACATGATCGCCGACGCGCTCGGCTTCGACAAGATCGAGTTCCGTCGGCAAAACCTCCTGCGGGAAGGGCGCCCGCAGGCGTCGGGAACGCTGATGCGCGACGCCGCGCTCGATCAGGTGCTCGACCACATCGTGGATCGCATGAACTGGAGCGTGCCGCTAAACAAGGGCACGGGCCGCATCCGCCGGGGTCGCGGCATCGCCATCGGCTTCAAGGGCATCACGGCGCCGACCACCTCTGTCGCCATCGTCAACATGTATGGCGACGGCAGCTGCGGGCTCTATATCGGCACCGTCGACATGGGGCAGGGGTCGGACACGGTGATGGCCCAGATCGCCGCCGAAGTGCTGAACATCGATGCGGCCTCGATCCGGGTCATCCATCCCGACACCGACGTGACGCCCTACGACATGGGCACGCTGGGTTCGCGGTCGACCTTCCACATGGGAACGGCGGTTCGGCTCGCAGCCGAGGAGGCGAAAGCCAAGATCGCTGCGCTCGCAGTCGAACTCGGCATGCCCGAGGGGAGCAACGTGCCGCTGGCGGAACTCTTCCGCCGCAAATATGGGATGCAAGCGGGCAACATCATCGGCACCGGCAGCTTCATTCCGGCCTACGAGAAACCGGACACCAAGACCGGCCAGTCCACCAAGGCGACGCCCTTCTGGGGCGTCGGCGCGGCGGGCGCGGAGGTCGAGATCGACACCGAGACCGGCCACATCAAGGTGACCAAGCTCGTCAACGTGGCGGATGTCGGCACGGCCATCAATCCGAAGATGGTGCAGCAGCAATTGTCGGGGGCGGGCATCATGCAGCTCGGTTTCACGCTCACGGAAAACATGGTGTTTCGCGATGGGCAACTGACCAACGGCTCGCTCGCGGATTACAAGATCCCGAACCTGCTCGACATGCCCCGCGAGTTCATCAACGAATATGTGGAGTCCCGCCAGAAGGACGGGCCGTTCGGCGCCAAGGGGGCAGGTGAAAGCACGACCATCGCGCTCTCGCCCGCCATCGGCAACGCCGTCGCGGACGCCATTGGCATTCACCTGACGGATTTGCCCATCACGCCGGAATCCATCTTCCGCGCGCTGCAAGAAGCAAACGGCACCCCATTGGCGGGAGACTGACGTGACGACACCCCGGACCATCCGCTTCACACTCAACGAACGCGCCGTCAGCCTCGACGTCATGCCGCATGAGACCATCATCGACATGTTGACCCAGCGCTTCGACCTGAAGGGTGCACGCGAAAGCTGCGGCCAGGGCCTGTGCGGCTGCTGTACCGTTTATGTCGACGGCAAATCCCTGTCGGCCTGCCTGTCGCTCGCCTGGTTCCTCGATGGCACGAAGGTCGAGACCATCGAGGGGCTCGCCAAGGGCGGGCAACTAGATCCCGTGCAGGAGGCTTTCATCGAGGCGGGAGCCTTCCAATGCGGGTTCTGCACGCCCGGCTTCATCATGATGGTAAAGCAATTGCTCGATCATCACCCCGATCCAAGCGACGACGAGATCCGCCATTACCTGACGGGCAATCTCTGCCGCTGCTCCGCCTATCCCGAGATTGTGGACGCGGTGCGGATCGCAGCGGCCAAGCGGGCTCGGGCTTTGGCGGCCTAATGAGCGTGTGAGGAGGTATGTATCTGCGCCTCCCGTGATGGTTGGGAGGCGCAGATCGTAACTCGCATAATTCGGACTACTCGCGACGAACCGACATTTTGATCCGTGTCGAATTGATTTGCACCGAAACAGTGCTCTTGATCTTACCTCCTGGCATTAGAACTATTAGCATGAAGGCAACGAAAATTGCTTTTTGCGTAATGTCGTCGAGAACCATTTTTTAGACTCCATTTCAATCACAACGTAACCTCCTGTAATTCAGCCGCCATGACTAGGTGCCTTTGTTAGTGTACTGATAAGAGTTCGGAACTTTTTTGAACCAAGAACGCGCCCCCCGCGACAAGCCCCCGCAACTTCCCTATGCTGTCCCGGCACCCGGCAAGAGGGGCGAACGCAAGGGGGAGGGCGCGATGGCTCGGCATGGGGCACGGATTTTGGTGGCGGCGGCATGTTTGGCGATGGCCGGATCCGCCCACGCGCAGGACGCGATTGCCTCCTTCTACAAGGGCCGCAACCTCACCATCATCATCGGCTCGTCGCCCGGCGGCGGCTATGATCTCTACGGCCGCTTGATCTCGCGCTTCCTCAGCAAGCACGTTCCCGGCAACCCGACGATCATCGTGCAAAACATGCCGGGCGCGGCATCCAACGTCGCGGCGGCCTATGTCTACAACGTCGCGCCGAAGGATGGCTCTGTGATCGGCGCGCTGTTCATGGGCGCGGTGGTCGAGCCGCTGTTCGGGGATTCGAAGCGCGTCACGCACGACATGAGCAAGTTCAACTATATCGGCAACGCCAACAGCGATGCCTATGTCTGCCTCGTGCGCACCGACGCGCCGGTCAAGAACATGGCGGATGCGTTCGAAAAGGAACTCATCATGGGTGCCAGCGCGGAAGGCGCCTCGACGCGCGACTTTCCGGTGCTCCTGAAAAACCTGCTCGGCGCGAAATTCAAGGTTGTCGCTGGCTATCCCGGCACGCGCGAGATCAACCTGGCGCTGGAGAAGGGCGAGGTTCAGGGGGCCTGCGGCGAAACATGGTCGAGTGTCGCGGCAACCTATCCAACATGGTTCAAGGACAATCTGGTCAAGCCGCTCGTGCAGGAATCCAACACCGGTTACCCCGACCTCGACAAGCGGGGCGTGCCGCTTGCCCGTGAGTTTGCGAAGACGGACGAACAGCGCCAGATCCTCGATCTCGTCTATACGCAAACGACCTTCGGGCGGCCCTATGTCGTCGCCCCCGGTGTCCCGCCCGAGCGGATCGAGGCGCTCCGCAAAGCCTTTATGGAAACGCTCACCGATCCCGATCTGCTGGCAGAGGCCAAGCGCATCAACCTCGATGTCGGCCCCATCTCCGGCGCGGAGTTGCAGAAGCTGATCGCGAAGCTCTATGCGACGCCGCAGGACCTCGTTGACAAGGCGAAGGCGGCGATTGCGTTCCGGAATTGAGACATCGAACGAAGAAGGGCTCCCGGTGGGGAGCCCTTCAAATCATCAAGCGTTCAAAAATCCTCAGCCGCCCATCGCCTTTTCAGCGGCTTCCATGGCCTTGGCCTTCGGGTTTGCCTTGCAATAGGCGTTCATCTTCATGTCGATGTCGGCTGCCATCTTGTCCATGGCGGCATCGCCGGTCTTGGGCGTGGGGCCTGCCGAGGCTGCCAGTTTCAGGTAATCGGCACAATTCATGTCGGGGTCGGTGACCTGGGCCACGGCGGCCTGGGCGAAGAAGATGGACGTGACAGCGACGAGGCAAGCAAAGCGCATGATATTTCCTTCAAACGATAAAAAGGGAAGAATCGCTGACGGACAATGGGGGAGCGGCGAGGGGCTCACAAGTTCTCATTTACGAAACCCGGCGCACACAGCAAGCAAGTCATCTTCAGCAAGAAGTAATAGCTTGCAGCCGCTCAGGAAACCGGCGGAGTTATTGCCGGTTTCGTCTTCGGCTTCGGAGGTGCACGCCGTGCCGCGCGTGGTATGCCGAGGCGCCGCACGGGTTCGAGTGTGACGAACACGGGATTGGGAAAATGCTCGAGCGTCGCGCCGGTCGATGCATCGACACCCATCCCTATGACGCCGCCAATGAGGATATTGCCAGCCATCCCCGCTGCGCCTGCGCCGGCAACCTTCGTACCAACGGGAACCTGCTGGGGTGAGTAGCCCGGCTTGCTGAACGAAACCACGAACTCTGATTTGCGCGGCACCTCGAAGGTGCATGGCGTGGACGGACAGGTCAGCCCGGTCGACGTGGTGGCCAGCGCACCGGCGGGTTCTGAATTGATCGCCACCTGATCCGTGGTGCCGCGCGTAATCGTGGCACAGCCGGAAACAGCCAGGCCCAATGCTGCAATCATAATGATTTTCATAAAACCAGCTCCAGCTCCGCAATAGGCGGGACTAGAACCTATGGCCCCTGCAATCAGGCGAGCTAGCCAAAAGAAACCCGCTCGATGAATGTGCACAGGAATTTCAACCAGCTTGCTGGCAACCGGCCCGCATCCACAATCCCGCAGCCGTGGAGTCCCAGCCTCGTCAGCAGGAGCCCGCAACGTGCCAGCGCCCCTCAAACGAGGACACGCAAGCCGCCGTTCCGCAAACCAACGGAGTATTACACGCAAAAAGGGCATGAGATCTTGGACTTAGCCATGAAGCCAAAATCTTGCCGCGCGGCCAGCTTCGTCCTAAAAGCGCCTGCGCGCCCCCGTGGGCAGAATCAGGCCGGTGCCGCTGGGCTCCCGCAGTTCGAGACTCACATGACGATCGCCCGGATCATCGAGCCGGCCGCCGCGGCCCTGGACCAGACCCTCGCGTCCCATCGCAGAGTGGGCATCTGGCTCGCCGTTGTCGCGCTGGCGCTCTTCCTGCCGGGCTTCTTCACGCTCCAGCCGATGGATCGCGACGAGCCGCGTTTCGCTCAGGCGACGAAGCAGATGCTCGAAACGGGCGACGCCGTCGCCATCCGCTTCCAGGATGAAGCCCGCAACAAGAAGCCGGTCGGCATCTACTGGATGCAGGCGGCCGTCGTGGGGGCGGCAGAAAAGCTAGGCCTGCCCAATGCGCGCACGACGATCTGGCTCTATCGGTTCGTCTCGTTGCTCGGCGCGGTTTCTGCCGTGCTGCTCACTTATTGGGCGGCGCTCCCCTTCGTATCCCGACGCCACGCTTTTATCGCGGCGCTGCTGTTTGCCTCGACAGCCCTGATCGGAGTCGAGGCGCGACTGGCGAAGACCGATGCTGTCATGACGGCGACCGTCGTGGCCTGCATGGGCGCGTTGGCGCGGATCTATCTGGCCTCGCGCAAGCCGGGCGGCCGTGGACTCGCCTTGCCCTTCGTTTTCTGGACGGCCATCGGCGTCGGACTTCTCGTCAAGGGGCCGATCACGCCGATGATCCCGGTTTTCACGGCGATTGTTCTCGGCATCAAGGACCGTTCGGCACGCTGGCTCGGCGACACGCGTCCTCTGGCCGGAGTCATCTGGGCCCTTGCGTTGGTCGTGCCATGGTTCGTCCTCATCATGGTCGCGACCAAGGGGGCCTTCCTGGCCGATTCGGTCGGCGGCGACATGCTCGGCAAGGTCGGGGCAGGGCAGGAATCGCACGGCGCTCCGCCGGGCACGTATCTGCTCGCGTTCTGGGCCACGGCATGGCCCATGGCCCCCTTCGCCGCGCTGGCCGCGCCGATTGTCTGGCGTCTGCGGCGTGATCCCCCGGTCGCTTTCCTGCTGGCGTGGCTCGTTCCGGCCTGGATCATGTTCGAGGCTGTGCCGACGAAATTGCCGCATTACGTCCTGCCACTTTATCCGGCGATCGCCATTCTCTGCGCCGTCGGCATCGAGCGCGGCTGCCTCGCGCTCGA
Source organism: Hyphomicrobiales bacterium (assembly GCA_028290285.1). GTDB lineage: Bacteria > Pseudomonadota > Alphaproteobacteria > Rhizobiales > Beijerinckiaceae > Terripilifer. The sequence goes on from JAQGKD010000062.1 coordinate 48,992, forward strand.
CAGGCGCTGGGCGCGTCCCGTGCTGCTCCTCGTGCCTGGTATCGCCCTCATCTTGGTGGCCCTGAGCGCCGGACTGAGCGTCTGGAGCCAGCACATCCCGGGCACGGCGGCCTTTGCTGCCATGCCTTTCCTGCTCTGGCTCGCCCTGCACCTTGCGCGCGACATCGGCCGCGAAAAGCTTGAAACCTCGATCATCGGCAGCGTGGCGCTCGCAGGCCTTTGCTACATCCTGATCTACAGCGGGCTGCTGACCAGCGGCCCCTTCGACCCCTTCCGCGTCTCGCCTCGGCTTGCAGAGGCGCGCCGTCTGATCTCCGCGACCGTGCCCGGCTGCCCGAGCCTCTCGGCGGCGAGCGCCGGATATCACGAGCCGAGCCTTGTTTTTCTGGTGGGCACCGATCTGTTGCTCACGGAAGGCAAGGGCGCGGCCCAGTTTATCCAGGCGGAACCCTGCCGCATGGCCTTCGTCGATATACGGGAAGAGCCCGCCTTCAAGGCCGCTCTCTCCTCGCCGTCGAGCGTGTCTCTCGCCGACCGCATCACGGGCATCAACCTCAACGGCGGCCGCAGGCTCGATATCGGCATCTATGTTTTGAAAGCGTCGCAGCCATGATGGCCACGCACCTCGCGCCGATCCGGCTCGCCTCGCGCGACTTTCTCGCACGCTGGCAGTCCCGTGAACGCGAATCCGCCACCCGCGGCCGACAGATCGAGGCCGTCCTCGCACTGTTCATCTGCGGGCTGGTCGTCCTGGTCGCATGGTTGGGCGACGAACGCATCGCCTATGCGATGCGCGATCTTCCCGAAACCTTGCGACGTCCGCTTCTGCAGATTACGAAGCTCGGCGAATCCGGCTGGATTTTCGCACTCGCGATAGCCGTCCTCGGCGGCGCTCTGTTCGCCCGTCATCGCGGCCTCGGCCTGCGGCTGGACGCGGCGCTGGGCGTGCTGGCGGGGCGCGCCTTCTTCATCGTGGCCGTGAATGCCGCGTCGGGCCTCCTCTCGCTGGTGGTCAAGACCGTCGTGGGGCGCGCCCGGCCGCGGCTGCTCGATATGGTCGGCCCCTTTCACTTCGATCTGTTCTCGGTCAAATCGGCCCTCTTGAGCTTCCCGTCCGGGCATGCGGTGACGGCACTGACGACAGCCACCGCGCTCGCGTTCCTGGCTCCGCGCGGCGGCTGGCCGGCTTTCGTGCTGGCACTGCTCATCTGCATTTCACGCGTCGCCACTGGCGCGCATTACCCCAGCGATGTGATCGGCGGCATGGCGCTCGGCTTCGCGACGACGATCTTCGCCCGCCGCGCCTTCGCCGATCGCGGCATCGTGTTTCGGTCCGGCCCGTCGGGCATCGTTCTGCGCGGCGCCGGCATGGTCGGTCCCGCGCTGCGCAAGATCGCCGCACGCTGGAGCACCAAGCCTGTCAGGAGTCCTGAATGAACGTCTCACCCAGCGTTTCCGTGGTCGTGCCGGTGCGCAACGAGGCCGGCAACATCGAAGCGCTCGTCACCGAGATCGAGGCCGCGCTATCGCAGGCGGGCCCCTTCGAGATTGTCTACGTCAACGACGGTTCGACCGACGGCACATCGCGGGAACTGGCCCGGCTCGCAGCCACGCGTCCGTACCTGCGCGAGATCGCGCATGCAGCCTCCTGCGGGCAATCGGCCGCCGTGCGCAGCGGCGTGCGCGCGGCGCGGTCCCCCGTCATCCTCACGCTGGATGGTGACGGCCAGAACGATCCGTCCTTTATGCCGGCGTTTCTCGCCGCCTTGCGCGAAGCGGGGCCGGGCTGCGGCCTCGTGCAGGGGCAGCGCGTCGGCCGCAAGGACACGGGCTTCAAGCGGATGCAGTCGCGCATTGCCAACAAGGTGCGCGCGGCCGTGCTGAACGACGGCACGCGCGACACCGGCTGCGGCTTCAAATGCTTTCCGCGCGAGGCCTACCTGGCCTTGCCCTATTTCGACGCGCTGCATCGCTTCATGCCCGCCCTGATCCGCCGCGAGGGCCTCGGAATCGCCTATGTCGACGTTGTCGATCGGCCGCGGCTGACGGGCGTGTCGAACTATGGCTTCTTCGACCGGCTGTGGGTCGGCATGGTCGATCTCGCCGGTGTGCGCTGGCTGCTCACCCGCCGCAAGAAAGTGCCCGTTGCGACGGAGGTCGTTCGATGATTTTCAGCCTGTCGCAGAACTTGGGCGATTATCTCTACGACGTGTTCGTCCAGCGTTTCGATTTCTGGCTGGCCTTCGGCATTGTCGCGCAACTGGTCTTTACGGCGCGTTTCCTCGTGCAATGGATCGCCAGCGAGCGGGCAGGGCAGAGCGTCATGCCCATGGCCTTCTGGCTGCTCTCGATCGTGGGCGGCATGATGACGCTGCTTTACGGCATCGAGCGCCGGGAGGCCGTCATCATCATGGGGCAGGTGCTCGCCGTCTTCATCTACGTGCGCAACATGATGCTGATCTACAACAAGCGGCGGAAGGGCTGAGAAGCCCCGCCGCCCGCGTCAGTCCGCCTGCCGCAACCGCTCGAACCCGCGTTCCAGGTCTTCCTTGAGGTCTTCGATATCCTCGAGACCGATCTGGAAGCGCAAGGCCGGTCCGCCGGGATTCCATGTCGTGGCCGTGCGGTAGGTCGCGCAATCGAAGGGAATGACCAGGCTTTCATAGCCGCCCCACGAATAGCCCATGCCGAACAATTCGAGCCCGTCGAGCATGGCCGCTACCGCCTTTGACGAGAAGGGGTTCAGCACGATGGAGAACAGGCCGGATGCGCCCAGAAAATCGCGCTTCCAGATATCGTGGCCGGGGGCTCCGGGCAGCGCGGGGTGCAGCACCTGCGCTACTTCCGGGCGCGTCTTGAACCAATGCGCCAGCGCGAGTCCCTGCCGCTCCGCCTCACGCAGACGCAGTTCCATCGTGCGCAGGCCGCGAAGCGCGAGGAACACGTCCTCCGGACCGGCGCACATGGCGAAGGCGTCGAACGTCGAGCGCAGTTTCCTCCACCAGGCCGGATTGGCCGAGACGAGACCCAGCATCAGGTCGGAATGGCCAGACAGATATTTCGTGCCCGCTTCGATGGCGAGATCAACGCCACGCTCATGTGGCGGAAAAAACAGCGGCGTTGCCCAAGTATTGTCCATTATGACGCACAGGCCGCGCTTGTGCGCCTCTTCGGCAATTGCCGGAATGTCCTGCATCTCGAAGCTCTGCGATCCCGGCGCCTCGACCAGCACGACGCTGGTGTTTTCGCGGATGAGATCGCCGATTCGCGCTCCGACCAGGGGATCGTAATAGCTGGTCTCGATGCCCATGCGGGCCAGGATCGTGTCGCAGAAATGACGGGTTGGGCCGTAGGCTGAGTCGGTTACCAGGATATGATCGCCACTTTTCACAGCTGTCATAAGGGCAAGCGTGACGGCTGCTAGACCGGTAGGGGCCAGGACAGTACCTGCGGCGCCCGCGATTTCGGTCCACGCCTTCTCGAGCGCCTCCGTGGTCGGCGTGCCCTTCGTGCCGTAGGTGAATCGCGCCTGACGGTCGTGCAGGGCCGCGACGGTGGGGGCGAGAACAGTTGATCCCCGGTAAATTGGCGTATTGACGAAACCAAATTGCTCAGCTGGTTCACGCCCGGCGGTGACGAGCCGCGTGCGTGTTCTCAAGGCCTTACGTGTTTCGTCGCTGAGTTTGGCCATTGCTGCCCCTGTGGAGGGGCCGCGCCCTCTCTTGACCGTGGTATGAAAGTCGCTTGTGATACGTATTCGTTCAAGCCGATGCTCGCGCCACTCAGACGGAGAGCAGCCGGAACAGCTCGACTGACTGACATATTTTTCGGGCGCATGCCAGATTTGGAGTCCAACGGGATGAAACGTTTTGTCGCTACCCTCGTGGCCGCGGCCGCCTTGGGAGCATTGGCTTCCCCGGCCTTTGCTCAATCCGGATCGAAGACGCTCGAACAGGTGAAGCAGAAGGGGTTCCTTACCTGCGGAACAAACACCGGTCTGGCCGGCTTCGGCCTGCCTGACGACAAGGGCAACTGGACAGGCCTCGACGTCGACCTGTGTCGCGGCCTCGCGGCCGGCATCTTCGGCGACGCCACGAAGGTGAAGTTCATTCCGCTCTCCGCCAAGGATCGCTTCACGGCGCTCCAGTCCGGCGAGATCGATGTGCTCTCGCGCAACGGCACCTGGACGCAATCGCGCGAAGCTGAACTCGGGCTCATGTGGGCGGGTGTCAATTATTACGACGGCCAGGGCTTCATGGTGCGCAAGAAGCTGAATATCGCGTCGGCCCTCGAACTGTCCGGCGCGTCGATCTGCGTGCAGCAGGGCACCACGACCGAACTGAACATGGCGGACTTCTTCCGCACCAATTCGATGAAGTACGAAGGCGTCGCCTTCGCCGACATCAACGAAGCCGTGAAAGCCTATGATTCCGGCCGCTGCGATGCCTACACCACGGACGCGTCCGGCCTTTATTCGTCGCGCCTGAAGCTGGTCAATCCGGACGAGCACGTCGTGCTGCCGGAAATCATTTCCAAGGAGCCGCTCGGGCCGGCCGTGCGCCAGGGTGACGACCAATGGTTCAATCTCGTCAGATGGACGCACTACGCCATGATCAACGCCGAGGAACTCGGCGTCACCAAGGCCAATGTCGAGGAACAGCTCAAATCCGCCAACCCGGAAGTGAAGCGCTTCCTCGGCGTCGAGGGTGACTTTGGCAAGGGGCTCGGTCTGTCGAAGGCCTGGGCCTATCAGATCGTCAAGGCTGTCGGAAATTACGGCGAGGTGTTCGACCGCAACGTGGGCGCCAACTCGTCGCTCAAGATCAAGCGGGGCCTCAACAACCTCTGGTCAAAGGGCGGCATTCAATACGCCCCGCCGATTCGCTGACCTCGGGACTGGCGGGGCTTCGGCCCCGCCGCTTCGATCCGTCACGAAACATGCGTAGCACGACTGGTCGGGAATGCGGCGTCGCCGCGGGGGCATTCGCATGACAGACGCCCAAGCGGCAAGTAAGCCGTCGATCTCACCCTTTTACGATCCACGTGTTCGCGCCTTCGTCTATCAGGCCGTGCTCGTCGTCGTTCTGGGCTTCATCGTCTATGAGGCCGTCGTCAACGCCAGCATGAACATGCGGGCGCGGGGCATCCCCACGGATTTTTCGTTCTGGAACCGTGTATCCGGTTTCGACGTCAACCAGACACTGATCGACTATTCCGCCGTCTCCACTTATGGCCGCGCCTTCTGGGTCGGCTTGTGGAACACGCTGCTCGTCGGGTGCATCGGCGTCGTGCTTACGACGTTCCTGGGCTTCCTCGTTGGCATCGCGCGCCTGTCGCCGAATTTCGTCGTCGCGAAACTGGCGATGATCTACGTCGAGGTCCTGCGCAACACACCGCTGCTGCTGCAGCTTCTGTTCTGGTACAACGCGGTTCTGAAGCCACTTCCCAATCCGCGCGACTCGGTCTCGCTCGGGGCGGGCGTCTTCATCAACAATCGCGGCCTCATCCTGCCGGACCCGCAACTGGGACCGGGCTCCGACTGGGTCATGTGGAGCGTCGCCATCGGCTGCGCGCTGGCCATCGCCTTCCGCTACGTCGCTCGCAAGCGGCAGGCGGAGACCGGGCAGATCCTGCCGGTCGGGCTCGTTTCGGTCGGCCTTGTCGTTGGCCTTCCGCTGCTCGTGTTCTTCATTATGGGGCGTCCGCTCAGCTTTGCCATGCCCGTGCTGCGCGGCTTCAACTTCGCGGGCGGCGTGCGTGTGCTGCCTGAGTTCGTGGCCTTGCTTCTGGGCCTCGTGCTCTACACGGCGGCGTTCATCGCCGAAATCGTGCGCGCCGGCATCCTCTCGGTGCCCAAGGGCCAGACGGAGGCGGCGCTGGCTGTCGGTCTGCGGCCTCGCCAGGTTTTGAAGCTGGTTGTCATCCCGCAGGCCATGCGCGTGATTATCCCGCCGCTGACCAACCAATATCTCAACCTGATCAAGAACTCGTCGCTCGCCGTCTTCATCGGCTACCCGGATCTCGTGCAGGTCTTCGCGGGCACCGTGCTCAACCAGACAGGCGCGGCCGTGCAGGTGATCGCCATCACCATGGCGGTCTATCTCGTGATCTCGCTCGTGACGTCGTTCCTCATGAACATCTACAACCGGCGGAAGGCTCTGGTGGAGCGCTGATGACTGACGAAACCGTCTCCTCCAATCCCGCCTATCTCCGGCGCGAGGCCGCGCTTGCGCAGGCAGCGCCGATCACGACGAGCGGTCCCATTGCCTGGGTTCGCGCCCATCTGCTGTCTGGCTGGCTGTCCGCGATTCTGTCGCTCATCTTCGTAATCTTTTTGGTCTGGGCGGTGCCAGACCTGATCCGCTTCTTCTTCATCGACGCGGTTTGGTCCGCGACCGACGGGACGGCATGTCGGGCCCCGGGAACGGGAGCATGCTGGGCCTTCATCGCGCGCAAAATCGATTTCTTCCGCTACGGCTCCTATCCCTCGGACTTTCATTGGCGCGTCGATCTGACGTTGATGATCGGCGCGGTGCTCGCAGCGCGGTTGCTCTGGCCTTCAGGAAAGAAGGGCATCGCGGGGCTGGCCGTCTTCATTCTGGGCGTGCCGCTGCTGATGTTCCTGCTCATCCCGGGGGTGGCGGCGGTCCTGCGTGACCCTGCGACTGAAATCACGATCCTCGGCATCGGGGTAGGGCTCGCCGCGCTCCTCGAAGCCACGGCACTTTCGACAGGCCTGGTGGCGCTGCTGTTCTTTGCCGCCTATCCAGTGCTCGTCGTGATCCTGCTGCATGGCTCCGTGACGTTCGGCCTGCCCATGGTCGACACGAACCTCTGGGGCGGCATCTTCGTCAGCCTGCTCGTGGCCACGATCGGAATCGTGGTCTCATTGCCCGTTGGCGTCATGCTGGCGCTCGGCCGACGCTCGCGGTTGCCGATCGTGCGGTTCTTCTCCGTCATTTTCATCGAATTCGTGCGCGGCGTGCCGTTCATTACAGTGCTCTTCATGGCCAACACCATGCTGCCGCTGTTCGTGCCCGAATATTTGACGCCTGACCGCCTGCTACGCCCGCTGATCGGCGTCGCGCTCTTCGCATCCGCTTATATGGCCGAGGAAATTCGTGGCGGCCTGCAGGCTATGCCTAAGGGCCAGTACGAAGGCGCGATGGCGCTGGGGCTTGGATATAGCCAGATGATGCGTCTCGTCGTGTTGCCACAGGCGCTGACACTGGTCATTCCCGGTATCGTCAACATCTTCATCGGCCTTTTCAAGGACACGACGCTGGTCGCGATTGTCGGCGTATTCGATTTCCTGCGTACCGTCGATACGGCGCGCGTCGACCCCGCCTGGTCGGGCCCGAGCATATCGGCCACGGGCTATGCATTCGCAGCTCTTTTCTATTTCGTCTTCTGCTTCGGCATGTCCCGTTACTCGCTCATGATGGAACGGCGCCTTTCGGCCGGCCGCGCACATTGATCTCTAGGAGTTTTTCAAGATGACCACTCCCGCCGCCCTCGCGCCCACTCCCGTGCATAACGAACTCGCCGTCGAGATCGTTGGCATGAACAAATGGTATGGCCAGTTCCACGTCCTGAAGGACATCGACCTCACCGTCAGGCGCGGCGAGAAGCTCGTGATCTGCGGGCCCTCAGGTTCCGGCAAGTCCACCATGATCCGCTGCATCAACCGGCTGGAGGAGCATCAGAAGGGCAGGATCGTCGTCGATGGAATCGAGCTCACCAACGACCTGAAGCGCATCGACGAAGTGCGCCGCGACGTCGGCATGGTCTTCCAGCACTTTAATCTCTTTCCGCATCTCACCATCCTCGAGAACTGCACGCTCGCGCCGATCTGGGTGAAGAAAATGCGCAGGAAGGACGCGGAGGAGGTGGCGATGCACTACCTGACGCGCGTCAAGATCCCAGAGCAAGCACATAAGTTTCCCGGCCAGCTCTCAGGCGGCCAGCAGCAGCGCGTCGCGATCGCACGGTCTCTCTGCATGAGCCCGAAGATCATGCTGTTCGATGAGCCGACATCCGCTCTCGATCCGGAAATGGTCAAGGAAGTGCTGGATACGATGGTGTCCCTCGCTCAGGAGGGGATGACAATGCTTTGCGTGACCCATGAGATGGGTTTTGCGCGCCAGGTGGCCGACCGGGTCATCTTCATGGATGCCGGGCAAATCGTAGAAGCCAACCGCCCCGAGGAGTTTTTCGCGAATCCGCAACATGAGCGAACCCGCCTGTTTCTGAGCCAGATCCTGCATTGATCGGTTGAGCGACTCGCTTCAGGTGAGGCTGGTCGCGACCTTGTTGAACTTGGACGAGACGCTGGTGCCGAGCTTCGTCACAGCACTGATGACCGCGATGGCGATGAGACCCGCTATGAGGCCGTACTCGATGGCTGTTGCACCGGACGTGTCTTTCAGAAAACGCATGAACATGGACGGATCCTCATAGAGGCCCGGCAAGCGCCGGACGCTTATCATCGGCTGGTGATTTCCTTCTTCCACTGCGGAAGACGCGCCGATAGCTTGTCCGCGCGGAGTTGCTCGCGAAACATTTGTTTTTGCTTTGAAATTTATACAAACAACAATGAGGCTCTCAAGATACAGAGCTGAGGGCCGCCCAAATACTGTCAAAACGCAAATATACCTTGCTCATCACAGCACCTGCCGCAGAGGTGATGACTATGCCGAGCAAGCCGACGAGAAGACCGTATTCGATCGCAGTGGCGCCGCCGTCATCGGACAGAAGACTGCGCAATTTAGCTTTCATTTGGGAGTTCTCATTGAGTGATTCGCATCGACGCACGGACTCAATTCAGGAACGTCAGACGATTTGCTGGATCAACTTCGGTATGAGAGCAAGGCGGCGGTACGCTGATCTGTCCGCCGCCTCGTTCCTTTGAATCAGCTGATGGCCGTAGCGATTTTGTTGAACTGAGTCTTCAGGTTGCTGCCGACACTCGTAATCGCCCCGATCACCGCGACGGCAATGAGACCGGCGATGAGGCCGTATTCGATCGCGGTGGCGCCGGACTCGTTGGCAATGAACTTCTGGACAAGAGACTTCATGAGAAAAACCTTTCCTAAAAACTAAGACCCGCACTAAAAAAACCTGGGTCGCCGGGGGCCTCGTCACCAAGGTGCATCAAAACCATCGAGCGATCAGAGGAATGTCCCTCATGCCGCTAGTAATACGTGGGAATTACTAATAAAAAATGTACTTGAATTCTCTTTTGGTGGAGTGGCGTCAAGTTTTTTACTATGCTTATTTTGTTATATAGAGCAATAGCTTGGCAATAACCTACAGGATTACAAGCAGGTATTTACGCTGGGCACGATTTCACAGGACATGCGTAAAAAATGGGCTCGTTGGATCAGGTATCATAAATCATTACTGTGGATCAATGACTTGCCAGACGGAGGTCTCGATCAAGCCCGATCCGTCCGAGCCACTCCGCTCAGCCGGCCGCGTTGCCCGGAAGCCAGAGGTCGAACCGTACGACGCCGATGCCCGGGTTGAACGTCACGTCTCCGCCGAGCTCTCGCGCGAGTCCTCGGGCCAGAAAGAGGCCGAGCCCCGCGCCGATCGTGCGGTGAGCGCCGACGCCGCGATAGAACTTCTCGAAGACGCGCTTGGGATCCGGCATCCCGACGGGTCCGACATGGTTCCTGAACTCGATCAGGACTCCCATCTGATTGTCGCGGGACTGCTGGGCGATGGCTATGACGACTGCCTCGTCCGGCGCGCCATATTTCAGCGCATTGCTGATGAAGTTACGGAAGATGATGGAGCAGAGGCCCGGGTCGCTGCGAAAGTCGAGGTGAGAGGCCCCGTCGATATGCACACGCGTGGGCTGTTCCGATCCATCCTTGAGTTCGGTCAACAGTTGCAAGAGGTCCAACTCGACGAGTTCGACGCTCGATGCCCCTGCCTCGACCTGCATCATCTGAATGCAACGATCGATGACGGCATTCATGTCGAGGATGGCGTGTTGTGCGCGAACCTGTAAATCAGGTGATTGGTGCCGCGCGGACATGGCTATCCGGACGATTGACAGAGGTGTCTTGAGTTCATGTGTCAGCATCGTCATGAACCGGCTCTGCTCTTGGGTTTTCCTGGTCTGGAAGGCCAGTTCGTATTCGACGAGCTTCATGTTTTCCGCCTTGCTGAGCTCGGCGCGCGCCTTGTCTTGCGAACGCCGGAAGAGGAGACTCAGCATCATCAAGTCGTTGATAACCGTGGGCAGCAGAAGGTTGTGGAGCGAAATCTCGCGGGCTGGCATGACACCCAGCATCGGCAGACTTGATAACGAAAGTGCGACCGTGAGCAGGCCAAAGAAGATCATCAGGCTCGAACGGGACAGAAATCGGCTTTCCCCATCGCGCGGGATGCCGGGCCGGACTCCGAACGCCGTAAGCAGCAGCGTGGGCGGGCTGACCAGGAGGACGAGGACGTTCACGTTGATCGCAATCCGTGTCTGATCCAGCCAGAGCAGGCCGAAAAGAACGGGGTAGGCGGCAATGACGACAGTTATGATCCGCACGCCCCATCGGGGCGCGTCATGGAGCTTGAGGAGAACGGCATAGAAAATCAGGCTCACGACTGCATTGGTGAGTGCGATGTGCTCGCCAAGCATGCCCAGCGCTTCTGGCGTCGCAGCGCGCGCAAACCAGAGCCTCAGATGGCCGAGCATTGAAAGCGCCAAGCAGATCGAGGAGAGTTGAAGAGCGACGAAGACCCAGGCAACGGGCTCGCACTGGCCCATTGCGACGAAAACAGCGAAGAGCAACGCACAGAGCATTATGCCGATGTAGACGTTACTGAAGAACTCGGACGAACGCTCGATGTGCCGCAAGTTGGAGGGCGTAAAGGCATTGATGTCCATCAGGATTGTGCTGGTGGACGAGACGCGGAGCCACACGATCTGGACCGGCTCGCTCAGGTGCACGGAGAAAGTGTGATTGAGCGACCTGAACTCGGCATCGTTCCATGCGACGCGATCGCCCGAGATCCGAGGTGTATGTGATGGATCCTCCGGCGTGTACAGTTGGATCTCGTCGAGATATTGCGGCCGAATTCTGAGAATGAGGTCCTCTGTCGTGGCGGCTCGTCGAAGGGTAAGCCTGATCCAGTGATGCGAGCTGCTGAAGCCCTTTCCGAGTATACCTTCGTAGGGGATGGGTATCTTTTTCTGTATGTCGGCAAAGCTCAGGACTCGCGTAGAGTCCTCAAGATACGCTCGCTCGATAACGTGTTCCATCCCATGGATGCGCAGCTGGAGGAGCAGTCCCGGCACGAGGATGATGAGAAGACCGAAGAGGCTCAGCCAAAACGTCTTTTTTACCTGCGTCATATCCCCTTCCATCCCAAATTGCGGTCAAGCATAAGCCAGGCTGGTTGCTGACACAAACTAAACTGAATCTAATCTGATGAAAAAATGGGCAGATCTTTAACGCGTAAGTTTTTGTAAGGAAGCTTTCGGCACGAAATGCATTCTGCGGGGGTGAATACCAAATGTGTCCTGTGGCTTTGTTCGCGTAACAGGGCTCCTGCGGATTGGAGACTTGTGATGGCGCGTAAGCGGCTCCCGGCGGAAGTGGTTGTCGATGCTTTGACGAAGGCCGCAAACGGCATGCCTCTTGTCGATTTGCTCGATGAGTTTGGCATCTCGGAACTTACGTTCCGGCGCTGGAAGGCCCAATTCTCGGGACTGAATGCGGGGCAGGTCCGTGAAACCGTTCTGCTCGTGGAAGAGAACGCCCGGCTCAGGAAACGCATCGTGGAGTTGAGTGTCGAGCGATGCGCCCTGAACGGAGCCTTTCTTGAGAAGCTCTCGCGCAAACGCGGCAGCGCCTTCATCCACTGACGGAGCGCCGCCGCTTACTTGACGATGAGGGGGACGCAGAGCTGATAGCCGACCCCTCGGACCGAGCGGATGGCGTCCTTTTCCAGTCCGAGCTGGATCAGCTTCTTGCGAACCCGCGTAATCTGCACCTCAAGCCCGCCCTTGCTGAATGCGTCCTCGTTCTGCACGGTAATGCTCATCAACTGCCAGCTGTCGAGCCGTCGGTTCGAAGCCCGCGCAAGGCTCGAAAGGATCGCCGCATCGCGCGTGCTGACCTTGATCTCCTTGTCACCAAAGCTGACGCGGAGGGTCTTCTGGTCGAGTACGACGTTGGCGTCCCTCAGGTTCGAGGCTGACAACTCAGTCGGTCCGAGTCGTCGGCGCAGTGCCTGGATTGCCATCGACAATTCATCGACCGAAGCAGGCTTGGGCACGTAGATGTCCGCGCCGGCCTTATAGCCCTGCACGCGCTCCGCGGGGCTGTTTCGCGCGGTCACCAGAATGATGCCGACGTCCGGCTGCGCTGCCCGAAGGCGCCGCGTGAGACTCAGTCCGTCTTCCCCCGGCAGGTTGATGTCTATGATCGCGATGTCGAAAGGTTCGGACCCGATCTCGTCATCCAGATCCTCAGCGCAACTGACACCGCGGACGAAATGCCCGTGCAGACGCAACGCCTCGACCGTCACGAAAAGGAGGGATTCGTTGTCCTCGACGACAACCAGGCTCAACAATTGAAGTACCTTTCCAACATGGGGCGAAGCATCTGAAGAAAAACGTGGATTCGAAAACAGGGCCTAACGTGATACCAATTAGTCGGGGGATTATTGTCAAGCTTAAGTCTGTTTTGGACGCTTCTCGCTAAAGCTTTCCCACGGTGCCGGCGCCCACGCTCGTCTTGCGGCTGCTCTCGGAAACCTCCCGGCGCACGCTCATGTTGGCCATGATCATCTCCGTGCAGAAGGCTGAGAGTGCGCCCAGCGTGCAGATCAGGCACAGCCCGAAGAGCGCGAAGAGAAGCTCCGCGCCAAGCTGGTTTCGCATGGCGCCCAGGAACAGGGTCAGGGCCGCAGCGCAGATGGCCACGCCAGCCAGAGCACCGAGAACAACCGCGACATCAAGGACATACGTGCGTTTCTTCAGAAACAGGAGCTTCCGCAGAAGCTCGTCGTCATCTTCGGACTCATGCCAGCGTTCGGCCAGCCGGTCCACGCGGTCGGCGACCCGGCCGAGGCGCGTTGCGAAGACAGCGAGGAGGCCCGCGATCCCCGTGAGGAGGAACACCGGGGTCAATGCCACCTGTATGACGTGGGCGACCGCCTCGGGATCTGTGTGGGGTAGGGCGTTGAACATGACCTCTATCTGTCAAATGCTGGGCAGTGAATGGCAAGGCTAGCCGATGCCTTGGGCCAGTTACTTGCGCTGCCTCAAAGATTGCCGAAATTTCACGGAGGGAACGCAGGCCGCTGCCAAGCCGTTCGTCTCTGGCGAACTCCAGTCGAAGGCGGGGGTTCTGCATGCATCGCGGCGCATTCCGCCATGCAGGGCCGAGAGGGATTTCCATGACAAGCACACGTAATGTCGCCGTCCTCGTCGGAAGCCTGCGCAAGGGCTCCTTCAATCGGCTGGCCGCTCACGCTCTCGCGGAGTTGGCTCCCACTGGCCTGAAGCTTCAGATCGTCGAGATCGGCGAGTTGCCCCATTACAATCAGGACGAGGACGCTGCGCCGCCTGCGGCTTGGACGACCTTCCGTCAGAAAATCAAGGCAGCCGACGCCGTGCTTTTCGTCACGCCCGAGTATAACCGCTCGGTGCCCGGCGTTCTGAAGAATGCAATCGACGTGGGCTCCCGACCTTATGGTCAGAGCGCATGGTCAGGGAAGCCGGCTGCGGTGATGAGCGTCTCGCCAGGTGCTATCGGAGCTTTCGGCGCCAATCACCATCTGCGCCAGTCGCTCGTCTTCCTGAACATGCCCACAATGCAGCAGCCGGAAGCCTATGTCGGGGGCGCCGGGACGATGTTCGACGAAAAGGGTGCGGTCAAGAACGACAGCACGCGTGACTTTTTCCGCAGCTTCGTGGAAGCCTTCGCCGCATGGATAGAGAGGGTCTCGGCGTAACTCGCTCCGGCCCCCAGCACGAGGATCGGCGGATGAGCACGGCAAATGCCCCATTGAGCATCGGCAAGGTGACGCTGACCGTCCACGATCTGGAAGGCGTCACCCGTTTCTACGAAAAAACCGTCGGTCTTGCCGTGCTGGAGACGGACGCCAATCGCGCGACGCTCGGCGCCGGCGGGACAGTGCTCCTCGAATTGCGGCGCGACCCCCATGCGCGCCGCCGTTTGCCGAACGAGGCAGGGCTCTTTCATACAGCCTTCCTTTTGCCGTCGCGCGGCGATCTCGCGCGCTGGCTGGTCCATGCCGCCGCGGCGAAGGTCGCTCTTCAGGGGGCCGCCGATCACCTGGTCAGCGAAGCGGTTTACCTGGCCGATCCCGAGGGCAACGGCATCGAGATCTACATCGACCGGCCGCGCGAGGTCTGGACGCGGACTGGCGATCTGGTGGCGATGAGCAGCGATCCTCTCGACATCGAGAGCCTCATGGCCAGCACTGAGGGGCGGGATTGGCGCGGTTTTCCTGACGGCTCTGTCGTCGGCCACGTGCATTTGCAGGTGGGGACGATCGCCCCAGCCGAGGAATTCTACACGCGGCTGGGCTTCAACATCACCTGCCGCTATCCCGGCGCGACCTTCTATGGCTCGGGCGGCTATCACCACCACCTCGCGACCAACATCTGGAACAGCCGGAACGCCCCCGTCAGATCGGGGCCGGCCACCGGTCTCGCGGACGTCGAGATCGTCGCGGGGGATGCCGAGATCTTCGATGCTGCGCGGCTGCGCCTCGCGGCTGCGGGGAGCCCAGCACCCCGCGCGCTGAAGGTGGTCGACCCGTGGGGTACGGAATTGACGATCCGGCCTCTCGCCAGATGACCCCCGCCTGGCGCAAGCCTCCCGCAATCCAGCAGGCCTAACAGCTTGGGTGGAACAGGAGACGCGCATGAGTTTCGAGCGACGTGGCGATACCCGGCACCCCTGTGGGTTGCAAGCGTACCTCTCCATGAAGGCGGTGCGGGCATGAACTGTCTTTCGCCCCAGAAATGCGCAGCGACCCTGCCTGAGCCGCTGCTCGGCATCAGCACCCTCGTGCGTCTCGTCTACGATCAGGGAGACATCACCCCCGTCTGGGACGGCCTCATGGCGCGCCTGGGCGCAAACCCCGGCGATACATCGGCGCTGATGGATGTTTCCGTGCTCCTGCAGACGACGGGTCAGCGCGAGAAGGGGCTCGAACTCCAGTCCGCTGCCATTGCCACGCAACCCGTCTATCGGCGCGTCCATGGTAACGGCCGGGGCTTGCGCATCATCGCCTTCGTCACGGCGGGCGACATGATGGCCAACACGCCCATCGATTTCCTGCTCGAAGGATCCGACGTCACACTCTATTTCGTTTATGTGGACGCGAAGACGCGCCGCCTGCCGGAGCTTCCCGACGCCGACGTAGCCTTCATGGCGATCGGCGAGTCGGCGGGCAATCGCGCGGTGCTTGAAAATATCGGCTGGCTGCTTCTGGACTGGCAGGGACCGCCGATTTTGAATGGCGCACCCGAGCACATCTCCATGATGACGCGAGACGGGGTACACTCCCTTCTGGCGGAGGAGCCCAGCATTGTTTCGCCGCCGAACGTCCCTGCGAGCCGGACCGATCTCGCCGATATCTGTCAGAACCCGGCCTGTCTCGAGTCGCTGCTGCCCGGTGCCGACTTTCCGCTCATTATCCGGCCCATCGGAACACACGCCGGACACGGCATGGAGAAGCTGGACGACCTCGCCGCGCTCGGCGCATATCTGGCCAGGCATGCGGACGCGCAATTCTATCTCGCGCCCTTCATCGATTACAGCGGGCCCGACGGGCTCTTTCGCAAGCAGCGCGTGGTCTTCATCAATGGACGGGCCTTCGCCAGCCATTATGCCGTATCCGAACATTGGATGGTGCATTACCTCAGCGCCAGCATGGTGGAAAATGCGGAACGTCGGAACGAAGAGGCGGAATGGATGCGCACCTTCGACGAGGATTTCGCGCGCCGTCACGCGACATCCATCGATGCCCTGTGCCGATGCTTCGGGCTGGATTACTTCGGTGTTGATTGCGCCGAAATGCCTGACGGGCGCCTTTTGGTCTTCGAGGCCGATGTCGCGATGATCGTTCACGACATGGATTCGGAACTCGTCTTTCCCTATAAAAAACCCGCCATGCGCAAACTCTTCCGTGCCTTCCATGCTGCCCTGGCTGAGGCAGGCGGGCACACGGCATGAGGCGCCTGCCGATCCTCGACGACCTTCTGGTCTCCGGCGGCGATGAGCGCATCGCGCTCGATCCTCGCGGACTCAATCGCTATGGCTACGGGCCGTTACCAGTTCGCGGCGAATGCGCCTTCGGCTCGTCTACTGCCTCGACCATCTCGGTCGAGGCGCATCTGGCCGCGGCACTCGTTCATGGGCGTCTTGCAACTGCCTTGCTCACCCAATCGCCCGAGCGTGTCTATGAAAGGGAGATGGAGCGACTGCGCCAGAGTCTTTTGGCGCTCTGGGGGTTCGCCGAGTCCGCGAGCCCGGACCTGATCTTCGCGGCGTCGGGAACCGACGCGCATCTTTATGCCGCGCATTTTCTGGCCGCGTCCGGGGACACGGGCTCTCTGACGATCACGGTCGAGCGCTTGGAGACCGGAAGCGGCGTTCCCGAAGCCATGAAGGGCCATCATTTCGCCGCTCGCACCGCCAGCGGCAATGCTGTGGACCGCGGGCAGGTCCTGAGCCATAGCCTTCGCACGCAGCATCTGTGCATTCCCGCCCGCGATGCCATGGGCGGTCTGCGTCCGGAACCGGAGGTCGCCGCCGATCTCGAACGTCATATTACGCACGCCACGTCCGCCGGTCGGTCGATTCTCCTCGTGGTGGCCGATGTCTCCAAGACCGGCCTCATCAGCCCGGGGCTGGAAACAGTCATGAACCTGCGCCAGCGCTGGGCCGGACGCCTTGATGTGATGATCGACGCCTGCCAGTTTCGTCTCTCGCCACGCATGCTGCGCGCCTACATCGAGCACGGCTTTCTTGTCGCGTTGACGGGCTCGAAATTCACGGGCGGCCCCGCCTTCAGCGGTTTGCTCTTGTGTCCGCCAGCGCTCGCCAAGGCTGCGCAAGGTAGGGAACTGCCCGTGCAACTCGGGGATTACGGCGCCTGCGCCGAGTGGCCGCAAGGCTGGGTCGCCCGTCGCGCCATGCGAAGCGGCGTCAACTTCGGCCTGCTGTTGCGCTGGCACGCTGCTCTACGCGAATTGCAGGCGTTCTACAGTCTCCCGGAAGCGACGATCCGCCATGTGGCGGGCGCCTTCGCGGAGGCCATAAACACGCGCCTTCATGCTTCGCGCACCTTGCCGCCGACTGCGACGCGCGATCTGGATCGCAGAGCACTCGGGCACAGCGGCGGCTGGGACGATTATCCGACCATCTTTCCATTCCTCCTGCGCACGGAGCACGGATGTTATTTGCCCTCGGATGCGAGTGAGCAGGTTTACCGCGAACTGGCGCGTGGCGGTGGGGGTGCGCGCTCCATGCGGCTCGGCCAGCCTGTATGCATGGGTTCGAGCGACGGGCGGCCGGTCAGCGCACTGCGCCTTTGTTTTAGCGCGCGCCTGGCGGTCGAGGCCGCGCGAAGCCCGCTGTCGCTGCAAGCCGTCGTCAATCGCGCTCTCGGCGTGCTCGACGAGGCCGCGGCGCTGGCCGCCGGCATCGGGGAGGGCGCGAGGCTTTCCTGCGCGTCTTGAGATTGTCGGCCATCGGGTCGTAAGATGCCCCCAATGCGCACTACAGGCGGATACCGGCACGTTTATCAGGGCGAGTCCCATGTCTTCGGCGATCTGAAGACGTTGCTCGCCTGCGCCTCGCCGCGGCGCTCGGGCGACGATCTGGCCGGCCTCGGCGCGACGTCGGACGCGAGGCGCGTCGCTGCCCGCATGGCGCTGGCGGACCTTCCCATGAAGACTTTCCTGCACCAGCATCTCATCCCATACGAAGAAGATGAGGTTACGCGGCTCATCGTCGATGCGCATGACGAAGCCGCCTTCGCGCCGGTGTCCTCCCTGACGGTCGGGGCCTTTCGCGAATGGCTGCTCGCATGGGAAACAGATGCTCGCGCACTCGCCGGCCTGGCTCCGGGCCTGACGCCTGAAATGGTGGCCGCCGTCTCCAAGCTCATGCGCAACAGCGATCTCATCGCCGTCGCAGCCAAGGTGCGCGTGGTGACGGCCTTCCGCTCGACCGTCGGGCTCGAAGGACGGCTGGCGGCGCGGCTCCAGCCCAATCATCCGACCGACGATGCCGCCGCAATAGCAGCCGCGACCATCGACGGGCTTCTCTTCGGCATGGGCGATGCCGTGATCGGCGTGAACCCCGCAACCGACAACGTCGACACCTCCATCGGCCTGCTGACCATGCTCGATAACATCCGGCAGCGCCTCGACATCCCCACCCAGTCCTGCGTGCTCTCGCATGTCACGACCACGCTCGCCGCCATCGAACGCGGCGCGCCCGTGGATCTGGTGTTTCAATCCATCGCGGGGACCCAGGCCGCCAACGCGGGCTTCGGCGTCACGCTCGCGATGCTGGCGGAGGCGCGCGACGCTGCCCTGTCGCTGAAACGAGGCACCGTCGGCCAGAATGTCATGTATTTCGAAACGGGGCAGGGGGCCGCTCTCTCCGCCAACGCGCATCACGGCATAGACCAGCAAACCGTTGAGGCGCGGGCCTATGCCGTCGCCCGGGCCTTCTCCCCACTCCTCGTCAATACGGTGGTCGGCTTCATCGGGCCGGAATATCTTTACGACGCGAAAGAGATCACCCGCGCCGGGCTCGAAGACCATTTCTGCGGCAAGCTGCTCGGCCTGCCGATGGGTGTGGATGTCTGCTACACCAACCACGCCGAGGCCGATTCCGATGACATGGATGGTCTCGCCCTGCTGCTCGCCAACGCGGGCGTCAATTTCCTGATCGCGGTGCCGGGCGCGGACGACATCATGCTCAATTACCAGAGCCTGTCTCATCACGACGTCCTCAGCCTGCGGCACCTCCTGAAGCTGCGGCCGGCGCCAGAGTTCGAGCATTGGCTGTCGCGCATGGGCCTGCTTGACGGCCAGGGGCGCGTGCCGCCGCTGCCGTCCCCCGCCTCGATGCAACGCCTTCTGGATGCGCGGGGACATCATGAGTGACCCTTGGCGCGATCTTCGCAGACTCACCCGCGCTCGCATAGGCCTCGGGCGCGTGGGCGACGCGCTGCCGACAGCCGCGCTACTCGACCTCCAGATGGCCCACGCCAAGGCGCGCGACGCCGTGCACGGGCAGGTAAACTGGGAGCGCATCGCGGCCGATCTCGCGCCCCTGTCATCTCTGACCGTTCGAAGCGCAGCGCACGACCGCGCGAATTATCTACGCCGCCCCGATCTCGGCCGCAGGCTGGATGAGGGCGCGGCGGACAGGCTTCCGCGAGGACCCTTCGACGTGGTCTTCGTGATCGCAGACGGCCTTTCGGCGGCTGCCGTGCAGAACCATGCCGTTGCGACCCTGAAAGCCACGCAATCGCTCCTGAGCGGACTGTCGAGCGGCCCCGTCGTCCTCGCCACACAGGCTCGCGTTGCGCTGAGCGATGCCATCGGTGCAGCGATGAACGCTCGCATGGTCGTCATGCTCATCGGGGAGCGGCCGGGCCTCTCGGCTGCCGATTCACTGGGCGCCTACCTCACCTTCGCGCCTGCACCCGGGCGGCGCGACAGCGAACGCAACTGCGTTTCCAATATCCACGCCAACGGCCTGTCGCCCCAGCGCGCAGCGGCGCGGCTCGCATGGCTTGTGCGTGAGGCGCTGAGACTGGGGCTGACAGGGGTAGGACTGAAGGAGGCGGCGCCGCAGTCTTCGGTCACCGGGGAGACCCAGCACAAAATAGAGGGCTGACTTTCGCCAGCCCTCTGTTGTTCAGTTGCCTAGGCTGCAACCACCTTGCCTAAAAGTCAGTTGCCGTAGCAACGCGGATCCATCCGATAGGCTGGATCACTGCAGTTATCACCTGCCACGCCGCTTGACCAACCAGGTCCGCCAACGTTTTGCTGGGCGCTTGCGGAAGAAATTGGGGTCGCGGCAATGGCGGCGAAAGTAACCGCTGCTGCCAACGCAGCGATAAGTTTCACACGCATAACGACCTCCATCCTTCACTTGTATCTTAGGGAGTTCTGACTCGCTCCAGACACAAGGGCTCGTGGCACATAGTAAACGCATGAGTCTCCCGATGGTTTTAGCTGAAGCGGATACACGATGCCGTGAAACCGAGGGCTCTCTGGCGCGTCTTCTTCCGGCGAAAGCCTGCGTCGGGCAACGCACAAGATCCTACTTGCTGTGCGTTCTAAAATAGGTGCCTTCCTGCAACGTTCAAAACTATATGCAGTTTAGAATGACCGTAAAGCAGCTCTCCATGCTCCCTCAGGCGACGGTTTCTAAACAAGCTTCTCGCTACATTGTACGAACTACAAACTACCTTCCTGGAATCGATCCAAATCATTGAAGTTGCCGTGACGCTCTCATCCGGCGATAGGAGCGATACCGCACCTCGCATGGTGCCTTTTCATTCAAGACATGATTTGGAAACTGAAAATGGGAACGCCGGATCGATTGGGCTTCAGGACGTTTGTGACGACAGTGCTGCTGATCGGGACCAATTCCGCATATGGAGGTGGTTCTGCCTTTGCGCAAGAAACCAATGTAGCGCAGCTACAAGTTTCGCAAGGCACCTCCGACGGTGTCGAGCTTCCCACCATAGACGTGAAAGGCGGTCGTCCAGACGGGCAGGCCGGTTACATTACCAGGCGCGTCTCGACGGCGACGAAGACCGACACGAAGCTGCTCGACGTTCCGCAATCGGTCACGGTGATCACCGAGGAGCAGATCAAGGATCAGGCCTTTCCGAGCCTCACCGAAGCGCTGCGCTTTTCGCCGGGCGTCATTCCCCATCAGGGTGAATTCAACCGCGATCAGGTGATCATACGTGGCCAGAGTTCCAGTGCCGACTTCTACGTGAACGGCATTCGTGACGACGTGCAGTATTTCCGCGATCTCTACAACACGCAGCGTATCGAGGTGCTGAAGGGCCCGAATGCGATGATCTTCGGCCGTGGCGGCGGCGGCGGCGTCATCAATCGCGTCCTCAAGGAAGCAGACGGAACGACCCTCCGCGAGATCGACGTTCAGGCTGGTTCTTATGGACAGAAGCGCACAGCCGTCGACATCGGCCAGGCGATCAATGAGAACGTCGCCGTGCGGCTGAACAGCTTCATCGAGGACAGCGCCACCTATCGCGACTTCGTCAAGATCAAGCGCTACGGCTTCAACCCGACGGTGACGTTCACACCTTCGGCCAGCACGTCCATCAAGCTCAGTTACGAATATTTCCATGACGACCGCACGACGGATCGCGGAATCCCCTCGCAGTTCGGCCGTCCCTACATCACCGACACATCGACCTTCTTCGGCAACCCGAACCTCAACAACGCTCATGTCGACGCCAATATCGCGACGGCGACAGTCGAGCATGAGACAGAGTTCGGCGTGAAGATCAGGAACCAGAGTCGTTTCGCTTATTACGACCGAGCCTACCAGAACGTGTTCCCCGGCGGGGCCGTCAACAGTGCCGGAACCTCCGTCAATCTCTCGGCCTATAACAACGCGACGAAGCGCACGAACCTCTTCAACCAGACGGACCTGACCTACAAGCTCGATACAGGTTTCATGCGGCACACTCTGCTCGCAGGCGCCGAGTTTGGGCGGCAGGTCAGCGACAATTACCGCATGACGGGCCTGTTCAATGGTGTGAGTTCCTCGCTTGCGGTCAATCCGCTGTTCCCGATCTCCTTCGTGCCGGTCACCTTCCTGAACAACGGAACGACGGATGCCAACGCGCGCAGCATCGCCACTGTTGCCGCAGGCTATGTGCAGGACCAGGTGGAGATCACCAAATATTTCCAGCTGATCGGCGGTGTGCGCTTCGATCACGTCAACCTGGATTACACGAACCATCAGGTTGGCGGCCTGCAACTCACACACACGGACAATCTCGTCTCGCCGCGCGGAGGCATCGTCGTGAAGCCGCGCGAGGACGTGTCCCTCTATGCGAGCTACAGCGTCTCCTATCTGCCGGCCTCGGGAGACCAGTTCGGGGCGCTTGCACCCAATACTGTTTTTCTCAAGCCCGAAAAGTTCACCAACAAGGAAGTCGGCGTCAAATGGGACGTGCGTGACGATCTTCAGTTGACGGTCGCGCTCTATCAACTCGATCGCGAAAACACGCGCATCAACGATCCCGCCAATCCCGGCTTCTTCCTGTTGTCAGGGCAGTCGCGAGCCAAGGGCGTCGAGCTCGGGATCAACGGCTACGTCACCGACAAGTGGCAGATTTCCGGAGGCTACGCCTACACCGATGCGAAGATCACGAGCGCCACGTCGGCCGCTCCCGTGGGCAATCGGCTCCAGCTCGTGCCCTACAATACGTTTACGCTCTGGAACCGCTACAACATCAACGAACAGTTCGGCGTGGGCGCCGCCGTCATCCATCAGACGAATTCGTTCACTGCCGTCGACAACACCGTGCGCCTGCCGGGGTTCACACGGGTCGACGGCGCTTTGTTCTTCAAGATCAACAAGACCTTCAGGGCGCAGCTGAACGTCGAGAACATCCTCAACGCGAAATATTATTCGACGGCCGACGGCAACAACAATATCACGCCGGGCTCGCCGCGCGCGGTGCGCGTCGGACTGACCGCCACGTTCTGAAGATAGCGTAGGGAGTTGAGATTATGATAATCAGAAAGCCGGCTGTTGTTGCCTCTCTACTCTCTGCGAGCGCTTTCCCCGCTCTCGCGCAGACACCAACTATCGCGATCATGCCCCACGACCTGTCGCCGTGGAGCATGTTCATGCAGGCCGATATCGTCGTGAAAGCAGTGATGGTGGGGCTGGCCTTCGCCTCGCTGGCGACATGGACGATCTGGATCGCCAAGGGGATCGAGCTTCTGGGCGCAAAACGCAGGGCGACGCTCTCCACGCGTCGCCTCGCGCAGGCGGAAAGCCTCGACGCTGCATCCGATGCACTCGACAAGGGCGGCATGCGTGGGGCGGTTGCGTCCCTTGTCGAGACGGCCCTGCAAGAGACGCGGCGCTCGTCCGAACTGCCAGCCGACGGCATCAAGGAGCGCGTGGCCATCGCGCTCTCCCGTCTCGAGTCAGGGGCAGGGCGCAGCATGGCGCGTGGCACAGGCGTGCTGGCAAGCATCGGTGCGACAGCGCCCTTCGTCGGCCTGTTCGGCACGGTCTGGGGCATCATGAACGCCTTCATCGGCATCAGCCAGACGAAGACGACCAATCTCGCGGTCGTCGCGCCCGGCATCGCCGAAGCGCTTCTCGCAACCGCCATCGGGCTCGTCGCGGCGATCCCGGCCGTGATCGTCTACAACGTGTTCGCGCGCGCCATCGCCGGCTATCGCGCCGTGCTCGCGGATGCGTCGGGCGAAGTCCTGCAGCATCTTTCGCGCGATCTCGACCGGGCGGAACTATCCGCCCGCGCCGCCGCGCCCCGAACGCCGGGAGCAGTGCATCTCGCGCCGCGTCCCTCCGTGCGTCTGGCGGAGTAGGGCCATGGCTGTCAGCCTGAGGGACACTGGCGACGACCTCGCCGAACTCGCGGAGATCAACGTCACGCCATTCATCGACGTCATTCTCGTGCTGCTCATCATCTTCATGGTGGCTGCGCCGCTCTCGACGGTCGACGTAACAGTGGATCTGCCGACCTCGAACGCGCAGCCGCAACCGCGCCCCGACAAACCCGTCTTCCTGACGGTGAAGAGCGACCTCACGCTGGCGCTGGGCGACGCTCCCGTTGCGCGCGACGGGCTGCAATCGTTGCTCGATGGGCAGACATCGGGCGATCGCACCCAGCGCATCTTCCTGCGCGCCGACCAGAGCGTCGCCTATGGCGAGTTGATGAACGTCATGAACCTGCTGCGCGGCGCGGGTTACCTGAAGATCGCACTCGTCGGCCTCGAAGGCGTTCCCGCACCATGAGCCGTGCGGCGGCCCTGCGTTGGACAGCGGCGGCGATGCTGGTCGCCGGCGCCCATGCCGGTGCAATCTGGATGGCGCTGAACTGGACGGCGACGCAGGCCGCGCCCGGCATTCCCGAGGCCGCGATCATGATCGATCTCGAATCGCCGAGCCAGACGGTTCAGGAAGAAAAGCCGCCGGCGCCCGAAATGCAGCAGGCTGAAACGCAGCCAGACCCTGTGCAAGAGACCCAACCACCCGAGCCGGAAGCCCCTGCGCCCGAGCAGCCTCCGCTTCCTGAACCGCCAATCGAAATTCCCGCGCCCGCGATAGCCGAGGCGATCCTTCCGCCGCCAAAGCCGGTGCAGAAGAAGATCGAGAAACCGACTCGCGAGATCAAGGAACGCAAGCCGAGACCGCCGCAGAAAACAGCGCCACCGGCCCTGCGCGCCGCGCAGGAAACCCGCGCCGCCCCCTCGACGGGCGTGCCCGTTGTGTCCGCCGCCGTACGGGCCTCCTGGCAGAGCCTCGTGGCGGCCCATCTCAACCGCTTCAAGCGCCCGGCCACCAACGGCGCGTCAGGCACTGCGCGCGTGGCCTTCCGCATCGGTGCGGGGGGACAGGTGCTCTCCGTGTCGCTGGCAGGCACGTCGGGCGATGCCGCGCTCGATCAGGAAGCCCTCGCCCTGGTGCGCCGCGCAAGCCCGGTGCCCGCTCCGCCGCCGGAAATGGGAGGCGGGATCTCGCTGGTGGTTCCCGTGCGGTTTACAAGGTAGGGCAGGCTTGACGGGCGTGTGCGCGCCAGGCACGACTTGAGCATGGCCAACGCCGTTTTCACCACGCGACTTTCGCCCTCCTACGACGATGTGCCGGAGGAGCGGTATCATTTCCCGAAGCGATATCTTGCGGCGGTTCAAGCGGCTGTCGGCGATTGGATCGTTTATTACGAGCCGCGCCGCGCGGGCGAGGGCGCGAACGTCAAAGCCGGAAGGCAGGCCTATTTTGCCATGGCGCGGGTGATGGCCATTGTCCCCGATGCTTCGATGCCAGACCACTTCTACGCAATGATAGAAGCGGGCTCCTACATCAATTTCGTGTCGCCCGTACCGTTTCGCGTAGGCGAGGACTATTACGAAAGCCGCGCCCAGCGCGATGACGGAGGCACGAGCAAGGGCTGGTTCGGCTGGTCTGTCAGGCCCATTCCCACCCCTGAGTTCCAGCGCATTCTGCAGGCTGGAATGGCCATGACGTTGCGCTCTTACGAGCAGCCTGTCGCGCCCGTGCAGGCTCCGGCCTATGGCTTCGCGGAGGAGGAAGCCTCCTTCGAATACGAGCGCCCTATGATCGAGCAAACGTTGACGCGCCCGTTTCGCGATCAGGCGTTCCGTCGTGTCGTGCGCGACGCCTACGACAATCGCTGCGCCGTTTCCGGTCTACGACTCCTCAACGGCGGCGGGCGGCCCGAAGTGCAGGCGGCACATATCAAGGCGGTTGAAGATCATGGACCGGACTCCGTGCGCAACGGGTTGGCCCTTTCAGGAACGTTTCACTGGCTCTTCGACAGGGGCTTGATTTCGGTCGACAAGGATTTTCGGATTCTGCGCGCGAAGGACCAGATCCCCGAAGAACTCCTCCCGCTCTTCCCGAAGGACGGCATGCTGCGCATGCCGGAAGATTCGCGGCTATGGCCGCATGACGAGTATCTTCGGCACCATCGGGAGACGCGGTTCAAGGGGTGAGGGCGATGTCTCGCACGTCCAAAACGGCAAGGACAGTGCGCCGCTTTGAAAATAGGGACCGTCGTCGTTGCGAGGAGCGCAGCAACGCGGCAATCCAGAAACGCGCAGGATCGTACTGGATTGCTTCGCTTCGCTCGCAATGACGCTCCCGGCATTCGGGCTTTTGCATCATTCACTGTTTGTTCAATCAGGCAAACACGCCCGAGGGAAAAACCCCTCGGGCGCTTGTACTTACCGACTCAGCTGCAACCCGTCGTGCTTCCGCAAGTATCGCACTTCAAGCACGTCCCGTTGCGCACCATCGTGAAGTTCGCGCACTCCGGGCAGGCCTCGCCGACGTAGCCCTTCATACGGGCTTCCGCGCGCTTGTCGGCTGCCGTCGGCTTCGGGGCGGCGGCGGGCGTCGACCATTCGAGCTGTTCGAACTCGGCCGATGTCGCGGCGGTGAGTTCGTCGCGGTAGGTTGTGGGCGACGGCTTCAGGGCCGTTGCGCCGTCCGTCACGAGGCCGCCGGGAGGGGCGACTTCGAAGCCGCCCTGGACCAGCATCAGCTTGTCGGTCTTCGAGCGCACGAAGCCGCGTGAGACGAAGCGCGAGGAGGCGCTTGCGGCTCCGCCCTGCGGACGGCTCTGGTCGTCTCCCTTGCCGATCACGTCATGGCCGATGTCGGAGGGATCGACATGGGCGAGATCGTTGCGGCCGAGATAGGAGATGGCCAGTTCGCGGAACACGTAGTCGAGAATGGAGGTCGCATTCTTGATCGCGTCATTGCCCTGCACGAGGCCCGCCGGTTCGAAGCGGGTGAAGGTGAAGGCGTCGACATATTCATCGAGCGGCACGCCGTACTGGAGGCCGACCGAGATCGCGATGGCGAAATTGTTCATCAGCGAGCGGAAGGCGGCGCCTTCCTTGTGCATGTCGATGAAGATCTCGCCGATGCGGCCGTCCACATATTCGCCGGTCCGCAAATAGACCTTGTGGCCACCGACCACGGCCTTCTGCGTGTAGCCCTTGCGGCGATCGGGCAGGCGCTCACGCTCGCGCGTGCGCTCCACGCGCTCGATGATGCGTTCGACGATCTTTTCCGCGATCTGCGTGGTGCGCGCCGTCTGCGGCATGGCAGCCAGCGTCTCCATCACCTCGTCCTCATCCTCGTCCTCATCGGCGATGAGTTGCGAGTTGAGCGGCTGCGACAGCTTCGAGCCGTCGCGATAGAGCGCGTTGGCCTTCAGCGCGAGGCGCCAGGACATGACATAGGCGTCCTTGCAATCCTCGACCGTCGCGTCGTTGGGCATGTTGATCGTCTTCGAGATCGCACCCGTGATGAAGGGCTGGGCAGCCGCCAGCATGCGGATGTGGCTCTCGACCGACAGATAACGCTTGCCCGTGCGGCCGCAGGGGTTGGCGCAATCGAACACATTGTAATGTTCGGGCTTGAGGTGCGGTGCGCCTTCCAGCGTCATCGCGCCGCAAACATGCACGTTCGCCATTTCGATCTCGGCCTTGGTGAAGCCGAGGAAGGGCAGCAGTTCGAACGTCGGATCGTCGAGCTTTTCAGCCGGCACTTTCAGTGCGCCAGTGAGGAAGTCCGCGCCAAGCGCCCACTTGTTGAAGACGAACTTGATGTCGAAGGCGCTGGCGAGCGTCTTCTCGAGCTGCTCGAGCTTCTCGTCGGTGAAGCCGCGTGCG
>JAQGKD010000070.1 GCA_028290285.1 Hyphomicrobiales bacterium
AACGTGGCAAGCGGCGGCGACGCGGCGGGCGATGTGATCGTCAATGTTGAAGGCGTCATTGGTTCGGACTTTGCCGACACGCTGACGGGCGATGGCGGGGACAATACGCTCGCCGGACGAGGCGGCAGTGACGCGCTCTACGGCAATGCGGGCAACGATACGCTGCGCGGGGAAGATGGCGACGACCATCTCTTTGGCGGCGTCGGGGCAGACATCCTCGATGGTGGCACGGGCTTTGACTTTGTCCGCTACGACAGCAGCAGCGCCGGAGTGATCGTCAATCTGGCGACCAATACGGCGAGCGGCGGCGATGCGACAGGCGATGTGATCGTCAATTTCGAAGGCATCGCCGGTTCCAACTCTGCCGACACGCTGACAGGCGATGGCGGCAACAACACGCTCGCCGGTCGCGGCGGTAACGATATGCTCTACGGCAACGCGGGCAACGATACGCTTCGCGGCGAAGATGGCGACGACCAACTCACCGGCGGCGCGGGCGGGGACAGCCTCGATGGCGGCGCAGGCTATGACTTTGTCCGCTATGACAGCAGCAGCGCCGGCGTGACCGTCAATCTGACGACCAATACGGCGAGCGGCGGCGACGCAGCGTGGGACGTGATCGCCAATGTCGAGGGCATCGTCGGTTCCAACTATGCCGACACGCTGACGGGCGATGGCGGCAACAACATGCTCTACGGGCAGAATGGAAACGATATCCTGTCCGGCGGTGCGGGGAACGATCGGCTCGAAGGCGGCGCCGGTTCGGATATTTATGTGTTCGGGCGCGGCGACGGGCAAGATCGCATCGCCGATCACTCTGCGCTGGCGGGCGAAGTCGACGTGTTGTCTCTGAAAGCAGGCATCGGCGCCGACCAGATCTGGCTGCGCCGCGTCAGCAACGATCTCGAGGTCAGCATCATCGGCAGCGACGATAAGATTGCTTTCGAAGGTTGGTATGCTTCAAACGAGAACCACGTACAGAAGATGCAACTGGCTGACGGGAAGAGCTTGTCTGAATCCAACGTCGATGCGTTGGTCAACGCCATGGCGAGCTTCACTCCGCCGGGCGCCGCGCAGTTCCCACTGCCTGCCGCCTATGCGACGCAACTCAACCCGGTCATCGCGGCGAACTGGAAGTAGCGGCGAGGCACAACCCGCCCGGGCATCCGTGCCGGGGCGGGTTGTCGTCGTCCGCTCCGGCGAGGCGTGTATGAGGAGCCTCACGCTGCGTCGCCAAGATGCATTGGCGTTGACGGTATCACCCCGTCGCGTGGGGACGTCGTCATCGAGCAGGCGCACATGTACTGACTCCAGGGGGTGGCTGGCGGGGACGGCGTCACGCCAATCGGTCTTGCCCCTCGCGGTCTTCGGCGGCGCGCGGCAGAAAAGGTCGGCCCCGACCCCCACGCCTCTCCACCCCAAAAAGCCTTCCAACTTTGATCAGCCAAATGAATCTTCGTTGGATCGTTAGGCGGAGGATGGGATAGGTTTGGCAGTCGGCCGCAGGCGTGCACAAGACGTTGCAACGCTCGATTTCGGACTTCCCCAACATTTGATATTCGTTTTTGCCTGCCTGAGGGACCGTGTAATCCTAATAGACAGATGTGCCGGGTGTGTTTACGTAGCGCGGAGCTTCGTACGGGCCCGTCGCTCGTCGTGAGCGGCCGCCAGGCACTCTCAATTCTGAAAATTTCAAAGGGATGTATGTGAAGGGGTTGCTCGCTCGATTTCCGCCTCTGCCTGCCACGTTGTCGCCCTTGTTCCGCGCGTGTCTGATCGGCGTCGGCTTTGGGTGTCTCTGCGGCCTCGAAGCATATTCATCATCCATGCCGCGGGCCGGACTTCTCGTCCTAGGCGTTGCCGTAGCGCTCGTCACGACCCTGATCGAGGCTTTCGGCCTGAATGGCTCGTCCGCGCGGGGCATGGCTGGAGCCGCGCGCACCAGCAGACTCACGTCCGGTCTGGCCTCCCTGCGTCGCATTCCCAAGGCGACGCAGTTCCTGGCGGTGTCGTTCTTCGTGACGTCCTTGTTCGCCTTGGAACTTCGCGTCGACGTGGTGCCCAACGCGTTCGGGTTTCTGGAACTGCTCCTTCCGGTGATGCTCGCCGCTATTTTGTTCGATGCCAGCGCGGGGCTGTTCTGTGCGGTGCTCACGGTCGCTTTTGCCTTCAAGGCATTGGTGCCGCCGCGCTACCCGGCCATTCTGGATCTTACCTCGTTCACCGGCTCGCTGATTTCCTTTGCCCTCGTCTCGGTCTCGATGGCGCTGTTCTTCTCTTTTCGTGTTTCGAGACTCATGCGCGCGGCCGGCCTGCCGGACGAGTGGGCGCTTCTGAAGACCGAGTTCCGGCTGCTCGCCTCGAGGTGCGCGTCAAGTGGGACGCGTGTCCTTCAGTCGTGCAGGCGGCACATCTTCCTTGTCGCCCTCGTGCTTCTCCATGCCCTGTTCTGGAGCCTTTTCGCGTCCGTGTCGTCCGGTCGCGGGTTGCACACAGATTCCCTGGAGGCTTATGGCTGGGGTCGCGAATTCGTCTTTGGCTATTACAAACATCCGCCGTTCTGGGCCTGGGTGGCGGGCCTGTGGTTCACCGTGTTCCCCAAGACGGATTTCGCGTTCCTGTTCCTCTCTGAGCTTAACGGCACGCTGGGCCTTCTCGGCTCCTGGGCTCTGATGGGCCGGTTCTGCGATAATCGCATGCGAGCGCTGGGCGTCCTCCTGCTCATGCTGACGCCCTTTTACCAATTCAACGCAGAGCGATTCAACGCGAACACAATCCTGCTCTCGATCTGGCCTTGGACGCTTTATTTCTTCGTTCGCTCCATGGAGACGCGCCGGAGCATCGATGCTGTTCTTTGCGGCGTTTTGGCCGGGTGTGCTTTGCTGTCTAAATATTTCGGCGTCGTTCTTATTTCGACGTGCTTTTTTGCGTCGCTCACCCATGAGGACCGGCGAAATTACTACCGCTCCGCCGCGCCCTATCTCACTGTCATAATCACCGGGCTGGTTTTTGCGCCGCATGTGGTCTGGCTGTTTCGCGACGGCTTTCAGCCGTTCGTCTACCTCTCGACGAAGATCGATCTTGCGGATCGGGCTATATCGAACCGCTATTTCGATTTTGTTGCCGGAAACGCCGCGTTTTTCATCCTGCCTGCCGCGATCCTAATCGCGTCGCGGTGGAAGCAGAACGGCATCTCAAAGCCGGAAATAGCCCAGCGCAACGGTCCATCCTTCATGAACGTCCTGGCGCTTGCGCCATTCGTTTTGACGCTGGTTGCAGGAGCGGTCGGGCACGCGGGGCTCGGGATCCCGTTCGCTGTTCCGATCTTCTCGCTTGTTCCGCTATGCCTCATCGCGGTTATCAAGCCAAAGCTCGAACGCGCCGCGGGGCTGACCAGAACCCTCCTCATCTCGGTCATCGTAGGCGCCGCGCTCGCATCGCCGTTTCTGCCTGCGGCCTTCTTGAGATGGGGCGGTATTCACTACGAGGAGCCACGCGACGAGATCGCCGCCGAGGCCCTGAAGATCTGGGAAACGGAAACCCACGCGCCCTTGCGGTTTGTTGCCGGAGGTCGTGATTATGCGCTGGCCGCCACGTTCCAATCAGCTGACAAAGTCTCCGAATTCAATGGCTTCAATCAGCGCTGGTCGCCCTGGGTCACCACGGAGCAACTTCATCAGCTTGGGCTCCTGGCGATCTGCCGGGCCGAGGATCACGAGTGCAAGAGGCAAGCTGCGGGGTATGAGACAGCCGAAAGCAAGCGTGTCGAGACTCGTATTAGGAGGCGCATCGGAACCGTGGAGGGACGCGACTGGGATTTCACGATCTTCGTGATTCCACCCGCCCGCAGCGCCGCAGCCAATTAGGCTTCCATTCGTGAGAACGTCTCCGCTAGGCAAGCTCCATCGCCTTGCCCGCAGGCGGTTGCGTGGCCTTGCGGTCGGGCTCGACAGCCCATGCGATGACGTTGGACGCGCCGTAGTGGACCATATGGCCAAAGCCCGGGATGATATGTAGCCGGCTTTGCCGGATAGCCCGGTGGAGGGCTTTCGACTGGCGATTGGCGTTGCAAATGCCATCGTCGGACCCGGCGATGATCGTCACGGGGACGGATATGGATGCGTAGTGCTTGCGCATGCGCGCCGCTGCCGGGACCATCATGGCTGTTTCTTCCGCACTGGCCCGAATCTGCGAGGGGCGGAAGCCGAGTTCGAGGGGGAAGTGCCGCCAGAAGCGGTCTGGTGTCTGGCGGGGCGAGAACATTTTGTCGACCACTTGCTTGGCCATGGCACGCCCCAGCAGTGGCGACACGGTCTCGCGCATCGCGTCTCCGATGATGGGTATGGCCGGGGGCGAACCTAGAAATGTGTCGCTGCGCAGGGTCGGAAAGTAATAGCCCGAGAGCAGGATAGCCTTTGTCACTCGTTGCGGATGCCGCTGGGCGAAGGCCGTCGCGACCATGGCGCCCCAGGAATGCCCGATGACGACGGCCTGGCGGACGCCGAGGCGATCGAGGCTCGCAGCAAGCAGGTCCGCCTGCGCCTCCGGTGTCCAGGATGTGTGGCGGGGTCGTTCGCTGTAGCCGAACCCCGGCCGGTCGAAGGCCAGAACGCGATGCTCGTCGCGCAGGTGATCGAGGAGGCCGCTGACTTCCATATCCGCGCTGGTGGCGCCATTGCCGTGCAATAGGACGACTGGTGAGCCGGTTCCTCCGGTATCAAGCAGGTGAAGGCGGATGCCGCGAACGTCGATGAATCTGCCGCGTGGCGGGTTGGCGCGTTCCGCGCGGCGTGCGGCGCTTTCGTTGTAGATTGCACTCGCGACGAGGGCTCCGGCGATCCCCACCAAAGCCAGCGAAAGGGGCGACGCCGCGCTGGACGACGTATGACGAAGGGGTTGGCGGGTCATGAATGTTATCTCGCTGCTTGCGGGAAAGCTATGGCCGGTCCTTGAATCAGGTTCTGCGACCCGTCCGACCCCACATGCGATCACAACGCGAAGGCTGCCGTAACGTTCAGATGCAAACGGGCCACAGTACGCGAGGCGGCGCTGACGAACGCGTTATTGCGCTTCACCATTTCGTTGATGGTGCTGGCCGCTAGGGCGACCAGTTGAACGACGTCTTCCCAGATTGGCCCCAGGGATCGCATCGGACAGCCATTGATGGAACCCGTCGCTCCCTGGCCCGTTGTGCACATGTGCGTTCTGCACAGCTTGTCGTCGCGTATCTTGCGTGTGTTCCATTGATGGATCCTGACTGGCCGCCATTCATGTGCGGCCTTTTTCTATTGCCAGCCGACGCGTCGGCTCTTGTCGCTGGATCGTGGGAGATCATGGACGAATGGCGCGATTGTCAGACTTAGACAGGCGGCTTCTCCTGGGTGGCGGCGACGAACTGGGCGATCTGCCCGGATTGGTCGAAGACCTCGATGCGCAGGCCTATGTGCGGGAGCGTCTCCGGGCGCTGAAAGGCCAGCGCTTCTACGCGCGGCTCTGCATCGCGGTTGGCTTCATGCTGATCGCGGCAAGCTTTTTCCTGCACTCAACCGATGGTGGCATCGTCGAGATCCGCATGGGCGGGGGCCTTGCTTCATTCGGCGTTCTCTGGTGGGCCGTTATATGGCAGGCACGATCGCGACTTCGTCGGCGCATCTCATAGTCCGGCGGGCTCTGTCGCTCTCATTTTCGCCAAGCTTTTAATTGATATATTAATGGCTTAGCTGGAGGTTTGCCGCTAGGCTGAGCTTCCTGTGGAGTCTTTCGATGATGCGATCCCTGGCCCTGGCCTGCATTCTGGCACTTCTGTCTACCGCCGTTCAGGCACAAAAGAACACGGATTCGGGACCTGTCTGCCGGACCAAATGCGAAGGGACCTGCCAGGAGGAGGACACGCAACGAGGGTGTAATCTTGCGGTAGGGCTGACGGCTTGCCGGGTCCAGCATGATCGCTGCCTCGCCGTATGCGCCCGGAAGTGCCCGCGTTCCTGAAGTTGTCACTCACCTAATCTATAACGTACTCTTAATACCTTGAGATCACTCTAGAAATCACAGAGCTTTCTGATTTCAGGGGTCCCATGTCCGACCGCCGCCATCATATGCGCCGACGCTCCTTCCTGGGAGCCCGCGTGGTTTTCGCCGGTGGGTTCCAGAGCTACGAATGCCTGGTCCTGAACCTTTCAGACGCCGGGGCCGAGCTTCATGCCGCAGGCTCACCCTGCTTACCCGATCTTTTCGACCTCGAAGTGCCACTTCGTAAGAAGAGCTTTCGCGCTCGTGTCTGCTGGCGCCGGGCCGAATGGGTCGGCGTTGAGTTCATCGAGAGCTCGCTTCTCCGCGCCTGAGGTGGCCGCGCAAGGGGCTCGACCTCGTCAATTAAGAATTCGCTAACCAAAACCTGAAACTCTGGCGCAGTTCGGAAACGGTGGGCGCGGTCCATTCGGCGGGACGGATTTCAGCACGAGGCTGCGGATGAAGGCGGTGATTCTCACCGGGGGGCTCGGAACGCGCCTTGCAGAAGAGACCTCGGTCCGACCCAAGCCC
This sequence comes from Hyphomicrobiales bacterium, assembly GCA_028290285.1. Lineage (GTDB taxonomy): Bacteria > Pseudomonadota > Alphaproteobacteria > Rhizobiales > Beijerinckiaceae > Terripilifer. The sequence goes on from JAQGKD010000070.1 coordinate 6,541, forward strand.
ATGGTCGAGATCGGCGGCCGGCCGATCCTGTGGCACATCATGAAGATCTACTCTTCCCATGGCATCAATGACTTCGTGATCTGCCTCGGGTACAAGGGCTATTATATCAAGGAGTTCTTCTCGAACTACTTCCTGCACATGTCGGACGTGACCTTTGATATGGGCGCCAACCGCATGGAAGTGCATCGGGAGAGCGCAGAACCCTGGCGCGTCACGCTGATCGACACCGGTGACAAGACCATGACGGGCGGCCGCCTGAAGCGGGTCATCGACCATGTGGCCAAGGACGAGGTTTTCGCGCTCACCTATGGCGATGGCGTCACGGATCTCGACATCACCTCCGAAATCGCCTTCCACCGCGCGCACGGCAAAATGGCGACTGTCGCGGCGGTTCGTCCGAGCAAGCGGTTCGGCGCCATCACCATCGAGGGCGACAAGGTCGTTTCCTTCAAGGAAAAGCCCGAGGATGATGGCGGCTGGATCAACGGTGGCTTCTTCCTGCTGTCGCCCAAGGTCGCCGATCTCATTCCCGGCGACGAGACGGTCTGGGAGCGCGAGCCGATGAACTGGCTCGCCGAGCACGAGCAATTGCGGGCCTTCGTCCATCCAGGTTTCTGGCACCCGATGGACACGTTGCGGGACAAAATGTTTCTCGAAGAGGAATGGGCAACGGGCCGTCCGAAATGGAGAGTGTGGTGATCTCATCCGCTTTCTGGCTGGGGCGTCGGGTCTTCCTCACCGGACATACAGGCTTCAAGGGGTCATGGCTCGCGCTGATGCTTTCTCAACTGAACGCGCAGGTGACGGGCTATGCTCTCGATCCCCCGACGCAGCCGTCGCTTTTCGATCTCGCGCGATTGCAGTCGCATCTCCATGACGTGCGCGGCGACATCCGCGATGCCGGCGGGCTGGCGGCGGCCATGCGCGAGGCCAATCCCGAGATCGTCGTACACCTGGCGGCCCAGCCGCTGGTCAAGGCAGGCTATACCGATCCCGCCGGCACCTACGCGACAAACGTCATGGGCACGGTCAACACGCTCGAAGCGGCGCGGAGCTGCCGCGACCTCAGGGCCGTGGTCGTCGTAACGACGGACAAGTGTTACGAAAACCATGGCGGCGCGACGGCTTTTCTCGAAAGCGATGCGCTGGGCGGCTACGACCCCTACAGCAACAGCAAGGCCTGTTCCGAGCTTGTGGCGAGTTGCTACCGCGACAGCTTCTTCCGGCAGGCCGGCGTCGCTTTGGCAACCGCGCGCGCGGGCAATGTGATCGGCGGCGGCGATTTCGCAGCTGACCGCATCGTGCCCGACGCCGTGCGGGCGTTCATGGCCACGCGCGCCCTGCAGGTGCGCCGCCCCGATGCCGTTCGGCCATGGCAGCATGTCCTGGAGCCTTTGTATGGATATCTGCTGCTGGCCGAGAAGGTCTTCAACGGAGGAGACGGCTTCGCGGAGGGCTGGAATTTCGGGCCCGGACCGGCCAACGAGCGCAACGTCGAGGCGTTGATCACGCGCTTCATGGAGGCTTGGGGGCCGGGCGCCGAGTGGGCGCCGGACCGCACGCCGCATCCGCACGAGGCGCCAGTCCTGCGGCTGGATGTGTCGAAGGCCCAAAGTCGGCTCGGCTGGTCGTGCCAGCTCGATTTCGAGGAGACGATCGCCTGGACCGCGGATTGGTATCGTGCCGTCGCCGACGGCGCAGACGCGCAGGAGATGATGCTGCGCCAGATCCAGGCCTATCTCGGCCAGAGGTTGCGATTGACCTCGCCCTTCCCGAAAGATGCGATGGAGGCAGTCGATGCGCGTCGCCTCAGCGCTTGAGGGCTCGGCGTCACGTTGCGCGGCCGCGCGCCGCCGTGTCGTCTCCATGTCATATCACGCGAATTCTGCCCATCTGGGATCGTCGTTGAGCTGCATCGAGATCCTCGATGCAGTCTATTCCTGCGAGACAATCACGCCGGACAATGCCGCCGCCGCTTTGCGCGATCGCGTCGTGTTTTCGAAGGGACATGCGGCGATGGCGCTCTATGCCACGCTCGAACAGCATGGGCTGATCGCGCCAGAACATCTCGATGTCTATCTCCAGTCCGAGACGGCGCTGTGGGGGCATGTGACGCGGACGCCGCGCGTTCCCGCCATCGACGCCAGCACCGGTTCGCTCGGTCACGGCCTCTCGCTCGCGCTCGGGTTCTGCATGGCGCATCGACTGCGCAAACGGGCCGATCTCGCGACCTTCTGCATCGTGTCCGACGGGGAATGCGACGAGGGCTCGACGTGGGAGGCGGCCATGTTCGCGGGCGCGCGCGGCTTCGACAGCCTTACGGCCATCGTCGATTACAACCACATCCAGAGCCTCGCGCCGACGCGCGACGTGATGAACCTTGAGCCCTTCGCCGACAAGTGGCGCTCTTTCGGCTGGGATGCTGTGGAAGTGGACGGGCACGAATTTTCCGCTGTCCACGATGCGCTGACCCGTGCGCGCACGGGCAAGCCGCGCGTGGTTCTCGCGCATACAACGAAGGGCAGGGGCATACCGCGCATCGAGAATACCGTGGCCTCGCATTACAAGCCTGCGCTCGCCTGCGATCTGACGGAGGCCTGATGCGCAATCGAATCATGGAACTGATCCGCGTGCGGGCGAGCACCGACGAGAACGTCCTGTTTCTCACGGGCGATCTCGGCTTCTCGGTGGTCGAGCCGCTGCAGGAGGCGCTCGGCGAGCGCTTTATCAACATGGGGATCGCGGAAGCCAACATGCTGTCGGCCTCGGCGTCTCTGGCGGCCTGCGGGTTCAAGCCCTACGTCTATTCCATCGCGCCCTTCGTGACCGTGCGCTGCCTCGAGCAGATCCGCAACGATGTCGCCTACCAGAAACGCGCGGTGCGGATCATCGGTGTCGGCGCGGGCTTTTCCTATGGCTCGCTCGGGCCCTCCCATCATTCGCTGGAAGACGCGACGCTCATGGCCGCCCTGCCGGGCATGATGGTGTTCAACCCCGCCAATGTCGCGGAGCTGGATCGCGTCTTCTCGCTTGCGAACGACGATCCGCGCCCCGCCTATTTTCGCATTGCGCGCGAGAGCGGATCGAAGGATGCCGCGCCGGATTTCGGCTTGCAGGACGCGGTCTATCAATTGCGATCCGGCAGCGATGTGACGCTCGTGTCGAGCGGTGTCAGCGTGGCCGAATGCCTGGTTGCCGCGGCGCGCCTGGAGGAGGCGGGCATCGGCGCGCGTGTTCTCAGCGTGCCGGTGATTCAACCGTTTCCGGCGGCGGCCTTCGCGAGGCTTGCGGGTTCCGCGCCAATCGTCACGGTCTTCGAGGGCTACCGGGGCAATCCGCTTTCGCTCGGCGTCATGGAAACGCTGCTTGGCGGGGGGATGGCCTGCCGCTTTCTCGATCTTTGCGCGCCGCATGAATTCGCGCAGGTCGTCGGCAATACGGAGGCTTTGCGCCAGCGGGCCGGCATCGACGCGCAGACGATCGCACGCAAGGTCGAGTCTTTCGTCCGGTGGGATCAGCCTGCGCGGAGGCTGGGCTAGATGCGCGTTTTTTTGACGGGTGCGACCGGCTTTCTTGGCCGTGCGGTGTCAGTCGAACTCGAAGCGCGTGGCCACGCCGTCAGCCGCCTCGTGCGGCCCGTGGCTGACCGCGAGATCGGGCCCGACGACATCGGGGGCGATCTGTTCGCGCCGAATACATATCGCGCTGCTCTCGCGGCCTTCGCGCCCCAGGCACTCGTGCATTGTGGCTGGTGGGGTGTTGCAACCGCGGACCGCAACGATCGTCGCCAGCTCGACAATATCGTCGCGACTGGCGCTCTCGTCGATGCTGGCCTGAGGGCGGGTTGTCGAATCTTCGTGGGCACCGGGTCGCAGGCCGAATACGGCCCCTGCGAGGGCCGCACGCGCGAAGATCATGCGCCCAATCCAAAGACGCTCTATGGCGTATCGAAAGTGGCGGCAGGGCAGGCATTTTTATCCCTGGTCCAAGCCGCAGGCGGCCGTGCTGCCTGGGGGCGCGTGTTCTCGCTCTATGGGCGCGACGATGGCTCACGCACGCTGATTCCGTTTCTCGTCGACCAATTCAGGAAGGGCGAGGCGCCAACGGTCACGCGATGTGAGCAGGTGTGGGATTATCTGCATGTCAGCGATGCCGCGCGCGCGGTCGTCGCTCTCCTCGAATGCGAAAAGGCGAGCGGCACGTTCAACATCGGCTCAGGTGCTCCTATTGCGCTGCGCGATGTGGTGACGCAATTGCGCGACATTCTGGCTCCCGGCATAGAGCCCCTGTTCGGAGCTGTTCCCTACAGGTCCGATCAGGTCATGCACCTGGAGGCGGACGTGGCGCGGCTTTGCCTGACGACAGGGTGGGCGCCGCGCGTGAGCCTGCAAGACGGCCTGCGCGAATCCGCCGGTGTCGCTGAGATCCAGATGGCGCATTCATGAGCGCGGATACCGATGGTCGGTTCTTCCCCCTCACAACGCTGTTGCGTCGTTCCAGGCCGCTACGTTTCCTGCTCGCGGGCGGGCTCAACACGTTGTTCGGCTATGCGGCTTTCTATGCCGCTTTCGCGCTCACCGGGCAGCCGGCCCTGTCGGTCGTGATCTCGAATATTTTTGCAATCTTCTTCAACTTCGCGACGATCGGCGGCTATGCCTTCGGCGTTCGAGACACCCGTCGCCTGTTGCGATTCATCGTCGTTTACGCGTCTCTTCTTGTCGCGAACGTCACGGGCCTCCATCTGCTCACATCTGACCAGATCAGCGCACCGCTCGCACAAGCCATGCTCATTCCACCTCTTGTGGCGCTTTCCTATTTCCTCAGCCGCGGCTTCGTGTTCGCAGGAGCCATGCTGCCGAAGGTCCGGTCATGAAGACAATTTCCATCGTCACGCCCTGCTACAACGAAGAGCTGAATATCCGCGAGTGCTACCAGGCGGTGAAAGCCCTGTTCGACGGGCCGCTCGCAGCCTACCGGCGTGAGCACGTATTCTGCGACAATGCTTCGAGCGACCGCACCGTGGAAATGCTGCGTGAAATCGCGGCGACCGACTCCGATGTGCGTGTGATCCTGAACGCGCGCAACTTCGGCCCCATGCGTTCCAACTACAATGGCGTCATGGCGGCTACAGGCGATGCCGTGCTGCTGCTCATGGCGGCTGACCTGCAAGATCCGCCGAGCCTCGTCCCGGAATTCGTCGCGCTTTGGGAGCAGGGCTACGAGGTCGTCTACGGCATTCGCAAGATCCGTGAAGAGGGGTTCGTGATGCGCTCCATGCGGGGGGCCTATTACCGCATCCTGACGCAGCTCACCGAGTTGCACGTGCCGCCGGGCGTCGGAGATTTCCAGCTCGTGGATCGCAAGGTGGTCGACGCGATGGGCGAGATCCGCGACGCATATCCCTTCATGCGGATGATGACCTTCGAATGCGGCTTCAAGGCCGTGGGCATTCCCTATCGCTGGTCCGCCCGGCAGCGGGGCGTCTCCAAGAATTCATTCCTGCGGCTGATCGACCAGGCTCTGAACGGGCTTGTGACCTTCACGCTCGCGCCCCTGCGACTGCTGCTGCTCATCGGCTTCGTGGTCGCGACACTGTCGATCCTGTATGCGATCGTGAATCTCGTTCTGGGCCTCGTCCTCTACCAGAAGCTCGCCGAGCCGGGCATCATGACGATCATCACCGCCGTTTTCTTTTTCGGCGGGGTGCAGCTTTTCTCGCTCGGCGTCATCGCTGAATATATGATGGCCATCTATCATCAGGTGCGCCAGAAGCCCGTGGTCTTCGAACGCGAACGCATCAACTTCTGACGCGCCGCGCGACCCGACCTTCCGAGCCACCGCCAAGAAGGAGGCAGGGAGCGCATGAGCACCGAGGGACAGGGTGAGATTTCGGTGCAGACCGGAATCGTCTACGCCACGCATGACGCGCAGCCGCTGGCCGGAACGCTCTATAAACCGGCCGGAAACGGGCCGTTTCCTGCCGTTGTCGCCCTCCATGGCGGCGGCTGGCGCACGGCGACGCCCACCGTTTATCAGCATTTGGGGCCGTGGCTGGCCCGGCGCGGCTATGTCGTCTTCGCGCCGGTCTATCGCAGCGCCAAGGTGGGGCAGGCGACCTATCCGCAGGCCGTGCACGACGTGCGCGCCGCCGTGCAGTTCATCAAGGGGCAGGCGGGCGCTTACGGAGTCGACCCGGCGCGCGTCGCGCTGATGGGCGAATCCGCCGGCGGGCATCTGGCGGCGCTGGTTGCGCTCGCGGGCGATGAGCCCCTGTTTACCGAGGGCGCGCCCGAAGGCGCGTTCCGCAACGTGCCGAGCAGCGTCAAGGCCGCCATTTCGATATATGGTGTGTTCGATCTTGCCGAGCAGTGGCGCCATGACCTGATGACGCGTCTCGGCGAGCAGCAGATCGTGGAGCTGTTCCTGGGCACGAGCCCGGTGCGCGACCGTCGCACCTGTTTCGACGCCTCGCCCCTGTCCTATGCGATCGAGCGCCACAACAAGACGGCGTTCATGCTGGCGTGGGGGACACAGGACGATGTCGTCGATCCGCTCACGCAGTCGGTGCCCTTCCTCGAAGCGCTGAAACAGGCGCAGTTCTTCGTCCGCACGGCTATCGTCGAGGGCGCGCCGCACTATTGGGCTGGCGATCCGCTCGAGGAAGAGGGGTCTCATTCCGCCTTTTTCGCCCATCGCCTGCTGCGCTTCCTGCGCGCCAAGCTTTAGGCCGAGGCGCGGCGGCCTTCGACGAAGGAAGGATCGCCGCCGCTCGTGCGCCGCTCTAGATAGAGGGGACAAGGAAAAAGCAGCACAGGGGAAGCGCGATGGGCACGACGCGAACGCAGGTTGGGATCATCGGAGCCGGCCCTGCGGGACTTCTCCTCGCGCAGATCCTCGACAAGGCGGGCATTTCGACCGTTATCCTAGAGCGGCGCGACCGCTCCTATGTCGAGGGGCGTATTCGCGCCGGTGTGCTCGAACAGGGCACTGTGGACCTCATGCGGGCCGCTGGCGTGGGCGAGCGGCTCGATCGGGAGGGGCTGATCCACAAGGGCATCTATTTTTCCGTCGACGACGTGCGGACGCAGATCGATCTCGAAGAACTCACCGGCGGCAGGCATGTCGTCGTCTATGGCCAGACCGAGGTGACGAAGGACCTGATCGCGGCGCGTCTGGCCGCAGGCGGCGACCTGCGCTTCGATTGTGTGGATGTGACGCTCCACGACGTGGAGAGCGACAAGCCACGCCTGACCTATGTCAGCGGCGACAGCGAGCATGAGGTCGTGTGCGACTTCATCGCGGGCTGCGATGGTTTTCACGGACCGAGCCGGCAGGCGCTTCCGGCCTCGCTGCTGAAAGTTTACGAGCGCGTGTATCCGTTCGGCTGGCTCGGCATTCTCGCCCAGGCGCCGCCCGTGGCCGACGAACTCATCTATTCGCGCCATCCGCGCGGCTTCGCGCTCTACAGCATGCGCTCCATGAAGGTCGTTCGGCATTACATCCAGTGCCTGCCCGACACCGATCTCGAGGACTGGCCCGACGATCGCGTCTGGGACGAATTGCGCCTTCGTCTCGCGCCACAGGATCAGCACCTTCTGCAGACCGGCAAGGTGTTCGAGAAAAGCGTCACGCCGATGCGCAGTTTCGTGGCCGAGCCGATGCGTTTCGGGCGTCTGTTTCTGGCGGGGGATGCGGGGCACATCGTGCCCCCGACGGGAGCCAAGGGGCTCAATCTCGCGGCGAGCGACGTGCACTATCTCAGCCGCGCATTGATGGCTTTCTATGCGGAGAATTCAGAGGCGGGGCTCGACACCTATTCGGAAACCGCGCTGGCACGCATCTGGAAAGCGCAGCGTTTCTCCTGGTGGATGACCTCGATGCTGCATAATTTCGGCCCGGCGGACGATTTCGACACGCGCGTTCGCGGAGCCGAGCTGGCCTATGTGCTGTCGTCGCGAGCGGCGATGACGTCGCTCGCGGAGAATTATGTGGGCCTGCCGTTCTGAGGCAGGCGGTGGCGGCCTAGTCGAGCGCCCAGTCCTTCGGGATCAGACCCGAGGTGCGGCCGCCCTCTACGTAATATTTCCACAGTTTGGCGACGTGGGGCACTCGCTTGAAGTCGCGGGCGAAGGCCGCGATGTCACGCTCGGTCAGCGGCACCACCTTGCCGATGGCGGCTGCGTGGTACATGGCCTCGCCGTTTTCCACGAAATGCACGGAATCCACGAGCACCGCGGGCACCGATTCCGCCGTGACGATCTGGCCGTGGGCGCGGATCTGCATGGCGTGATGGGGGCCGAGCGTCTTGGCGACGGCGCGTCCGAGTTCCGAATTGGCGACATGCGAGGGGTCGTCATGAACCGGCATGCCGCTGACCCAACGGATCGCATGGTTCTTCAGCGGCAGCAGGGGCATGTCCTCGACCAGCGTGAACACGTTGGTGATGTCATGGTGGAAATGCGCGACGGAGTTGATGTCGGGACGTGCGCGAAGAATTTCGCCGTGCAGGTAGACTTCGGCCGGGGCGCGGACGCCTGCGGGGCCTGAGAGAACGTTGCCGTCATAGTCGCAGATCAGCAGATGTTCGGGACGCAGGCCCGAGCGCGGCTGGTCGAAGGGCTGGATCAGATAGGCGTCGCGGCCGGGAAGACGGGCGCTGACGTGCCCGCTATAGGCCATGATCTTGAGGTCGTTCAGCAGCAGGGTGCAGGCCGCGACCTGTTCGCGCAGGAGATTGTCGCCGGAGAGATCGACATGTCCGGCGTCGGTTTTCTGGGTCAAAGTTTTCCTCCGTTTATTATTGAATGCGGGCGGACAATCGCGCCAAAGGCACGTCTTGTCCAGCGAGCGAAACAGCCGCATTCAATCGGAGCCGTCATTGCGAGGAGCAAGGCGACGAAGCAATCCAGGAGTCCCAGACCGCACCGGATTGCTGCGCTTAGCTCGAGAAGATGGCAACAGGCCCGGTGCGATCAACCCGCGCGGCGCAGCAGCGTGTTGGCGATCTTCTTCATGCGAGTCGAGAAACGATGCCGGCTCTGCTCGTGATCGACGACGCCCTGGTCGGTGACCCAGTTCAACTGGATCGCGCGGCGCGGACCCTCATGAGGCTTGTGGCCGTGCCAGGAATTGTCGGAGCGGCGGAACGCGAGCAACGTGCCCCCGTAGGGCGGCACCTCGGCGACCTTGTCTTCGAGGTCGGTGCCTGAACGCAGGATGCGAAGCCGTCCGCCGTCCGACTCCCAGCCCTCGTTCATGTAGAGCAGCACGGTGATGAGCTTTGTCTTGGAGTCCGTGTGGATCTCGCCGTCGCGCTGACGCACGAAGCCGCGCACCGTGTACATGGTGGGGCGGTTCGTCAGGTCGATATCGAACTTCTTCTCGATGGCTGCGCGGAAGGTGTCACCCTGCAGCTCTTTCATGAGATTTTCGAAATGGCCCTTGATCGACAGTTCCGCCGGCGGATGCGAGCCGGGGCCCGGCACCTTCGGAAAATCGGCTGAGACATTGCCGAACTGTTCCGGCCGAATGAAATTCTCGACGATCAGCCATTCATAGGGATCGCGCTGAAGGGGGCTGCTATCGAGCGTTTCGAAGTCGAGATAGGTCATGGTCGGGCATCCTGAATCGGCTTTTGCCGAAGTCGCGAGCACCATGGCGCAAGGTTTCGCGCTTTGCAACGACGGGAGGCGGCGCGTTTCGGCGCAGGCCCAAATATGAATTCTATTGTCATGCCCAAGCTGGTGCGTGCAGTATGCAACTTTACGGTAGCCTTTCGTAAGGCGAGTATTGCATGTTGTTCCTGCGTGTATTTTCACGTTTTGTTCTAATCCTGGCGGCGAGTTTTCCGCTCTTTCTCGATTCCGTTTCGCCGGCTGCCGCTGGCGCCTTCCTTCAGGGCGGCGGCGAGGGCATCGTCATCGCATCAGGCTCCTACTCGCAGAGCAACCTCGCTTTTGATGCGCATGGGCTCGTGCGTCCGGTTTCCGGCTACCGCAAATACGAACTGTCGACCCTCGTCGAATATGGCTACAGCGCCGATATGACGCTGATCTTCATGCCAACATTACGCAATGTCCGCACGACGGGCCCGGCCGCGATGACCGCCTTCGGGGCAGGTCTCGTGGATTTGGGAGCGCGGACGCGGCTCGCGACTTACCGCGACATGGTTTTTTCCGTCCAGGGTCTGGTGCGTCTCGTTCCGCAACCGGACGCGCGGCTGATCGGCGAGAACCAGGGGCAGGCGGAATTGCGGCTGGGCGCGGGCATGCCCTATTCGCTGCTCGGCTATGATGGCTTCGTGGATGCATCTGCGGCCTGGCTGCGGCGCAGCGGCGCATTTGCCGATGAAGCGCATGTCGACCTGACCGTCGGCCTGCAATATAGCCCGCGCGTTCTTGCGCTCTGGCAAGTCTTCGGCGCCTCGTCGCTTGGTGGACGTTTGGCGGGAGCAACCCCTCGCGCCATCAAGATGCAGAGCAGCATGGTCTACAGCCTGACGCCGGAATGGTCGCTCCAACTCGGAGCTTTCTCGACCCTTACCGGCCTTGTCACCCGTCGCGAACAGGGCGTTGTGACGGCGCTCTGGCGCCGCTTCTGATCCTCAGGCGTTCAAGGAATAGCTTTCCGCGAGCGCCTGCGCTGCCCGCGCGCTGCGCACGTCGAGGGCCGATCCGGTCTGGCCCGTTACGGCAGATAGGGCCCAGGCAAGGCGCTCGTCGTTCGGCCCGGCTGTGAGTGTCGAGCCGGGATTGTTCAGCGCCTGCTTTAGCCCAGCGCGCTCGGCGGCGGTGCCACCAACGGTCATGGCCAGCATCAGCGCTACGGCGGCGCGATCCTCGCCGGATATGCGAGCCAGTCGGTAGAGATTTGCAAAGCGCTTGATGGCGCGGGGGGAATTTCCGGCCAAGGGCGCAAGGGTCGCGAGGAGGGCGGTCTCTTTCGGGTCGAGCGGTTCGTCGAGACGCGAGCGGCTGGCGTCCAATGCGAGGGGGGCGGTTGCTTTCGGCGCATCGATCAAATCGAGCAGCCATTGCCCGGCATCGGCCTGCGACCCCTCGATCCGGACAGGGATCTGCACGGTCTTGTCGACACGAACTCCAGCACTTTCGAGCGTCTCGGGGTCCGCGGCGAGCACGGTCACGAAACCGGGGCTGGCGAGAAGACGGCGGGCGGCCTCGACCAGGTCGAGGCGGCGCGCGGGCGGTACGTCATCGAGCGAGTCCAGTGCCACGATAATGCGTTGCGGGGCAGGTATGGCTTGCGAGGGAGCAGTTGCCATGGCGCGATCGAGTGCGCGGGTGAAATCCTGCGCGACCCGCGCTCCAACATCGGACGTTGCTTCGGAAAACGGCATTTCGGCGCGCACCGTGTGGGTGCCCGATGTTGCCGCACGGCGCTCTGCGGTTTCCGCCAGCCGCGCCAGGGCGTCCGCTTCGCCTGAAATCGTCTCGACACGCCGGGTCTGGAGGGCAAGCAGGCCCGCGATATCGCGGCTGCGGGCTTCCTGATCGGCGCGCAGCAGTGCGACGCCGCGCAGGACCGGCATGGTGAAGCGCACGGCGCGCCATACGTTGAGTGCGAGGCAGGCAAGCGCGGCGACGATCGACAGCGTGCGCAGGGAGCGGACTGCGCCGAGGTTGCCGCTGAGCCATCCGGTGATGGGAGCCATTTTCTCGCCGCCGTTGACGTTCAGCCAGTCCAGCCAGGCGGGGCCGTTGGTCTGCGTGAGCGCGAAGACCCACGCCAGCAGGAGGAAGAGCACGGCGAAGACGATAAGGCGCGACTGGCCCTTGAAGCCCCAGAGCGCGTGCAGGAACGCGCCGATGCGGCCGGAGGCTGCGGGACGCTCGGCGAGATCGCGCACAAGATCCTTGTAGTTGGAGACGGGGTCACCCGTGAAGCCGAAGGCGCGCAGGCGCCCTTCCAGCCGGCCGCGGTTCGAGCGTGCATAGGCGTCGACCCGCGAACCGGCCGTCTCGTAGAGAATGGTCTCGGCGAGCTTGGCCCGGCGTCCGTCGAATTCCTGCAGGGCGCGGCGCTCCACATCGAGGCGCAGTCGGGCGTCGGCGAGCTTTTCGTTCAGTTCGCGCGCGACGAGGGCTGGATCGCGTACCGCATGCGCCGCTTCCGTCGCCAACGCCGCATAGGTCTGGCCGGTGCCGCCGGAGGTGAGGGCGTGGTGAATTTCGTTGGCAATGGCAGTTGCGGCCTCACCTTCGCAGCGTGTCGCGTCGATTCGCACGATGGCGAGGCGTGAGACGAAGGGGGACGAAGCGCCCACTTTGCGCGCCCCTTCCGCCAGAGCCTCGATGCCCGCGCAGAGCCTGTCGAGAGCCGTGCTCTTGCCGGCGCCGGCCTTGCCGAAGACACCGATCGTCAAAGGCCCCTTCGTTGCCGCATGGGCCGCTAGTTCCGCAACAGCAGCAAGCGGCTCGCCGCTGCGCAGCGGCTTTACCGTGACAGGGGAATCTGCGGAAAAGAACGGAACGCTGACCGTGGACGTGGCGGGGGCAGCCGTCCTGGGCGCCTCCGGCGAATCGATGGAAAGCAACGGCGCGGCGCCCGGGGAAGCATCTGGCGAAACGGCTGGAAATTCCGGCTCAGGCGTCGCATCGAAGGCTGCACCGCGTGTTTCCGTCTTGCGCAGGAAAAAATCGGTCAAGTCGTGTGCTCCGCTCAAATCTGCCCCTCGCTGCTGAACCGGCAACCAGGGCGCCTCCGCCGCGCGGGAGACTCGTCTGGCCGTGTGGCGTTGGCAAGGCCCAAGCGAAAAGTTTTTTTTCATTAAAATTACAACGAACTCGGCTGAGACCCGCGGCTGCGCTGAGAGCAGGCTGGACCCCCGGGCCGCCGAGCGGTAAACAACGGGCGACTTTTCCCTCGAGAGCGAGACTTTTAGCCTATGGCGCGGCAATTCATCTATCACATGCAGGGCCTCACCAAGACCTATCCGGGTGGCAAGAAGGTCCTCGAGAACATTCATCTGTCCTTTTACCCCGAGGCCAAGATCGGCGTGCTCGGCGTCAACGGCTCCGGCAAGTCGACGCTGCTGAAAATCATGGCGGGACTCGACACGGAATATACCGGCGACGGCTGGGTCGCCGAAGGCGCCCGCGTCGGCTACCTGCCGCAGGAACCGAAGCTGGACGAGACGCTCGACGTACGCGGCAATGTGATGCTCGGCGTCGCCGTCAAGAAGGACATTCTCGACCGCTACAACGATCTCGCGATGAATTATTCCGACGAGAACGCCGACGAGATGACGAAGCTGCAGGACGAGATCGAGGCGCAGGGCCTCTGGGATCTCGACGCGCAGGTCGATCAGGCGATGGAAGCACTGGGCTGCCCGCCCGACGACTGGTCCGTGGAAAAGCTGTCGGGCGGCGAGCGCCGCCGTGTCGCGCTGTGCCGCCTGCTGCTCGAAAAGCCGGAACTGCTGCTGCTCGACGAGCCGACCAACCATCTCGACGCCGAGACGGTGAACTGGCTCGAAGGGCATCTGCGCACCTATCCGGGCGCCATCCTGATCGTCACCCATGATCGTTACTTCCTGGACAATGTGACGGGCTGGATTCTCGAACTCGATCGCGGGCGCGGCATTCCCTACGAAGGCAATTACTCCTCCTGGCTGACGCAGAAGCAGAAGCGCCTGACGCAGGAAGGCCGCGAGGACGAAGCGCGCCAGCGCGCGCTCGAAGCCGAAAGCGAGTGGATCGCATCCTCGCCCAAGGCCCGTCAGGCCAAGAGCAAGGCGCGTATCTCGCGTTACGAGGATCTCGTCGCCAAGCAGAACGACAAGGCGCCGACAGGCACGCAGATCATCATTCCGGTCTCCGAACGTCTCGGCAACAATGTCGTCGATTTCGAGCATCTTTCGAAGGGCTTCGGCGACAAGCTGCTGATCGACGACCTGTCCTTCAAGCTGCCGCCGGGCGGCATCGTTGGCGTGATCGGTCCTAACGGCGCGGGCAAGACCACGCTGTTTCGCATGATCACCGGCCAGGACGAGCCGGACTCGGGCACGATCGCCGTCGGCGAATCCGTGAAGCTCGGATATGTCGACCAGTCGCGCGATGCGCTCGACGACAAGAAGACGGTCTGGGAAGAAGTGTCGGGCGGTTACGACATCATCTATCTCGGCAAGCGCGAGATGAATTCACGCGGCTATTGCTCGACCTTCAACTTCAAGGGCGGCGACCAGCAGAAGAAGGTCGGCATGCTTTCGGGCGGTGAGCGCAATCGCGTCCATCTCGCTAAGATGCTGAAGACCGGCGCCAACCTGCTGCTGCTCGACGAGCCGACCAACGATCTCGACGTCGACACGCTGCGCGCGCTCGAAGATGCGCTCACCGACTTCGCCGGTTGCGCCGTGATCATCAGCCATGATCGCTTCTTCCTCGATCGTATCGCGACGCATATCCTGGCCTTCGAGGGCGACAGCCATGTCGAATGGTTCGAGGGCAACTTCCAGGATTACGAAGAAGACAAGAAGCGCCGGCTGGGGATCGATTCCGTCATACCGCACCGGTTGAAGTACAAGAAGTTTTCTCGCTAAGGGGATCTTCTGACGGGCGCCTCGCGGCGCCCGTCATTGCGAGGAGCATAAGCGACGAAGCAATCCAGAAGTCGCGGGACCGTACTGGATTGCTTCGCTTCGCTCGCAATGACGGCAACAGGCAAACTGGTCTTTCATAAAATGCTGCGACCCTTCTCCCTTTGGGAGAAGGTGGCCGTGAAACGGCCGGATGAGTGGTTTCTATTTCTCAGAACAGAGATCGTAACCCCTCATCAGTCAGCTCCGCTGACAGCTTCTCCCACTGGGAGAAGCGGGGCGGCGTTTACTTCACGGAAAATAGAGCAGCGCGTCATTGCGAGGAACGTAAGTGACGGAGCAATCCGGAGTCGAGAGACCGTACTGGATTGCTTCGCTCCGCTCGCAACGACGGCAACTGGGTGCGTTCCCCTTCTCGCTGGAGAAGCGGGCCGAACCCTCACACGATCTTCACCGACATATCCGGCAGCTTCTCGATGGAGCACACCAGCACGTCGCCCTTCACCACGGGCCCGACGTTTTCAGGTGTGCCTGAATAGATGATGTCGCCCGCCTTCAGTTCGAAGGCTTCCGACAGTTTGGCGATCTGCTCTGCGACGCTCCAGAGCATGAAGGAGAGATCCGCCTTCTGCTTCACCTGTCCGTTCACCGTGAGCGTGATGGCGCCCTTGGTGAAGTGGCCGACCTTGTCCACGGGATGGATCGGGCCAAGGGGCGCGGAGCTGTCGAAGCTCTTGCCGATTTCCCAGGGCTTTTTCTCATCCCCCATCGCGCGCTGCAGGTCGCGGCGCGTCATGTCGAGACCGACCGCGTATCCGTAGACATGCTCGAGCGCTGTCTCGATGGGGATGTTGCGCCCGCCCGATTTCAGCGCGGCGACGAGTTCGACTTCGTAATGATAGTTCTTGGTGAGCGAGGGGTAGGGGTGATCGGCGACCTCGCCGATCTTCACGTTCTGGATCGCGTC
>JAQGKD010000077.1 GCA_028290285.1 Hyphomicrobiales bacterium
CCCGACTTGGCTATTAGGGGGGTACGCCTTCGAGGAAATCGACGTGCACACATCTACCCCCCAGACGTCAGGCAGATCAGCGTGGCCGCCCCGCATTGAGGTGTCCTGGCTCCTCAGCCTGTTTGTGATAGCCGCGTTGATCCTCGTTTTTGGTCTTATCGCGGAAGAGGTCGCCGAGGGCGACACCAGCGCCTTCGATCGGCGCATCGTTTTGCTGTTTCGTGCCCCGCTCGATCATAGCCAATTCCTGGGGCCGGCTTGGCTACCGGAGGCGCTTCGTGATCTCACCAGTCTCGGAAGCATCATCGTGCTCTCCATTTTAATTCTCATCGTGCTTGGCTATCTGGCGATGACACGCAACCGGCTCGCCTTCGTATTCGTCCTGGGTTCCGTTCTGGGCGGACAGTTCATCAGCACGGGTCTCAAGACGTTGTTCGACCGCGCGCGTCCTGATCTTATCCCCGGCGCGCCGCATGTCTTCACTGCAAGCTTTCCGAGTGGCCACGCGATGTTGTCGGCGGTGACTTACCTAACGCTAGGAGCGCTGCTCGCGCGCCTAGACCCCCGACGCGGGGTCAAGATGTATTTGCTGCTCGTCGCTTTCACCCTCACGATCCTCGTGGGCATCAGCCGAGTGGCACTCGGTGTCCATTGGCCGACGGACGTGCTGGCCGGCTGGTGTGTCGGTTCGGCGTGGGCGCTCCTCTGCACGATTGTCGCGGCACGGGTTCACACGCGCGCTCTTCCTGAGGCCATTGAAAGTGCGGGGACGCAGTGATGCCACACCTACGCGTGACTTTCATCTTGAACGGGAAATCCGGATCTTGCGAGATTGCAGAAGTTGCACAAGCGCTAAAGCGCGTGGCTACCGAGAACGGAGCCGTTGCTACCCTCCGGATCCTGGAGGCAGGCTCCGATATTGCCGCCTTGGTGAAAGGCGCACTGACGGACGGCGCGCAGGTCGTGGTCGCGGGCGGAGGGGATGGGACAATCAGTGCGGTAGCCGCTGCGCTGATCGGATCGAACATTCCGTTGGGTGTTCTTCCGCTCGGAACCCTTAACCATTTTGCCAAGGACCTGAAAATTCCGCTCGGTCTGAACGACGCCCTAGCCAACGTATTTGTTGGAACGCACCACTATGTCGACGTCGGCGAGGTAAACGGGCAGGTCTTCCTGAACAATTCTGGGATCGGGCTCTACCCGCGTCTTGTGCAAGACCGCGAGGCCATTCAACGGCACGGGTATCCCAAGTGGGTCGCCCTCGCGCAGGCCGCAATCAAAAAGTTGAGGACCTACTCTCTGATCCGCGTGTCGCTGATCACGGGCGACGGTAAGAAGCTAACCCGCTCGACGCCCTTCGTCTTCGTCGGGAATAACAAATTCGAGATATCCGGGCCGCAGATTGGATCCCGCAAGCGGCTCGACGGTGGCCAACTCTGGATATGTCTTGCGCCGGAAGCGGGCCGCCTCAAGCTTGCGGCGCTGGCCGCGTTTGCCTTGCTCGGCCGCTTACGCGAACGGGACCTGGTGGCCTTCGAAGCGCACGAAGTCGAGGTCGCGACACGGCGGAAGCACCAGCAGGTCTCGCATGACGGGGAAGTCTCGCTCCTCGATAGTCCCCTCAGCTTCAGGTCGCGTCCGCGGACGCTGCTTGTCATCGTACCTACAGACGCAGCAAATCGCGCGGTGCCGACATGAGAACCATCGCACACTTGTCAGACCTTCATTTCGGCCGCCACGATATGGAGGTTGTGGACGGTCTCGGCCGGTTGATGGACACGTCCCGCCCCGATCTGATTGTGATCTCGGGAGACCTGACCCAGCGCGCGCGCACGCATGAGTTCCAATTGGCGCAAGAGTTCATCCGCAAGCTCCCGGCGCCGGTACTCGTGGTGCCGGGAAACCACGATGTTCCGTTATACGATGTCTCGTCGCGATGGCTGCGTCCCCTCGTTAAATTCCGGCGCTTGATAGGCGACGATCTCCAGCCCTCATTCGTTGACGACGAAATCGCCGTGGTCGGGATCAATACGGCTCGCTCGTTGACGTGGAAGAACGGGCGCATCAACGAGCGTCAGATAGGACACTGTTGCGAGCTCCTCTCCGGGGCTCCGGCTAAAGCGGCCCGGATCGTCGTCACCCACCACCCGTTCGATCTGCCGCCGGCTGCAAGCGGCGAAGCGGTCGTCGGCCGCGCGGCCATGGCCATGTCTCGGCTGATCGACTGTGGTGTGGACATCGTCCTCTCGGGACATCTTCACATCCGCCATACGGGCAGCAGCGCGACGCGATACCACTCTTCAGGCCGCCCGATCCTGCTCGTGCAGGCCGGTACCGCGACTTCCACGCGCCAGCGCGGGGAACTCAACTCTTGCAATCTGCTCTGCATCAAGCCGGACAGCATCTCGGTCGACTGGCTGGTGTGGAATGCCGCCGCACAATCCTTTGAAACGACCGCGAACGAGAGTTTCCTGCGCGACCCGGCTGAACGTCAGTGAACATGTAATTCGAGCACGCGGCGGGGCGGATTTTTTCGCCTCCAGAGTGCAACCGCCGGCTTCAGGTGTGGTGCTGCTTCATCTTCGTGGAGATTTCGACCGACGAATGAGGATCTGAGGTCCGTTGATTTAAGCCTCGATAGTGAGGCCCGGCGAACCGGTGTTGCGCGGGATTGAGCTTGTCGCCGAGGGCGGCCGTACGACCGCGCTTGTCGGCCGGTCCGGTGCGGGCAAGAGCACAATCATGAGCCTCGCCCTGAGGTATTGGGATGCACAGACGGGGAACATCCTGATCGATGGGCAGGACATCGCGCATGTCTCGCGGAGGTCGCTGAGGCAAGCGGTCTCCTATGTCAACGCACGACGCTCGTCATCGCACATCGGCTCTCCACCGTCCGTAGTGCAGACACGATTTGCGTCATCGAAGGCGGCGGCGTGGTCGAGCGCGGCCGTCATGACCAGCTGATGGCGAATAGGGGGGCTTATTCCACGATGGTGGCGGCGCAGTTTGGGGTGGAGCGAGGTCTTCAAGATGGCTGATGTTGCAAAGTATCTGGATAGGCTCCAAAGAAATATGGGACTGAATCAATGCACGCTGAATTGACACCCGAACTGACCCAGCTTGCGTATTCGTGCATGCTTTGTCGCGAATCGGAAAGTGAGAAGGTCGTTCAGGAGAACGTTCAGAACTTAGCTACGATGCAGGTCCTTATTCCCAACCTTAAGCAATTGGGCGAATATGCAGCGCGAGAACTAGCCCGCACGCTGCTTGCTCTCAATGTAGTCTCACCGGACAAGCGCTCGTCGGTGTGTAGGATTGCGGTCCCGGAGGCCGCAGCTATTCAAAGCAGAAACGCCGTCCGGGAAACAGCGCTCCCCTTAAGTGTCATAGTGCCGGTTCGGCAAGGCGAGCGATTTCGCTCCACCGCAATCGACAGCATTCTCGGACAGATGCCGTGACAAGCGTCCTGGGGCATACCGATCAACCGTCTTTGGATCGCGCACATGCGAAGCACACATCTTCGCTCGCGCCGGCACTCCTGCCGGCGACTTCGATGGCGGATCGGCTTCGCATGTTTCGCTGGACGCTTCGCCGCTGGTCCGTGCGACACATCATCTATCGCTTGCGGCTCCCCGCACGGCGCAGGCGATGGGGGAGAGAGCGCGAAGAGCTTTGCCGCCCTTTCACAAAACCCGAACATGCCCGGCTGACGCAAGGTCCGGCCTTGGTCTTCGGCGAGTTTTCGGGAACGCACGGGCTGGGTCGGGCGGCCGCCTATGACGTCGAAATGTTAAGAGCCCATCACAACGAGATCGTTCAGATCGACATCGGTTCCTATCTCGCCGGGCAGAAGCCCGGACCCCTCGAACTTAACGGCACGTTCGAAAACATCTATTTCTTGTGCCAGCCCGATACGTATGGCACGATTTGCACCCTGCTTCGCGTGCAGGACATCTCAGGCGCCTATCGCATCGGTCGCTGGGCTTGGGAAACACCGCTTTTCCCGACCAATTGGCGCTTCGCGGAAGCGCTGGTTCACGAGGTCTGGGCACCCTCGGAATTCTGCGCGAAGACTTTTCGAAGCGCCGTGAATGTGCCGGTGAAAGTCGTGCCGCACGCCGTGACCGCGCCGCGCGCCGATACCGGCATCGACATGCGTGCGCGGCTGGGTATCGATCCGCAGGCGTTTATGGGATTGGCGATAATGGACATTCGCTCGTGCCCCGAGCGCAAGAATCCATGGGCTCATGTGCGGGCATGGAAGGCGGCTTTCCCTGAAGATGTGTCGGCCGTTCTCGTGATGAAATTGCGCGTCGGAAAACGCACGCGCGTCGTGATCGAGGAACTCTCGGAACTGATCGGGGATGCAGGCAATATCCGCTTGGTCACGGAGGACTTTACGGACGCGGAGATCGCCGCCCTCCACCACGCAGCCGATCTTTACATGTCGCTCCATCGCTCCGAAGGCTTTGGTCTAAATATTCTCGAAGCTTTGATGATCGGCAAGCCGGTGGTGGCGACCCATTGGTCCGCGAATG
>JAQGKD010000041.1 GCA_028290285.1 Hyphomicrobiales bacterium
GAAATCGCGAAGCCGTCCTTCACCGTGTAGTACGGATGGAAGGGCACGGTGTCGGCCTTGGACTTCACGTTCACGCCGGTGGGGTTGTTGTTGCCCGGCACGTGCAGCGCCCAGATGTGCAGGCCGACGACGCCTGCGATCATGAACGGCAGCAGGTAGTGCAGCGAGAAGAAGCGGTTCAGCGTGGGGTTGTCGACCGAATAACCGCCCCACAGCCAGGTGGTGATGGCATTGCCCACCAGCGGGATGGCCGAGAACAGGTTGGTGATGACCGTCGCGCCCCAGAAGCTCATCTGGCCCCAGGGAAGCACGTAGCCCATGAAGGCAGTCGCCATCATCAGCAGGAAGATGATCACGCCGAGGATCCAGAGCACTTCGCGGGGCGCCTTGTAGGAGCCGTAGTAGAGGCCGCGCAGCATGTGGATGTAGACGGCGACGAAGAACATCGAGGCGCCGTTGGCGTGTCCGTAGCGGAGGAACCAGCCCCAGTTCACGTCACGCATGATGTGCTCGACTGAGGCGAAGGCGAAGTCCACATGCGGCGTGTAGTGCATCGCGAGCGTGATGCCGGTGACGATCTGGGCGATCAGCATCACGGAAAGGATGCCGCCGAAGGTCCAGAAGTAATTGAGATTGCGCGGGACCGGATAGGCCACGAATGAACTATGGATCAGCCCCATGATGGGCAGCCGGCTCTCGAACCAACGGCCGACGGCGCTCTTGGGGACGTAAGTGGAGGGTCCGCTCATGTCATTCACTCTGTTCGAAGATCTAACGGCGCGTGAACATCTGAAAAACCCGGGCTGCGAACCCGGGTTATCGGCTTGGTCAGCCGATCTTCACTTTGGTATCGGAAACGAACTGGTAGAGGGGCACTTCCAGGTTGCGCGGGGCAGGGCCCTTCCGGATGCGGCCTGACGTGTCGTACACCGAGCCGTGGCACGGGCAGAACCAGCCGTCGTATTCGCCTTCGTGGCCGAGCGGCACGCAACCCAGATGGGTGCAGACGCCGACGACGACGAGCCACTCCGGCTTCTTGACGCGTGCGGCATCGGTCTCGGGGTCCGGGAGCGTGGCGACGTTCACCGCCTCGGCTTCCTGAATTTCCTTCTTGGTGCGATGCCTGACAAAGACAGGCTTGCCGCGCCACTTGACGGTCATGATGCCGCCTTCCGCGAGCTGGCCCACGTCGACCTCGGTCGAGGCGAGCGCCAGCGTCGAGGCGTCGGGGTTCATCTGGCTGATCAGGGGCCAGACAACCGCGCCCGTGCCCACGGCTGCCGCGGCTCCCGTGGCGATGTAGAGGAAATCCCTGCGGGTCGGCTCGACCGTCGTTGCTTGTGCCACGATTACCCCCAAATCCTTCTGTCACGCGCCGTAGCGCGGGTCCGTCCATGTCACGCTCGCGTGGGCCCAAGCGAGCTAGAAGTTAAGCCGTTGCCATACGGGCGGCGCTCGGGAGCCGCAATGCGACCCATCGCCACCGTGACGCGCGCGAGGCATCCTGTGACGCGGGACTACATGCTCTTGAGCGGGCGCTATGTCGCACCCTTCGCCGCGGTTGTCCATAGTCACGCCCTCGTGAGATCGTCGTAGCGCACAAGTGGATCGGCGCACAGGCGATCACTGGCGTCCCCGGCGCGCCAGTGTTAGGGCGTGCGCCCATGACCGATGCCCCAAACAGGCAAGCGCTTCTCACGCTCGCCCTCTATCAACCCGACATCCCGCAGAACACCGGGACGATGCTGCGGAGCTGCGCGTGCCTCGGGGTTTCGGCCGCGATCATCGAGCCGGCAGGTTTTCCCATTTCCGACAGGCATTTCCGCCGGTCCGGCATGGATTACCTGGATCACGTCGAGATCGCCCGGCACGTTTCCTTCGCGGCTTTCGAAACCTGGCGGCGGGAGGCAGGACGCCGCCTCGTGCTTCTGACGACGGTCGGGAGCGTTCCTTATACCTCCTTCAGCTTCCAGCCTGGGGACGTGTTGATGGTGGGGCGCGAATCGGCCGGCGTGCCGGACGGCGTTCATGACGCTGCAGATGCGCGGATCGTCATCCCCATCCTGCCGACCTTGCGCTCGCTCAATGTCGCCGTCGCAGCCGCCATGGTAATCGGGGAAGCGTTGCGCCAAATGCAGGACCGTAAATGAACGAGATTTTGACGCAGAGCCGCAAGGTGCAGGCCCGGACATGGTTCCAGTCACTGCAGGACCAGATCATGGCGGCCTTCGAAGCGATCGAGGACGATTGCTTCGGGCCTTTCGCAGACGATGCGCCGATTACGCCGGGCCGCTTCGAGCGCAAGCCGTGGACCCGGATTGATCACGACGGACAGCCCGGTGGCGGCGGCACCATGGGCATGCTGCATGGGCGCGTGTTCGAAAAGGCGGGCATTCACACATCCAGCGTTTTCGGGACATTCGCACCCGAGTTCGCGCGCCAGATCCCTGGCGCGGAAGAAGATCCACGCTTCTGGGCGTCGGGCATTTCGCTGATCGCGCATCCCTGGAACCCCAACATCCCGGCTGTTCATATGAACACGCGCTTCGTGGTGACATCCAAGGCGTGGTTCGGGGGCGGGGCGGATCTCACGCCCGTGCTCAACAAGCGTCGACGGCAGGAAGATCCCGATAGCATCGCATTCCACGCGGCGTGCGAGGAGGCCTGCGGGCGGCACCCGGCGGTCGCGGATTACGGGAGGTACAAAACCTGGTGCGACGAATATTTCTTCCTGAAACACCGCAACGAACCGCGCGGCATCGGTGGCATCTTCTACGATTATCTGAACTCGGCGGGCGACGCGGCCAACAGCAGATGGGAGGCGGATTTCGCCTTCACGCGTGACGTCGGCAGCACGTTCCTGTCGGTGTATCCCGAAATCGTCCGGCGCAACATGGACAAGCCGTGGGGCCCCGCCCAGCGCGACGAGCAGCTGGTGCGCCGCGGGCGCTACGTGGAGTTCAACCTTCTCTACGATCGCGGCACGATCTTTGGCCTGAAGACCGGGGGCAACGTCGAGTCGATTCTCTCGTCCATGCCGCCGACCGTCAAATGGCCCTGATCGAGGTCAGCGCGTGACAATGCGTTCGGGACAGGAGCGTCCTGTGTCGATCTGCACCACGAAGAGACGAACGGGCGTGTAATATTTGCAGTCGATCTTCCAGCCCCCGGCGCTGCGCTCGGACGTTACGTTTACGCCCTCGTTGCCCAGATAGAGCAGCACGTTGAACCCCAAGCCGCCCAGCCCGATGACAGTCATAAAGAGCAATTTAATCATCGTGAAACCTGCTTTTTCAATGAATCAGGTATGCAGGCTTTTCGTTTAAATTCCGTTCACGGGAGCGAAGGTCCAGAGCTTGTTGGCGAGGAAGCTCCACACGAGGACCGCCCCGGTGGTGAGAACCTGGGCCGGCAAATAGGGCAGGCCGCCGCGCTCGACGAAAAGGATCATGATTCCCCAGGTCAGAAGGAAGCCGACCCCCGCGACGGTCGCGAAACGCCATCCGGCCTCGCGGTGGGATCTGTCGCTCTCGAATGTGTGCCGACGGTTGAGCAGGTAGGATGTCACGCCGCCGCAGCAATATCCCACAAGGGTGGCCGGCACGGGTGTCCAGCCGGAATATTCAACGAGCGCGATCAGTGCGCCGTAATGGGCCACAGCCGCGAAAAGTCCTACGAAAACGAAAGTCGTCATTTGCCGGGTAATTGACATGGGCGTTACCTAACCCGTCGCGACAGGTCTGTCACGAGCGTCCGCGCGCGGAATTCAGTATGTGAGACTGACGACGACGCGGTCGGAGTAGAGGCCGGTCTCAGGAGTCTGTTGCGCGGATATGCGACCGTAGACCGTCAGGCTCTGGACGGTGCCTGTGCCGGTGCCGCTCAAGGTATCGCGGCCGTCGGTCCAACCCCAGCCTTGCGTCAGGGCTGCGTCGCTATAGAGCCCGTAGGTGATGCCCGTCGGCCCCTTCGACATGAGGCGTGACAGCGGCGAGGCAGCCTGAGCCATGCCTCCGTCGAGCGAGACGATATAGGCGGTCGTGCGGGTGCACCAAAGGTCGATCCGGCCGGCCCCGTTCGCCCCCACGGACAGGCCGGTCGTGGTACCAAAATTCACGTCGCTCACCTGTATCAGGCAATTGGGTGCGACAGAGGCGCTCCATGTCCATGCGGAGGCACTGATCTGCTGGGCGCCGGTCAGCGGGCAGGATCTTGTGTCCAGATAAGTGTAGCTCAGCCCCGGCGCTGTCCCTGTCCAAACATAATTTCCCGGCAGGGCGGTCGTCTGCGACGCGGAGATCGCGTCGTAGACGGTCAGGACCTGGCTTGCCGTCCCGCTGCCAGGCGCCAGCTTGAGGTCTACCTGCACGCCGCCCGACCCATAGGCCGCGCCGGTCAGGCCCCAACTGCCCCAGACCTGCGCGCCTCCGGCATCGCTAAAAATCTCGTGGGTCAGCGATGCCCCCGACCCCGCCATAATGCGCTGTCCGCCGGCACTCACCGTGCCCGGTGGAAGCTCGACGCAAACGCGGACGGTACGGTTGTTTTTTCCCGCGCAGGACACCGTCATCGAGGTCGTGCCCGTCTTGGCCGACCCCGAGAGAACAGCAACGGCACCATACGTACCGTTGCCGACAGATGCCGAACAGGTCTGCGCCTGTGCTCCGCCGCAACTGATGAGTGCCGCGGCGCAGGCGATCGCGGTCAGCCACGAAGGGTTGGAGAAGGGCGGGTGGCGAAGAAGATCGGCGGGTTCAAATCTCTTCATGAAGAGCACAATTATTCCAGTAGTTTGCAATTGCGCTAGAACAATAAATTTTCAGAACTTCCCCTCGGGGGACCGGCGTAACAATTTCTTACGGAATGTAGCCTAGAACTCGTTCAATTGCGAAATCCGTCATTCCCTTCGATTTAATTTCAGCGTCCACTTTGATTTACAGCGGTTTCCGTCTCATGCCATTTCTGAACTTCAAGCGGAATATTGCTCGCGCTCTTCCGAGGTTGTTTCCCGGCAGCGGCTATTTCAGGCGCGACACGCGTGGCGCGGCGGCGCTCGAATTCGCGATCGTCGGGCTACCTTTCTTTGCCGTCGTCTTTGTCGTCCTGGAAGTCGCGGTCGACTTCCAGATTTACGCTGAGCTCGACACTTCCTTGCAAAAAGCTGCCGCCGACATTCGCTCGGGAACCGTCCAGATGCAGAGCATGACGGCGGAGCAGTTCAAGTCGCAGATTTTATGCCCACGGCTGCCGGGGCTCAGTTGCTCCTCGATCCTGCTGACTGCCGCCACAATCAGCAATCCAGACCTGCCGTGGTACGGTAATGCTGACCAGTGGAATGCCTGGGAGGTCGTGGCCATCAACCCGGGGTGGTTGCCATGGTGCCCGGGCGGGTCGGGCGACGTCGTTCTCCTCCAGATGGGTTATCCGGTGCCACTCGCCTCCATGATCTGGGCAGGGACACTCAAGGCGAACGGCTCCAGATATTACGTATCGACAGTCGCGCTCCGGAACGATCCGTTCGGCGTGCCTGTCAGCGCAGCGGGGTGCTGACGTGAAGCGTATGATCCGGAGGTTCGGGAGGGCGCAAGCCGCGACGTCCGCCGTCGAATTTGCGCTGGTCCTGCCATTGTTGCTGATACTGATGCTCGGAAGCTTCGAACTCAATCGTTTTTTGCGTTTTTCGAGGCACCTCGCTTCTGCCGCGGACTCGCTCGCGGGCTTAACCGCGCAACGGACGAGCCTGTCAGCCACATCCGTAGTTTTTTTCGATCAGGTCGGTGTCTTACAGGTCTTCCGGGAAGTCCAGGAGCTGGGAGGGTGGGGCGGCATGGGAATCCAGTCGACCCAGGTCGTGTTCACGCCCACTGTCGCAGGCTGCACCGTCAGTTGCACATACACGGCCAACGTCGCCTGGACGTGGGGAACCATGATTTCGCAGAATGGCACCATGAGCCGCACCTGTGGGACGCTCGCAGGCGTGGCTGAGGGAGTGAAGCCAACCGGCAAGACGCTGCCTCAGAATTTGTTCGGCCCCAGTGCCCTGATCGTCGTCGATCTCAGTTTTAATTATGTGCCGCTGATCGGTTCTGTGTTCGTCCCGCCCATAAGGTTGGTCAAGCAGGCATTTTATGCGCCTCGCTTCACGGCGTCGTACATAACGGTGGCAGATCCTGCGGATACGGCCCGGTGTCCCGGTTTTTGAACGCACTGCGAGGAATATCTTTCCGTGTTTTAATATTCGCAGAGCAATCGTCGCAGCAATTAGTTGTCGAATTCCGTCGTAGTGTGACACGGGTGCTGCGGCACAGGCCTTTTTTGCCACAGCACACTCAGTCCGGTTTTTCGAACAAAGTTTTTTTCCGGGGTTACCATGTCCATAGCCAAGAAGATTCGTCTCTTCGCACGCGAACGTCGTGGCAATGTCGCCATGTTGACGGCGTTCATGCTGGTCCCGGTGCTCGTGGGTGTGGGCGCAGCTGTCGATTATGGGCGGATGGTCGCAACACAGAACACGCTCGACATGGCAGCACACGCGGCCTCCGCCGCCGCTGTCGCGACCGGGCGGTCCCTGCTCACGGCCAACCCGGCCATGCCCCTTGCCGACGTTCAGTCCGCAGCGGTTACGCAGGCGACCAAGGCCTTCGCGGCGCAGGTTTCCGGTGCCTTCGGCCCGTCGGTTACCGTTACCGAAGTCGGGGTCATGACGATCAACCCCGCGAGCCGTTATGACTTGTCCGAGGTGTCTCTCACGCAGGTAGGCAACACGCTGAGCGCGAAGGTCGTCTATACGTCCAAGATCAACACGACACTGATGAACCTGGTTGGTATTAAGACACTTCCACTCGGCGGATCTTCGGCGGCGAACGGACCGCTGGCCGGAGAGGTCGGAGACACGACCTATGTCGTACACGAAGGCTTCGAGACGGCGGACCACTCAACCTGGGGCGGTGGCTGGGGAGTGTACAATCAGTTCCACAACTGGCAAGCGGCTCAACCCCTCGAAATCGGAAAAAGCCAAGCCTACGAAAATCTTCCTGCTCCCGAAGGCATTTATGTCGCCGAGCTCGACGGTTACGCGAATACAGCCATTTCGAAGAAGGTCTATCTCCCTCGCGGTTCGTATGAGCTTCGCTACTGGTTCATCGATCGCGTCAATTATCGGGCCTATGCGCCGGCCTGGATCTGCGGAACGAAACCTGCAGATGTCGCCTGGGCGACGGCTTCCGACAGCGAATGGGGCGCGCGTTACCAGTCCAATCGCGTGGGCGTCTATCTCGACGTCGCGCTCAACGACACGGCGCCCACGACCTTTACGCCGGAATCGAATAATCTCATCGACGTTTGCAACTCCAGCGGACACAAGTGGGTCGAGCGATCGGTGAAGGTCACGATCAACACCCCCGGCTACTTCTGGTTGACGTTCCAGGCTGAAGGCCAGAGTGACGGTGTCGGCGGCCTCATCGACGACATCCGCATGTGCGCGAATACATGCGCCGGAACTGCGAAGGAGAATTTTCCGTGGACGGCGAATACCGTCGTGTTCAGCGATAATTTCGAAGCGTATGCGACATATACGGGCGCGGGCAAATTGACGGTGTCAGGCACCAATAACGGCTGGTCGTCCTTGGCGACCGGATGGTCGACCGCGCCTTATAACCAGATGGATTTCTGGGACGGCCGCACGGGTCTCGGGGTTGAGTTGGACGCGGGCGGCAACCGGACCATTCACAAGAGATTCCTGCTGGATCCGGGCTACTATCAGGTCCAGTATGCATACAATGCCCAGGGGCAGACCGCTTTCGGTGCGAACGTATATTGCGGAGCAACAGCAGCCCTGGCTAATTTTCCGCTCGTCAGCGCCGTTTCGAATGCCTACCCGCTGTGGTGGGGGACGAAAGATGGGAGTTCAGCCGCGATCGGCGTTTACATGGATGCCGACAGGAATTTCGCATCGCCTGCGAACCCGACTGGCGCACTCAATGAGGCCGCGGTCTGGTACAATCCAGATGGAAGCGCCGATAATGCGACCTATCCGCATCTCCCCGGGCAGCTAATCGATTTTTGCTCCTATTCAACCAATTTTATTACGCGAAGCGTCCCCGTTCGCATCCAGAAGGCGGGCTTCTACTGGCTTACTTTTAAAGCCGAGGGCACCAGCGATATGTTCGGGGGAATGGTCGACGATGTCTCAATAACCGCGCTGGGCGGCCTCACCATGTCGTCCCCGCCTTCGGGAGCCGTGACGATCACGCCGGCCGGGCTTGCCGCAGGCACCCCGATTGTCCTGGGCGCAATCGAGGTCGCTGTGCAATGAGGCGGCAACGCGCTCGGTGGCCGCAGCGGCGGTTTTCAACATGTGGCCGCCCATTGTGCCTCATGAACTGAAGCGGGGGGTTCCCAGAGCCCCACTTTTCGGCTAGACAGCCTCGACTTTCGGGCCGGGGCTCCTGCCTGAACGCCCTTATAGGGTTTTCGGAGGACGCGCTCCGGCCATTCGAGGCCGATAGCGCGGCCTTTTTTTGTGCGCTCGGCGGGTCGTGGCTCGCCGGCAAGCCAGATGCGGACGAACATGCCGAAACGCACAGACATCACGACCATCCTCATCATCGGAGCCGGCCCCATCGTCATCGGGCAGGCCTGCGAGTTCGATTATTCCGGCACCCAGGCCTGCAAGGCCCTGCGCGAGGAGGGGTACCGGATCGTTCTGGTCAATTCCAATCCCGCCACAATCATGACCGACCCCGACATGGCCGACCGGACCTATGTCGAGCCGATCACGCCCGAGATCGTTGCCAAGATCATCGAGAAGGAGCGCTACGCGGTTCCCGGCGGCTTCGCCCTCCTGCCCACCATGGGCGGCCAGACGGCGCTGAACTGCGCCCTGTCGCTCAAGAAGATGGGCATTCTCGAGAAATACGACATCGAGATGATCGGCGCTTCCGCCGAAGCCATCGACAAGGCCGAGGATCGCGAGCTGTTCCGCGACGCCATGACCAAGATCGGGCTCGACACCCCGCGCTCGCACCAGATCAAGACGCTGAGCCAGGCCCTATCCATTCTCGACGACATCGGCCTGCCCGCGATCATTCGCCCGTCCTTCACCATGGGCGGCACGGGCGGCGGCATCGCCTACAACAAGGCGGAATATATCGAGATCATCGAGCGCGGCATCGACGCCTCGCCGACCAACGAGGTTCTGGTCGAAGAGAGCGTGCTCGGCTGGAAGGAATACGAGATGGAGGTCGTCCGCGACAAGGCGGACAATTGCATCATCGTCTGCTCCATCGAGAACATCGATCCGATGGGGGTCCACACAGGCGATTCCATCACGGTCGCCCCGGCGCTGACGCTGACAGACAAGGAATACCAGATCATGCGCGACGCCTCGCTGGCGGTGCTGCGCGAGATCGGCGTCGAGACGGGCGGCTCCAACGTGCAATTCGCGGTCAACCCGGAGAACGGCCGGATGATCGTCATCGAGATGAACCCGCGCGTGTCGCGCTCCTCGGCGCTGGCCTCCAAGGCGACGGGCTTCCCGATCGCCAAGGTGGCCGCGAAACTGGCCGTCGGCTACACGCTCGACGAAATCGCCAACGACATCACGGGCGGGGCGACGCCGGCCTCCTTCGAGCCGACCATCGATTATGTGGTCACCAAGATCCCGCGCTTCGCCTTCGAGAAATTTCCGGGCGCCGAGCCGCTGCTGACGACCGCCATGAAGTCTGTCGGCGAGGCCATGGCTATCGGGCGCACCTTCGGCGAATCGCTGCAAAAGGCGCTGCGCTCGCTGGAGACGGGGCTTTCGGGCGTCGACGAGATCGAGATCGAAGGACTCGGGCAGGGCGACGATCGCAACGTGATCCGCGCTGCGCTCGGGATGCCCACGCCCGACCGCCTGCTCGTCGTGGCGCAGGCGCTGCGGCTCGGCGTGTCGCACGACGAGATCTACGAGGCCTGCAAGATCGACCATTGGTTCATCGAGCAGTTGCAGGAGATCGTCGATCTCGAGGGCCGCGTGCGCCGCAACGGCCTGCCCGGCGATTCCGTGAATTTCCGCATGCTGAAGAGCGCGGGCTTCTCCGACCTGCGGCTGGCTTCGCTGACGGGTTCAACCGAGGCCGAGGTACGCGCCAAGCGCCATGCGCTCGACGTGCGCCCTGTCTACAAGCGCATCGACACCTGCGCGGCCGAATTCGCCTCGCCGACCCCCTATATGTATTCGACGTACGAGACGCCCTTCGCGGGCGCGCCGGTGTGCGAATCGCGCCCCACGGACCGCGAGAAGATCGTCATTCTCGGAGGTGGCCCAAACCGCATCGGGCAGGGGATCGAGTTCGATTATTGCTGCTGCCATGCCTGTTTCGCCCTCGCCGAGGCGGGTTACGAAACCATCATGATCAACTGCAACCCCGAGACCGTCTCCACCGATTACGACACGTCGGACCGGCTCTATTTCGAGCCGCTGACGACCGAGGACGTGCTGGAAATCCTGGCAAAGGAGCAAGAGGCGGGCACGCTGAAAGGCGTGATCGTGCAGTTCGGCGGTCAGACGCCGCTGAAGCTCGCCCATGCGCTGGAGCAGGCCGGTATCCCGATCCTGGGCACGTCGGTCGATTCGATCGACCTCGCGGAAGATCGCGACCGGTTCAAGCGTCTGCTGGACAAGCTCGGCCTCAAGCAGCCCAAGAACGGCATTGCCTATTCGGTGGAGCAGTCGCGTCTCATCGCGGCCGAACTCGGCCTGCCACTGGTCGTGCGCCCGTCCTATGTGCTGGGCGGCCGCGCCATGGCGATCATCCACGATCAAGCGGCCTTCGACGACTACCTGCTCGGGACCTTGCCGGGACTGGTGCCCTCCGACGTGAAGGCGCGCTACCCCAACGACAAGACCGGCCAGATCAACACGGTGCTCGGCACGAACCCACTGCTGTTCGACCGCTACCTGTCGGACGCCGTCGAGATCGACGTCGATTGCCTGTGCGACGGCAAGGACGCCTTCGTTGCCGGCATCATGGAGCACATCGAAGAGGCCGGCATTCATTCGGGCGATTCAGCCTGTTCGCTGCCGCCCCGTTCCCTGTCGCCCGAAATGCTGGCCAAGCTCGAGGAGCAGACGCGCAAACTCGCGCTGGCCCTCAAGGTAGGCGGCCTGATGAACGTGCAATTTGCGCTGAAGGACGGGGAGATCTACGTCCTCGAGGTCAACCCGCGCGCCTCGCGCACGGTGCCCTTCGTGGCCAAGGTCGTGGGGCAGCCCATTGCCAAGATCGCGTCGCGCATCATGGCGGGCGAGAGCCTCGCGAGCTTCAACCTGAAGTCGGGCGGGTTCGACCATGTCGGCGTGAAGGAGGCGGTATTCCCATTCGCGCGCTTCCCCGGCGTGGACACCGTGCTCGGCCCGGAGATGCGTTCGACGGGCGAGGTCATCGGCCTCGACCGCTCGTTCGAGGTCGCCTTCGCCAAGAGCCAGCTCGGCAGCGGCACCAAGGTGCCGACGGAGGGAACGGTCTTCGTATCCGTTCGCGACTCGGACAAGCCGCGCGCGCTGGCCACGATGCAACTTCTCTCCGGTCTCGGCTTCAAGATCGTGGCGACAGGGGGCACGCATCGCTTCCTGGAGGCAGCCGGCGTGCCCTCGACCAAGATCAACAAGGTCTCGGAGGGGCGGCCGCACGTGGTCGACCGCATCAAGAACGGCGGCGTGCAGCTGGTGTTCAACACCACCGAGGGGTCCCAGGCCCTGGCCGATTCCCGCTCTCTGCGGCGTGCAGCCCTCTTGCATAAGGTGCCTTACTACACCACTCTAGCGGGAGCGATCGCAGCATCACAGGGAATCAAGGCCTACAAGGGCGGTGATCTCGAGGTGCGCGCTCTGCAGGATTATTTCAACTGACGACGGAGCGGCTTAGCAGCTCTCCGGGTATCCCAGCGTGACTGTTGCGGCCTTCGGGGCGGCGGCGGTTGCATCATATGTCCTCGTGGCTCGTGGGGTTTTCAACCTCGCGGCCCGGGGTTTTTTTGGCAAGCGGCCGGTCAAGCCAGACCGTCGCTGCCAGTTCAGAATTCGGAAAGAGACGCGAAATGGAAAGGTTCCCCATGACCGCCCCCGGCTATGTGGCGCTCGAAGTGGAGCTGAAGCGGCGCCAGCAGGAGGACCGGCAGAAGATCATCCAGGCCATCGCCGAAGCGCGGTCGCATGGCGATCTCTCGGAAAATGCTGAGTACCACGCCGCCAAGGAAGCGCAGTCGCACAACGAGGGCCGGATCGCCGAGCTCGAGGACAAGCTGTCGCGCGCCGAGGTCATCGACGTCTCAAAGCTGTCGGGCAATACCGTCAAGTTCGGCGCCACCGTGACGCTGATCGACGAGGATACCGAGGAAGAAAAGGTCTATCAGATCGTCGGCGAGACCGAAGCCGACGTGAAAGGTGGCCGTGTTTCAATCACCTCGCCCATCGCGCGCGCGCTGATCAGCAAAAAGGTCGGCGACACGGTCGAAGTGATCGCTCCGGGCGGCGGCAAGAGCTACGAGATCCTGAAGATCGCCTTCAAATAGGGTAAAGCTCTGGCTATGGTCATCCAATTGCCTGTCGCAGCTGGTGATCTTGGCAATATGCGGATGCGACCCTAGATCCTGGGTACGGGGCTTTCCTGCTCCGCAACCCGGGAGTTCGTCGATGCGCCTGTTCCAGTCCGTTCTTGGCCGCGCCGCCATGGGTCTCGCGCTTCTCGCCGGGCTCACCGCGTCCGCGGGATCCGCCCTCGCAGGGGGCGCACGCTTCCGCTCCGTCGTGATCGACACGTCGCCTCTGGTGGCCAAGGGCTATCCCACCTATGCGCAGATGGTCGAGAGAGCGGTCGCGCCGTCGGTCGCCGCCGCCTTCGCCGATTCGATCGATCCGTCGGACCCGCGCGGCCTGCGCCTGGTCTTTCGCATCTATTCCGTGACGCTTCCCCTGGCGACCGGCGCGGCGCGTGAATCCGAGAATGATTTCATGCAAAGCGAAGGGCTCGTCGTCGATGCGCGCGGGCGGGTTGTGTCGGTCACACCGATCCTCTCGCCGGTCAGTTCCTGGACGACCCCGGCCAATCTGCCTCCGGAAGTGGAGGACTTCCGCCGGGTTCGCGCGCTCGGATTGCATGCGGCCTATTGGCTGAAGCGTGAGCTGCCTGCCTTTTGATGGGTTCGGGCGCCGATGAAACGTTGGCCGTCCGGGCGTCAGGGGCTAAACACGCCCGATGACAACTGATGGATTCGGACATTCGCTTCCCGCCGGCACGCGCGCGTGGGTTCTCGGTTCAGGCAAGATCGGGCACGAAGTGAACTGCCTCGGTGTTGCGCATGAGTTGGGCCTCGATCCCGAATTGCGCGCGGTGCGGCCCCGGTTGCTGTTCCAGGCAATGGCGCCGTTCGGGCCGATCGATCCGCGCGATGCGCCCCGACGTGCGGGCGCGTCGCTTCGCGGGCCTTTCCCCGACATCGTTTTCGCGTCGGGACGGACAACGGTGCCCTACCTGCGCCATCTGAAAAAAGCGTCGCTGGGCAAGACTTTTACTGTGTTCCTGCAGGATCCTCGTTCGGGCCCCAAGACTGCGGATCTGATCTGGGTGCCCGAACATGATCGCCTGCGCGGGGCGAATGTGGTGGTGACGCTGACCTCGCCGCATCCACTGCGCCCCGGGGTGTTGCAGACGGCCCGCGAAAATACCGATCCGCGCATCGCAGCTCTGCCGCCCGAACGCGTGGCCATGGTGCTCGGCGGCACGAGTGCCAGCCATCGTTTCGAAGAACAGGACGTCGCCGCGCTGGCTTCGATGGCCTGCGAAATCCTTGCGAGCGGGCAGGGGCTCATGGTGACGCCCTCGCGTCGAACTCCACCGGCTGTCATGGATGCGCTGCGCAAGGCGGTGGCCGCGACCGGGCATGCCGGCCAGGCCTTTATCTGGGACGGTGAGGGCGCAAACCCTTACGCACAGATCCTGGCCCACGCGCGGGCAATCGTGGTGACGGGCGACAGCGTGAACATGGTCGGCGAAGCTGCCTCGACCGGCGCACCCGTGCATCTGTACGAGCCGACGGGCGGCCATCCCAAGATGACCGGCTTTCTGGAAAAACTCATCGCGACCGGCGCCGCGCGGCGAATCGGGGTGTCACGCCGGGCGGACTGGGCGCATGAGAGCTGGGCTTATCCGCCCGTCGATGCGACGCATGCGATCGCGCAGCAGGTCGTGCGGCGCTATCGCGCATTTCGCGGCGTTTGAAAGCAGGTCAGGCGTGGACCGTCTGGTCGGGGAATGACAGCTGCTCGCGGGCGCGCCATTCGTGCGTGACGTAGTTCAGGATGATGGACTTCCGCAGGCCGGGAATCGGGCGCTTCAGGAAGCCGTGCCATGTCGTGTCCGAGGGCACGAAGATCATTGCCGTGTTGCGCTTGAAGGGCGAGCGGCCCCAATGCTCTTCCTTGCTGGCGAAGATATCGGTTCCCAGATCGCCCTGCTCCTCGCCCTGCGGCAGATAGATCAGGCATGTGAACTTCTTCACGCCGAGGTCGGTGTGCGGCTCGAGCCAGAAGCCATCCGTATCGACAGCATATTCGAGGCGGAGATAGGTGTCGTCGATGGGGGCGCCGAAGGCCGCGCGAATGGCGCCGGTGACTTGCTGCGATTGCAGAGCCTCGGCGACCGGTCGCATGACGGGGAAACGGACCATCGCCTCGGCATCGAAATAAGAGCGCTGGTCGTTGTGCAATTCGCGCTTGCCAGACACGCCATCTAGCGTGGGCGCCGAGAAGGGCAGCGTGGCGAGTTCGTCGATCACCGCCGACGGAAACACGTTTTCCAGAAGGAAGTGACGATAGGGCTCGTCGAAGCTCGCGCGGTTGTCGATGCTCGCGCAGAAAGTGCGGGCGATGTCGGCCGCGGTGACCGAGGGCGTATCCAGCATGATTCAGGCCTTATCCGAGCGGGCGATTGCACCGCTGCACGAGACGACAGGTCCCATAAACGCGGCGTCACCCTAGTGCGGGCTCCGAGGCCGGGCAAGCGCTTCTTGGCCTTATGCCAGCGGCTAAATGGCCCCGCATCCTGTGCGCGGCAAGGTGAGCCCGCCTTGCGGGGGCGGGGCGGGGTTCTTATACCAGAGGCTCAGAACAGAGGGGGCTGCACGCCCTCACGTCATGTGCGCCCCCGCGCCGCATCCAGCAGAGAAATTCATGTCCCATCCGGCACCCGCTCCCCAGCACGCACGCATGATCATCGTGGGCTCCGGCCCCGCCGGTTACACGGCGGCGATCTATGCGGCCCGCGCCATGCTCGAGCCGGTCATGATCTCGGGCTTCGAGCCCGGTGGACAGCTGATGATCACGACGGATGTGGAAAACTATCCGGGCTTCGCCGAGGCGATCCAGGGTCCCTGGCTGATGGAGCAGATGAAGGCCCAGGCCGAGCATGTGGGCACGCGCATGGTTTCCGACCATGTGGTCAAGGTCGAACTCGGACAGCGCCCGTTCCTGCTGATCTGCGACAGCGGCGCGCATTGGACTTGCGATACGCTGGTGATCGCGACCGGCGCCAAGGCCAAATGGCTCGAAATGCCCTCCGAAGAGAAGTTTAAGGGCTATGGCGTTTCGGCTTGCGCTACCTGCGACGGATTCTTCTATCGCGGCAAGGAAGTGATCGTGGTGGGCGGCGGAAATTCGGCCGTGGAGGAAGCGCTCTACCTGGCGCAACTCGCCTCCAAGGTGACGGTGGTTCATCGCCGCGACAGTTTCAAAGCCGAACGCATCCTGCAGGAGCGGCTGTTCAAGCATCCCAAGGTCGAGGTGGTCTGGAACAGCGCGATCGAGGAGATCTGCGGTGACCAGAACCCGCCCGGCGTGACGCACGTGAAGCTGCGCAACGTGAAGACGCACGCGATCGAGGAGCGGCGCGTCGACGGTGTGTTCGTCGCCATCGGCCACAAGCCGGCATCCGACCTCTTCGTCGGCCAGATCGAGATCAAGCCGAACGGCTACATCCAGACCGCGCCCGATTCCACGGCGACCAACATCCCCGGCGTCTATGCTGCGGGCGACGTGACGGACGACATCTACCGGCAGGCGGTGACGGCGGCGGGCATGGGCTGCATGGCCGCGCTCGAAGCCGAGCGCTGGCTGGCGGCTGAGGACAGTTTGCGGCAGGCGGCGGAATAGCCCAAGATCGCCCGAAGGCGCTGAGGGGGAGACATCCGTGGATTGGGACAAGCTGCGCATTTTCCATGCGGCGGCCGAGGCTGGCTCTTTCACCCATGCGGGCGAAACGCTCGGTCTCAGCCAATCGGCCGTAAGCCGTCAGGTCAGTGCGCTCGAACAGGATCTCCAGGTCCCGCTTTTCCACAGGCACGCGCGCGGCCTCATCCTCACCGAGCAGGGGGAGGTGCTGCTGCGCACGGTGCAGGATGTCCGCCAGAAGCTCGACGCCACGCGCATGCGGCTGGCGGACAATCGAGAGCGGCCGCACGGCGAATTGCGCATCACCACGACCATCGGCGTCGGCACGGAATGGCTGACGCCGCGTCTGGGCGAGTTTCTGGAACTCTACCCCGACATCGAGCTGAAGCTCATTCTAAGCGACGAGGAACTGGACATCGGCATGCGCGAGGCCGATGTGGCGCTGCGCGTGCGCGAGCCCGTGCAGCCAGATCTCATCCGGCGGCGCCTGTTCGTGATGCATTTTCACGCCTATGCGTCGACGGGTTATCTCAAGCGTTATGGACAGCCGCGCACGCTCGACGATCTCGACCGGCACAGGATCCTCACCTATGGCGCGTCGAATGCGCACTACCTGACGAATATCAATTCGCTGCAATATTCCGGGCGCATCTCGAAGACGCCGCGTCCTTCGACGCTCACCTGCAATAACATTCCCGCGCTGCGCCGCGCGGTCGAGGCGGGCGCCGGGATTGCCGTGCTGCCCGACTATCTCGTCGGCGCGGATTCCACGCTCGTGCGCATTCTCCCGCAAGCAGACATGCCGGAGCTCGATTGCTATCTGGTCTATCCGGAGGAGTTGAAGAACGTCGCACGTATTCAGGTCTTTCGCGATTTTCTCGTGAGTAATGCGCAGCGCTGGGATTTCTGAGCGGCAGGCTGTGAGTTGACCAACGCGGCCCCGCTTCTCCCGGTGGGAGAAGCTGTCGGCGAAGCCGGCTGATGAGGGGTTACGATCTCTGTCATGAAAAGCGGTAACCCCCCATCCGCCTGCCTTGCAGGCACCTTCTCCCACCGGGAGAAGGACCGCGCCGCTCAGAAGAAGATCTTCTGCCCTTCCATGCCCTTGTAGATGTCTGCGACCTGCTCTGCGTAGCCATTGTAGCGCAGAGTCGGGACGCGCGAACCGGTTCCCAGAACCTCTTCTGTCGCCTGCGACCAGCGGGGATGGGCGACGGCCGGGTTCACATTGGCCCAGAAGCCGTATTCGCTGGATTGCAGCGATTGCCAGAAATTCTTGGGCTGCTCCTCCACGAAGGAAATGCGCGTGATCGACTTTATCGATTTGAACCCGTATTTCCACGGCACATGCAGCCGGATCGGCGCGCCGAACTGGCGGGCGAGCGGTTTGCCATAGGCTCCAGTGACCAGCATCGTCAGGTCGTTGGTGGCCTCGGCCATGGTCAAGCCCTCGACATAGGGCCAGGGGTACCAGCTGAGTTTCTGGCCCGGTCCCATCTTGGGGTCCAGGAACGTCTCGAAGCGCACGTATTTGGCCGAGCTCAGGGGGCGGGCGGCATCGATCAGCGCCTTCAGCGGGAAGCCGGTCCAGGGGATCGTCATGGACCAGGCCTCGACGCAGCGATGGCGGTAGAGGCGTTCCTCCAGCGGCATGGTCTTCAGCAGGTCGTCGATGCCGATCTCGCGGGCTTGCTCCACCAATCCATCGACCTTGATGGTCCACGGGCGGATCTTCAGCGTGTCGACGCCGGTAAAGATGCGCTTGTGCGTGCCGAACTCGTAGAAGTTGTTGTACTGGCCGTTGAGCTTTTCGGGCGTCAGGTCGCGGTCGATCTTGAAGGCCTCGTTGCGCTTGGCCGGGTAGAGGCTCGCGGACGGGTCCGGGTCTTCCGCAGCGAGCGCGGGCGCGGCTCCTGCGAGAATGGAGCCTATGCCAGCCCCCAGAACCGCACGCCGGTCGAGGAAGAGCGCCTCGGGCGTCGCCTCGCGCTCCGGGATTTCCCAGCCCTTGCGACGGACGTAATGCATGATCGCCTCCCTGCGGGCATATCCCGCGTCACAGCCGACTATCGCGACGCTCCGCCCAAGTGCAAGTCACGAGGCAGAGAGCCGGCCCCGATTGCGCCTTGCCTTCGAGCCCCGACGTCTCGACACTGCGCGCGTTCAAATCAGGAGCGATCATGACCAAGGCTGTCGTCGGGATTATCGGTGGATCTGGAATCTACGATCTGCCCGGTCTGGAGGATGTCCGCGAGGAGCGCATCTCGACGCCCTGGGGCGAGCCGTCGGATATGCTGCGCTCGGGCCGCATCGGCAACACACGCGCGGTTTTCCTGCCCCGCCACGGACGCGGGCATAGCCTGTCGCCGTCGGGCATCAATTACCGAGCCAATATCGACGCGATGAAGCGGGCGGGCGTTACCGACATCATTTCGGTCTCGGCCTGCGGCTCGTTTCGCGAGCATCTGCCGCCCGGCACCTTTGTGCTCGTCGACCAGTTCATCGACCGCACCTTTTCGCGCGAGACGTCGTTCTTCGGCAACGGCTGCGTGGCGCATGTCTCTATGGCGCATCCGGTGGCACCGCTGCTTCAGAATCGGATAGCGGCCGCCGGGGCGGCGGAGGGCATCGCCTGCGTGCGCGGCGGCACCTATGTCTGCATGGAAGGCCCGCAGTTTTCCTCGCTGGCGGAATCGCTCGCCTACCAGGCCATGGGTTGCGACGTCATCGGCATGACGGCCATGCCCGAGGCGAAACTTGCCCGCGAGGCCGAGATCTCCTATGCGACCATCGCGATGGTCACGGATTTCGACTGTTGGCATCCCGGCCATGACGCGGTCGATGTCGCGTCGGTCATCAACGTCGTGCATGAGAATGCTGGCAAGGCAGCCGTGCTGCTGGCTCGCCTGCTGCGTGATTTCCCACACCAGCATGAGCCGTGCCCCATCGGGTCGGACCGTGCGCTGGACACTGCGCTGATCACGCCGCCCGCGTCGCGCGATCCTGCGCTGCTGCAGAAACTGGACGCCATCATGGGGCGTGTTCTCGCGCATTGAGCGCTCTTCGAAGTGAAAGACAGTCATGAGTTTCCAGAGCGATCTCCGCGCCTCCATCCGCAGCATTCCCGATTACCCGAAGCCGGGGATCATCTTCCGGGACATCACGACCCTGCTGGGCGATGCGCGAGCCTTTCGCCGCGCCATCGACGAACTCGTGCAGCCGTGGGCGGGCACGAAGATCGACAAGGTGGCGGGCATCGAGGCGCGCGGATTCATCCTGGGCGGGGCTGTCGCACATCAATTGTCGGCGGGCTTCGTGCCCATCCGCAAGAAGGGCAAGCTGCCGCATACGACCGTGTCGGTGGCCTATTCGCTCGAATATGGCGTGGACGAGATGGAGATGCATTCGGACGCGGTGCATGAGGGCGAGCGCGTCATCCTGATCGACGACCTGATCGCGACGGGCGGCACGGCGGCCGCGGCCGTGCAATTGCTGCAGCAAATCGGCGCCGATGTGGTGGCGGCCTGTTTTGTGATCGATCTGCCTGATCTTGGCGGCGCGAAGAAGATCGAGGCGCTGGGCGTGCCCGTGCGGACGCTGGTTGGTTTCGACGGGCCTTGAGGGCTGGAATGGTGGCGCGCTCCGCCTTTCCTTGTGAAAAGAACGGCTAAGCCTCGATCTTCCAGAAGGCGTTGCTCTCGAATTCGTAAACCTGCACGCCGTACTGGTTCACGCCTGCGTTGCGGCTGCGCATCAGGCCCCAGCCGGGACGGGAGGTGATGCGCTTTTCGAGTGGCGTCGAATCGAAGGTGATCGTGTCGCCTGCATAGACCGGCTTCATCCACTTCAGGTTGACGAAGCCCGGGGAGGGGCCGCCAGCAACAGGCTTTTCGCCGCGTGCGAGCGCCGTCGCATCGCTGCGGTGCCTCGCATCGACCATGGCGCGCATCCATGCGGCCGCCGTATGCCAACCGGATGCGGCGAGTGCGCCGAATGGGCCTGTTTTCGATGCTTCGGGGTCGGTGTGGAAGGGCTGCGGATCGTAGAGCTGCGCGAAGGCGATGATCTCGTCGGCAGAAAACGTCTTGGATCCGAGGACAATGCGCTTGCCGATCTCGATCTGCGCCCAGTGCGGAATGACTTCGGGCTGCGGCGCAGCGTGGACGGGCGCGTCTTCGGGGGGCATCGCCAATTTCGTGACTTCGTGCTGATGGCCGCGACGGCCCATCATGACAAAATTCGTCTGGCTCATGAGGACGACGCCCTGCAGATCATGCAGGTCGAAGCGGAATTCGAGCAGGCCAATGCTGGGACGCGATTGCGAGACGCGGGCGCTGAGCACTTCCGCGCGAACGCCGAGCATGTCTCCGGGACGAACCGGCTTCAGCCATTTCACCTCCG
The DNA here is from genome assembly GCA_028290285.1 of Hyphomicrobiales bacterium. Classification (GTDB taxonomy): domain Bacteria; phylum Pseudomonadota; class Alphaproteobacteria; order Rhizobiales; family Beijerinckiaceae; genus Terripilifer. Next base: position 20,609 of record JAQGKD010000041.1, read on the forward strand.
AGACCCCCGGCGCCCCGCGCCCGTCGGCTCGATGGAGAAACCCGTCGCAGGAGAGGCGCATGAGAATGGCGCAGGTATGCCATCCGGATGCCGCGAGCCCGCCAAGCATGGAGCGCGCGCCGGCTTCCTCATCGAGATGGAACGGCTGCGGGTCGAAGGCCGTCGCGAAGGCGACGATCTCCTCCTTCGTGACGTCGTAGGCGCCGTATTCGAGAACGCGGCCTACCGGAAAATCTTCGAAGCACTGCAGCGTGGAATTCATGCGTGGCACCGATCCCATCGTCGTTCGCGTGGTCAGTTGGCGAAGCGGAAATGCAGGCAATCGCCATCCTGCACGACATATTCCTTGCCTTCCAGCCGGAATTTTCCAGCCTCGCGCGCGCCCGCTTCACCGTTGCAGGTCACGTAATCGTCGTAGGCGATCGTCTCGGCGCGGATGAAGCCTTTTTCGAAGTCGGTGTGAATGACGCCGGCAGCCGCCGGGCCCTTCGTGCCCTTTTCGATTGTCCAGGCGCGGGCCTCTTTCGGACCCACTGTGAAGTAGGTCACGAGATGGAGCAGCTGGTAGCCGGCGCGAATCACGCGGTTGAGGCCCGGCTCCTCGAGGCCCACGGCCTCCAGATAGTCCTTCTGATCGGCGAGCGGCAGGACGGCGATCTCGCTCTCGATCTTGGCAGAGACGACGACGGCGACGGCGCCTTCTTCCTTCGCGCGAGCCATGACCTGGGCTGAGAAATCATTGCCCTTGTCGGCAGCGGCTTCCTCGACGTTGCAGACGTAGAGCACGGGCTTGGAGGACAGGAGGCCGAGGCCCTCGAAGGTCTTGCGCTCGTCGGCGGACACGCTCACCAGGCGGGCGGGCTTGCCCTCGCGCAGGAGCACGAGGCAGCGGCTCATGAGGTCGAAGAGTTCCTTCGCGTCCTTGTCGCCGCCCTTGGCCTTCTTCTCGGTGGCGACAACGCGCTTCTCGAGGCTGTCGAGATCGGCCAGCATCAGCTCGGTCTCGATGGTCTCGATATCGTTGACCGGGTCGATCTTGCCTTCGACATGGGTGATGTCGGAATCCTCGAAGCAGCGCACCACATGGGCGATGGCGTCGCATTCGCGGATGTTGGCCAGGAACTGATTGCCCAGGCCCTCGCCCTTGCTGGCGCCGCGCACGAGGCCTGCGATATCGACGAAGGTCAGCCGCGTCGGGATTATCTCCTTCGAGCCTGCGATGGAGGCGAGCTTCTCCAGCCGCACGTCCGGAACCGCCACGTCACCGACGTTCGGTTCGATGGTGCAGAAGGGATAGTTCGCAGCCTGTGCCGCAGCGGTCTGCGTCAGGGCGTTGAAGAGGGTCGACTTGCCGACATTGGGCAGGCCGACGATGCCACATTTGAAACCCATGGCACGTCCGATGTTTTGGGGGTGGGGCTTGTCGCCGGATTGGCCTGTCGTATGGAGCGCGGGACGCAAAAAGGCAAGGATCATGGCGGGGAGGGGCACTGGCCTCTTGCCGATTCCGCTCCCGGTAGGCTATGTGCGCGCATGGACCTGACCATTTGCCCCTGCCGCCAGACGGCCGCCGCCCAGCTTTCGTATGCCGAATGCTGCCAGCCATTCATCGAAGGCCGCGCCAAGGCGCCAACGGCCGAAGCCCTGATGCGCTCGCGCTACAGCGCCTTCGCGGTCGGCGCCATCGACTATCTGGTCGAGACCGTTGCGCCCGAAGCGCGCGGCGACATGGACCGCGCCTCGCTCGACGCCTGGTCGCGCGAATCGAAGTGGCATGGGCTCGACATCGTCGACACGGTGGACGGCAAGGCGGGCGACCTGACCGGCATCGTTGAATTCGTGGCGCATTTCAGCCGGGCCGGGGCCCGTGAGTCGCATCATGAGCGGTCGACGTTCCGGGCCAGCCCTGAGAATGGCCAATGGTATTTTGTCGACGGCGGGAAGCCCAAGGGCAAGACCATCGTCAAGGGCAAGCAGCCAGAGCGCAACGACCCGTGCCCGTGCGGCAGCGGGAAGAAGTACAAGAAGTGCTGTGGGATGGCGGCCTGAGCCTGACCGGGTGCGGCATCCGTTGCGGATGGACGCCGCCGCGCTCATGCGACGAGTATCGTCAAACGTAAAGCTTCAGGTTTCCTTCAGGCTTCGTCGGTAACTTGGCATCGAGTGCTACGTGCTTCTGTGGGGTCCTCGTTTGGAGGATCCCCCCGAAGAGAGAACGCTCGGACTTTTTCTAATGTGTTTTGACGAACCCGATTTCAGGCCAGCCAGCAGCAAACAATCGATTTTCATTACTTTGTATTGCTGATTGCTTCTTTGGGAAGACAAGTCATTGGAACTTACAAGTGCTCCGTTCGTGAGGGCGTTGCGTCCGCATCAATGGCTCAAGAACGTTCTTGTTTTCGTGCCAATGTTCGCAGGTCACCGATTGACCACCGAAGCGGCGGTCCAGTCCTTTCTTGCTTTCGTCGCCTTCAGCCTTGTCGCGTCAAGCGTCTATGTCATCAATGATCTCGCGGATCTGGATGCAGACCGGGCGCATCCGAGAAAACGCAACAGACCCTTCGCCTCTGGCGCGCTGTCTCCTCGCCAAGGGCGCTGGATGGCGGCCTTGCTGCTTTTGCCTGGCTTTCTGGTCGGGTTCAGCATCAGCGGTTCGTTCGCGCTCGTCCTATTCGCTTATTTCGCTGTCACGACACTGTATTCGTTCTCGCTGAAGCGAAAACTGATGATCGACATTTGCGCTCTCGCGGGCCTCTACACCTTGCGGATCTTTGCGGGTGGCGTGGCCACGGGTATCACGCTCTCTGTGTGGCTTCTGGCGTTTTCCATCTTTTTCTTCTTTGCGCTCGCAGCCGTGAAGCGACAGGGGGAACTCGTGGATGGGCAAGCAAGCGGGGAGACGAAAGCGGCCGGACGAGGCTATCAGGTCGATGACCTTCCGATCGTGACCGGGATGGCTATCGCTGCCGGTTACCTTTCGGTGCTCGTCATGGCGCTTTACGCGAATTCACCTGCCGTGACTGCCCTCTATCCTCGTCCCTTCGCATTGTGGGGCGTTTGCCTAGTGCTCCTTTATTGGATCAGTCGCACGGTGATCATCGCGCACAGGGGCTGGATGCATGACGATCCGGTCATATTTGCCGTCAGCGATCGAGTCAGCCAGATCTGCCTCGTCCTCATCCTGGGCTGCGTCAGCGCGGGCTCGTTGCCTTGACTTGCGGCGAAGTCATAGCGGGAGACATCCAGTGAACGCCGGAAACAGAGTGCAATCCAATCATTCGCGAATGATCATGGCCGGAGTGGCAGTTTTTCTGCTTGCGTTCGTCGTTTCGCTGCTGCTTGGGCACATTTCGAAAAATGGAGGCTGGGCTGCGGCCGATCAAGACGGTTACCATTTACCGCAGGTCAACAGCTTCATACGTGACGGCTTCAAGCTATCATATGATTCAACGAGTGCCACGACACCCTTGTCGCATCTCGTTTACGCCAAGATGGCAACCCTGTTCGGCATTCAGGAACTGAGGCAGGGCGATCTGTTTATCAATGCGGTGTCGGCGACCGCGGCTTCGACGGCGCTCGTCTGCCTGTTCGTATTGACATCGATGCGCTCAGGCAGCTTGCTGTGCGGGGCGCTTTGCGTGCTTTCAGTTTTTTCGTCTTCGTACTTCATTTTGCCGTCTATTTATCTCGTGACGGAAGCGGTGGCCTTTATATTCTATTTTGGTCTGCTTCTCATCAGCGTGTCGGTTTCAGACCGTCTCTTGCGAGCGTTTGGCTTTGCCTCTTTCTGCTCACTTCTCGTTCTAACCCGGCAAGTGTTTTTGCCCGTTGCTGCAAGTTTTGCCCTTGCATCGCTGGGAAACTTGAAAGAGCGTGTCCACTGGCTTTCCGCAGGCCGTCTGCTCGTGCTAGCCGGCACGATAGGCCTCCCTGCGCTGGTTTTTATACCCTTCTATCTAACATGGGGCGGTCTGGTACATCCGAACTTTGCACAATATAAAGCACACACGATCAATGTTGCACTCATCGTGCATAACATCGAATTGCTTGGGCTGTTTGCGCCGCCGTTCATTCTGCTCTGCTCTTCCAGCCGGTTCCTTACCAATCGCCATCTGCTTACCGCGGTCGCATCATTCTTCGCGGCATTGATCATCGTTGCCAGCGTGGACCTCGGCTTCGACGAAGATGCCGGCCGATTCTTTTCTGTCATATGGTCGATCAGCAGGCTCGAAGACTCAATCTTGTCCGGCTACAGGATCGTCTCGATAGTGCTTGTAACCGTCGGTCTCTTCACCCTTGCCGATGGTCTCTGCAGCACCGTTTTCGATTCCAGATTCTCGATTGAATGGCCTGCGTTCGTGACTTACACGGCCGCTCTGTCGGTCCAGCCTTTTGCCTGGCAGAGATATGTGGAAATGTTTGTTCTTGTAACTCTTTGTGTCTGGGCGTCAGGCAAAATAGAGGAACTGAAGGGCTGGAAGGCCACTGCCTTCGCCTCGATATTCGCGGTCTATTTCGCGATTTCCGTTGTGTTCAAGATCTGGCTGCCCGGAGCTTAGCAAGCTTGTTCTCATTCCCGAACGCGGCGGCATCCATCGCAAGGCGGACGCGATTCTGAAAGCTGGTGAGCTGTCATGTCGCAGCCAGCCCCCAGCTACTTCTCGTTCCCGAACCCGGCAGCGTCCATCGCGAGATGGATGCTGTTCTGGAAGGCTGAATCCTCAGCCCTGGCGATGAGCGGGGCGTTGCGGGCAATGGCGTCGCAGAGCGCGTCGACCCATTTCATCTCGGTCTTGGCGAAATCGTTCAGCACATAGCCATGCACCAGCGCCTTGTCGCCGGGGTGGCCGATGCCCAGCCGCACGCGGCGGTAATCATTGCCCATATGGGCGGTGATCGAGCGCAGCCCGTTGTGGCCGGCGTTGCCGCCCCCCGTCTTGACGCGCAGTTTCGCGGGGGGCAGGTCGAGCTCGTCGTGGAAAACGACGATGTCGCGCAGCTCGATCTTGTAGAAGCGCGCGGCCTCCGCCACCGAGCGGCCGGATTCGTTCATGTAGGTCTGGGGCGCGAGCAGTATCACGCGTTCGCCGCCTATCGTTCCCTCGGTCGCGAGGCCCTGGAACTTTGGGCGTGCGACGGGAAAGCCATGCGCGCGCGCGATGGCCTCGACGGCCATGAAGCCGATGTTGTGGCGATTGCCGGCATATTGCCGGCCCGGATTGCCGAGCCCGACGAAGAGAAGCATGAGGGCCCCCGGAAGCAGAGCCGCCCGCGCGAGATGGCGCGGGCGGGATTGTCTTAAAGCAACCGGCGGACCGGATTACTTCTTGGCGGCGGGCTTCGCAGCCGGCTTGGCGGCAGCCTTGCCAGCGGCGGCCGGAGCAGCAGCGGCGGCAGGGGTCTCTTCGCTGCGGGCCGGCGGCGTGATCGTCGCGATGGTGAAGTCGCGATCGGTGATCGTCGGCTTGCAGCCCTCGGGGATCTGCACCGCCGAGATGTGCAGGGATTCGGCGATGTCGAGCGTCGACAGATCGGCGGTCAGTGCATCCGGGATCTGATCGGCCGGCACGCGCATCTCGATGGAGTGACGCACGATGTTGAGCGCGCCGCCCTTCTTGATGCCGGGGCAGATTTCCTGGTTGATGAAGTGCACGGGCACGTCGACGCGCAGGCGCGAACCCGGACGAAGGCGCAGGAAGTCGACATGCAGGGGCGTGTCGCGCACGACGTCGAGCTGGTAGTCGCGCGGAATGACGCGCTCCTTGCGGCCGTCGATCTCGAGTTCGAAGATCGTGGTCAGGAAGTGGCCTGCGTAGATCAGCTTGTTGAGTTCGCGGTAATCGAGCGAAATCGACTCGGCGGCAACGTTACCGCCATAAATAACACCTGGTACACGGCCTTCACGGCGTACGCTGCGGGCGGCCCCCTTGCCTGCCCCGCTGCGGACCGTGGCCGCGAGTGACTTGATCGCTGCCATCGTTTTGGTCCTTCATAAAATGATCAGAATGCGCCCGTGCCTCCAAGGGTGTCTGGCGGGCGCAGGGCGCGTATAGAGGAAAAGGGCCGGAGTGGCAACTTGGAGGCCCGCTCCCTACCGTTTCTGGTCGGCCATCGTCCTTGCGAGGAGCGAAGCGATGCTGCAATCCAGGAGCCGCAAGACCGTAGTAAATTGCTTCCCTCCGCTCGCAAGGACGGCAACGGGATTTGCGCCTCCTTTGGGCAAACCCCGGGCGTCCTCAGTCGAACAGGCTGGAGACGCTCTCTTCCTTGGCGGTGCGGGCGATGGCCTCGCCGAGCAGGGGAGCGATCGAGATGACGCGGATGTTCTTGGCGACGCGCACGGCTTCGGTCGGCTGGATGGAATCGGTGAGCACCAGTTCCTTCAGCTTCGAGGACGAAATGCGGGCGACAGCGCCGCCCGAGAGAACGCCGTGGGTGATGTAGGCGTAGACCTCGCGCGCACCCTTGGCGAGCAGGGCCTCGGCGGCGTTGCAGAGCGTGCCGCCGGAATCCACGATGTCATCGACCAGGATGCAGCTTTTGCCGCTGACGTCGCCGATGATGTTCATGACTTCGGATTCGCCGGCGCGCTCGCGGCGCTTGTCGACGATGGAGAGCGGCGCATCGATGCGCTTGGCCAGTGCGCGGGCGCGAACCACGCCGCCCACGTCGGGCGACACGACCATCACGTTGTTGAGGTCGAGCCGTTCCTTGATGTCGCGCACGATGACCGGGGCGCTGTAAAGGTTGTCGGTGGGAATATCGAAGAAGCCCTGGATCTGACCGGCGTGGAGATCCACCGTCAGCACGCGGTCGCAGCCGGCGCGGGTGATGAGGTTGGCGACCAGCTTCGCCGAAATCGGCGCGCGGGGAGCGGGTTTACGATCCTGACGCGCGTAGCCGAAATAGGGGACGACGGCAGTGATACGGCGGGCCGAGGCGCGGCGCAGCGCATCGGTCATGATCAGCAGTTCCATCAGGTGGTCGTTGGCGGGGAACGACGTCGACTGGATGATGAAGGTGTCGAGACCGCGGACGTTCTCCTGGATCTCGACGAAGATCTCCATGTCCGCGAACCGCCGGACCTGGCATTTGGTGAGGGGAACCCCGAGGTAGGCGGCGATCGACTCGGTCAGCGCTCTGTTGGAATTGCCCGCCAGAAGTTTGATCTCGCTCATACGCCAACCCTCACCGTTCACGGGGCACCCGGAATAGCTTCCAGCGCCAGACCGTCAACTCACCCTTGATGCGGGCGTCTTAGCAGCGTTGGGCGAGGCGAACAACATGGCGCTGTGATGACAACGCCCGTTTGCTGGGAATCATCTGTTGAGTCTCTTTTTAGCCGACCCCTCGTCGCGCGGCGGCGGGATGGCCTCCAGAGGGACCCCGGGGGCTTTCAAATCCGCGTCGCAGGGCCTAGATGTCGCCCATGAGCCGTCCTCCGCAAAGCCCCGATTCCGAGACCCCGCCAGAGGAGATTTTGCCGGGTGAACCCTTGCCGCAGGAGGGGGCGGCCGAGGACACGGTGGAGCTGGACGAGGAAGACGCGGAGCATTTCTCCGGCGTCGATCTCGGCTTCGACGAGGAGGCCGCGCCCGCGTCCGTGCGGCGCGGCGCCGCGGTCATTCGCGGCTACCTGCGTGATGCGCCCGGCGGGCCCGGCGTCTACCGCATGATCGCGGTCGATGGCGAAGTTCTCTATGTGGGCAAGGCGAAGAGCGTCAAGAAGCGCATCGCGAGCTATGCCCGCGCCGCAGGTCATAATGCGCGCATTGCCCGCATGATTGCGATGACGGCCTCGATGGTCTTCGTGTCGACTGCGACCGAGACCGAGGCGCTGCTGCTCGAGACGAACTACATCAAGCAGATGAAGCCGCGCTTCAACGTGTTGATGCGCGACGACAAGTCATTCCCCTACATTCTCGTGACCGGCGATCACGTCTCGCCGCAACTGACGAAGCATCGCGGGGCGCGCAGCAGGAAGGGCGATTATTTCGGGCCTTTCGCCAGCGTCTGGGCGGTCAATCGCACGCTCAACGCGTTGCAGCGGGCCTTCCTGCTGCGCTCCTGCACCGATTCTTATTATGAGAACCGCACGCGGCCCTGTTTGCTGCATCAGATCAAGCGCTGCTCCGCGCCCTGCACGGGTGAAATTTCGCACACCGATTATGCGGCACTGGTCGAGGAAGCTCGCGACTTCCTCTCAGGCAAGAGCCGCGCCGTGCGGGAGCGGCTTGCGCATGAGATGACGGACGCGGCCGAGGCGCTGGAATTCGAGCGCGCGGCGCGGCTGCGCGATCGCATAGCGGCGTTGTCCGCCATTCAGGGGGAGCAGGGCATCAATCCCAAGACTGTCGAGGAGGCGGATGTCTTTGCCGTCGTCGAGCAGGCTGGGCAATTCGTCATCGAGGTCTTTTTCTTCCGGACCTTCCAGAACTGGGGGAACCGCGCCTATTTCCCGCGCGCCGACCGCAGTCTGGGCGAGGCGGAGGTGCTCGACGCTTTCCTCGCGCAATTCTATGCGGAAAAGCCGCCGGCGCGGCTCGTCCTGCTGTCGCACGATGTCGAGAACCGGGCATTGCTGGAGGATGCCCTCTCGGCGCGCGCCGGACGCCGTGTCGAGGTGTCCGTGCCCCAGCGCGGCGAGCGTCGCGAATTGGTGGAACACGCGGCCACAAATGCCCGCGAGGCCATCGGCCGGAGACTTTCCGAGACCTCGGCGCAGCAGAAACTGCTGGAGGCATTGGCAGCGGGTTTTGGCCTGCAACGCAAGCTGCGGCGTGTCGAAATCTACGACAATTCGCACATTATGGGCACGAATGCGGTGGGCGCCATGGTGGTGGCTGGGCCGCAGGGCTTCATGAAGAGCCATTATCGGACCTTCAACATCAAGTCCGAGGAGCTGACCCCCGGCGACGATTACGGGATGATGCGCGAGGTGCTGCACCGGCGCTTTTCGCGCCTCGTGAAGGAGGAGGGGGCTGCGCTGCCGGCCGGTGCCGAGGCGAAAGCGGAAGATGCGGAAGACAGCGGCAGCTTTCCCTCCCGGCCAGACCTCATCCTGATCGATGGCGGACGCGGGCAATTCGAGGCCGCGCGGCGGATTCTCGCGGAGCTGAACATCGAGGGCGTGGATGTCGCGTCCATAGCCAAGGGCCCGGACCGGAATGCCGGGCGCGAGACGTTCTTCCTGCCCGGTCGCGAGCCCTTCAAGCTCGCGCCGCGCGATCCCGCGCTTTATTTTGTGCAAAGGCTGCGCGACGAGGCGCATCGCTTCGCGATCGGTACCCATCGCGCACGCCGCAAGAAGGAATTCACCAAATCGCCGCTCGACGAGATCGGGGGAATCGGCCCGGCGCGCAAGCGGGCGCTGTTGCATGCCTTCGGGACCGCGAAGGCCATCTCGCGGGCTGGGCTCGCCGATCTCGAGAAGGTGGCGGGCATCAATGAGGCAACGGCCCGTCTCGTCTATGACTTTTTCCACGAAAAGGGCGGATAGCGCGATTCATCACGGCTTCGTTCGCATGTCGCTATTGACGTGAGGGCGCCGGGGCTGTTTCCCTCCTGCGGATGGCTATGAGTTCACTTGAACGGCGGCGCACCTGGAGCCTGCCGAATATTCTCACCTATGGACGGCTCGCGGCGGTACCGGTCGTCGCGGGGCTGCTGTTCTGGCCTGAACTTCACTGGGTGCGCTGGATCGCGCTCGGTGTGTTTGCGCTGGCCGCCATAACCGATTTCTTTGACGGCTACCTGGCGCGCGCATGGTCGCAGCAATCCTCGCTCGGACGAATGCTCGATCCGATCGCCGACAAGCTGCTGGTTGCTGCCTGCCTGCTGGTGCTGGTCGCCGACCACACGATTGCGAGCTGGTCCATGTGGGCGGCCATCGTGATCCTGTGCCGGGAGATCCTGGTTTCCGGCCTGCGGGAATACCTGGCCGAGCTGCGCGTGTCCGTGCCGGTGACGCGTGTCGCCAAGTACAAGACGACCATGCAGCTCGTGGCTCTCGGTTTTTTGATTGCCGGTCCGGCGGGCGAAGACGTTCTACCCGGGACCGTGACGATCGGTCTCGTGCTGCTCTGGACCGCCGCCCTCCTGACGCTCTACACAGGTTGGGACTATATGAGGTCGGGGCTGAAGCACGTCAGCGACGGGTAGGAAACATGAAAGCCATCTATTTCGCCTGGGTCCGCGAGCGGATCGGGCGCAGCGACGAAGAGATCTCGCCGCCGGCCTCCGTCGCCAATGTCGAGGATCTGATGCTCTGGCTGACGCGTCGAGGCGAGCAGTATGCCCATGCCTTTGAAAACCCGAAGGTGATCCGCGTCGCCATCGACCAGACCCACGTCAAGCACAATGCGCCCATAAAAGGAGCACGCGAGATCGCGTTCTTCCCGCCGATGACAGGTGGCTGATGGTCACGATTCGCGTTCAGGCCGAGGACTTCGACCCCTCAATAGAGGCTGCCGTCCTGACGAGGGGGCGCAAGGACGTGGGCGCCATCGTGACGTTCACCGGCCTCTGCCGCGATGAGGGCGGGTTGCTCGATGCGCTGGAGCTCGAGCATTACCCGGGGATGGCCGAGCAGGAATTGGCGCGAATCGCAGCCCAGGCGAAGGAGCGCTGGCCCGTGCAGGGCATCGTCATCGTCCACCGCTACGGAAAGATCCCGCCGGGCGAGCGCATCGTGATGGTGGCGGTTTCAGCCTGGCATCGAAGCGAGGCGTTCTGCGCTGCCGAGTTCCTGATGGATTTCCTGAAGACCCAGGCGCCGTTCTGGAAGCGCCAGAAGCTCGCCGATGGAACATCGGGCGGGTGGGTCGCGGGCAAGGATGCCGACGAGGAAGCGCTCGAGCGCTGGAACAAGCCGGCTTAGGGGGCTTCTCTGCGGTTGCGGGGTCGGTGCAGGAAACCAACGCGGCCCGCTTCTCCCGGCGGGAGAAGCTGTCGGCGGAGCCGACTGATGAGGGGTTACGGCCTCTGTTCTGAGAAGCGGTAACCCCTCATCCGCCTGCGCTGCAGGCACCTTCTCCCACCGGGAGAAGGAATACGTGGCCTCATCCAAACCGATCCTGCTGGATGGCTTCCTGCAAGGTCAGGCCGCCTGCTTCTTGTTCACCTCAGCCGTGTAATCCTCGATCAGCGTGCGCGAGATCTTGCCCGGTGTGAACTTGTACGGGCCGGCTTCCGACACAGGCGTCACTTCCGCCCCCGTGCCGCAGAGGAAGCATTCGTCGAAGCCCGCCAGCTCCTCCGGCATGATCCGGCGCTGCACCACTTCGATGCCGCGGCGCTTTGCGAGGTCGATCACCGTGTTGCGGGTGATGCCATCGAGGAAGCAATCTGCGATTGGGGTGTGGATCACGCCGTCCTTCGTGAAGAACACGTTGGCGCCGGTGCATTCGGCGACGCGGCCTTGCCAGTCGAGCATCAGCGCGTCTGCGCAGCCCTTGCGCTCGGCGCGGTGCTTGGAGATCGTGCAGATCATGTAGAGGCCCGCCGCCTTGGACTGGCAGGGGGCTGTCAACGGGTCGGGGCGGCGATAGTCGGCGATGTCGAGGCGGATGCCCTTCATCTTCTCGTTGGTGTCGAACATGCTGGGCCAATCCCAGACCGCGATGGCGACATTGATGGTCGCGTTCTGGGCGGCGACGGCCATCATTTCGCTGCCGCGCCAGGCGACCGGGCGCACGTAGCAGTTCGTCAGGCCGTTCTTTTCGACGGTCAGGCGCTTGGCAGCGTCGAGTTCGGTCACGGAGTAGGGGATTTCGAAGTCCAGGAATTCTGCCGAGCGGCGGAAGCGTTCGGAATGTGCCGTGCTTTTGAAGATCTCGCCGTTGTAGGCGCGCTCACCTTCAAAGACGGTGGAGGCGTAATGCAGCCCATGCGACAGTACGTGCAGCTTCGCGTCACGCCACGGCACGAGAGCGCCGTTCATCCAGATGAATCCGTCACGCTGGTCGAAAGGCAGAACTGACATTATCAGGCTCCTAGGGCGGCAGCCGGCGTCCGCGGGAGGCGGGCGGCGATGTCGGGAACGGCTGCCCAACTCGCGATCTTCTTGGTCAAAGCGCGGGCCTTGACGACTAACAACCAACCTGAAATATGTCAATATGGCTGACATAAAAGGGATTTTTTGATGGATCAGGCGCTCCAGGCAAAGCCCGATTCCCGCAAGCATCCGACGATACCCGAGGCGGGGCCAGCGCCCATGTTCGACCTGATCGAACTGTTCTTCTTCGCCTATCGCGACTTCGTCGCCGATCCCGACCGGCTGCTGGAGAGCCTTACGTTTGGCCGCGCGCATCACCGGGTGCTGCACTTCGTCCTGCGCCATCCTGGTCTCATGATCGCAGAACTCCTTGATATATTGGGCATCACCAAGCAGAGCCTCAACCGCGTCCTGAAGGAACTGCTGGACGAGGGCTATGTCGAGGCTCGTCCGGGGGTGAGCGACCGGCGCCAGCGGCTCCTGTATCTCACGCCGGAGGGACGGCGGCTGGCGCTCGAACTGTCGGAGCTGCAAAGCCACCGTTTCGCCCGGGCACTGAGCGAATTGCCTGATGGATCCCGGTCGGGTGCCATTGATTTTCTGCTCGCGATGATCGATCCATCCGAACGCGAGAAGGTGGCCGGCCTTGTCTGGCAGAGCGGCAGCGGGGCCAATACGGCCGGGCAGGAGCCTTCGAAATGACGGATATGGCCGCTGGTCCGGGCACCAGCATTCCGCCTGCCGACGACGCGCCGCATCTGCTCGTCGTGGACGATGACCGGCGCATCCGCGCGCTGCTCTCGCGCTATCTCAGCGGGCAGGGCTATCGCGTGACCACCGCCGGCAATGCGCTGGAGGCGCGCGCGCGGCTGCGGAGCCTTTCTTTCGACCTGATTATTCTCGATGTGATGATGCCGGGCGAGAACGGTTTTGAGTTCGCCAGTTCCTATCGTGAGGAATCCGACGTGCCGATCCTCATGCTGACCGCTCGGACCGACACCCAGGACCGGGTGCGCGGGCTGGAGACGGGGGTGGACGATTACCTCGCCAAGCCCTTCGAGCCCAAGGAATTGTCGCTGCGCATCGCCTCGATCCTGCGGCGCATGACGGCGCGGCCGGAGGCTGTCGTCGTCAGCAGCGTGGCGAGCGTGCGATTCGGCGTGTTCTCCTTCAATCTCGAACGGGGCGAATTGCGTCAGGCCGACGAGATCATCCGGCTGACGGACCGCGAGCGCTTCATGCTGCGCCTTCTGTCAAACGCTGCCGGAGAGCCCGTCTCGCGCGAGACCCTGGCGGGCGAGGGGGGCGCGAACAACGAGCGTACCGTCGATGTGCAGATCAATCGGTTGCGCCGCAAGATCGAGACCGACCCGACCAATCCGCTTCACCTGCAAACCGCGCGGGGCGCCGGCTATCGCCTGATGCTGGACCGATGAACGCGAACCGGGACCGCTCATGAGCCTGTCATTCTTTCCGGCCTATTTTGAACGACCTCGCGCGATCTGGCGCGATCTGACGCGCCGTCTCGCCGACTACATGCCGAAGGGTCTTTATGCACGGTCGCTGCTCATCGTCATCGTGCCGATGGTCGTTCTGCAATCGGCGATCGCTTATTTCTTCATGGAGCGGCACTGGCAGTTGGTGACATTCCGGCTCTCGCAGGCCGTCGTGCAGGATATTGCGAGCGTTTCCGATCTCTATCGCGCCAATCCGCTGCCCGAGAATGTCAGGCTCATCCAGAAGGTTGCCACTGAGCGTCTGGGTCTCGACGTGGAATTCCTGCCGAAGGAGCCTTTGCCGCCGGCGCTCCCCAAGCCGTTCTTCTCCATTCTCGACCAAGCGCTGTCGCGCGAGATCTCCACGCAGATCAAGCGGCCGTTCTGGATCGACACGGTCGGTCGCTCCAGCCTCGTTGAAATCCGCATCCAGCTGGACAATGCGGTGATGCGTGTCGTTGCCAATCGAAACGCGGCCTATGCGTCGAATTCGCATATCTTCCTTGTCTGGATGGTCGGCACGTCGCTGGTCCTGCTCGCCGTATCCATCGCTTTCCTGCGCAACCAGATCCGGCCGATCCTGCGGCTTGCAGGTGCTGCGCAGGATTTCGGCAAGGGCCGCGACACCGAATGGCGGCCCCATGGCGCGCGCGAAGTGCGGCAGGCCGGCTATGCCTTCATGGAGATGAAGCGGCGCATCGAACGTGCCATGGAACAGCGCACGGCGATGCTGAACGGCGTCAGTCACGATCTGCGCACGATCCTCACACGCTTCAAGCTGTCGCTGGCGCTGCTCGGCGAAGGACCCGAATTCGAGGCGATGCAGAAGGACATCGAGGAAATGCAGCGCATGCTGGAGGCCTATCTCGCCTTCGCGCGCGGCGATGCGGGCGAAGCGGCGGCGCCCACCGACATGCGGGCGCTGCTCGAAGAATTGAAAGCGGATTCCGAGCGGCAGGGACATCCTGCGCAGATCGAAGTCTCGGGCGAGAGCACGGTGATCGTGCGGCCTGACGCTTTCAAAAGGTGCCTGGGAAACCTGGTGTCAAACGCGCTGCGTTATGGCCACAGGATCGAGATCAGCGCGTCTTGCGACAAGCGTTTTCTCACCGTGCATGTGGATGATGACGGGCCGGGCATTCCAGCGGGCGAGCGCGAGGATGTGTTCCGCCCCTTCTACCAGCGCGACGAGGCGCGCACGCTGGAGGAAGGTTTCGGCACGGGGCTCGGGCTGGCGATCGCCCGCGACATCGCACGCTCGCACGGCGGCGACATCCAGCTCGGGCAAAGCCCGCTCGGCGGATTGCGCGCCACGGTGCGGGTGCCGGTTTAAGTTCGTCTGGCGGCTGCCGTCAGATGGATTGCCGCGTCGCTGCGCTCCTCGCCATGACGGTTCGACGAGTTACATCGTATGCGTGCGGCGTTCTTCCGGGTCGAGCGGGCCTTCATCGTCCCAGCCGCTGCTGGAGCGCGAAGGGCGGCGCGCGCGGGTTCGGTTGAACAAGGCGCGCGCCAGAGTGCGCAGCGGGGCGGCGAGGCGGTTGACGTCCTCGACGCGGGCAACAAGCGTTTCGCCACGCGTCAATTCGCGATCGAGCGCCGCCATGGTGCGCGCATAGGCTGGATCATCGTCATCGAACCAGACATCCAGGATGCGCATCCACGCGAGCACGAGGCCCTGCAGCTTCACCGCGCCGACCGCGCCCTCGGAGGAAATGTCGGCGGCTTCCAGCATGAAGCGCATGGAATTCAGCGCGACCTGATTGAGCGCGGCTGCCGAGACCGGATCGCGTTTCGCCCATTCGACGATGGCGCGCAGAGCCTCGCGGCGCGGCGCCATCGCGTCGAGCCGGCGCATGAGCACGTCGAACAGGCGCTCTTTGGCAGGTTCGGCCATTAGGTCGTTGGTCGTGCCGTCCAGCACCTGCTTGTCGATCATGCGCGAATAGGCGCCGAGCACCGCGCCCTTTGAAGGGAAGGCGTCGCGGAAGTCAGACAGTGTGACGTGGGCCTCGGCCGCGACGTCGGAGATTGAAATCTCTTCCCAGCGGCGCTCGGCCGCCAGCGTCATCAGCGCCTCGACGATGGCCGCGCGCTTGTCCTTGGGGGCGGATTTCGGATGCTCCGGCCGGTCTGGCCCCAGATCCGCGCGATCGGGCGCGCCAAGCGCGGCTTCTGCTTCGGCGGCCGCCTTCAGCGGGTCGGACTTCAGTGGATCCGGCTGTTCGTTCAAATCGGCCATGGCGGCGCCCTCGTGTCGTTTGACCCTAACAGGTCTCACCAACCTATCTAGGCCGGGGCGGCGGCACATCCAAGGGGCGCGAGGTCGCGGAGTGGCGTCAGCCGGACAATTCGCCTGCACGCCGCAGCGCGCTCGCGACAGCCTCTCGCATCAACGGGTCAAGCCCTTGCGCGCCCATGAGCACCGCGAGAGCAGCCGCCGTGGTGCCGCCCGGCGAGGTGACATTTTCGCGAAGCTTGGAGGGCGCGAGCTCTGGCGATTGCCGCATCAGTTCGCCGGAGCCCTCAACAGTGGCGCGCGCCAGACGGAGGCTGAGATCGGCCGGCAGCCCTGCGGCTTCACCGGCCTTGGCCAGACATTCCGTGAGGTAGAAAATGTAAGCGGGCCCGGAGCCCGAGACGGCGGTGACCGCGTCGATCAGGCTTTCGCTGTCGAGCCATTCGACCGCGCCCACCGCGCCGAGCAGCGCATCGGTCATGTCGCGCTGGCGGGGCGTCACGGTCTCGCTGGCGGCGACGCCGGTGATCCCGCGCCCGATGGCGGCGGGCGTGTTGGGCATGGCGCGTACGATCGCGCCAGCGGCCGGCAGGCGGGCGGCGATATCCGCGATGCGCTTGCCCGCGAGAATGGAAATAACCAGCGTGCCCGGCCCCGTGAGCGCGCCAAGCGATGTCGCCGCGCTGTCCAGCATCTGCGGTTTTACCGCGAGGATGAGAACTTCCGCCGCGGTCAGCTTGTCAGCCGGCGGGTTGAGCGCGATGCCGTTGGCCGCGCAGAGCGCCGCGAGTTCGGCGTAAGGCGCAGGTTCGAGAATGGTGATGGCGTCGCCGCGCAGGCCCATGGCGAGCCAGCCCGACAGCATGGCTGATCCCATTCGTCCCGCGCCGACCAGAGTGAGCGACGCGGGAAGAGCCTTTGCGGTTTGCGACATCAGGCTTCGCCGACGGTCTCGAACATGGCGGACTCGAGCGCCTCACGCGCGGTCTTGCCCGCCCACATCACGAACTGGAACGATTGATAATAACGCTCGCAGGCCGTAACGGCTGCTTTCAGCACAGCTTCGCATTGCTGCGGCGTCGGTTCGGCGCCGCCCGACAGGATGATCGCGTGGCGGAAGATGACCACGTTTTCCGATTCCCAAAGGCCGAAATGGCCGACCCAGAGCTGCTCGTTGATGAGCGACACCAGCGCGTGCACTTCCGCCCTGCGGCGCTCGGCGATCTTCACATCGAAGGCGCACGCGACGTGCAGGGACTCGACGTTCGGCAGCCAGGTGAAGGCGACATGATAATCGGTCCAGCCGCCGCCGACCGATATCGAAATCTCGTCATCGTCTTCGCGGTCGAAACGCCAATCGTTGACGGAGGCAATTCGCTCGACCACATCGACCGGATGTTCGGTGCGTTCGAGTTCGACATGCATGGATGACATAGGCGGGAGCCTTGGGACCAAAGGAGCT
>JAQGKD010000002.1 GCA_028290285.1 Hyphomicrobiales bacterium
ACCGGCACGGTCGCCGATTTCATCGCAGCCCCCGCCAGATAAGAAGACGAGCACGGGCCTGCGTCCGCGCCTGGCTTCGACCTCGGCGACACCATCGTGGTGGTGCGGCCGGATTGATGGACGCCGGGCGTCGCGCTGGGAAACGGGCCGGGTCGCCACGTTTGGTTAATCTCCGTCATCACCGCCTTTGCTTCCAATCGATAATCTGAATCAAACGGGCGCTAGGTGATTCAGCCAGTTCAGTTTCCCAGCGCGACTTCGGCCTTGACGTCGCTGTCTTCGTTGCGAATCGGCTCCTTTCCGGCGTGCAACAGTGCAACCTCTGCAACACCCGCCGAAAACAAGCACTTGCGGTGCCGCATTCGGGGCGCGCCACTTGCAACACACGCCGCTTTGGCCTTACGCTGCGGCGGCCGGATGTTGCACGTGTATTGTCTCATTGTTGCAGCTTACCCCATTGAATTTGCCGGATGTCGCGGGTGTTGCGACTGCCGATCGCCGTCAGGCATCCTCGTCGACAAAGACGGGTGGACGGCTGGTGGGCAGACGCCATCGCGCGCCGCGCCCGCTTTGCTCGACTTGTTCCAGCTCGCCCGATTTGACGAGGCAGAACAGCGCCGCGCGCAACGTCACCGCGTCGCGCAGGCGGACGGGCGTGATGTTCGCCCGCAGCATGCGCAATTCGATATCCCCCGTCCCTCTCCACTTCGTAGTCAGCCACAAGAGCACTTCGTCCGCCTGGGTCGCCGTGGGGCTCGGCGGCACCGCGCTCGCCAGGCGCAGGGCCTCCTCGAGGTACCATTCGGCCAACGCGACGGCGTCACTCATGACGTCGGCCAAAATCTCCGTTGCCTGCAAAACCCTTTGGTCCGACGGCTCGCCCATTGCGGTGATGATGCCGGCGAAGCGTGCCGCCATCTGCGCCGAGCGTCCTGCAACCGCGCGCACCTGACGGTAGTACCCGCCCGGGCCAATCTTTCTCTCGATGTGGTCGCGATAGGAGCGCCAAACCGCATAGGCATCACCTGACATGGGCAGGAGACTTGGGTCGAGCATTCGCCGAGGCCCCGGCTTCATGGGCAGCTCTTCACACAGGATCGCGTAGAGCCTGTCGTGATAAACCTTCAGCAAGGCGTCATCCTGCGGATCAGGGTCTCGCGTGAGGCGCGTGCCGGCGAGACCGTCGGGCTCGATGACAAGAAAGCGTGAAAGCAGGCCCTGTTCGTTCAACTCCCTGTTGCCGACCATCGACGCGCCAATTCCGGGCTGCAGCATGATGTGGGAGCTGAGGCGAACGCCCTCATTGTTCTGAACACCGGCGAGCAGCAACTTGCGCGCGCGGGCGCCATCCCAAAGCAACGACAGATAGGCGGCAGTGTTGAGCAGCCGCTCCGGATTCATGGCATATCCAGCGGTGAAGTAGGCGCCATCAGTTGGCACCAACCCTAGCGACAGGCGAGAGTGCTGAAAATTGAGCTGCAACCCTTCGATGGTGGCTGTGTCGTGCAGGATTACCCATTCCAACGGCCTGACAGGCTCAGCGCCGATCGCCTTCAGTGCGGCCATTCGCCCGTCTCTCGACAACTTTTTATCGCCGAGGACGCGGGCTTCCTCGACCTTCCACACCTTGTGTGAGTCCTTGTAATTGGCCATTTCCAGTGCGTGTTTGTCGGCCAGTTCCCCCTCAAACTTGCGGAACGCTGCCATGGCCAACTTGTCCGCCTGACCTTTGCCGTCCGTTGAGGCCACCAGGCTGATCGCGTTCAGGCTGGTCGGGTTGGGGCCTAATTGTGGGACGTCGGCATCGACGTGACCCTGGACAGCCAGCGCAGCGGCTACGAGGACGGACTGTCCGGCAAGCCCCAACGGGACTTGCGCCCGCCGGGCTATGGCATTGGCCGCGGCGTTAAGAATGTCGCCCAATCGATGGGCCGGGAACTCGACATAGGGCCACTTGGGCAGGACAAGAGGGAGGGAGAAATAGGCCATCTCAGCGCCCCCGCTTCGTGGACGTGCGCGGCTGTTTCTCGAGATCTAGCTGCTGCTGGATGGCTAAGATTTCGTTGCGTTTCTGTATCATCTTGACACAGACGTCGCGGATCGCCGTGACCGCAGCCGCATGCAACTCAACTTCCTTCGCGTCACAAGCTTCGGCGAGCGTGGCGTTCAGAAAGTTCATCCGGCAGGTGTGCGTACGCTGCACGATCAGCTCCATCCCCAGCTGGTATTGAAGATTGCGGAGCGCCTCGAGCCCAAGGAGGGGCGGCAGCTGCTTCTCCAGCCGTTCCGCCTCCTCGCGCTGCTCACGCGCCTCTCGTTCCTGCGCCTCGCGCATAAAGCGGGCGTGCGCTGTGGGCTCGCTTTCATGGGCGGCAGGCGTCCCGTCATTCGTGTCGATCGAACATTCTACCGGGTCAGACTGTGCGTCAGCAGGCGTATACTTGTTCATTCTCAGTCTCCGTTCGGACTGAGCAGAGGCGCGGCTTATCAATGCTTGACTCGTCAGCGCATTCAGCTAAATTTTGGGATGTAGGTGTTGGGTCCCAAAACCCGGCGTATGAGGATAAAGGGCGGCCTGCGATGAGCTTTTTGGCGAAAGCTCGGGTGGGCCGCTTTTCTTTATGCCCTGCTGCTCATTTTTCTGTCCTATTCGATTTGCCGCGAAGGTGCGGCTGTCGGCCTTTCCGACCTCCAAAGACGTATCGAAGGCATCGTCGCCGCGCAAGCGGCTCGGCTGGCCGGCCCGCGTGTTGTTGCTTCCCGGGCGCAGGTAACGCCACTGTAACGGCTTGTATCGGCGATGGTTTTTGGACCTAACGACTATGACGTTTTTACACCCGTTTGAAAGCGTTCCCGACGTTCCGCCGGCATGCTGGTTGGCCATTTCCCTTTGCTTTCAGACACTTAAGATTGGTTGACAAAACTCGAAAACCCGGTACAATATGGTTTTATCGGATTGCGACCTGGACGGGTTGAGCAGGCTAAATATGCCACCGTCAGTGCCGCCTGCGGCATACTGGCGCGCGGAGTAACCAACCGAATTCCGCCGTATTACCGCGAACGTTGGCAGCTCGCGTTCCGACCGCTCGAAGCATTCCTTGGTGACCTCCCGGATTCCGCTTGCTGCGGCCTTCCGTGCTGTAAGGCGCGGCGCGCGCATGCGGACGCTCTGTCTGTCGGAGGATGTGGGCGGCGCCTTTTCCTTGCATTTGTTCGAACGGCTTGTCTCCGTGGCAATCGTACTTGTGGAACGGCACCGCCCCCGTCCCATCGTCCATAGAGCTCATCGAGGTCCTTTTCTTCCGACGGGTCGTCCAAATCGGAGAGCCTCTTACGACGGCTTGGCCGACCTGCGGTACGATCAACACCCGCACCTCCGGTCGTGTCATTCTTCTCGTCACGTTTCCAAGAAGCTCCGCGCGGACCGGTGCCCGGCCCGGAGCGGAACTCTAGTGGGAAGCGTCTGTCAACAAGCAAATCAGCCGAATGACACAGGCGCCATTCCCCTGAGAATCAGTGCAGGTCCTTCCGGCCGCGACCGCGCCCTGGCCGATATGGCATGTGCCGCCGCAGCCAGGGGGCGCCCATCGCCATGCAGGGAGCTTTTTGGCCTTTCACTGGTGGGGCAGGCCGGGCTCGTGCGGGCGTCCGGGTCCCACCACGCGGGCTCGATTTATCGACCGCGCAACATGCGCGTGCGTCGGTGGTGCGTTGTCAGGTGAACCTGCGCCTCCTCCGCATCCTCCTGACCCCACCAGTTCGCATCCACCTGCGAGTTCCACGGCCCTCCGTTGGATTGCGCGCAGGCTTCAGCATGGCGTTGCCGTTGTTGAGGCCGGCTTGTCCAAGCCGCCTCGCCGCCAAGAGAAACCTCCTGACCGAGAGATACTCGGCTTCACTCGGGCCGTACGCGCGGGTACCCGGGATCTCATCTTCTGGAGGCTATTCATCATTTTTATGGCCTTAGGCATTCTGAAGGCGCGCCCGTGAAACATGGGCTCCGTCACCTCGTAGCGATGCACGCTCCCCGTTCGAGGGTCGCGGCTGGCGCTTGCGTCGCCGTGCGGTATCGCTTTCAATTCTATGGGATTTTCCGGATACTTCGACGCACGAGCCGAAGTTTGCGTTTGGGTCAAAGAAAGTCGCTGGCCAATTGCTCGGATGCGCGGCTGCTCGCTGGCGCGCCCGGCGTCGGGAGGGGGAGCTGGCCAGTGTCAGGGTCACCCGGCTTCCGCCCTTGCTGAACCTGGAATCCCAGAGCCTGCAGCACCGCTTTTTCCTTGCGGCGATCACCTCGAAATGGCGCCAAAATCGTCCCGCCAGATGATGTGCAGGTCAACGCGCGGCGAGACATGAGCTATATACCACTCGTCGAGCGCATTCTTTTCTTCGGCTGTCACCAGCTTGCCGCCATGGACCTGCGCCCATCCCGTCAGCCCCGGCAGGGCCTGCAGCCTGATGGCGGAGTCGAGCGGCTGGTCGACCGGCAACAGGGGGCGGGTGCCAATGAGCGACATTTCACCACATAAAATATCGTACAATTGCGGCAGCTCGTCGAGACGAGTGGCGCGCAGGAAACGCCCCGCCCGCGAGAGCCGGGAAGCGTCGGGCAGGACATGCCCGCGGCGGTCCACAGGGGCCTTGAAGGTCCGGAACTTGTGCACGGCGATCCGCCGGCCGTAGCGGCCGACCCGCTCCTGCCAGAACAGCGTCGGCACGCCGACATCGAGCGCCACAACCAAGGCCACAAGCGCAAACAGAGGTGCCAGCACGACCATGAGCGCGGTGGACACGACAATGTCCAGCGCGCGCCGAACGCGCCAGTAAAGCTGAGCCTTGGGCGCTGTCGTCGGCAGATCTACGGCCCCCGGCGTGAAACAGCTGCGTCATGCATTCGAGCGCGATCCCTCGTCTCGCGCAGATATCTTCCAGGGCCCGCAGCGTTAGGGCACGCGCATCGAGACGCGCATCGGTGATGACGATGCGGTGCACCGGAATGCCGTGCGTCGCATATTCGGTGACCAGCGCCTCGAGTTGGCTGACCGAGCCGGCAACCATATGCCCGCTGATGGAGCGGCCATGGTAGCGCCGATCGTCGTCGACCAGAGCGACGACCCGCTGCCGCGGCTCCGGCAGGCAGCCCAGCATGCGGATATAGTACCAGGCCATGCGCGTCGCGCCGACCACGACGACATTCTCGCCGGGCTCGCTCGCAGCCCGCGGGCCGGCGTCATATCGGCGATAACGCTCAGCCATCAGCGCGCGGCTTCCGATCAGTAGCGCCGAGAGCAGGATGAAGTGGATCGCCGGAGCGCGGAATGCCGTCCAGGCGCATGAGGCTGAACACAATGCCCGCGGTGATCAAGGCTGCCCCGGCAGCCGCTTTCAAAATGCGAATGATGTCTGTCGTGGATAGAAACCGGGACAGGATTTGACCGACCTGAAAATAGAGCAGTGCAAAGACGGTCGCGCCCGTAGCAACGGCCGTGTAGACGATGATTCCTTCGAGATCATGGCGGGCAAAATACCGCAACTCACGCAGCTGGACGGCCAATCCCGGCGCCACGGCGCCGGCGATAAAGTCCGACAGATGAAACCGGTAAGAGAGACGCACAAGAGAAGACGGGATACGCGTCACATGCCCACCTGATTTGCCGAGGTCTTGGCTTGGAGTGCCCGCTGAAGCCGCCGGGCGCTTCGCTATTCTTAGAAGCCTAATGAGAGCGGCCCACTCAGACGGCCACAATGAACAACGAGGCAATCTAGCGAAAAATGAGTTTGTGGTGCGAAATTACACCGAATGTTGTCCACAGGACACCTCGTCATCCGTCGCCGACTTGGTCATGCTCGCGCGTCGGACGCCGGCTCAGCAAAGTCTCGAACAGCGCACTCCACTGCGCCAGGGCGTGACGTTTGGTGTAATGACTCAACAGCATCTGACGCGCGCGAGCGCCCATCGCCATCCGCTCGACCGGATCATCGGCCAGATTCAGGATGTGTTTCGCCAGTTGCGCCGCGTCGCCGGGCGCGGCGACGAAGCCACATGCAAAGCGGGTGACCAGCCGCGCGATCTCTCCTGACGGCGATGTCACGCTGATCAGCGGACGGCCCGCGGCCGCGATGCCATAAAACTTGCTCGGGACAATCAATCCCTCAAGTTCCGGACGGAGCGAGAGCCAGTGCGCGTCAGCGACGCCGAGCGACAATTTGAGCTGCCTGCGATCCTGATAGGGACGGAAGTGAAATCTGTCGGACAGGCCGCGCATGGCCGCCTGGGCGCGCAATTGCTCAACGTGGTGCCCGCCGCCGATGAACAGGAACGCGATGTCCGGCCGCCCGTGAAGCAGGCCCGCGGCCGCAAGCAACGTCTCGCATTCATGCGCTCGGCCGAGGTTGCCGGAATAGCCGAGCACGAATTTGTCCGTCAGTCCCCAGGCGGCGCGCAGGATGTTGTCGTGCGGTACCATCGGCTCGATCTCCGCGTCGTTCGCCCAGTTCGGAATCATCGTCACGCGGCTCGGCGGGATCCCGCGCGCCAGGAGCCGCTCGCCCATGCGTTCACCGATGACGACGTTTGTATCCGCCGCTTGGAGGGAGCGGTCGCGCAGGCGCGCCAGGGCGCGGCCAAGCCCGCCCTTGGCCATCGGCACGTTCAATGCGCCGGCGACCTCCGGGTAAAGGTCCTGCAGCCAGTTCACGAGACGGGCGCGTTGTTGCTTTGCGGCGCGGCTCATCGGAATTGACAGAAGCGGCGGATCCGTCTTAGCGACCAGAATGTCTCCGGGCCGAAGGAGTTTTTTCGCGGCCCCGTACATGGCCGCATAGAGCACGAGATAATCCGCGGCGCGCCGGGTCAGGGACGTGCGTCCGAGCCCGCCCGAAGACACACGGTGCACATGAACCCCCGCAATGCATTCGAAGCTTGAAAGCCGCGCATCCCCACCATAGGTCTCGTCACCCGTGATCACATGGACGTCGCGCCCGCGCGCAGACAGATCCGTGGCGAGATCGGTGAGGATCTGGCTGGTGGCGGAATGATCGGGCGCGAAATAGCGGTTGACGAAAATGATCCGGGTCACGAGGCCACCACGTCGACCTCCACGGAGAGCGGAAGGGTCACGCCGCGACGCATCAGCACGCGAATCCTGCCGATCCGATGCTCGTCGGTGCGGCGGGTGCACGTCAACAAATTGTCGACTCGGATCTCGTCATGAGTTAAGTTCAGTGCCCGCTCGCGCAAAGGCGACCCCTGAGAGCCGGCGCCGCGGGAGACGATCATGCGCTGGCCTGAGCTCATCATCCTGGTCCTTGCTGGGGGCCTCGGGCGCTCCTGTTGGGACGCGCGTCCTATTGCGGCTCTTCTGCCGGCTTTGCGCGGGGCATGCAACACACGAAAGCCGGCGCGTCGGGCGACCCGCGATGCGTCAGCCAAGCCGACCTCCCCGCCCGATCACTCCCGGCGAGAGCTGCGCAGTTCCTCACGCCCCCCAGAACTTTCGTCGGACGCCTGACGCGTCAGCGCCGCCACATCCTCGCACACCATTTCGGCGACGAGATCGGCGAAGTGCATGCGAGCGCTCCATCCGAGCACACACTTCGCCTTGGAGGGATCGCCGATCAGAAGCTCGACATCCGTCGGGCGGAAATAACGCGGATCGATTTCGACGAGCACGCGTCCGGTCGCCTTGCAGGTGCCCTTTTCCTCCACGCCTTCGCCGCTCCATGCAATCGTGGTGCCGATTTCTGCGAAGGCGGCGTCGACGAAATCGCGCACGGAATGACATTCGCCCGTCGCGAGCACATAGTCGCCGGGTTCATCCTGCTGAAGCATCAACCACATGCCTTCGACGAATTCGCGCGCATGGCCCCAGTCGCGGCGTGCATCGAGGTTGCCGAGATAGAGTTTTTCCTGCTTGCCGCGATGGATGGCGGCCACAGCGCGCGTGATCTTGCGCGTCACGAAGGTCTCGCCGCGAATGGGGCTCTCGTGGTTGAACAGGATGCCGTTCGACGCGTGAATGCCATAGGCCTCGCGGTAATTGACCGTGATCCAGTAGGCGTAGAGCTTCGCGGCCGCATAGGGCGAGCGCGGGTAGAACGGCGTCGTCTCGCTCTGCGGTATCTCTTGTACCTTGCCGTACAGCTCGGACGTCGATGCCTGATAGAACCGGGTTTTCTTGGACAGGCCGAGCAGGCGGATGGCTTCGAGCAGGCGCAGCGTGCCAATGCCGTCGGCATTGGCGGTGTATTCCGCAGTTTCGAAACTCACCTGCACATGCGATTGCGCGGCGAGATTGTAGATCTCGTCCGGCTTCGTTTCCTGCACGATGCGGATCAGGTTGGTCGCGTCCGTCATGTCACCATGGTGGAGCACGAAACGCGGATCGGCTTCATGCGGGTCCTGGTAGAGATGCTCGATGCGGCCCGTGTTGAAGGAGGACGAGCGGCGCTTGATGCCGTGAACGAGATAGCCCTTGGAGAGCAGCAGTTCCGACAGATAGGCTCCGTCCTGGCCCGTCACACCTGTAATCAACGCGGTCTTATTCGTCATCTTGGTCTCGCATCCCTTGCGTCAGATGGCTCACGGCCGAACTTGCGCGGTTTGGTTGTCCGACTGCGCCAGGAACCACGCGTAGGTTGCATCGATTCCGTGCCTCAGGTCGATATAAGGTTTCCATCCCATTGCACGTAATTTATCTCCGCTCATCA
>JAQGKD010000027.1 GCA_028290285.1 Hyphomicrobiales bacterium
ATGCAGAAGGACATCGAGGAAATGCAGCGCATGCTGGAGGCCTATCTGGCCTTCGCGCGTGGCGATGCGGGCGAGGCCGCATCCCTGACCGACATGCGCGGCCTGCTCGAGGAACTGAAGAGCGACGCCGAGCGACATGGCCACGCAACGCAGATTGAAGTGGCCGGCGAAACAAACGTTATTCTGCGAGCCGATGCGTTCAAGCGCTGTCTCAGCAACCTTGTCTCGAACGCGCAACGCTATGGTGATCGCATCGCTATCGCGGCTACGCGCGATGCTCGCTTCCTGACGATCCACGTCGATGACGACGGGCCTGGCATTCCCGTGGAGGAACGCGAAGACGTGTTCCGCCCGTTCTATCGCCGCGACGAGGCCCGCACGCTCGAAGAAGGTTTCGGTACGGGCCTCGGCCTGGCCATCGCGCGAGACATCGCGCGCTCGCACGGCGGCGATATCCAGCTGGCTACGAGCCCCATGGGTGGGTTGCGCGCGACCGTGCGCGTTCCCGTCTAGGGATCAGAGCGTGTGAGCGCGACGCTCGTCGGGATCGCCGTCGATGTCGCTCCAGCGTTCGCGCGTGCGCGGCTCTTCACGGCGCCGATTCTGGCTAAAGAAGGCGCTGGCGATGGACCGCAAGGGAGCCGTCAGGCGATTCACGTCCTCGGCTCGGGCCACAAGCTTCTCGCCGCGCGTCAATTCGCGGTCGAGCGCTGCCATGGTGCGCGCGTAGGCGGGGTCGTCGTCGCGGAACCAGACGTCCAGCACACGCGCCCAGGCGAGCACGAGTCCCTGCATCTTGATCGTGCCGACAGGGCCTTCCGCGGAAATGTCCGCCGCTTCCAGCATGAAACGCATCGAGTTGAGCGCGACCTGATTGAGGGCAGCTGCCGAGATGGGGTCGCGCCGCGCCCATTCCATGACGCCTTGCAGGCCTTCGCGATAGGGCGCCATGGCATCGAGGCGGCGCATTAGCACGTCGAACAGCCGCTCCTTCGCGGGTTCAGCCGCGAGGTCGCCCGTCGTGCCGTCGAGCACGATCTTGTCGATCATGCGGGAGAAGGCGGCGAGGATCGCGCCCTTCGAGGGGAAGAAGTCGCGAAAATCGGAGAGGGTCAGGCCGGCGCTCGTCGCGACATCGGTCATGGAGATGTCTTCCCAGCGGCGCTCCGCTGCCAAGTCCATGAGGGCGGCGATGATCGCCGCGCGCTTGTCCTTCGGAGGCTTTGACCCAGCGGCGTTTGTCACGGCGGGCTGCGGCTCCTGCGGGGTGCCGGCATCCATCACGGCTTCCGCTTCCACGGCCGCCTTCAGGGGATCGGCGGCGAGCGGATCGGGCGTTGAGTTCTGGGTCGACATGGCGGCCTCCTGAATGACGGTCGTGGACTTATCTAGTCCTCACGAAGCCGTCGTCCAAGCCACCTCAGCCGGAAAGCTCACCGGCGCGGCGGAGAGCCGCGGCGATGGCGCCGCGCATCAACGGTTCGAGGCCATCGCCCGCCATCAGGACTTCCAGAGCGGCGGCTGTCGTGCCGCCTGGAGAGGTGACGTTTTCGCGCAGGGTGGATGGCGTCAGTTCGGGTGAACGATGCATCAGTTCCCCCGAGCCCTCGACCGTGGCGCGTGCGAGCCGCAGGGAGAGGTCAGCAGGCAGACCCGCTGCCTCGCCCGCACGGGCCAGGCATTCCGTGAGATAGAAGACATAGGCGGGGCCGGAGCCGGAGACGGCGGTTACGGCGTCGATGAGGCTTTCGTCGTGGAGCCATTCGACCCGGCCGACCGCGCCGAGCAGGGCTTGCGCCAGATCTCGCTGACGCTGGGACACGGCTGCGTTTGCAGCGACGCCGCTGATGCCGCGCCGGATGGCGGCGGGCGTGTTGGGCATGGCACGCACGATTGCAGACGCTCCCGGAAGGCGGGTGGCGAGATCGGCGATGCGCTTGCCGGCCAGGATCGAGAGCACGAGCGTGCTGGGGCCGACGAGTTTCGCCAGGGTCGAGGCAGCGGCATCCAGCATCTGCGGCTTGATGGCGAGTACGAGGACTTCGGGTGGCTCGATGCTCTCAGCCGGAGGGTTGAGGGCGATGCCGCGATACTTGCAAGCGGCCACCAGCTCATCCTGTGGAACTGGGTCGAGAACGGTCATGGACGCGCCCGACAGGCCCATGCCGAGCCACCCCGTCATCATGGCTGCGCCCATGCGGCCTGCTCCGACCAGGACCAGGGATGCGGGAAGGGCGGTCTCGGCTGCGTTCATCAGGCCCGGCCAATCGTTTCGAACATGGCAGTTTCCAGCGCTTCACGCGCCGTCTTGCCCGCCCAGAGGACGAACTGGAAAGACTGATAATAGCGCTCGCAGGCGGTAATTGCAGCCTTCAGGACGGCTTCACACTGCTGCGCATTCGGCTCGGCGCCGCCCGCCAGCACGATTGCGTGGCGGAAGATCACCACGTTCTCGGATTCCCAGAGGCCGAAATGGCCGACCCAGAGCTGTTCGTTGATGAGCGACACAAGGCTCAGGATCTCGGCGCGTCGGCGTTCCGACACTTTCACATCGAAGGCACAGGCGACGTGCAGGGCCTCGACGTTGGGCAGCCAGGTGAAGGCGACATGGTAATCGGTCCAGCCGCCGGCGACGGAGATCGAGATCTCGTCGTCGTCCTCGCGGTCGAAACACCATTCGTTACTCGATGCGATGCGCTCGACGACATCCACGGGATGTTCGGCGCGTTCGAGCTCGAGTTGCATGACGGACATAGGCTTAAGCCTCGGAAACGAAGGGCTGAACGCGGTGTGACTCTGGACGTGCACTTTGCGTCATGCGGGGCGGACACCGTCTTTCCGCCTGTTTCGGGATGAACCCGAACACCCCAGCGAATCAACTCGCTAACCGAATATACGCAGATGCGGCCGAACGTCTAACCTCGACGTCCAACGGCTTGCACGGTCCAAGATTCGCGCCCTCGCGTCTATCGCGCCCGACGATGTGTCCACAGGCCAAAGCCATGGGACCCCGAGTCATTTCGCCGCGCATCACCCATTTCGAGGCAATGCGTCAGATCGAAGGATCGTTGTCCGACTTTGCTGCAACAGTGGTGTCGGTTGCTGCGAGCTTCGTTTCAAGGGCTGCGATGCGCGCGGCGAGGCGTTCGTTTTCGTCCCGGGCGAGAATGGCCATGTCGCGCACCGCCTCGAACTCCTCGCGGGTGACCACGTCCATGGTCGAGAGGAGGCGTTCGATCTGTGTGCGCGCGAGCGTCTCTGCTTCGCGCCGCACGCCTTGGGCGAGGCCCGCCGCGTCGGTGGCCAGGCGAGCCATGTTGTCGAGGAAGGGGCTACGGGTCTGGGGCATCGCTAGCATCTCGCATCAGCAGGGCAGGGCAGTCGCAGGCATGGCCAGGACCTGCATTGACATGGGCTTTCCAGCGCGGCGGTGCAAGTCCGGGCTCGAGCGGGGCGCGGCCACGCCTCGCCTTGACGCTGGCGCGCGCCCGTCGCATCACCTTCGGGTTCTGATTTTGGAAGGAGCCTATGCCGATCTTCGTCATGCCTTATCCGGTTATCGATCCGGTGCTCATCCAGATCGGGCCGCTGCCGATCCGCTGGTATGCGCTCGCCTATATTGCTGGTCTCGTGCTCGGCTGGTGGCTGGCGCGCCGCATCGTCGCGCAGGACAGATTTTGGGGGGCGCGGCTCCGGCCGAGCGTCGCCAGCCTCGACGACCTTCTCGTCTATGCGGCGCTGGGCGTCGTGCTGGGCGGTCGCATCGGGTATGTGCTCTTCTACAATCCCGAATACTTCCTCGCCAATCCGCTGGAGATCCCGGCGGTGTGGAAGGGCGGCATGTCCTTTCACGGCGGCCTGGCGGGCGCCAGCCTTGGAATCTGGCTTTTCGCAAGGCGTCACGTGGTTCCCGTCCTGTCCGTGGCCGACGTCTGCGCGGCCGTGACGCCGCTTGGCATCCTGCTTGGGCGCATCGCCAATTTCATCAAGCCGGAGCTTTGGGGACGCCCGACCGACGTGGCCTGGGCGATGGTTTTCCCCGAAGCAGGGCCGTTTCCACGCCATCCGAGCCAGCTCTACGAGGCCGCGCTGGAAGGTCTTGTGCTGCTGATCGTGTTGCAGATCGCGGTGCGCATGGGTGCATTGCGCCGCCCGGGTCTCGTCACCGGACTTTTCGCCACGGGCTATGGCCTCGCGCGCATCGCCTGCGAATTCTTTCGTGAGCCTGATGCGCAGCTCGGCTTTCTGTTCGGGGGCGCGACCATGGGCATGATCCTTTCGGTACCGCTGGTCCTGGCGGGGTTCGGCTTCATCCTCTACGCATATCGTGCGCGCAGGGAGCTGCTGGCATGAGCAAGCTTGGCAAGATTTTGCGCGAGTCCATCGCGATCGACGGTCCGTTGCCGGTCGAGACCTTCATGGCGGTCGCGCTCGGTCATCCGGAGTTCGGCTATTACATGACGCGCGATCCCTTCGGTCCTTCGGGCGATTTCGTGACCGCGCCCGAGGTGTCGCAGATGTTCGGCGAGCTGGTTGGGCTCTGGGCGGCGGAAGCCTGGGCGGCGCTGGGTTCGCCTGAGCGCGTGGCGCTCGTCGAACTCGGTCCTGGACGCGGGACGCTGATGGCCGATGCGTTGCGGGCGGCGCGTGGTTCACCGGCCTTTTTCGCGGCCCTGGATGTACATCTCGTCGAGACGAGCCCCGTTCTCACGGAGGCACAGCGCCGTTCTCTCGCGCGCGCCGGGGTGCCGGTGACGTGGCACACGGCGATCGAGGATGTGCCCGCGGGGCCATCCATCTTCATTGCCAACGAGTTCTTCGATGCAATGCCTGTGCGTCATTACGTGAAGACGCCGCGTGGCTGGTGCCCGCGCCTCGTCGGGTTGACGGAAACGGGTGCGCTCGGCTTTGGCGTGTCGAGCGAGCCCGAGCACCATCTCATGGCGGAAGCACCTGACGGCAGCGTGCTCGAACTCAGTCCCATCTCGCACCAGATCATAAGCGTCATCGCGCAACGCATTGCCAGCCAGGGGTGCGCCGCGCTGGTCATCGACTACGGCCATGTCGAGACCGGTCTCGGGGAGACCTTGCAGGCGCTGAAGAACCATCGTTCCGTGGATCCGCTGGGCGAACCGGGCGAGGCGGACCTGACGGCTCATGTCGATTTCGCCGCACTCACGCGCTCCGCGCTGGCTGCGGGTGCGGATGTGCAGGGCCCGGTGACGCAGGGCGAGTTTCTGATGCGGCTCGGCATCGAGCAGCGGGCGACCGCGCTCAAAGGCAAGGCGACGCTGGAACAGGCGCGCGCCATCGATCAGGCGTTCGAGCGACTCGTCACGGCGCAGACGTTCGTGGGCCCCGGCGGGGCGAAATCACTGGGCATGGGCGCTTTGTTCAAGGTGCTGGCGATTGTTCCGCGCGCAACCGCGCCGCTGCCCGGCTTCGTGCGTGAGGTGCCTGATGTCTGAGGCGATAGAACACGCGCTGCACTCCGAGATATTGGCATCGCCCGGCGTGCATCATGCGTTCTTCACGCGCAAGGGCGGCGTCTCGGAGGGCATTTACGCGAGCCTGAACGGCGGCACGGGGTCCCGCGACGATGTAAGCTCGGTGCTTGAAAACCGGGCGCGCATGGCCGTCGCCCTCGGCGTCGAGCCGCAGAATTTTCTCGTGCCTTATCTCGTGCATTCGCCCGATTGCGTGATCGTCGACGCGCCTTTCGCCGACGGCGAGCGGCCGAAATGCGATGCGTTGGTGACGCGCACGCGGGGCCTGGCGCTCGGTGTGACCGGCGCCGACTGCGGCATTCTTCTGTTCAGCGATGCGCAGGCAGGCGTGATTGGCGCGGCGCATGCGGGTTGGAAGGGGGCTTTCACCGGCGTCCTTGAATCTACGCTCCAGGCGATGGAGGAGGTCGGGGCTTCGCGTCCCGCCATTCACGTCGTGCTAGGGCCGACGATTGCGCGCGCATCCTATGAAGTGGGCCCGGAATTCCGGGCGCGTTTCGTCGATGCGGATCGCACGAACGCGCGCTTCTTCACCGCGGCATCGCGTGAGGATCATTCTCTCTTCGATCTGCCCGCATATATCGGTGCGCGCGTGCGCGACGCCGGCGCGGGGCATTTCGAGAGTCTCGATCTCGACACTTATGCCGATGAGGCGCGCTTCTACAGTTATCGCCGCTCCGTCCATCGCGGCGAGCCCGACTATGGGAGGCTCGTCGCGTCTATCGCTTTGGTGTAGCGCGTCTCAGACCGGTGTCGCGACGAACATCATGCGCGATTGATTGTGCCCGATGTTGGTCGGCGAGCGCGTCGCCGCGAAGCCGTGCGCGGAGAACAGCGTTTCTATATCCTGCGTCGCGTAGCGTGTAAGGCCGATCTGGTCGCGCAATTTCCGGTAGTCCGAAAAGAAGGTCGCGACGAGGCCGAGGCCCGCAGCCGCCAGGAACCCACCCTGCCAGGCAAAGCCGAGCAGCGCCTTCACGTCGTCGACGGCATTCGCATCCGTCGGGATGACGTCGGCGACAACGAGGCGGCCAGTGGGCTTCAGCTTGCGATGGGCGAGATCGAGAAGCGCCTCGAACTCCGAATGGGTCAGGTACTGGATCAGCGAATTGGCGACGACCAGATCGAGCGAATGGTCGGTCATGGCCTCGAGCGATTCCGTCGAGAGCACGACGATCTTGTCGTCGCGGCCGAACCGAAGCCGCAAACGCTCCTGCACGTTGGGCGCGGCGTCGTAAAGAAAGAGCATGCCGCAGCGCCGCGCGACGAGGTCGGCGGAGCCCGCTTCGCCGCAGCCGTAATCCAGCACGCAGGCGTCGGGCGAGGGTACGAGCGCCGCGATATCCTTGGCGATACGGTCGTAGTGAAGCGCGCGATGGCGATCGTTCACATAGATCGCGTGCGTGCCGTTCCAGAATTCACGCCAGTTCATGGGATCTCCGCAAGGCAGGCCGACTCGTGCGCAGTATGGCACAGCCGGTCCTCCCTTGCGTCAATTGTCGCATTCAGGGCTTGGCGCGGGGCGCCTCGGGGTTCTTGCCGTCCATCATCTCCACGAAACGCTGGAAGAGATAGTGGCTGTCGCGCGGGCCGGGCGAGGCCTCGGGATGGTGCTGCACGGAGAAGGCCGGGCGGTCGGTGAGGGCGATGCCGCAGTTCGAGCCGTCGAACAGCGAGCGATGCGTCTCGACCGCATTCGCAGGCAGGCTCTTGGGGTCGACCGCGAAGCCGTGGTTCATCGAGACGATCTCGACCTTGTCGGTCGTGAAATCCATCACCGGATGATTGGCGCCGTGGTGGCCCTGATGCATTTTCTGCGTCTTGCCGCCAACGGCGAGCGCCAGCATCTGGTGTCCGAGGCAGATGCCGAAGGTCGGCACTTTGTTGTCGAGAAGGGCGCGGATCACCGGCACGGCATATTTGCCGGTTTCAGCGGGGTCGCCGGGGCCGTTGGACAGGAAGACGCCGTTCGGCTTCAGTGCCATGATGTCCTCCGCGCTTGTTGTGGCGGGCACGACCGTCACCTGGCAACCGACATCGGCCAGCAGGCGCAGGATGTTGCGCTTCACGCCGTAGTCGATGGCGACGACCTTGTATTTCGGGTCCTTGAGATGGCCGTAGCCTTCGCCCAGGGTCCAGGTGGTCTCGCCCCAATCGTAGCGCTGGGCGGCGGTGACGCCGGGCACGAGGTCCATGCCATCGATACCCGGCCAGTCCTTGGCCTTGGCCTTGAGGGCCTCGACGTCGAACTTGCCTTCGGGGTTGTAGGCGATGACCGCGTTGGGCATGCCCTTTTCGCGGATGAGGGCCGTCAGGGCGCGCGTGTCGATGCCGCACATGCCGACGAGCCCGCGCGATTTAAGCCAGAGGTCGAAATGGCGGGTCGAGCGGTGGTTGGCCGGATCGGTGATGTGGGCATGAACGATGACGCCGCGAATTCCGGTCGCGGCCGCCATGTTCACCGTCTCGATGTCCTCCTCGTTCACGCCGACATTTCCGATGTGGGGGAAGGTGAAGGTGACGATCTGGCCCGAGTAGGAGGGGTCGGTGAGAATCTCTTCATAACCGGTCATGGCGGTGTTGAAGCAGACTTCGCCGACGGACTCGCCGGTGGCGCCGAGACCAAATCCTTCGATCACCGTGCCATCGGCAAGGACCAGAAGGGCGGTCTGGACTGGCTTCTGCCAGGCGTCGGATGCGGCTTTGTCTTGAACGGACGTGGTCATGGCTCTACACCGTGTTTCGCGCGTGCGGGCGCTGCACGTGACGTCACGGGCGCGGTCGCATGGCTCAAATTCGAGAGTCAGGGTTTGCGCGCCAGTCGGAATTCAGGCGCTCGGGCTCGCGCGGAAGCTAGGCGAGCGGACGTTGATCGTCAACCCCGCTGACTTATTCAAACATCCAGCGATATCAGCTGGTTAGGATTTTTGCCGTCACGCAGCGCGTGGCGAGCCCGAGGAGACGGATCCATGCGCGAGCGTTTTACGGCCATGATGAAAGAGTCGATGAAGGCCGGCGACAAGCGCCGCCTCGCCACGGTGCGGATGATTCAGGCGGCCTTGAAGGACCGCGACATCGAAGCGCGCGGCGCCGGAAAGACGGTTTCGGACGACGATATCCTCGCCCTCCTCCAGAAGATGGTGAAGAGCCGGCAGGAATCTCTGGGCATCTATGAGAAGGCCGGCCGCGAGGATCTCGCCTCGCAGGAGCGCGAGGAAATCGCGATCATCACGGAGTTCCTGCCCCAGCAGCTCAGCGACGCTGAAGCGACCGCCGCGATCGAGGCCGCCATCGCCGAGACCGGCGCGACCAGCATGAAGGATATGGGCAAGGTGGTCGCAAGCCTGAAGGCGAAGTACACGGGCCAGATGGATTTCGCCAAGGCCAGCACGTTGGTGAAAGCCGCCCTGAACGCCTGATCGCGTCCGTCGCCAATGACAGGGCCTGTGGATATAGGGCACAACGGGGGAAATGCGTTCACCGGATGTTCCGGTTTCCCCCGGACCCTCTATGTATGAGGACAGGAGCTTTTCGCCCTCATGCGCTTTCCGCCGTCATTCCTCGATGAAATCAAGGCCCGGCTCCCGGTCTCGGAAGTCGTGCGCCGCCGTGTCAAATTGCAGAAGTCCGGACGCGAGTGGAAGGGGCTCTCGCCCTTCAATCAGGAAAAGTCGCCCTCCTTTTTCGTCAACGACCAGAAGATGGCGTGGTTCGACTTCTCTTCGGGCAAGAATGGCAATGTCTTCGACTTCGTGATCGAGACGGAGGGGCTGACTTTTCCCGAGGCGGTGCAGCGGCTGGCCGCCGAGGCGGGGCTGGCTTTGCCGACGGAAACGCCGGAGACGCGGGCGCGAGAACAGAGGCGGGCGTCGCTTCAGGACGTCCTGGAACTGGCCGCCGATTTCTTCGAGGCCCAGCTTCAAGGGCGGGCGGGCGCGCGGGCACGCGGCTATCTCGCCGACCGCGGGCTCGGCGCCCCCGTGCAGAAGCAGTTCCGGATCGGTTATTCGCCCAACGAGAAATATGCATTGCGTGACTATCTCGCGGGCAGGAGCGCCAGCGTGGAGACCATGATCGAGGCGGGGCTGCTGGTGCATGGGGACGATATCGCCGTGCCCTACGACCGTTTCCGCGACCGAGTCATGTTCCCCATCTGCGACCGCTCGGGCAGGGTGATCGCCTTCGGCGGGCGCGCGCTCGACAAAGAGGTGAGCGCCAAATATCTGAACTCGCCCGAGACGCCGCTCTTCCACAAGGGCTCGGTGCTCTACAACCACCACAATGCCCGCAAGGGCGCGCATGAGCGCGGGGGGGTGATTGCCGTCGAGGGTTATGTCGATGTGATCTCGATGACGTCGGCCGGTTTCCCCAATGTCGTCGCCCCGCTGGGCACCGCGCTCACGGCCGATCAGTGCGACCTCCTCTGGCGGATGGCGGAGGAACCGGTTCTCTGCTTTGACGGCGACAAGGCGGGCCGCAAGGCCGCGCATCGGGCTATCGATACGGCTTTGCCCTTGATTGGGCCGGGGCGGAGCCTGCGTTTCGCCTTTCTGCCCGATGGACAGGACCCCGACGATCTCGCGCGCTCCGGAGGAAACCAAGCGATTGCCGAGGTTCTGGCGGGCGCCAAGTCTCTCGTCGATGTGCTCTGGACCCGCGAGGCGGAGGCCGGGCCGCTGGACACGCCGGAGCGGCGGGCGGCGCTGGAGCGGCGTTTGTCGGAGTTGGTCAAGGAGATCAAGGACGAGACGCTGCGGCGTTACTATATGGACGACATCATGGCCCGGCTGGACGCCATGCAGGGCCGCCAGCCGGGTCGCCGCGGTGGGCAGGGTGGGCAGCAGGGTGGGCAGGGCGGTCAAGGTGGCTTCGCGCGTCGGGGGCAGCAGAGCGGCGGCAAGTTCACGCGCGGCGGGGCATTTGCTCCCCCCACTGGATATTTGTTTTCACCGCCCCAGATCAGCGCCAGCCTGTCGCGCAGCCAGGTTTTCTCGCGGTCGGGCGGCGTGCCTCGGCGCGAGGCGGAAATACTGGTCAACGTGCTGAATCATCCCGTGCTTCTAGCCCGGTACGTTGAAGATCTGGCAGAAATCGAGCTGACGAGCCGGGAAGCGGGGCAATTACGGGCGGCTTTGACGGCCCTTGCCGCTGAAAGCTTCGCCGACAACGTCGAACTGCGGCTGGCGGTCGATGCGATCGGATTGCAGGCAATTCGCGAAATAATAGAGGGCGCTGTCGACCCGCTGCCCTGGAGTATCAAGCCAGATGCTGGAGATAGTGACGCTGAAGAGGTCCTGAAACAGGCACTGGCCTTGCATCGGCGCGCCCGGGCGCTACATAGGGAACTGAAATCCGCAGAAATAGCGCTCGGCGAGAATGCAAACGAGCAGAACCTCGCAAGGTTGCGTGAAATTCAGGCGGAACTCTCCGGGATCGAGGGGCGTGAGGCGGCGGTCGAAGGGTTCGGATCATCTTCCGGACGCCAGGGGCAGGCCTTGTAACCTCTGCGGGAGTTGCTCGGAGCGCGCGAGACTCGCGCGCTGCGACGAATTTAGTTAGTTAAGGCTGGTTTAATGCCGAGTGGGCCAAATAGGCGGCATGCCGATTCGTTGCGCGGACCTTTCGGGTCCATGGCCGGATCGATTCGCCGAGGCTGGTGCGGGAGCGCCGGCCGGCACTGGCGGGATGGAGTATAGAATGGCGAAGAAGGACGAAGAAAAGCGCGAAGGCGAAGGCGCGGCCCCCGAGACGACCGACAGCCCGTTGCTCGACCTTTCCGACGCCGCCGTCAAGCGGATGATCAAGCTCGCCAAAAAGCGGGGCTATGTCACCCATGACGAGTTGAACGCCGTGCTTCCTTCGGAGGAAGTTTCGTCGGATCAGATCGAAGATATTTATTCGATGCTCAATGAGATGGGCATTACCGTGTCCGAGGCCGAAGAGGCCGAGGAAGGCGAGACGCCTGAAGAGCCAGCCGCCGAAGAGGAAGAGGCCGAGAGCACCGACCTCGTCGACGTCGCGCGCCCGGCGCCCGTCGTCATCCGCAGTTCGGAGCCCGCCGACCGCACCGACGACCCCGTGCGCATGTATCTGCGCGAAATGGGCTCGGTCGAGCTTCTGTCGCGCGAGGGCGAAATCGCCATCGCCAAGCGCATCGAGGCCGGTCGCGAAGCCATGATCGCGGGCCTCTGCGAAAGCCCGCTGACGTTCCAGGCCATCATCATCTGGCGCGACGAGATGAACGACGGCAAGGTTCTGCTGCGCGACATCATCGATCTCGAAGCCACTTACGCCGGCCCCGACGGCAAGAACACGCCGAAGATCGACCATAGCGCGCCCGACATGGCGCCGGCCACTGCGCCGCGCACGCCCCCGCCCGGACTGGGTGGCGAGCAGCCCGCCACGGACGATAATTTCGACGACGAAGACGACATGGAAAACTCCGTGTCGCTGTCGGCGATGGAAGCCGAACTGAAGCCGAAGGTGCTCGAAACCTTCGACCGCATCGCCGACGCCTACAAGAAACTGCGCCGGCTGCAGGACCAGAACGTCGAGAACAAGCTCAAGAACGAGACGCTGACGCCGGCTCAGGAGCGCAAGTACAAGACGCTCAAGAAAGAGATCGTCACCGACGTGAAGTCGCTGTCGCTCAACCAGAACCGCATCGATGCGCTGGTCGAGCAGCTCTACGACATCAACAAGCGTCTCATCGGTCTCGAAACAAAGCTGATGCGGCTCGGTGAATCGCACGGCGTCGCGCGCGAAGACTTCCTGAAGAACTACCAGAACTCGGAGCTCGATCCGAAGTGGCTCCTGCGCGTCGGCAAGCTCGGCACGCGCGGCTGGAAGGACTTCATCGCGAAAGAGAAAGATCCG
>JAQGKD010000078.1 GCA_028290285.1 Hyphomicrobiales bacterium
GTGTGAAGGAGACGAAATCAACTTTGCTGTTACCGCCGCTGTTGACGGGACGCGGATCGATGAGCGCATCGGACCATGTCGAGAGGTCGCTGCTTCCATAGGCGAGGTGCAAGCCGGGCGATGACGAGGACCCGATAGCCGCGACGAGCGGGTTGCCGTTCTCGTCGAGGCCGAGCACGAGCTCATTGTTGTTGCCCCAGTAGGATCCGGTGAGCTTTCCACCACTCCCGGCCAGCTGAACCTTGGCCTCGGAGGTAAACGTCTGTGTCGCGGCGTCGTAGCCCAGTTTGCTCAGCACCGGCTTGGGGGAGCCATCGTAATACTGCAGCACGTATAGCTTGTCGTGGACCTCGTCCCAGGCCACGTCCACATTGCGGTTGTTGTCCAGCAATGCGCCGGGGCTGCTCGCAACGGTCCATCCACCCTGTTGACCGGCCGCCGGCAGAGCCGAGAATCGCTCCACTTTCCACTCATTGCCGTCAGGCAGGACAGCAAACCAATTGCCGTCGTGGAAGAAGCTCTTCGCAGCATTGTCATGCTGCATGTCGCGCTCAGAATTCGTCGTGAGCGTTGTTGCGACGTAGGACTGGTCGGTGGGAGTTGGTGGAGTGACAACGGCCGCGATCTTAGCGGTCACGGTCGCCTGGGACGTGCTGCCCGACGGGTCGGCGATCGTGTAGCTGAAACTGTCCTGGCCGGTATAGCCGGCCAGAGGCGTGTAGGTGATCGTGTTGTCCAGATTGGTAGACGCACTTCCGTGCAGGGGCGTGCCAACCGACATCAGGGCGAGGACATCCCCGTCCGGGTCCGTATCGTTCGCAAGGACGTTGATGTGCGTCGACGTGTTGGGGGCGACATTGGCAGTATCCGCATTGGCGACCGGTGGGTCGTTCACGGCGGTCACCTTCACGGTGCTTGTCGCGACTGCGCTGAGCCTGTTGCCCCCGGCGCCGTCGTCCACCTGAAAGGCGACACTACGATCTGCCGTCGAGGGATGGTCGCTCGAATTGACATATTTCACGGAATCCAGCGCTGCCTGATATTGCGCGACGGTGGCCGTGCCCGAAAGCGTCAATGTTGCCGAAGACGGATTCCAGCTTCCATTGATTCCACTCTGCGATGCGAAGAGGAGACTGTCCTCGCCGGACGCAAAGCCGCTGCCGATGCGGACGGTCGCGCCGACAAGGTTTGCGCTGTCGGCGTCCGATATTGTCAGCGAGGCGGCGACGACGCTCGCCGGATCGTTCTCGACAAAGTTTAACGTGCTGCCCCCCGTAACCACGGGTGCGATATTGGTGCTCGTCGGCGCCGAATAGGTGATGGACAGCTTTGGCGCGACCGAACCTTCGGACGAGGAGAACTTCCAGCCGTCGCCACCGGCGGAGGGGATGAAAACCCACCCGTCATTCACCGCGCCGGACGCCCATGCCTGCACGCTGGTGAGGACATTAAAACTCGTCGGACCTGTCGACCCCACGAAGCCGGTCGTGCGGTCGGAGGTCGCCACCGCCTCGGTGCCATTGGCCTGGATGCCGTTGGTGATCGAATTCCACGTGTCCGTGCCGGACCACGTCGTAAGCATGCGATGAAGTTCGGCGCCATTGCCCGGATCCGTCGTCTGCAACGTCAGCGTCGCGGACGTGATCGTGGAGCCGATGGGAATCTGGCCTCCTCCGCTCCCGATGAGATTGGCAAACATGAGGAGCACCTGGTTCGCATTACCGGTGCCATTCGCATCGTCCGAATCGGAGTTCAGGACGGTGACATCGCCGTAGGATGTCGTCGGAGCGGCTTGCCGCAGCATCGTGTCGAGGGTGCCCGTATAGCCGTTCAGACCCTTTTGGAAGACGACCGTCGGCATGACATGCCTCATTTTCTCTGAGATTCACAAGTTGAAAATTGTTGATCCAGAAAAGCCAAAAAACAAT
The DNA here is from genome assembly GCA_028290285.1 of Hyphomicrobiales bacterium. GTDB lineage: Bacteria > Pseudomonadota > Alphaproteobacteria > Rhizobiales > Beijerinckiaceae > Terripilifer. The sequence goes on from JAQGKD010000078.1 coordinate 1,929, forward strand.
ACTCCCCACGATGTAGTGTGATCTTTGATACGGCGCTCTGCCAGCGAGTTAGGTTAATGGACGCGCTGTCAGACCACCCGAAGGAAGCCATTCTCAGCAGAAGCCGCCGTGCTGAGTTCCAGCTTGCCGCCGTTCAGGGTGAACGGGCGGCGCTGGGTCCTGTCCGTGCCCGTTCGGAAAGGTTGCTTTGTCGAGTTGATAAACGATGTTCTGTCCCTCTACCATATAGGTCCCGTAATAAGCGAGGCTGCCTTGCAACAGCTCGCGTTCTCGAAAATCGGAGCTTTTAGCCTCTAACCTGCAAAGCCCCTCCATGGCGTGGAAGTCAGAATTGCCATAGCCGCAGAACCAAAGCCTCTCGCCAGTGCGCCGCAGCTTGCCCGTGAAGTCGGTAACGTTCCGGCTACATATCCCGCCTGGGCGAGTCACCGCTGCTTCTCCTAAGCCTTCACGCCAGCTATCTGCGAAACTGCTTTTCCTTTGATGCCGATAGGCATTTGATCGTTGAACCTGCAAGTTTTGACGGAGCTCCGTTCATGCCAGACATTGAGGTTCGCAAGGGCATGCCATCCGCCAAGCTGAGCCGTACTGAATTTGATCGGCGTTTCCGCGCCCGTCTCGCTGACCCGGCGTTTGATACGCTCCAGCCCGAGCTTGATAGGATAGCGGACGCCGCCTGGAACGGCTACACCAACGCGCGTAAATCGCCGCTCACTCGCAAGGCAGGGACGGGCTTCGCCGATCCTTATTACGATGTTTCTATCGATTGGCTGAATGCGCGCAGTGCGATCATTATCAAGCTCTTCCACGAATGGAACCGCGAGACTGGGGCGCCGACACCAGCCGTGAGCGACGACATAGTTGATGTCGCGAAGACGATGGTCTTCTTGGAGGACCGTTTCGTCGCTCTCGCCTTCGACCTCGGGCCCGTCGAGAGAATGAAACCCGCTGACATCAAGAGCTACGTCCGCTACATCGCCGATTGGCGCCTCACGCAGCTCCGGCTGCCGACGCTCTTCGGCTATTTCGTAACCGTTGATGGCGCGCATGAGCAGCGCCGGCCGCACCCGCTACCCTGGATCGTCGAGATCCTCAACGGGGTCAAGCACGCGAACTTCTTCGAGCAGCGCGCGACAGAGTACTCCAAGGGAGCAACCAGGCGGCCTGGGATGAGGTCTGGAAGACGTTCGACGTGGCTTGAGGTAAGCGGCCTCTAAGCGCATTTCTCCGGCTTGAGTGGGCGCCGTGCGCAGTGGAGTACGAGAGCGCGCTGCACGGCGGGGGGCGCGGATAGTGCGTCAAGAACGCGATCGGGAACACGTCAATTCGCTACTTTAGTTGCGCGGGCCGTAATCCTTCGTCCGCCTGCATCAACCTGTGATCTGCCTGCAGTTTTATCGCACGGGCAAGCGTTGTGGCTGCGGTCCGAACATCCTGCTGAAAGGCATCATCTTTATCCAGCCTTGATGCGATGTGGCGTAGAGCTCTTCATAACCGACATAACGATCCTTCTCGGCAAGGGTGCCCGCCGAAATGAGTTCGAGGTCGGTCAACCAGTCGGACAGCGAGCGCCGAAGCGTCTCGGCGCCGATGGTAACAGGTAGGCTTCGAAGTCGATTTCCTCGACCTGTCGCGTCTCACCTCCGAACTCGGGCGCCAGATTCATCCGTGTAAAGCCTGCGTTTCAACCGCCATGCCGCTGTGCCATTGGCCGTGCAGTTGCTATCCTAACTGTTTGCTGCAGCAAACCAACGACTGGATGCACGAAATTTACCCGCTATGGGTGGCGGCGCACGGCGTGATGATCATCGCGCCTGTCAATTGGTATCAGGCGCCGACCGGGCTCAAGTCCATGATCGACCGTTTGGTGTGCGCCGATGGTGGAAATCCCGACCCGTCCTCAACCCACGGCAAAAAGCCGGACGAAGCCAAGGCAATCGAGCTCAAAGGGTGGGATTACCCCAAGCACCTCGCCGGTCGATTATTTTCGGTGGTGGTACACGGTGACTAGTTCGAGGCATTCCGTGACTATGATGCAATGCGCGCAAAGGCCGATTACATGCACGCCTTCGGCGTCGACACGGTGATGCGACGTGGCCCGCACGCTCGCTATGTTCGGCGCGTTCAGGGAAGGCATGTCGCTGTTTGCGAGTTTCGCGATGCTGCTCAACTTCCCCCGGCACAATAAGATGAACGGCATGGGGCGGATCGTAACCTGGTCGGTCCGCGACGAGAGCCTGCATTGTGAAGGCATCCTCCTTCGGCATACCGAGCGTCTTCAGGACAAGTGCGTAAGCGTCGATGTGCACTGTTTCCATATTGGAGAAAGCCGCCATCATCATCTGCAATTCCAGGGGCTGAAAAATTGGGACGTATCGCTTGAGGTAATTGTCGCCGACCTCGACGTCAGACTGCGTGAAGAAGCGGAAAATCTGTGTGAGCAGGTTGCGATCCGGCTCGGTCACGCGGTCCGAGGCCCAGTCCTTGAGGTTGGCGCCGAGGGGGACCTCTTCGCCCATCCAATGCGTCTGCTGCTGCCGCTTCCAGAACTCGCAGGCCCACGGATAGCGTTCGACATTGTAGGTGCCCGTGGACGTCAGCAGGCCGACCTTCCCGGTTCCGATGAGCGTGCGCGGGTCGATGTGCGACAGGTTCACTGACATGCGAGGCACTCCTCATAGTCGGTGCGTGTCTGCGCATGGGCGCTCTCGTTCTTCGCCTCGACGCCGGCGTATCCTGCGCGGCTCAGCGACTTTGAGCGGCAAGCGTCGGCGTGCCATCGCCAGTGTTGTTCCCGGTCGCTTCGGTATGCGGATTGCGTGCACAGACAATGGTGAACACGGTTGCGACGAGGGCAAGTCCGCCGTATCCGCCAGCGATTTGCGGTAGCGAGAAGGTGTTGAATAGTTCACCGGAAACAAGGCTGAGGAAAGTGGCGCCAGTGTAGCAGAGTAGATAGATCGCGCTGAAGATGGGTGCCCGGTCGGTCGGGTGCTGCCGTGCAGCAGGCCCCGGGTGGCGGCGCTTATAGCGATGCCTTGGCCGATGCCAGCGATGATGGTCGCGGTGATAAAAAGCATCAGTGTGCCGGCATTTGCCGCTGTGATGATGCCGATCATTCCGGCCAAGAAGGTGATCATGCCAGCGCGTTGGGCTACTGCGGATGTGAACCGCCCGCCGATAGGAGCGCCGACGACGCCCGGGGCCATATAGGCGGCGAACACCAGTCCGAGGATGAGCGGGCTGCGGGTGTGGAGTTGATTTTCGACAAGGGCCGGAAAGGAGGCTTGGTAGAAGGCTCCAGTCGCCCAGGTTGCCAGAAACACAGCTGCAGCCACAGGGAGCAAATGTCTGACCCGGTGCGGTACGCTAGTCCTGGGTAGCAGTGATCGCCACGCGCCGGGCGTCAGAGTTGCGGTTTCCGGGCTGATTGCGATGAGCACGGCAGATAGAGCTAAGAACCCGCGCAAGCCAGGTAGATGAGGTCGCGTGGCCGCGGTCCGAACTGGACCAGGGCGCCGGAGGCGATGGCGCCGACGGTAGGCCAAGCATAGGTCCTTGGCTGGACGCGACGGAGGCCAACCATTCCGGTCTTGAGGGTGCAGCATCGACGATGTAGGAGGTCAAGGTGCTGCTGGCCAACCCGGTAGCGACCCCCATCAGGGCTCGACCCGCTAGCAAACGCGATGCATGTTTTGATGGCGAAACAGACGACGCTCTGCGCGCAAGCTTCCGAAGGGCAACCGTGGCGAGCACAAGGAACGAGAGGCTACCTGCAAGGCAACGCCAGGACAACACTGCTCAGCAACATCCTCTTCCCGCCAAAAGCCTACGTTGAAGCTCGCGAGAACGGCCCTCCATAATGCCGCGATTTCTGCGCGACCCGGCCGGTTGACTGGGGCGGTTAGCAAGCATGTATTAGTCTGAAGGTGGCCGCACAAGACAGGCTCTGAGCCCGTCGAAGGATTTAAGCGTCCGTTCGCCTAATGTGGCTCCTATGCAGAGCTCAAGCTGTCGTGAACATCATTGCCGCGAGCAGCTTGGCTCCCGAAGTTTGCGTCCTAATTAGCGTTGAGAGGGAGCTTCATCCGCACGTCGATCGTGATCTGAAGCGCAAGCCTCATCTGGAAGGTCGAGATGCAACTTGGCGTGATTGGCTTGGGTCGCATGGGCGGCAACATGGTGCGCAGGCTGCTCGCCGAGCCGTCCCACAGCGTCGTCGTCTATGATCGATCGCCGACGGCGGCTCAGGCGCTCGGCCTGGAGCGCGTGCGCGCGGCTGCCGATCTCTCCGAACTCGTCGTGGCGCTCGCGCCACCGCGCGCGATCTGGATCATGCTGCCTGCGGGTGATCCCACCGAGCAGACCGTCGCGCAGCTCGCAGCACTGCTGGTGAAGGGCGATGTGATCATCGACGGCGGCAACAGCTTCTGGCAGGATGACGTGCGGCGCGCGGCCATGCTGCGCGAGCGCGGCCTGCATTATGTCGATGTCGGGACGAGCGGCGGCATCTGGGGACTCGAGCGCGGCTATTGCATGATGATCGGCGGCGAACCCGCCGTCATCAAGCACCTCGATCCATTGCTCGCGACGCTGGCGCCCGGACCGGGCGACATTCCGCAAACGCCCGGCCGCAAGGGCAGGGACTCGAGAGTCGAGCGCGGCTATCTGCATGCGGGGCCGTCGGGCGCGGGCCATTTCGTCAAGATGATCCACAACGGCATCGAATACGGATTGATGCAGGCCTACGCGGAAGGCATCGAAATTCTGAAGAACGCCGGTTCGACCGATCTTCCGCAGGGCCATCGCTTCGATTTCGACGTCGCCGACGTGGCCGAGGTGTGGCGGCGAGGCAGCGTGATTTCGTCGTGGCTTCTCGACCTCACCTCGTCGGCTCTCGCGAGAAGTCCCGCGCTTGAGGGCTATTTGGGACGCGTTGCGGATTCCGGCGAGGGCCGCTGGACCGTCAACGCCGCCATCGACGAGGCCGTCGCTGCGCCCGTCCTGACCGCTGCGCTCTACGCGCGTTTTCGTTCACGCCGGGAGCACACTTTTGCCGACAGGCTGCTCTCGGCGATGCGCGACGCATTCGGCGGCCACAAGGAGCCACCAGCCTGATGGAAATGCGATTGAACATGACAGAAGACAGCGCGCTCACAAGGCCTGATCCCTGCTGCTTCGTGCTCTTCGGGGCGACCGGCGATCTCGCGCAGCGTCTCGTCATTCCCGCGCTCTACAACCTAGCGGCCTCGGGTCTGCTGCCGGAACCCTTCGCGGTCCTTGGCGTCACGCGCCGCGATGTCTTCACGGAAAGTCTGCGCACCCGCTTCCACAGGGGCCCGCGCAAATTCGCGACCCAGACGGTCCATGACGACATCGCGTGCCGCCTGTTCGAGAAAATCATCGCGGTCAGCGCCGATGTCGAGGACGAGGGCTCGTTCGAGCGTCTGCGCGACGCGCTGCAGCGCCGCGAGGGGGATTGGGGCACAAAAGGCAATCGCCTCTTCTATCTCGCGACGCCGCCCGGCGCCTTCGCTCCGACCGCCAATGAGCTCGGGCGCCTCGGGCTGACGCGGCAGGAGGATGCCGCATGGCGGCGCCTCGTTGTCGAAAAACCATTCGGCGTCGATCTCGCCTCCGCCCCACAGCTCAACGCGCAGCTCCTGCAAACTTTGAGCGAACACCAGATCTACCGCATCGACCATTATCTCGGAAAAGAGACGGTGCAGAACCTGCTCGTGCTGCGCTTCGCCAACGGCATGTTCGAGCCGCTCTGGAATCGCGAACACATCGAGCACGTGGAGATCCGCGTCGATGGGACCCTGTCGGTCGGACAACGCGGCAGGTTCTACGACGCCACCGGCGCGCTGCGCGACATGGTCCCGAACCATCTCTTCCAGCTGCTGTCGCTGGTGACGATGGAGCCGCCAGCGCGTTTCGACGCTCACACGGTGCGCGCGGCTAAAGCCGCGGTCCTCTCCGCGATCCAGCCTCAAACCCCGGAGCAGGCGCTGCGCAATTCAGTGCGCGGCCATTATATGGCAGGGCAGGCCGGCGAATACCACGTTCCCGACTATCGTGAAACGGAGGATGTTGCGCGCGACAGCCAGACCGAAACCTACGTCGCGCTGCGGCTCATGATCGACAATTGGCGCTGGGCTGGCGTTCCTCTTTATCTGCGCACGGGCAAGGCGCTCGCCCGCAAGTGTACCGAGATTGCGATCAAGTTCCGGACGGCGCCTCTCTCCATGTTCAAGACAATGCCGGTGGCCGATCTCGCCGACAATTATCTCGTCATCGGCATCGATCCCGTCGAACGCATTTCGCTGCAATTCAACGCCAAGGTGCCCGGTCTGTCCATATCGATCCGTGGCGTGCAGATGGATTTCTGCTATCGCGACTACTTCCGCGCCCAGCCGAAGACCGGCTACGAAACGCTGCTCTACGATTGCGTGCGCGGCGACAACCTCCTGTTCCAGTGTGCCGATAGCATTGAGGCCGGCTGGCGCGACGTGGAGCCTTTCCTGCAGGCGTGGCGCGACGCCGGCCACGACGGGCTGACGACCTATGTCGCCGGGAGCGACGGTCCCGACGCGGCCAAGGAGCTGCTGGCCCGCGAAGTGCGGCGCTGGCGCGAGGCCGACTGATGACGGACGCGCGCTGGCGCATTTTTCCCGACGCATCCGCGCTCGCCGAAGCGGCGGCAGAGACGATCGTCGCGGCGATCGAGGCCGGCGGCGACGTGCCGGCGATCTGCCTGACCGGCGGATCGACGCCGCGCCGGGTCTACGACCTGCTCGGCCGCGATCCCTGGGTCTCTCGCATTCCGTGGCAGCGCGTGCACTGGTTCGTTGGCGATGAGCGCTTCGCGCCGACGAGCGACGAGCGCAGCAATATGGGCGAGGTCCGGCGGCTGCTCCTCGATCGATGCGCCCCGATGGAAAACATCCATGGCGTGCGCACGGACGTAACGGACGTCCACGCCGCGGCGCAGCTCTACGATGCGGAGCTTCGCAGCTTCATGGCCGCGCGCGGCGCGGATACGCTGTTCGATCTCGTGCTGCTTGGCGTGGGGCCCGACGGCCATGTGGCGTCACTGTTTCCGGGCTCCGCCGCCGCCAGGGGCCAAAGCCGGTGGGCGGCCGGCGTCGATCATGCGGCGCTCGCGCCCTTCGTGCCGCGCGTCACGCTGACGTTCGACGCGCTGTCGTCTTGCCGTGATCTACTGTTTATGGCGGAGGGCGCCGGAAAGGCTGAGGTCCTTTTGCGCATCGCGCAAGGCGACGAGCTTCCGGCGACGCGCGTCACGTCGCAACAAGGTGCCGTCTGGCTCGTCGACGAAGCCGCCGCGCCGCCTGCGGATGTGCTAGGGCCGCGCATCATTCTGGTGATGGGCGTGTCGGGCTCCGGCAAGACGACAATCGGCGGCGCGCTCGCCGCCCGGCTCGGCTGGTCGTTTCTCGACGCCGACGATCTGCATTCGGACGCCATGAAGGCGAAGATGCATTCCGGCGCGCCGCTCACGGATCTTGATCGCGCGCCCTGGCTTCAATCCGTTCGCGACGACCTCGCGCGCAGGAAGTCGGAGGGTGCCGATGTCGTCGTCGCCTGTTCCGCGCTGAAGCGGCGCTATAGAAACGTCATCGTTCCGGCTTTCGCGCGAAGCCGGAACGTGCATTTGCGCGGCGCCTCCGCGCTCATCGCTGCGCGTCTCGAGAAGCGCAAGGGCCATTACATGCCCTCCGCGCTGCTCGGCGATCAGCTGAGCGTGCTCGAAGATCCCGCCGAAGACGAACACGCACTCGTCGTCGATGTCGAAAGCCCCGCGCCAACGCAGGTCGGCTTCATCGCCGCCCGGCTGCAGCGGTTCATCAATACAGGCCGGCTGTAGTCGGCTTTGAGCGGGCGGGGCCTCCGATGGCGTTGTCGACTCAGGCTCTCGTCGCGGGATATAAGTGCGGTTATGTCTCGCAATTCGCGGCATGGCGGAAACGACCGCGCACACGTATCGCCACCACGCGATGTCCCATTCGCATTTCGAAGCTCAGGTGGTGGATAAGCCAACCGCTAGTAGCGCTACGGATGACTTTTTTTTCGTAGGTCCCCGTCGCGCCAGAAGCGGAAGTCGCCCGGGCCGGCTCCGCCTTTGTCTCCGAGGTTTGCCATGCTCGTTCAAGCCGCTCTTGTAGTTGAGCGCCAGAACCAGTCTCGGCTGCCGATCTTATCGACGACTCCTTATCCACCCCAGGATCGCCGACTATGCCCCGACCCTCTACCAAAGCTGGCTGCCCGGCACCACATTCAATGCTTCTGGGCGCCAACCGGGAAAGGATCTTAAAATGGATTTGCAACTGAGAGGCAAGACAGCCCTGGTAACAGGATCGACGGCGGGCATCGGCTTCGCCATCGCCAGCCGTCTGGCGGCGGAGGGTGCGACTGTCACTATCTGCGGCCGCGACCAGGCAAAGCTCGGGGACGCCGCTGAACGGATTGCCGCTGTGGGCGACGTGCGCGCCGTTTGCGCGGATGCGGCAACGGCGAGCGGCGCGGTAAAGCTGATCGCGGAAACGTCGGATACCGACATCCTGATTAACAATCTAGGCATCTACGAAGCCAAGCAGTTCACAGAGATTACGGACGCCGACTGGCATCGTCTATTTGAGGTCAACGTGGTAAGCGGCGCGCGGTTAGCGCGTCACTATTTTCCTCGCATGTTGGCCAACAATTGGGGCCGGATCATCTTCATCGCCAGCGAGAGCGCGCTGGTCGTCCCAAGCGAAATGATCCACTACGGCATGACCAAGACTGCGCAACTGGCGATTGCCCGCGGGCTCGCCGAACAGACGCGCGGCTCCGGCGTGACGGTCAATTCCGTGCTGCCAGGGCCGACGCGATCCGAAGGAATTGTCGAGTTCATCCGTTCGGTCGTCGACAATAAGGACGCCCCCGAAACAGAACGTGAAGCTGCGTTTTTCGCAAAGCGGCGACCCCTTTCGCTGATCCGGCGTCTGATCGAAGCCGATGAGATCGCCGCGCAGGTCGCTCTTCTCGCGAGCCCGTGGGGTGCGATTACGAACGGCGCCGCCGTGCGCGTCGAGGGTGGGATCGTACCGACCATCGCGTGACTTCAGCGCGCACTCTCCAGCTAACCGCCTCATCCGCCGTCTTGCTGTTACAAGACGAACACCTCCGACGCGTTAGGGCTGTGTTCCCGCTGTTTGCCATCGCCGCGAGCCAGCAAGGATCGCCCATGCCTGTCTTCGAAGACGACTTCTTTACTTAGCCGACCGAACTCAACTCGGCACCTACACCAACTTCGGACCTTTGCGTCGGCTTAGCAGCGTCAGGGAAGCTCACCGCGGCATTGATCTACTTGCCTCGGTGCAGCCCTGATTTCGGAAAGTCAGCTTAGGGTCAATCTGCACCGACGGGCGTCAATAGCGCCCGCCGGCTAGTGTCTTAGATATCTTCCTGCTCCGACATCTGGAGCGCGTCGTCGACTTCAACACCGAGAAATTGAACGGTGCTCTCCAGTGCGGTGTGGCCAAGTAAGAGTTGGCAGGCGCGCAGGTTGCGGTTCGCTTGTAGATCAGTGACACCTTCGTCCGCCTCAGGCTGCGAGTGCCGTAGGTAGAGGCATCAAGCCCGATCAAGGTCATCCAGCTATCAACCAGACGGCCGTACTGACGAGTCGTGATGTGCTCTCCGGCGCGGTTGCGGCTTGGCCACAACCAGTCTCCACAGCCGCTCCGCCGAACGGCAAGCCACGTGGAGATCGCCGCCCTGGTTGTGGCGGTCAATTCGAACGGCACGGAACGGGCTGTTTTCTGCTGGATAATCGAAGATCTGGTCCTTGCCGTTCCGCCGGCGGCCACATCGGCGACGCGAAGCCGAACGAGGTCGCAGCCCCTCAGCTTGCTGTCGATTGCGACGTTGAACATGGCGAGGTCGCGATAGCGTCTCTCAATTTGGAGCCGTGTCCTTAGTGCCACCGCGACTTCTTCGGGCGGCGCCATTCGATTGGACGCGCTCAATTCGACCCAATCGAGTTCCCCTCGCCGCGACGTAAGGCCCCAGCACAAGTCACGAGAGCTCGATGAACACTGTATCTTTCAACGTGAATGGGCAAAGCCACAGGCTCGACCTCGACACACGCACAACCCTGCTCGACGCGTTACGAGAGCATCTCCATTTCACGGGGACGAAAAAGGGCTGCGATCAGGATGCTCAATGTGAACGTGAAGGGCGTCCCCAACGGAATCGCCGCGACATTACCATCAACGAGATCATCTTCCAGCCGACCGCCCCACAAATCTGACGTCGAGCGCGGGTCACGACGATATGTATTGGTCGCGGACCACACGAGGGGAGTGCCGCCCGCCGAGCCCTCGCGGCTAGAGGATAAGGAACGTTGAAGATAGCTCCCTGAGCAATGGCGTTGCCGGGGCCGCAGTCTGGACGCGAACGCCTTAGATGGGCATTATCTTTCGATTCCCCAAACTGACTTCATATCTTCTTTCACCGAGCTCGGCTCACTTTGGATTCGCTTGACGGTACCAAGCAGGCTCTTGCCGTCGACCGGACTGAACATGAGACGTAGGTTCGTGATCTGCTCCAGATATTCTGGGTCGGCACTCATCTTCATGTACGCTGATTGCAGGGCCGCGACACGGTCTGCCGGAACCTCCGGTGGTGCGATCAGGGGAAAGCCAAGCTTGAAAGGTAGTTCGGCTAGCTCGATCAGATCGCGCGTGCGCTGATCCTTCGCCAATTCGCGCGCCGTCGGCGCGTCAGGGAACAACTCATGCCTCGTGCTTCGCGCGAATTGAAGCAATGCCGTCATCTCACCGCCCTTGCGCATCCAGTCCGGGCGAACGGCATTGGTGGCCGTGATGCCGATCATAGCGCCATCGACCTCGTGATTGTCGACGGCGAGCACGAGCGCGGAATCGTCCCGGTAGCCGTCGATGATTCTGACATTAAGATTCAATGTCGTTTTCAGAAGATGTGCGATATCGCTGCTCGTCGAGCCGCGAGCCGTCGCGGCGATTGTGATCTGGTCGCCGGTCCTGTCGCCGAGGAGCGATTTCTGCGCTGCGACATCCTTCCGAACGAGCAAAAAGAATCCGTCGCTGCTGTAATCGGAGGGCGAGCCGATCCAAGTAAAGTTTTTCGCGTCGAACCGCACGTTCTTGTCGCCGAGCTCCTGGAGCAAGGGCATGTTTCGGTTGATCGTCGCTAGAACAGTCCCGTCCTTCGGCGCGGCGCTGTAGATGTAATTGGCAGCGATTAGGCTGGCCGCGCCTGGCTTGTTTTCGACAATGATTGCCGGACTTCCCGGTATATACTTGGGCAGAAAACGGGCGTAGAGCCGCGCGAAAGCGTCATATGCGGCACCAGGCCCGAACCCGACGACGATACGGACTTGCTTCCCTCGGTAGAAGTCAGCCACGCTGTCAGGAGGTGCCGCCGACGTTATCGGGCTCGCAAAAATTGCGAGCGCGGCGAAAAGCACTGACGCTGGGACGGCGGCTCGGCGGCACGCGGCGGCGGCTGGACCTATCCATCTCATATCCGTCCTCCCATGTTGAATTTCTTTTTTCTGACGCGCTGCCCCTCCCGCGTTGGCGAGGGGGGCAGCTGCGTTTCGCATATCAGCGTTTGAATTCGCCAAGACCTGGCTTAAACACCTTTTCGTCGAGGAATTGCTTCATCGCCTTTTCACGCCCGTTCTCGGGATCTTTGAACTTCAAGGCGTCGCTCTTGCAGTTGAGGTAATCCAGAGCCTGTGCATGCGACATTCCGCGGACAGAACGCACAGCTTCCTTCGTGTAACGGACCGCCGCGGGGCTCTTGGCCTCAAGCTTTCGCGCGAGCTCCATCGTTTGCTCGCGCAACTTCGCGAGAGGGACCGATTTATTGACGAACTTCATTGCAGCCGCCTCTGCGCCTGAGAAGCGATCGCCGGTCACTGAATAATAGATTGCGTCCCGGTAGTTCATGACCTGCGTAACAGCCCAGGCGACGAGGCCGCCTGGGATGATTCCCCAGTTGACCTCCGAAAGTCCGAATGTCGCGTCGTCAGCGGCGATTGCAAAGTCACACGCGATCACCGGCGTAAAGCCACCGCCGAAGCAATATCCATGCACCATGGCGATTGTAGCCTTGGGGAAGCTCGACAGCTTTTCCCATCGCCAACGGTGAGCTGCACGGCGCGATCTGGCTCTCATATGCGGGTCATCGTCAGTGCCGCGGAAATAGAGCTTGAGGTCTTGCCCGGCGCAGAAGTTTCTGCCTGCCCCCGTGATGACGACGACTTTCGTCTGCTCGTCTTCTTCCGCCCAGTCGAGCGCATTGCACATGTCCATATGCAATTGAGGGCTCATCGCATTGCGCTTTTCTGGACGATTCAAGATGATGAAAGTCGTGCCCTCATCTCTTTCGATTTTGACGTTCTCAAGTTCGATGACATCAGTTGTCATGTGTAGATCTCCGTTGCGTTGAACTGCAGTTCCTGTGTAGTGGCGCCGCTCATTCGGCTATTCTTGGAATGTGCCGAATATCTACGGCGCGGACACCGTCACCTTTCGCAAGGACAATGAGCGGATTGATTTCGAGATCGGCCAGCGAAGCACAATGTTCGAGATAGAACTCGGAGAGGCCGCAAATCGCAGCGACCAGCGCGTCGACGTCCGCGGCCGGTTTGCCGCGATAGCCAGCCAGCAGAGTACTGACCTGTAGTTCCGCAAGCATGTCGCAGGCATCCTCTGCGCCGACCGGGAGCAGGCGAAAGGCCACGTCCTTCGTCAGTTCCACCAGGACACCGCCGGCGCCGACGACGATCACCGGCCCGTAAAGCGGATCCGAGCGGGCACCGACAATCATCTCGACCCCTGAGACCATTTCCTGAACCAGGTAGCCGTCCACCTTCGCTTCTGGATCGCGAGCAACCACCGCGTCGCACATGGCTCCCGCCGCGCGTTCGACGGCCTCTGCATTGCAAAGGTCGAGCCTGACACCGCCGATTTCCGTCTTATGCGTAAATTGGGCAGAAACGATTTTGAGCGCCACCGGAAAGCCGAGATGTTCGGCTGCCGCAGCCGCTTGCTCTGGTGAGGCCGCGAATGCGCTGCGTGGCGGGGTTGCGCCCCTGGTCGCTAGCCCCGCTGCGAGTGCCTCTGCACTCATGGCTGCAGACGATCGGTGAGGCTCGGGCAGCGTCCGGATTTTGCGGCCTGCGCGAGCGCCGTAGAACGCGAGGCTGCCGAGCGCGCGCACGGTTTCGGGCAGGCGTTGGAGAAAAGGAACGCCTACTTCTTGCTGAAAAGCCAGCGCCTCTGCACCGAGTGTGTAGGACATGCGGCCGAAGGCGATGACTGGCTTGTCGGTGCTCGCTAAAATGGCCTTTAGCGCATGCGGATCCGGCTTGCGCTTGCCGCTCGGCAACACGCCCGCCCAGGCGAGCATGTCGACGCCCGGATCGCTCGCAATGGCGATGCTGATTTCAGTTGCATTTTCCTCGGTGGATGGAATGCCGGAGTCGAGCGGGTTCTTCAACGCCAGCTCCGCCGGCACCAGACTGCGTATCCTGGCCTGCGTCTTCTCCGAGAATTCGGGAGAGACGATACCGCCAATCTCCTCGATATAGTCATAGAGAAGATCGACGGTGCCGCCCGAGGTTGTCACCCAGCCGACCCTGGGGCCCTTCGGGAGCCGGCCAAGTTGAAAGGCCAGCATATGCTCGACCATGTCGTCGAGTGTATCGCATCTGACAATGCCATATCTCTCACACACCGCCCTGAACACGTCGTAATCGCCCGCGATTGCGCCCGTATGGGACTGGGCCGCCTCGCGCGATTGCTGCGACTTGCCCGTCTTCAACACAAGGATCGGCTTGCCGGCCTCGAGTGCGCGTGCTGCCGCGCGCATGAACATATCCGGTCGCCGGATTCCCTCGGCAAAAAGCGCGATGACGGAGGTATGCGGGTCGTCGACGAAGAAATTCACAAAGTCGGCGAGGTCGAGGTCGATCTCGTTTCCGCTTGTCAGCATGTAACTGAAACGAACGCCGCGCTCGGCAGCCGTCCTGCAGAAAAATTGCAAAGTGCCGCCCGACTGAGAGACGAAGGCAACGGAGCCAGCAGGCAAGCGCGAAAGTTCCGCATTTGGGTATCCGAAGAACTTCTCTCGAAGGGCGTTGCCGCCCATGCAATTTGGACCGCTGACCGACAGACCGGTTCGCGCAACCAGATCGCGCAACGCCATGCCACGCGCGACGATCGCCGGGTCGGAGCCCTCTCCAATGTTACCAGCATAGATCGTCGCGCTCTTCAGGCCAGCGGCCGCACCCTTTTCCAGCGCGTCGACCACGGCGGGGGCCGGCACGATGACGAGTGCGTGGCCGCCCGTTTCTGGAAGGGACGTGAGGTCGGGATAGCAGGCAACGCCCCATATCTCCTGCACGCGCGGATTGACCGGGAAGATGCGCCCCCGATAGCCGCCCGCAATCAAATTGTCATAAATGAGCTTTGGCCACCGCCCACGCTCAGATGCGCCAACAATCGCCACGGAAGATGGGTTCAGCACCGGGATTGGCGATTTAAAAGTGCTTCTTGTGTTCATCCGCCCCGTCACTGCGTGCTCCCTAGGGTTATCATGGGCACTGCGGCGCAATCCTGCGCCTGGCGACCATCGCTTTTTGAAGCATGTTGACGTGGAGGCTATACAATCCGCCAATGATGAGGCAAGCTGAATTGGATAGCTTCTGTGTCAACCCATCTGCAACAACGGGGGCATACTGCTGTAACATCATATGATGTACAACAGCATGAGGGAGGCCCCCGGGGGATGCACAAATGGATAGGCTCAGGGCCATCGATGCTTTCGTCCTGACGGCGAGATCGGGAAGTTTCGCTGGCGCAGCGCGACACCTGCGGGTATCGCGCGCCATGGTGAGCCGGCATGTCGCAGATCTCGAAGCCCATCTGGGTGTGCGCGTGTTTAACCGAACCACGCGAGAACTCAGCCTAACCGCAGCTGGCGAACGATACCTGCGCGTTTGTAGCAGCGTCTTGCAACAGCTTGAGCAGGAAGAAGCCAGCATAGCCAGTATCCAGAAAGAGATGCGCGGCGTTCTCAGGGTTGTGGCGGTCAGATCATTCGGCGAACGCCACGTAGCCGCCGCTGTTGCTGAATTCAGCAAACAGCATCCAAGGCTTCGGATCGAATTGGAACTTGCGCCCGGGACTCGAGCGCCGTTGCATCTGCACGACCATGGGTTCGACGTCGGCGTCACCATTGCTTCTGGCCGCACGCAAGACACGGTCACCCGGCGAATTGCCAACTTTAACTGGGTGCTTTGCGCTAGCCCAGCCTACATGAGTGGCGCAGGCAAACTGGAGTCGCCCATCGATCTCGTGCAGCATAGGACGCTGGTCAACCTTCGCCACTGCACCAACGGTATCTGGACGTTTCACAACAACGGCAAGAAGGCGGAAGTCGCTGTCACGTCCGCTATTTCGGCCACCAACTTTTGGGCCATTCGCGAGGCGGTCCTTCTGGATGCGGGCGTCGCGATTCTTCCGTCCTTCTGCATCAAGCAAGACGTAGAGTCGGGCGCCATCGTTCGTGTTCTGCCTCGCTGGTCGATGAAGGATGGCCAAATAGATGCGGTCTATCCGCACTATGAACATGTGCCAAATAAAGTTCGTGCATTCACCAATCATCTCCGGCAGAAGTTTTCCGGCGCGCTCCAAATCGAACAAGCGCCCCGCGAGAAGAAGTCTTTTGTCAGTGATGAGTCCCAGTCGCAGAAAGACACACAACCGCACGGCGACGCAGCCGTTCTCGACGAAGCCCATTGAGCAAGAAAAGCTTCAAATCGAGGGGGCGCCGAAACGCTGCTGTTAATTGTAAAGAGAGGAAGAGAAATGCCGCACGACGATTCAGGAAAACATTGGCATGAGCCGAAGGCCGGCGAGAATGCAGGCTTGGGCAAGTTCGCGCGACCGGCCATGCCTTACGACAGGTTCATGGAAGCCGAAGGCGTACCCTGTTATCGCGGCATAGGCGTTCGCACCGTGCTCGATCTTCCCCTGGCGCCATGGACGCGGCTCGGCGGACGCGGAACTTACATCCAGCTATATGGCACCGAAGGCCTGTGGGGGATGTATGTGATCGAGGTGCCGCCGGGTGGCGCGCTGGAAATCGAGCGGCACCTCTATGAAAAAGTCGTTCTGGTTGTGGAGGGCCGCGGCTCGACTGAAGTCTGGCAGGAAGGGCAGGCGAAGAAGGTCACCTTCGAATGGCAGAAAGGCTCGCTCTTCTCCATTCCGCTCAACGCTTTTCATCGGTTCGTGAATGCGACGAATGCGCCGGCAACGCTTCTGTGCGGCACGACCGCGCCGAACATGATGAACCTCCTGGACAATCCGTACTTCATCTTCAACTGCTCGCACAACTTCAACGACCGCTACGCCGGCAACGAAGAATATTTCCGGCCAAACGACGATATCGAAGCTGATCCGGTTCGCGGCCTTGCGATGAAGCGCACGAACCTGCTGAACGACGTCGTCAATTCGGATCTGCCGCTCGACAATCGTCGTTCACCGGGCTACCGGCGCATCGAGCCGCACATGGCAGGCAATCGTTTCTACTTGTGGATCGGCCAGCACGAAACCGGCCGCTATTCCAAGGCGCACGCGCACGCCTCCGCCGCCATCCTGCTCTGTCTCAAGGGCAAGGGCTACACCTACACCTGGCCCGCCGTCCTCGGCACGACACCTTGGAAGGATGGCCACGCGGACAAGGTCATGCGGCAGGATTACGAATATGGCGGCCTAGTCACGGCCGCGCCCATGTCCGGTGATTGGTTCCACCAGCATTTTGGCGTGAGCAAGGACCCTCTGCGCCTGTCGGCCTGGTTCGGCGCCAACAATTCGACATCCCGGAAGCCCGGCAGGCCCGGGGAAGCCATCACGGATCGTGGCGCTATCGACATTAAGAACGGCGGCGGCGCCGTTCCCTACCACGAGGAAGATCCGCATTTGCGAAAAGAATTCGAGGAGACGCTCGCGCAAAACGGCGCCGTATCGCGCATGGAGCAGCGCTTCTATGACGGCCCGCTCGCCGCCGGCGAGGAGTTCAAGGACCCGTTTTGATCGCGAACGCAATTTACATCTCTGGACACGGAGCGATGCGCGGAGCAACCGCGCATCGCTCGTCCCTCGACTGACGAGCGCGGACATGTCCGCGAGCATGGACGCTGAAGCGGTGGAGCAGATATGAAGATTCGCGAATACATGATGCAGCCTTGCGAATTGAGGAAGGACGATCCGACCTGGAAATTCGCGCTCGGCGCAAGCCCGACCATCAAGGGCGTCATTTTGCAACTTGTAGATGAGGACGGTATCGCCGGGTTTGGCTATGCAGGCGCATCGCCGCACATGGGGTCCATCGCAACGGGCCTTCAGGCGGAGCTAGACCACTTCAAGCCTCACGTCCTCGGCCAGGATGCCAACGACATCGCTGCGATCATGACGTCTATCGAACGGCGGCTGCGCGGCGCATCGCAAGCGAAGGCTGCCATTGACTGTGCCCTGCACGATCTCCTGGCTCGGCGCCTCAACGTGCCCGTGCATCAGCTGTTCGGGGGCAAGTTTCGCGACGTCATTCCCGTCCTGCGCATTCTGGCCATCAAATCGCCCGAAGATATGGCTGCCCAGGCGAGCAAGCTCGTTGGACAGGGATACAGATATTTGAAGATCAAGGTGATGGGAGATGTAACCGAGGACCTTGCTCGTGTCGCAGCTATCCGTCGAAGTGTCGGAGATGATGTTCGTCTCACGGTCGATGCAAATCAATCCTATTCGGTGAAAGATGCGATCTCAGCGATCTCGAAGATGGCGGCGTTTGACATCGACCTAGTCGAGCAACCCGTACATGCGGACGATTTCGAGGGACTGTGCCTGGTCACACGATCGGTTCCGGTGGCCGTCGAAGCAGATGAAGCCGCCGGTTCCCTCAGTGAAGTGTATCGACTTGCGACGGCACGCGCGGTCGATGCGATCAGCCTCAAAATCCCGAAGCTCGGCGGCCTTCGCAATACGCTTGCTGCCGCCCACATTTGCGAGCAAGCGGGTATTTCTTACAGGCTTGGAGCCGCGGTCGGGTCTCGCCTTCTCGCATCTCACGCTCTCCACATCGCCTGCTCGCTACGAGGCGTCTCATATGCGTGCGAGCTCGGTGAATTCTCTCGTTTGCTCGACGATCCCTTCACCGGACTTGATGTCATGAACGGTGAGATTCGCTTATCAGACGCGTCGGGATTCGGCGTGCGACCCGTTGAAGGCAATGCCAAGGCATCGTGAATAGGGCAATCGAACCGAAGGTGTCGAGAGGACGCTAGTCTGCGCAAGCTCACTCGTCATTGCCTGATGAAGGACAGCACCATAAGGAGAATCGAGCGTCTCATGACGTCCTCCAAGGTTGGAGTGCTCGTTCTCAGGTGCTTCGGGGTGACTTCGCGACGGAGCGTCTAGAACACACTGAACATAGACCCTGTCCGTTCCCTTACCACCGGCGGATGACCAGTTGATGAGACAAGTAAGGCAGAATGTCAGTGCAAAATCAAAAGTTTAAGATCACAGCGGCTGGACGCCATCGCTCCCCCCCACCGCAGGGAAGATGACAGATAATTCGTCCCCCTCAGCGCGTGCGATAAGGCACGATGGACCCATCGCCTCGATATTCGTAGGTGCGAGGTGGGGAAGATGTCGAGTCATCGAGAATGCTCGGAATCGGATCCTTGAGGCAGTCAGGTGCCCTACCAGCAGCCACGACGCAAATGTTAACCGGCGGTCGGGTTTGAGCGGAGCACAGCGCTGGCGACACCGCCAGAGCAGTAAGGCCCACTAGAGCGGATTGCATGATGAGGTTGGCCATAGCAGCCTCCTTTTTTAAGCCTCGTCCAGAAGTCACGGGCACCGGAAGCGCTCTTCGATGCTTCGAGGTAACCTCGTGGCGCAGCGCCGGCGGAGCTTAGAAATATGCCTGGCTTCTTCGTCACACAAGACGCAGAGGTCAGAGAATGGGACAGCCACAGAGAAGTGTCACTACCGCCATCAGCAGGCTGCCCTACTCGTCCAGCAACCGTAAATGGCGGGGGTTGAAGCCGGCAAGTCCTGGCTTGGTGCAGCTCTGGGCAAGAATTGCCTGGAGTTCCTGCATCGTCGTCCGTGAGCCATGCTTCGCGCATCGAACTGGAACTTCGCGCCGCATTGATCGCGGTTAGGACAATTCGGGCTGAGAAGCCAGCAAATCCCTCAATTGTTGCTCGGACCATGCTCCTTCCCGCTGCAGGTTCTCCACGGTCTGGGCGCTACCTTTGGTCATCGCTTTCTCACCACTCAACGTCATCGCGTTATCGCGTCGTGACGAGGCCGGCTTACCACGTCTTAATCTTCTCGCGTGACAACGTGGCACGGGGAAAACTACCCTCGCCGCATCCTTGGCCGTCGCGGCGCAGGAAGCCGGCGAGAATTTCTTCGTGATCGACATGGACCCCCAAGGCTCCATGATGAATTGGGGCGAGCGGCGCCAGGCCGAGACACCAGCGGTCGACCGGATCACACCCGACAACCTCACGGCGGCGCCCAAGGGCCTCAAAGCTGGGGCTACACCTTGGCGGTAATCAACACCCAAGGGGTCGATTCACCCGCGACCCATGCAGCCATGCGCGAGGCGGATCTGTCGCTAATACCGGCCAGACCGAGCGCGCTCGACATCGAAGCCGCTAGGCCGACCATGGGTGCGTTGATGCGGCTTAGTCGGCCGTATGGCTTCGTGCTCAACCAATGCCCGACCGGGCGCACACCGACCGGCCGACGCATCGAGGGGGCTGTCTCGCTGCTCGGCGTGCTGGCGCTCCCGTTCATTGTCCAGCGCGCCGACCATCAAGACGCGATCGGCCTCGGCCTGGGCGTGGCGGAACTCGACCCGGACAGCAAAGCCGCCGAATTGATCAATCAGCTCTGACAATGGGCCAGGCGCAGGATGGAAGGTGGCACCTATGGCAAAACCCAAGCTGTCGCTTGAGGCCTTTGCAAACGCCGGGGCGAATGATCAGTCCGCGCTGACGCCGCATCCCGATCCAGCACTGCCCCCCGAGACACAGGCTCCAGGGCCATCGCCCGCGCCAGCTGTTCGCCGAGATCGACCGCCGCACGATCAAGGAAATCGCCCTGCAATACGACCGCAAGGTTCACGACCTCTACCTCGAAGGCATCAACTTGTTGCTGGCGCAGTACGGCATACCGCCGATCGTGGGGCAGGGCAGAGATTAGAGATTAGAGCGTCGCCACGTCGTCACGTGATAACGTCATCACGTCAAAGCGCGTCACGAGGTGCTGAGGAGACCTGATCGCGCGGGGGAGGGGCCCAAGCTGGGCCCGCCTCAAAGCAAGAAAGTGCGGACCCTCCTTTCCTGCGGTCTCAAATGGCAAGGCTCAGAATAATGGCTATAGCCAGGCCGGAAAGCGAGCGCTGCCTTTGACCAACCGGTGTGGACCGGAGGAACGACTCGGGGCGCGCTGCGCTTCGTGGTAGTGCCTGCCTACCCGCCGGGGACGGTAGCTTGACCGCCTGTACAAGCTTGACGTGCCGACGGTAGGCGGGCCCGAGCCACAAACGCGCGCACAAATGGTGAAAGCTATGACCGACGACAACCGGTACGGGAGCGCCCTCAGCAAGGATGAGCGCTACCGGCTCCTGATCGAAGCGGTCAGCGACTACGCGATCTACATGCTCGATCTCCACGGGATTGTATCGAGCTGGAACCCCGGAGCGGAGCGCTTCAAGGGCTACACCGAAGGCGAGATCGTCGGCGAGCACTTTTCACGCTTTTACACTGACAAGGACCGCGCCGCGGATCTGCCGCGACGGGCACTACGGACGGCAGAAACCGAGGGCCGCTTCGAGCAGGAAGGCTGGCGCGTGCGCAAGGACGGCGGTCTGATGTGGGCCCATGTCGTGATCGATCCGATCCGTTCTCCTCAAGGAAAGCTGATCGGCTTCGCCGAGATCACCCGCGACCTCAGCTCCCGCCGAGATGCCCAGCTGGCCCTCACCAAAAGCGAGGAGCGCTTCCGCCTCCTCGTCCAAGGCGTCCAGGATTACGCAATCTACATGCTCGACCCTGAGGGCCATGTCGCAACCTGGAACCGGGGCGCGCAGCGCTTCAAGGGGTATAGCGAGGACGAGATCGTCGGGCAGCACTTCTCCCGCTTTTACACCGAGCAGGACCGCGCGTCCGAGCTCCCCAAGCGAGCACTGCGGATTGCGCGTGAGCAGGGCATGTTCGAACATGAGGGCTGGCGCGTCCGCAAGGACGGCTCGCTGATGTGGGCGCACGTGGTCATCGATCCGATCCGCGACGAGGGTGGTACCCTCCTTGGCTATGCGAAGGTCACCCGAGACCTGTCCGAGCGCAAGGCTGCGGAGGACGCGCTGAAGGGCAGCGAGGAGCGCTTTCGGCTGCTCGTCCAGGGCGTGCGGGACTATGCCATCTACATGCTCGACCCTCTGGGAAGGGTGACGAACTGGAACACCGGCGCTCATCGCTTCAAGGGCTATACCGCGGAAGAGATCGTCGGGCAGCACTTCTCCCGCTTCTACACCGAGGAGGATCGACTGACGGACCTGCCGGCGCGGGCGCTGCGGACGGCCGCGGAGGAAAGCCGTTTTGAAGCGGAGGGCTGGCGGGTCCGCAAAGACGGAAGCCGGTTCTGGGCGCACGTCGTCATCGATGCTATCCGCGGTGATAACGGCGAGCTGGTCGGCTTCGCTAAGATCACCCGTGACGTGACGGAGCGGCGAAACGCGCAGGAGGCGCTTGAGGCAACGCGCGCCCAATTCCTTCAAGCGCAGAAGATGGAGGCTGTGGGTCAGCTCACCGGCGGCATCGCGCACGACTTCAATAATTTGCTGGCCGTTGTGCTCGGAAACCTGACCATGGCAAAGAAACGCCTGCCCTCGGATCCGAAGCTCAAACAGCTAATCGATAACTCGATCCAGGCTGCCGACCGCGGCGCGACACTGACCAGGCGCATGCTGGCCTTTGCACGGCGGCAAACCTTGGAGCCGGTCTCCGTTGACGTCATCGACCTCGTCCGCGAATTGTCTGAGTTGTTGCAGCGCTCGATAGGGCCGGCAATCCTGATCACCACGCAGTTTCCTCTTCGGATCGCCGCGGCGCTGTCCGACCCCAACCAGCTCGAACTGGCACTGCTTAACCTTGTCGTGAATGCCCGCGACGCGATGCCGGAAGGCGGCACGATCACAATCTCCGCCGCGGAGCGCGAGATCGGGGAAGACACCACCCGCCAGCTCTTGCCCGGACGTTACGTTTGCCTGTCCGTCACGGACAACGGCGTCGGTATGGATGAACAGACCTTGGCGAAGGCGACCGAGCCTTTCTTTACGACCAAAGGCGTCGGTAAGGGGACCGGGCTCGGCCTATCAATGATCCACGGCTTCACACAGCAGTCGGGCGGCTCACTCGTTCTGAGAAGCGCGGTTGGGAGGGGCACTACGGCGGAAATCTGGCTGCCGGTCGGGGGGGCGGTTCAACCTGCCCCGGCAGCAAACGAACTCACCCCGACCGGATCGCGCCCACACAAGGCGCTGCGTGTGCTGGTCATCGATGATGACAATCTGGTGCTCATGAACACCGCAGCCATGCTGGAGGACCTCGGGCATGAGGTGCAGGAGGCGGCTTCGGGCGAGCAGGCTCTGCGGACTCTGCGGCGTTCTCCGGACATCGACCTGGTAATTACAGACTATCTTATGCCAGGGATGACTGGTGCTCAGCTGATCGCGGCGATCAAAGCCGAGCATCCCTGCATGCCGACGCTCCTCGCGACCGGCTACGCGGAGCTGGGGGCCGATGCCGCGCCAGGCGTGCCTCGCCTCGACAAGCCGTTCACGCAGGCGGACTTGGCTCGCGCCGTCTCGGCGTTGACGCAGGCAAAGGAGGGCCAAGTGCTGGCGTTCAGGACGAAGACCACCTGATCGGTGCTGACGGACGGTCGCGTCGGACGCTTCCCCCGACGACGGCTCACGTTGCGCGAGTCCCCATGGGCTCGGCCACCAGCCAACAATGCCAGACGGTACTCTTCAAGCTTGCATGGGGGCCACCGGCCCTGGCCGAGGTTTTAGCTGTAGGGATAAGACGCACGGTCAGGGCGTGGCGAGGGCGCCTGTATCAGAGCACTCTGTTTGAGAAAAGGGCGGCCGGGGAGAGCTGCCCTTTCTGAATTTTTCCAACGATTAGCGACAACCGTAGCATAGCCTTCATGACCGTAGCCGCCGGGAAAGTCACGGGAACGCCCGCTGCATTCGCCACGGCAGGAGGCGCAGCTGCAACGCAGTACGTCTGCTACCTCCATGTTCCGCGTCGGGGCTTTCGGAGCTCGCCGGACTAGGGCGGCTTATGCGTATGGTTTGTTAAGAAACCCGTCCGATTGTTGAAGTAGCTCCAATTTCAGGTGGACTATGCGCTCCCGAGCAGCCCGCGACGTAGTCACCGCACCGAATGTGTTTCGACGTATCTGCGGCGCAGCGGTCATACTAATCAGCCTGGCAGCAGCGGCCGTAGCGGGGTCCATCTGGCAGTCCCGCAATGATTGGATCGAAGAAGCGCAGCGCGCGGCCGGAAACATCGCCAGCGTCATCGCCGAACAAATCTTCAGTTCGGCCAAAAGTGTCGATCTTGTTTTGGACGATGTGAAGAGCCGCGCCGAGATAATGTTCGCAGAGCAGGGAGGCACTTGGAGCGATGCGAGCAAGCAAGAGATATTCCGTTACCTCACCGCGCGGCTGAGCAGCCTCGGCCAAGCGGATACGATAGCGATTTTGGACAGCAGCGGGAATTCGATTGTATCGACAACGTCGTTTCCCGCGACGACTATCAACTTTGCGGAGCGGGACTACTTCCTGGCACAGGTTGTAAACGCAAGTGGTGGCCACTTCGTCGGAAGCCCGGTGCAAAGCATAGTCACGGGAAAATTGACTGTTTACTCAAGCGCGCGACTGGCAGGGCCATCGGGGCAATTCCTTGGGGTGGTCATGGTTGGGGTCCAACCTGTTACGTTCGCCCGCATCGACGCCATTTCGTCCACTCTGAACGGTCAGTCCTTTCTCCTTTTGCACAGAGACGGAACCATTCTTGCGCGGTTCCCTGACACGGTACAGCGCGCTGGTCGGAAAATGCCCGCCGAAAGCGAGTGGTACCGGGTCGCCGCAAGCGGCGGCGCTTTCTGGTCACCCGGAATCTTCGACAAAACGCCACGATTCGTTGTAGTTCGCCCTGTCTCCGAGTGGCCATTCGTCGTTAACGTCGCCACATCCGAAGTCGAGGCGCTTCGACTTTGGCGCATTCGGTCCGTCGAGGCGGGCCTTGGCGGTGCGCTTGCTTGTATATGCTTAATGGGCCTGATCTGGGCTCTACGTAATCAGTTCAGCCGAGTGAACCGGGGCGCACTGCTGTTTGAGGCGGCTCTCCAAAATATGTCCCAAGGTCTCGCAATGTTCGACAAAGCCGGGGGGCTCGTCGTTTGTAACGACACGCTTCGAGCAATGTTCGCCTTAACCGAGCAGCAAACTGAAGGCGGGACAACCGTGGCTCAGATAAAAGCCGCGATCGTCGAAAACGGATTCTATTTGGGCGGTGAGAAAAGCTCTTTTCTCACGTCACGCCTCGCCCCCGGTGAGTTGCTGACGCTTCCCGTTAATGATCATCGGACCCTCGCGTTGAGTCGGGAGGAGACTGGCGACGGTGGCTTTGTGATCACGCTGTCAGATGTGACGGAGCGTTCACGGGCATTGGCGAATCTTGAGAATCTGGCGCTCCATGATCCGCTGACTGGCCTCGCCAATCGCACCAAGTTTCGGAATCACCTGATCGATGGGCTTTCTAGGGCGGTTGAACACGGCGAAACGACGGCCCTCCTTTACATCGACCTGGACGGCTTCAAGCATGTCAATGACACGCTTGGCCATCCGGTAGGAGACTCGCTTTTGCGCCTGGTAGCGGCGCGGCTGCAGCGTTGTACAAGGCCCACCGATTACGTTGCCCGCTTAGGGGGGGATGAATTTGCGGTGATGGTTGAGGGGGTCAAGCGGCTGGGCGATCTCAGTGGCCTCTGTCAGCGTATCGTCGACACCATGCAGAGGCCATTCGATGTCGAAGGCCACCAGATTCAGGTAAGTACAAGCGTCGGGATTGCCCTCGCCCCCCGGGACGGGCGCTCCCCGGATGCCTTGGCGCGCCACGCCGACCTCGCCTTGTACCGGGCTAAAGCGGAAGGGCGGGCAACTTACCGGTTCTTTGAGCCTGAATTCGGCAAAGCTGCGCAGCGTCGCCGTGAGCTGGAGATAAGGATGCGGGAAGCTCTCGAAAACGGGGAATTTGAGTTATTCTACCAGCCGATCGTTAAGCTCAAAGAAGAGTCCGTCGTTGGATTCGAGGCCCTTATCCGCTGGCGCGACCCTGTGCGAGGGCTGGTTCCCCCAGCGGAGTTCATCCCGCTGGCCGAGGAGACGGGACTAATCATCCCGCTCGGCGCGTGGGTTTTGACACGAGCGTGCGAGGACGCGCTTCTGTGGCCATTGCACATGCGGGTGGGCGTCAATGTTTCGTCGGTGCAGATTAGGCACAGCGATTTCATTGCGACCGTGCGCTCTGTTATTCAGCGCACACATCTGGACGCCAGAAGATTGGTCATCGAGATCACCGAGTCAGTGTTGCTCCAGGAGACCGAAGCAAACCTGGAAATCCTCGCAAATCTTCGGGAGATGGGGATAAAAATCTCCATGGATGACTTTGGCACGGGCTATTCCAGTCTCAGCTATCTTCGGCAGTTCACGTTTGATGCAGTTAAGATTGACCGATCCTTTGTCAGTTCAGTTTGCGATGCGGGGACTGGCCGCGCCGTCGTCCGCGCTGTGATTGAGATCAGCAGCAGCATTGGGATGGCTACAGTTGGAGAGGGCGTGGAAACCGAGGAGCAACTCGAAGCCTTGCGGGAACTCGGCTGCTCAATGGCGCAGGGGTTTCTTTTCAGCCGGCCGTGTCCCTCATCGGAGATTCCTACCGTACTCCGCGCGCTCGAGAACAGACGCTCGGGCGCTGTCAACGCGCGGCCCGTGGACTTGCAGAAGCGCGCAGCACCCCTCCGGATCGTCTGAGGCTCGGAGGGGTCTCTGGGCACAACCCTTAAAACTTGCATGGGCGCCCATGTGGCTAAATCCTCGGCTGCTCAGGTTTTCCGTGCTGGGGTCGCCCTCAGCCAGGGATGCCGCATTCTGTTAGAGCACAATGCCGCGTGCGCAGTTGGCACACCCTGAGTGCCACCATTGATTTAGCGACGACCGTGGCCGTAGCCTTCATGACCGTAGCCGCCATGGCCATAGCCGCCACGCCCAAGCCGCCCCGTCCGCCGTAGAAGCCATACTCCGGCCTGCCGTGGAACCGGCGCGGTCCACCGCCCCAGCCGCGCCAGCCTGCTGGTCCGCCCCAACCGTACCCACGACGGTAAGCGAACCCGCACTGGTAAAAGCCCGGGCCATGCCAGCCAGCAGCATAGAAACAATACTGCGCACCGCCGTAGAAGTACGCGGTCCTCTCGACGTGCGTCAATTCACTGCTCACGCCGTTTTAGCCCGTTTGGCTGGACCCAGAACGATGGGACGCTGGGCACAAGCCGCGTGAACACCTAGAGAACAGATCAGCACCGCGCGATTTGTTGAACTAGCGTTCATGGCGAATTCATCCGGGCCAGGACCCGCGAAACCTACATAGGCGTCCACGTGCTCAAGCCTTTAGCTGTAGGGATATGGCGCTCGGTTATGGACGGGCCAGGGCGCCAAGGCTAGTGACGCCGTGCGCCCGCAGCTCCGCGATCGCAGGGGCGAGCTGCGCAGCGCGGCCAGTGGCCTTGGCTGTGCGGGCGTTCCTGCCAGCCCCATTCGTCTCAGACGTAAATGCTGTCCCCTTGCCGCGGTCCCCGCCGAGCTTCTGGCCGAGCCTTGACCGCCGCGAGGGCTTCCTTCGTCCTCGCCGAAATGATCTTGCGTGCGGCTTGAGCCACGACGGCCATCCTATGCCCGACCATTGCATTGGCCTCCGGCATGTCGGCAACGACACAAACTGCACCCCGGCTTTCTGCAGGCCGGTCAGGAAGTGAACGTCGCGGGACAGGCGGTCCAGCTTGGCAATGACAGGACGGGCGCCATAGAGGCGGCGGGCGCCATGGGACGCATCAGTTAGGGGCGATCATCGCGTGAGCCACTTTCCACTTCCGTGAAATAGGCCACAAATGTCCAGCTTAAGCCATCAAGAATCAGCGACGGCTTTGCGTTGAGCTTCAAGGCCGAGTCCGCTGCGGCCCTGCCTTTCGGTTGAAACCCGGTAATGTAGATCTTTGGAAACCGGACAAACACATGAAATCCCCTCTTATTGCAGCAGCCCTTCTCGTCCTGCCAAGCGTGGTTCATGCGCAGGTCCAGCGCAATGAAAACCTCGAGTCGGAATGCTCAAAAATCGGCTCTGGGATGGGCCCGAGGTGTGTCGGGGACAGCACGCCCGGCGGGCTCAGCGACCAAACAATCGAGCGTCAGGAACGAGCAATTCCGGGCGGGGCTCCCTCCAGAGCTGCTCCCCCTGCTCGCTCCCCAAATATGGATCGCTAGTTAAGTCTCCGCGTTTTCGTCGCCGAGGCTGGCTGGTACGTGCACCGCCCGACGGGCTGCAATTCAGCCACGCAATCGAGGGCGATGGCGCCGTTATCTTCCGGCATGCCTGCGCCCTGGGACTGGAAGGAATCGTCTCGAAGCGCGCCGAATCGAAATACCGTTCGGGACGTTGCGCTGACTGGCTGAAGACTAAGAACCCAGCCTTTGCGCGTACATGAGGACTGACAACGGCTGCCGATGACGCTGAGGCTCTGCTGGATCAGCTTTCCTATGCCGAAGCAGCCTTCCTCGTCAGGGTTGCCAAAACGAACGTGCTGGCTTTCCAGCCGCGCGAAGATCCGATGTTTGGCCGCCTGTTCGACCTCAGTTTTTGGACAGCGGGCCGGACGCTGATCCTAGCCACGAGACCCTGATCATTCGCACAAGGGGCAAGTGGACCAGAGCATTTGCCAAGTGGCAAGAGGCCCTGGCAGACTGGGGGGTTGCCAGGGCCCGCGGTGCCACGCCACTCGGTAAAGAACGAGCACGGGTGCAAAGTCGTTGGAGCGGCGCGACTGGTCAATGCTGCCGAATGTCGCTGCCGGAGGCCTCGAGATCGCCAGGTATGGCGCGCAGTTCTTTAGGATATTGAAAAATAGCGTGGCTAGGACACCGTCAACAACTCAGACGACCTTGTTCGGCTTTGAGAGAGGAAGCCCCGGCCGTCGCCAGCCGGGGCCAAGTTTGCTACCAGCGGCGATAATGCCGCCAGCCGTAGGCCGGACGGTGCCATCCCCAGGCCGGACGAACGACGACGCGCGGACCAGGGGCCACCCACCCGACATTGGGGCGGCAGCCGCCATAGGGACCGCGATGGAAGCCGATGCCGCAGCCCCCCGAGACGAGAGTCACGACGGGCGCGCCGGTAGCGCGGCCGACAACATAGGCCGGCATGGCGGAAGCCGCGATCGGGCTCCCGAGCACCATCAAGGCGCCAGCAATTGCAGCGATCTTGGAGATCATAGGTTAGGTCGTCCTTTCCATTCCGCTCTCCACCCGGAGCGTCTCGGGCGCGGGGTGCCCCGCGAGGCTTCGGAAGCCGGCGCGAGGCCCGGCTCCAAACTTGGAAGGCGCTAGGCCACCAAAGGCCCTGGAGCGGCTTGAGGCCGCTGCTCGAAGTTTGGCCCCGATGCCGAAACGATGCAGAGCCAGAGCCGCGGCCAAGAAAGGCATGAACAGTCCCCATGCGATTGGATGCACGCTTATCCGGGACAGGCGTCGCAGATGTTTGCCAATCGAAGGGTAAATTGTCGCAACTTGTCGCACCCGTTGAGCTTGTGACACCTTGATACAATTTTTTGGATGCGAAACAGGCGGCTGAGGTATTTCCTGCCTGCCATGAGACCGGAAACCGACATGGCCCATGAGGAGAGCGCGCCGCATATTCTGGTGGTCGACGACCATCGCGACATCCGCGATCTGCTGGCGAGCTACTTGCGCAGGCACGGGATGCGCGTCAGTCAGGCCGCGAACGCGCAGGACGCCCGCAAGCTGATCGCTGCACACGGCATTGATTTAACGGTGCTGGACATCATGATGCCGGGCGAAGACGGCTTGTCGCTGTGTCGGTTCATCCGCGAAACCCGAGACAGCCCGGTGATCTTGCTCACGGCTCTGGCCGATGAGACCGATCGCATCGTCGGGCTCGAAGTCGGTGCCGATGACTACGTCGTCAAACCCTTCAATCCGCGCGAACTGCTGGCTCGTATCAAAAACGTCCTGCGACGCACCCAGGCGCTGCCCAAACAGCAGGGCGACGCAGGCTCAACACGATTCGCCTTTGTAGGGTGGACCTTCGACGTCAGCCGGCGTGAACTCGTCAACTTCGAACGCACCGACAACTCCGCAATCTCGCTGAGCCCGGCGGAGTTTAGACTACTACATGCCTTTGTGCAGCGACCCCGCCTGGTGCTGACACGCGAGCAACTTATCGATCTGACGCGCGGCCGTGACGCCGAGCCGTTCGACCGCAGCATCGACAACCAGATCAGCCGCCTGCGCAAGAAGCTCGAACGCGACCCCTCGAATCCAGAGATCGTCAAAACCGTCTGGGGCGACGGATATCAGTTCGCATGCGATGTTGAGGTCGTCACATGACTAGGCTGCTCCCCCGCACGATGGCAGGCCGGCTCGCCGCCCTGGTTGTCGCGGCGCTGATCGTCGCCCAGATCATCGCCTTCGGTATCTTCGCGGCCGAGCGGTCCGACCTCTCGCGCGCCGTGGCGCGGACGCAGCTCGCCAACAACCTCGCCACCCTTATCCGCGTGTTGGACTACGTCCCTGCCACCACATCTGCGGATGTCCTCAGGGGCTTCAGCTCGCGCCGCCAGCACTTCTCGATCAGCAACGCGCCACTGGTCGCCTCAGAGACGATTGACGGCGGCTCCCGCGAGATGTCAGAGCGGGTTCGGCGCCTGCTCGGCGCCAGTGCGCGACAGGTGCGAATCTTCCTGAAGCCTGACGTTGGCCGAAACAGCGGTCCCCGCAAACAGCGTGTTGCAACGGGCGACCCGCAGGCGCTTGACGTCTCCGTGCAGCTCACCAGCGGCGGCTGGCTGAACGGCGAGACGCTGCTCCGTCTGCCAGCAGCACCCGGCGGTAATGTTTGGCTGTGGCTCCTGATCCCGAGCCTGCTTTCTACGCTGGTAGCCGTGCTGATCGGCGTGCGTTGGATTACCGGTCCGATGGTGGTGTTGGCCCAGGCGGCCGAGCGGATCGGCCGCGGCGCATCTGTCGAGCCTTTGACGATCGATGGCCCCATTGAAGTGTCGCGCACCGTGGACGCATTTAACCTGATGCAGGACCGGCTGTCGCGTTTTCTCGCCGATCGGCTGGCCATGCTTGCCGCCATCAGCCACGACCTCCGAACGCCGATCACAGTCGCTCGCCTAAGAGCCGAAACGGTCGAGGATGAGGAAGTCCGGGAGGCGTTCGTTAGGTCACTGGATGAAATGAAGGTCATTACCGAATCGACCCTGTCCTTCGCCCGCGACGAGTGGGCTCCCGAGGAAAGCCGGCCCGTCGACCTGCCATCGCTGGTAGACGCGATTGCAGACGATCTTCGAACGGCAGGTCACACGGTTGACGTCATCGCATCACCGAGCTTCTTCTACCGCTGCAAGCCAGCCATGCTGAAGCGGGCGCTCGCCAACCTCATGGCCAACGCCGCGAAGTTTGGGCAACGGGCGGTAGTTAGCTTTGAAGATGCAGACACCGATGTCCGAATCCGCATAGATGACGACGGTCCCGGACTGCGGGCCGACCAACTCGACAGGGTCTTTGAGCCATTCGCGCGTGGCGAGCCATCGCGCAACGAGCAGACCGGCGGCATCGGCCTCGGGCTGCCAATTGCACGCTCGATCGTCAAGGCGCACGGCGGCGACATCCGGTTGACGAGCTTGCAGCGAGGACTCCGAGCGGAGGTGTTCTTGCCGAGATGAACCACTGGTCGCCAGGCCGTCGGATATTTGGACAGCGTGCCGGATGCGGACCCAAGCCACGAGATGCTGATCATTTCGGACAAGGGGCGGCGCGTGGTCGATTTCATCAAGGAAGAGCGCGAGTGCCCGACACCTAACAAGGTGCGAAATGACGCCTCACGAGTGAACCGAGCGGACGCGGAAATACCTGCTGCGCGCCATCGGGTTATTGGCCCGTTGGCTTATCATAAAGCGGACTGGAGTGTAGACGGGGGTTTCGAAAGGGAGGCAAGAAGCCCCGGCACGCCGTGTGGAATGCCGGGGCCTTGGGGCGACACGTCGCTCGGTAAAGAACGAGCGCTAGCTACTTTTTCTCAGCTAATTAGGTGACGTCAATGCCGCCCGTTCTCTGCTTGGACGGCCGCCACCGCTGAGGAGGTCTTCCCGGCTGCGGCAACTTGCGGAGACGCAGAAGAAAACGCGGAGAGCGCTCATCGCTCGGCCCAATACGAACCGTCCGCGAGCCTGTCCATGATACGTGGCGCGCCTGGCTTCTCTCGCCAGACAGGCCGTTGGCCGGGTGGGCCGAGACGCTCAAAGCTGGTGCGACGTGCACACGGCGTCGGCCGCCGCTTCGCTGCGTTAGCCGCGCATAGCGTCTTGGGCGAAGCTTCAGGTCCTCCGCCTTTGGCGTAACCGCTATTAACTACGTGCTGGGCTGAGCGTTGCCGTGGAGCCCAATAAGGAGCGACCGCCATGTCAGCAATCGAAACCTTTACAGCGGTGACAAATATTGTTGCCAAGCCGCCGGCAGACCCGTGACTTTTGCAGCGTGCGCCTTGATCTTAGTGGTTTGGGGAGCATGCGTCCGATGTTTGCCTATTCCGATACCTGGGAGCTCGTCATCAACACGGGCACGACCATCATCACCTTCCTCATGGTGTTCCTGATTCAGAATACGCAAAACCGCGACGGCGCGGCGATCCAGGCGAAGCTCGACGAACTCATCCGCACGAGCGCCGCCCAGAATGCTTTTATAGGGATTGAGCGGCTCACTGACGAAGAGCTCGATGAAATCCGCGTCACATGTGAAGCTCGTGGCAAAGCAGAGGCCGCGGCGGACTTTGCTGAACAGAAGGCTAACCAGCGCGCCCGGCGCGCGGCGGAAAAGGCCAACTAGCTAGCTGGGCTCATGCAGGCGATCCACGGACAGCCCCTTACTCCAATCGGTTGGACTGAAGCATATGATAGATCGTTCGCCGCCTGGGATGAGCCTCGGGGACCGCGGGGCCACGAACATAGAAGACCCCGCCACCTAGTCCCGTTGTCAGATGGCTACCTTAGTGGCTCTCGGCGACCCTAGGCTATACACGTCGGCAAACACCTCGAGTGTGTTTCTCAATGCGAGCCAGAACATCGTCCAACGATTTGTATCCATGGAACGGTAGGGCGTTCATCGTCTCCTGCGCCTTGCCCTCTGGCTCGAGGACAAAGTCACCCGGCGATTTCTGAACAATGGTCCCCATGGATCGCCCAAGAAGATCGGTCAGACGCCATGTCTTGCCGTCGCTCTCGGGAGTGAGGAGCATGTCCATGAAGCATCCTTTCGCAACCGGAAACTCGCCGGAAGCGAGGCAGGCTACCACAGCCTCTCTCGGCTTTCGCTAATGGCATGGTCCTTTGTGCGTCAAGAACGCCAGCGTCCTCCTGCCGGTGCCGCGGTCCTCCCTAAGTCGCGTAAATCCCATCCGCTGGGCTCCCGGTCGTTTGTAGCGGCGTGGAACAGTCACGCTGTCAGCGAGTTCAGGCTGCTCTGCAACGATGCAAGGAGCACACATTCATGAGGTACATTCTCGCCGCCGTTTTCCTGGTCAGCGCGACCGGAGTCGCCATGGCGCAGAGCGCATCGCCGCCAGCCAATCAAAAGCCGAGCACGCCCGCTATCAGCAACGCCGATCGCAACAACTCGGGCGCGCCCGCAGCTGGGGCCAACAGCTTCACCGAGGGCCAGGCGAAGTTGCGGATCGAGGGCGCTGGCTATTCCAACGTCACCAGCCTCGCCAAGGACACGGATGGTGTTTGGCGTGGCAAGGGCTCTAAGGGCGGAAAGTCGATGGACGTCAGCCTCGATTACCAGGGCAACGTCGTCGCGAAGTGAGCGGCATTTCTGTTTTCAAGAAACCCAAGGAGATTCCATGACCAGAACCGTCTCAGCTCTGTTCGACACCTACGCAGCAGCCTCCTCCGCAGTTAGCGCGCTTGAGGCCGCGGGCACTCCGCGCTCCGAGATCAGCATCGTGTCCAACAACTCCGAGAATTGGCACAAGGGCGACGCAGCTTCCGACGCCGCAGACGATGCGGGCAAGGGCGCGGGGATCGGCGCCGCCGTCGGCGGTCTGGGCGGCCTCCTTACGGGCCTTGGCCTGATGGCCATCCCAGGCGTTGGTCCTGTCGTCGCTGCCGGTTGGCTCGCCTCCACTGCAGTCGGTGCTCTCGCGGGCGCCGCAGTCGGCGGTGCAGCAGGTGGCCTCATCGGAGGACTTACCGACGCAGGGGTACCTGAACGAGACGCCCACGTTTATGCCGAAGGCGTGCGCCGTGGCGGCACGCTGGTCACCGCGCGCGCCGACGAGTCCCGAGCTGACGCGGCCCAGGCGATTCTCGATCGCAACAAGGCGGTGAATCTTTCCGTCCGCGGCGACGCCTATCGGGCCAGCGGCTGGTCTTCGTTCGACGCGGCTGCCCCCGCTTATACTGCCGATGAGGTCGCCCGCGAAAGAACGCGCTATTCGTCGTCGCTCTGACCAATGGACGGGGACGCTCGCGCCTTAGGCGTCCCCGTGGGTGCTATGGCCGTCTCCGGCGTACCGTTTATGTAGGCGTGCACGAGGATAAGTTCCCTTCACAGGTTCGTCGGGAGACAGCCGGCGCAGGAAGGAGCCCTGATCTCACCGTGTTAGAGCTAGGAGAACACTGTGGTCGCAAATCCAAGCATTCTCCCGCTTGACGAAGATCAGCGCATGGCCGCAGTCCGACGCTATGACATCGATACGCCTCCAGATGGCATGTTTGACCGGATTACCGCACTGGCCGCGCGGCGCTTCGAGGTTCCGATCTAAATCATAAGCGTCGTCGACGAGGACCGGATCTGGTTCAAGTCACACCATAGGTAGACGCAGAGCAGATTGAGCGAGTCCCGGGCCTGTGCGCTTCGGCGATCCCAGCGACTGATCTGCACATCCTGAAGGACGCGAGCCTTGATCCTCGCAGTCTGGCCAACCCCCTCGTAGCAGGCAAGATTTGACGGCTCTGAACCCGAAGATGGTTGAGCGGGTTCTGACGTTATTGCTGCGCAACTTGGCTGCGACCCAGCCCGACATGTCGCCGGGCTGGGTGCTTAGGCCCGGGACCCCCCTTAAATTAAGTTTTTAGGCGAGCGTTGCATTGAGAATAGTAGCCGCCACCTTTCTCGATTCCATTTCAGGCCGCCATTGGTATTTGCCGCCTTGTTAACATTGTACTGGTCGAGACAGGTTGTGCATCCGGGCCTTGCCCGCGCTCTCCGTCGAATACTTGGGCGAGACAGCAGACGGAAAGACCGCAGCGCTAGGTGGCGCAGCGGCAGGTGTCGGGGTCCGAGAGCGCGTCGCGGTTGAAGGCGCCGATGTCGTCGGGGCAGCTCTAGCAGGTCGTGCCGTGGTTGATGGAGGGGGGCTGGGCGCCGCCGGTGCCGCTGCGGCGGGCGTAGTAGTAGCCGCAGTCGCGGCCGCCCCGGCTCCGCATTCTGACTTCCGAAAGTCGTTGTATTTCTGGCTATTGAGCGTACCAGCCGTTTTTGCGGCCTGGTACTTCACGCTGCACTCCTTCTGTGTCAGTGCACTTGCCGGCGCGTAATCAGCAGAAGACCGACTGGTAGCACAGCGGCCACAGTCATCCAGAGGCGTGTCATCGTCTTTCTCCTAGGGCCCGAAGCGAGCAACGGTCCAGAGTTGTCGTTTGACGAAAAAAGCAAAGGCAGCATTTGGGTGGGTGCGCGCCTATGAACAGAGGTTTCCCGCCATTCTCGGCGCCGCCGTCCGTCGACGAGGTCTGGGTTGCCGCCAAAAAGTCGGGGAGGGTTGCGCCCGGTGGGCGAAGGAGGCCGGCAGGCGAGTGCACGCGATCTGGCTGTAGAAGACAATCGAGCGGCTCAGTGTGGTCAGCGAAGGGAGCGCCTCGGATATGCGCGACCCATTCCGCGAAGTTGCCGGATCCGGACGATGAGCCAGCATTGTTGTGATCTCGTGGATAATCTGCCGCTTTCTGGCGTGCGTTGTCGGCCACGGTGAGTAGCGTCGCTAGACGGGCCGCAATGGCTAAGGCACGACCGTAGAATTAACCGGCTCGCTACGCCAGCCAGCCTCATTGAGTAGCCGGCCCATGACGCCTTGAGAGACTGGCGCGACGATGTAGCTAGTGCGCAGGTCGCCTAAAATGACCGGTTTACGCGCTCGCTCAAGCACAGTGGATTGCTATGAGCAGGCAAATCGCAGGATCCAAGCGATCGTGATCGACCTTTCTCGGCCCTGTGAGGCCTCCCAAGTCCTCAAGCCATGGGATCAACGGCTCGCATTCCAAGCGGGTACCTTACTGCCGCGCGGCATGAATCACCGCTAGAAAGTTCACTGTTTGATAGGTCTTCCGCAAAATTCCCAGTTGCTGCCGAGGCGGTAAGAGGTGGAGGTTGCAAACGCGGGCAATTCGAGTGGCCGGAATTGCCGGTGCGCTGCTCCGTAAAACGCGGCTCGCTCAAGCCGTCAGGGCGAACTTCCGACAATGCTCAAGATAACCGTGCTCGTGACTCGCTAGCAAAGTCACAATAGATGACCAAAGCCAGGAAGGGGCGTCGAGGGTTTTCGAACGGTTTTTCATGAGGTCAGCTTGCCAATCTTTTCGAGATGCGGCGCTCATTTGTCGCGCATGAGCGTGCCCGACAACGGTCGCCAGATATCTGGCTGTTCGCACGGCCTCATCGGAGGTCAAACTCTCCACCTCCAACTTTAGATCCTGGGGTAGCAGTTCTCGAATGAAAACGGATTTGCTTCCGAGCTTTGCGGCACGCATACGCTGCCCGAGGAAAGGCGAAACGTGCCGAGCACCCTCTACGATGCGTTCGCCTTCACGTTTCGGCATTTCGACCCCAAGGTAATGCGGCGCTGCTGCGTTAGCCCCTTCTTTGATATCCATGAGACAATACGAACGGTCGCGGCCCTTTTTGCCAACGGAGAGCAGCACTGCATATCGAAGAAGGCCGAGTGAACTGCAGCCCTTCATCCAATAGGCCGCATCCACGAACTTGACGGGCGCATCGTCGTCTCGCGAACGCAGTGAAGTTACCAAATCTTTCAACGTAGGGTCTCCGAAGAGGGCGGCGATTTCCGCCCGCTCGTCGTCCCGCAACGGCCAGAATCTCTTCCCCATTGGAATTTTGGGGCGGGCGTTTTCAATCCGTTCTTTGGCCAAGTGCTTCCAAGTTCGAAGACGCGACTGGCGAATTGCAGCCCTCACAGATTCGGGCACTTCCTCGTTGTCTTCGCCGTCCCAGTCCGGTTGGAAGGCGGCCTCATACCCCTCGATCATGTTTTCGATCATCCGGGCAGTGGTTACCCCCGGAAGGTCCGATCCGCGGGCTGCTGAGGCAAGCGACAAGCCGAGCCTGATTAGATCGTGGGCCGGGTTTCCGATCACGGTCTGATCGAGATCCCGGATTTGGACCTGAATTCGACCGTTAGCGTTTGCGATCGGTCCCAGATTGCCCACATGGCAGTCCCCACATATCCAAATGGCAGGCCCTTCAGGAAGTGCTCCGCTCTTTAGAGCCGCCAGCCACTCGTAGAACTGGACTGTATTTCCACGCACGTAGGCGTGCGAAGAGCGGGCCATCTTCAGGTTTCGCTGCTTCGTGAGCGTAGCCTGGCGGTCGGCAGGGGATGTCATTGAATTTTCCTGGGTTAGTTATGCGCGCGAGGCGTTTTCTTCGTAAATGCTAGGATTAGTCCAGGCTAGGTGGACAAGTTCCACGCAGCCGCCAAGATATTCCTTTATTCAATGCAAACAATCGGCCCATGCCCGCGTGGCTCCCCGACATAGGCCACCACCAGGCATGCGCTGCGACCAGGGAAGGTCCACTGGCTCGCGGGAGGTCGGCTGCTTTTTTGCAGCGCCAGTTACTGCTGGTGGGCTGCCGACGCACTTACCAGAAGCTCTAGCCAAGCTCCACCTCTGTATTGGACATCCGACCTTGGCTAGCAGGGTTGTTTAGCGGGCGTGGGGATCTGTCGCCGAAGTGGCTATTGCGTGCCGTCTAGCTGAGTGCTCTTACCCAAGGCAAAGAAAATATGGGCTTAGGAGGTCTGAATGGTTCGGCCCGGGCG
This sequence comes from Hyphomicrobiales bacterium, assembly GCA_028290285.1. GTDB lineage: Bacteria > Pseudomonadota > Alphaproteobacteria > Rhizobiales > Beijerinckiaceae > Terripilifer. Next base: position 39,550 of record JAQGKD010000078.1, read on the forward strand.
CGTTTGGTTCCTTGAACACACTGCACTCAACCTACGACGGAGCGCCGAGTACGGCGCGGTCGTTCGGCAAAGGCGGCTGCGGGTCCCCGCAACCAACTCACCAACAAGCACCTCCACTGAGCGTGCACTGCCCGGGACAGCTTCTCCAGTCGCAACCGCGGTCCTCGCGTCGAGCTCCTGTCGCAGGCGCTCCTCATGTTCATCGGCGCGCGTTACAACCGTCTTCAGCTCTTTGGTAAATTGTCTTCTCAAATCGCGCCACAACAAGCCTAGGGTGCAGGGGAAATCGACCAGTAAATATAGCACAGCATGCCCTTTCAGGCGCAACGATGGCGCAGTACGAGCTCGTGGGCTGCATCGCGCAAGATGGGCGGACGAGGACCGCGATACTCCCGCCAGCGTAGGCAGTTGGGACATAACGGAACTCTTGCCGTTTTGTATTGCGTGCGACTACTTCCACGCTTGGTTCGTTTTCTGTGGCTTAAGCGCGAGCTTGATCTTAAACTTGCGCATGGGTTTGTCGCGTTGCTGCGACGGCCTGGGAAGCATTCAAGGACTGGGTCTGGCAGGTAGGAACCCGGCAGTACCTGTAATCACGTCACCATGGAGCCAGCCTGATGGTCGGAAGCAAATTCGTTTACACCGAGGGGGACCTACAGATCAAAGACTTGTGGGTGCCGACAGAGGACTATTGGCCGAAGCTTAGCGACGCTGCCCGGGGCGTTCAGGACCCCATCGAACGCGCGCACCTGATGAAAGTCATCCAGGACCGCGACTTCGAATTCGTCTGCGTGCTCTTCGACAATCACCAAATCCCGCCCCCCAGCAGTTATTGAAGATGCCATGCGGTCGCGACAGAGACTTACAAGAAAGCGGCGAAGATAGCCGCGAAATTGATTGCAGATGCTCCGGTGCCAACGCAGCCGACGGCGGCCTATTTTCTGGTGGCTGAAACAATCAGGTGCTTATATGGGATGCCCTCGGTCGGTTCCCCGAAAAGGACAGCACTGGTGTTGGTCAAGGAGGAGGCTACATGGACTGCGGAGCCCGGTCACCTCGACGAATGCCTCCGAGGCAAGAAGCGAATGAGCGCCGCGGGCGAGCCCGAGTAGGTCGACCCGCCAGCTCCGCCCTTTTTAGCGAGACGATGACGGCGACCATTTAGGTGTTGGGGTTTGGGCAGTAATTGCAATATCAAGGCTTAAATCAGCGGACCTCAGATCCTCATCTGTCGGTCGAAATTTCCGCGAAGATGAAGCAGCACCACGCCTAAACCGGCGGGTGCACTCGGAAAGGCAAAATTCGCCCGACCACGCTCGATTTACGCGTTCATGGAAATTCAACCGGGTCTCGCAGAAATCTCTCGTTCGCGGTCGCTTCAAAGGATTGTGCGACGGCATTCCACACGAGCCAGTCGACCGAGATGCTGTCCGGGCCTATGCGGAGCAGATTGCAGGAGTTGAGTTCCCCGCGCTGGCGCGTGGAGGTTGCGGTACCGGCCTGCACGAGCAGGATCGGGCGGCCTGAAGAGTGGTATCGCGTCGCGCTGCTGCCCGTATGGCGGATGTGAAGATGACCTGAGAGGACGATGTCCACACCACAGTCGATCAGCCGGGACATGGCCATGGCCGCGCGGCCGACAACCGCTTCGCCGTGGGCGGCAAGCGGCAAATCGAACGGGTGGTGGGTGACGACGATCCGGGCCGCTTTAGCCGGAGCCTCGGAGAGGAGCTCGCAACAGTGTCCCATCTGACGCTCGTTGATGCGCCCGTTCTTCCAAGTCAACGATCGAGCCGTATTGATCCCGACCACGGCGATTTCGTCGTCCACGAATGAGGGCTGGAGATCGTCGCCGATGATGCGCCGGAATTTGGCGAGGGGACGCAGCCATCGCGACGAGACGTCGTACAACGGAACATCGTGGTTTCCTGGCACCACGAGTACCGGTGCCTGGAGCTTGCGGAT
>JAQGKD010000081.1 GCA_028290285.1 Hyphomicrobiales bacterium
CGATGGGGATGTTGCGCCCGCCCGATTTCAGCGCGGCGACGAGTTCGACTTCGTAATGATAGTTCTTGGTGAGCGAGGGGTAGGGGTGATCGGCGACCTCGCCGATCTTCACGTTCTGGATCGCGTCCGTCGGCTTCTGGAAAAAGAACGGCGGCTCGCGCGTCGGGTCCGAGCCCATTTCGCGGGCATGGGCCGCATAATTGCGCCCGATGCAGTAGATGCGGCGAACCGGGAACACATCCGTCGTGCCGACGATGGGTATCGTGGTCACGCTGACGGGGAATATGGCCTTGGGGCCAGCCTGGGCGCTGGCGGGTGAAATCCCGGTTGCCGCGGCGAGGCTTGCGCCACCGGCGACTTTCATCAGATCTCGTCTGGAGCTCTTCATGACGTGTCCTCCCTTGTCGAAGCGTCGAGGCTTCGTGCCTGAATTGGGCGGTCGCGGGAGGCGGCTGTCAAGGTGCGCGCGGGCGCCTGCGACGAATGTCCAGACTTGCTTGCACTCCGGGCAGCCTCTGGCAAGATCCTCAGGCTACAAGACAACAATCTGCTCCCGGGGAAACGCCATGACTTTCATTCGACACGCCTTTGCCGTCGTCGCCGCCTGTGCGGCCGCGGGTGTCTGTGCGCCCGCCAGCGCGGATGAGGTCCGCGTTTTCGCGGCGGGAGCCGTCCAGAACCCCATCTCCATCATCGTGAACGGCTTCGAGAGGGAGACGGGCAACAAGGTGATCGCATCGTTCGGCACCGCAGGCGCGGTCGACGCGCAGATCCGGGCCGGTGAGACGGCCGATATCGCGCTCTCGTCCCTCAGCGGGCTTCATGCGCTGGTGGATGCGGGCAAGCTGGCGGCTGCCTACCCGAAGGTCGTGGGGCGCGTGCGGATCGCGCTCGCGCTGAAGGCAGGCGCCCCTAAGCCGGATATTTCCACGCCCGAGAAGCTCAGGGCACTCGTGCTGGCCGCGCCATCTCTTGGTTACGCCGATCCTGCGGGGGGCGCGACGAGCGGCGCCCATCTCGCCAAGGTCATGGGGCAGCTCGGCATCGCGGACGAGATCAAGTCCAAGGTGGTCCTGCGCCGCGTCGGTCTCGATGTGATGAAGGACGTGGCTGACGGCAAGATTGCGATGGGCTTCGGGCAGGCGAGCGAGATCGTGCCGGTGCCAGGCGTCGAAATCGCGGCCTACATGCCCGACACGATGCAGCTGACGAGCGTCTATGCCATTTCGCTGACGAAAGCGGGCGAGAAGAACGAGGCCGCAAAGGCGCTTTTCGCCAGGATCACCAGCGAGGCGAGTTCTGCCGTGTTCGAGAAAGCCGGGTTTGAAAACCGGCGTTGAACGGCCAAACAGAAGTGCCAGCCGGCCTGTAAGCCGGGTTCTGTATGGCGCGGGCCTTGCGACCCGCACGTGACGGCCATTCCTCTGGGACGGCCGTTACCGGCCGCCTCAAGCAACCAACCCGGGCGACGACCCAGAGACGGGCCCAGAACACCGGGCGTGAACCCGGCGTCTTCGTCGCCCCTATTCGGTTTTGCTCCCGGTGGGGCTTGCCATGCCGCGCCCGTTGCCGGCCGCGCGGTGCGCTCTTACCGCACCTTTTCACCCTTACCCCGGACGGATCCGAGGCGGTTCGTTCTCTGTGGCGCTTTCCCTAGGGTTACCCCCGCCGGACGTTATCCGGCACCGTGTCTCTATGGAGCCCGGACTTTCCTCCCTCCTCGCGGAGAGCGGCCGTCCGGCCGGCTGGCTACTGGCGAATACGGGGGTGGGGTGGCCAGGTCAAGCCCGGCGACACCCTTATATTGTGTGGGCTTGTTCAGGCCTGCGCCATGAACTGGCGCGCCTTGCCGCAATAGGCGCGGTTGGCACCCGACATGCTGCGCGTGTAGAGGCCCGACTGATAGCGCATGACGGTGCCGCAGATGTCTCCACCCGCCTGACGATAGGCATCGGCAAGATAGCGCATGCCGAAACGGATGTTGGTGGCTGGATCGTAAAGGCCGGAAGCTGGGCCGGAAAAACCGACGCCGCGCGCGGTGGCGGGCTTGATCTGCATGAGGCCGAGGGCGCCGCCGTTGGAGACGCGCGGATTGTAGCGGCTTTCGACCATGACGACAGCGTGGGCGAGGGCGAAGGGCACGCCGTTGGCGGCCGCCTGCTCGGCGACGATCTGCTTCAGCTCGGCAGGGGCGGCGGAGGCTGCGTGCGCGGACCGCTGATGGCGGCCCCGGCGCTTCGCGGCGTCCTGCTCGCCAGAAAGGGATGATCCTGGGACGACATTCGCCTGCGGCATGAGGCTGGCGACTTTGGTCTCGGTCTTGAGAATATCGACATAGCGGCCACCCAGTTCGTCCGCACTCGCGGCCCCGACCGAGAGGGAATAGCCGAATACACTTGCTGCAAAAATAAGGGTCAACTTCATCTACAGAGGTCCTTTGCGCTCACATTCGTGTGAGCGGCGGAACCTATGGAATAATGTGGCCAGAAACGGGCAAGCTTATGGTCGAGATGCGAAGCTTTGAGGTGAGGCGTGGATTATCGACACTTTTCGTTAAGCTTTTGTAATCCTTAACTGATCGTTAAGGTCACCTATAAATGCCGATTTGTATACTTTCGACCGCCACTTACCTTGGGTCAAAGGGTCGAGAACGTTCATCATGAAAAGGGATCCCGCCGGCAAGAACGAAGCCCAGCGTGACGAAACGGCGCAGCTATGTTCTTATGGCTGCGCTATGCGCCAGCGCATGTCGCAAACTGCCGGCCGGGCTCATGGTTGGCTGGTTCGTCCCGTCATGGGGCCCAGATTTTTGGAGATCTCGCATGAAAAAAAGCGTTCTCGTCGCCTTGGCTTTTGCTGTCGCCCTTCCGTTGGCGGGCTGTAATTCACCCGGCGATCGCGCTGTCGGGGGCGCCGCCATCGGTGGCCTCACGGGCGCGGCAATCGGCGGCCTGGCCACGGGCCGTGCAGGCGGAGCCCTTGTGGGCGGTGCTATCGGGGCTGCCGGCGGCGCAATCATCGGCGCCAACACGGCTCCGGCACCGCGTTGCGCCCGCGTCGCCTACGATGAATACGGCGACCGCGTGTGCGTGCGCTACTATCGCTCCGGTTACTGAGCTCCCCACGTCGAAGAGGCCCGACCCCCACGGACCGGGCCTCTTTCATTGGGGGCATCGGAGTTGCTATGAGAGGGCATGAGCACGCCCCGCCCGGATTCGGCCCTCGCCGCAAAAGTCTTCCCCTCACCCAACCATGGCGAGCGTGTCGGCGTCACACGGCCCGACATGATCGTCCTGCATTATACGGGGATGCCCACCGGGGCCGAGGCGCTGTTGCGCTTGTGCAATCCGGTGACAGAGGTGTCCTGCCATTACTTCGTGTGGGAGGACGGCGGCATCCTGCAACTCGTGCCCGAGGCGCGGCGCGCCTGGCATGCGGGGCTCTCCTCCTGGGCCGGCGAGACTGACCTGAATTCGCACTCCATCGGGATCGAGATCGTCAATCCGGGCCACGAGGGCGGTGCGCCACTGTTTCCCCCCGAGCAAATTGGGGCTGTGGCAGATCTTTGCGTGGATATTGTCGCGCGGCATGGCATTCCCGCCGAGCGGGTTCTCGCCCATTCCGACATCGCACCCGCGCGCAAACGCGATCCCGGCGAGATCTTCCCCTGGGACGTCCTGCACCAGCGCGGCGTCGGGCATCTGACACCGGCCTCGCCCATTGCCGGAGGGCGCTTCTTCGCGCGTGGTGACGAGGGGCAGCCCGTGCAGGCATTGCAGGCGATGTTTGGACTGTATGGCTACGGCATCGCTGTGACTGGCGTCTATGACGAGGCGACGGAGCAGGTGGTTCGCGCATTCCAGCGCCATTTCCGGCGCGAGCAGGTGGACGGGGTGGCGGATTCCTCGACCATCACGACCCTGCGAGACCTGATCGCGAGCAGGCCCAGCCGACAGCCGCCGCTGGTCGCCTGAGCGTCAGAAGCCGTATTTCAGGTCGAGCGACAGCTTGTTCTGATGAGGCTGCACATAGACATTGCCCCCCGCGACTTCGCTCAGCCAGACGCCCGATCCCGACTTGTGGAACACCGTGACGCCGCCGCTTTGTCCCGGGATTGGCACTTCGAGTGGCTTTCCCTTGGCATCCTGATTGTCCGAGTGCGCGGCTGGAGGCGGCGGCAAGTCGGACGGCGGGACGGGGTCGGCCATGGTCGCACGGTCGAGCGCGGTGCAGGAGCCGCAATCCTGCTGAGCCGCGCGCGCCGGCGTGAGTTGGCCTGCCATGAGAAGCGCGAGAATGGTGAGAAGGCGGTGGCTGGTCATACGCCTCTTCTGACCCGCAGATCGTGACCAAAATGTGGAAAGCTCGGCTTTTGTCTGTTCACTCCTTGCCGGGCGGCAGGACGGCGGCCTTCATCGCCTCGACAACCTCCGCGGGCTGTGTCGCAACGTCGGTGACGAGAGCCTGCAGTTCAACGCCGGAGAGCGGATCGACGCCGAGGTGCCGCTTGGCGGCGTCGGCGAGAAAGGCCGGGTCCTTCGTCATGCGGTCGAAGGCCTGCCGCAAGGCCGCGAGCCGCTCCGGCGGCACCTCCGGCGTGGTGAGGAAGGCGCGCCCGATGGACGAGGTGCTCGCCATGAGCTTCAGCACGTTGCGGTCTTTCTCGACATTGGTGAGTTCGAGCACGGTCGGCACGTCGGGCAGTTCGCGATAGCGGCTGAGCGCGATCGTGTAGAGGATGTCGATCTTCTTTTCGTCGAACCAGTCCTGCCGCGTTTGCAGATAGTCCCAGCTCGTCGAACCGATGCCGTCAGCCTCGCCGCGCTCCAGCGCAAGACCCATGGTGGCGCTCGATGCATAGCCGAGGACGACCTTGAACTTCGTCCCTATCAGCCGGTTCAGGGCCCAGGGGATGGTCGCGGAGGTCCCGGCGGCTGCGTTGGCGGAGAGCACGATTTCGCGCTTCTTGATGTCTTCGATGGTGCGGGCTGGTGCATTCTTCCAGACGAGGCCGACGAGCACGGACTGATCGACGCGGCCGAGATAGCCGAATTTCTCGGACTCGAACTTGCGCGCTCTGTCCGTTATCTTTTCGAGCACGAAGGTCGGCTGGAACAGCGCGATGGTCGTCCCGTCACGCGGGGCGATGCTGTAGACATATTCGGCGGCGGCGATGCTGCCCGCGCCAGGCATGTTGCGCGGCACGACGGTCGGCTTGCCCGGAATGAAGTTCGAGAGATGCTGCGCCACGAGGCGTGCGGAAAGGTCGTAGCCGCCGCCTTCGCCCAGCCCGATGATGAGGTTGATGTTGCGGCCCTTGTAGAAATCTTCGACCGGATCGGCTTGGGCGGGCAGGGCGGTCGCGAGCATCATGCTTGCGAATATGAGCGCGCGCCCGTTGCCGTTAATGGGGGCCGAAAGCGAAGCAAGCCGAAGCGGGCTTGCGGCTCCCGCATCGCCGGGTCGCTGCGCTCCTCGCAATGACGCTGCCAGATGCGACTGCCGCGCAGCACGAAACAGGGTCGGAAAAATCATCGAAATACCTCCCGGCCGGGGACTTGGTGCCCCGTGTCGGGAGGTACATTCCAATGCTCGCGTCAGTGACGCAAGAGGCGCGGCCAACTATTCGGCGGCATCCATCGCCAGAGAAACCGGATTGTAGTTGAGAATGGGCGCCAGCCAACGCTCGACCTCGGCAATGCTCATGCCCTTGCGCGCGGCGTAATCCTCCACCTGATCGCGCTCGACCTTCGCAACGCCGAAATAATAGGATTCCGGATTGGCGAGGTAGAGCCCCGAGACGGAGGAGCCCGGCCACATGGCAAAACTCTCGGTCAGCTTCACGCCGATGCGGCGCTCGGCGTCGAGCAGGCGGAAGAGCGTTTCCTTCTCGGTGTGATCGGGCTGTGCGGGATAGCCCGGCGCGGGGCGAATGCCGCTGTAGGCTTCGTCGATGCGCTGCTGGTTGGTCAGCACCTCATCGGCCGCATAGCCCCAGAATTCGCGGCGCACGCGCTCGTGCATCCGCTCGGCGAAGGCCTCTGCAATGCGATCCGCGAGGGCTTTCACCATGATCGAACCGTAATCGTCATTGGCGCGGGCGAAGCGCTCGGCAATCTTCTGCTCCTCTGCGCCTGCCGTGACCACGAAGCCGCCGATGTAATCCTTCTTGCCGCTCGATGCTGGCGCCACGAAATCGGCGAGTGCGAGGTTGGGGCGTCCATCCCGGCGCTGCAATTGCTGGCGCAGGGTGAAGAAGGTGGCCAGTTTTTCGCTGCGCGATTCACCCTGGAAAAGCGTGATGTCGTCACCATCCGATTGGGCGGGCCAGAAGCCGATGACGGCCTTGGGCTGGAACCAGCGCTCGTCGACGATGCGCTTGAGCATGGCCTGCGCGTCCTCGAATAATTGGCGCGCGGCCTCGCCCTGCTTCTCGTCCCCCAGAATCGCGGGGTAGCGTCCCTTCAGCTCCCAGGTCTGGAAGAAGGGTGTCCAGTCGATGTAGGGCACGAGTTCGCCGACATCGTAGGTGCCGAAGACACGAGTGCCGAGGAAACCCGGCTTGGTCAGTTCGTGGGAGGACCAGTCGATCTTCATGGCATTGGCGCGCGCGCGGGCCAGCGGCAGGCGCTTCTTGTCGCCTTCGGCCTTGGCGTGAGCGTCCGCGACCTTGCGATATTCGGCGCGGATCGTGTCCACGTAATTCGCATTGCCATCTGGCGCGAGAAGCGCCGAGACCACGCCGACCGCGCGGCTTGCGTCGGTCACGTAGACCGCTTGGCCCTTTGCGTAATTGGGATGGATCTTGACGGCGGTATGCACGCGGCTCGTCGTGGCGCCGCCGATCAGCAGCGGCATGGTGAAGCCTTCGCGCTCCATCTCGGCCGCGACGAAACACATCTCGTCAAGCGAGGGCGTGATGAGGCCCGACAGGCCGATCGCGTCGACCTGCTCGCGCTTCGCAGCTTCCAGGATCTTCGCGGCGGGAACCATGACGCCGAGGTCGATCACTTCGTAATTGTTGCAGGCGAGCACGACGCCGACGATGTTCTTGCCGATGTCGTGAACGTCGCCCTTGACGGTCGCCATCAGGATCTTGCCGGCGGTCGAGCGCTGGCTGCCGCCGTTGAGCGCCTTCTCGGCTTCCATGTAGGGCATCAGCCAGGCGACGGCCTGTTTCATCACGCGAGCGGATTTCACCACCTGCGGCAGGAACATTTTTCCGGCGCCGAAGAGATCGCCGACAACATTCATGCCTGACATCAACGGCCCCTCGATCACGTCGAGCGGACGTTTTGAGGTGAGGCGCGCTTCCTCCACATCGACGTCGACGAATTCGGTGATGCCGTTGACGAGGGCATGTTCAAGCCGCTTCTCGACCGCCTGTTCGCGCCAGACGAGATCCTTGAGTTTGATTTCGCCGCCCTGGCCCTTGTACTTCTCGGCGATGGTCAGCAGGCGCTCGGTGCTGTCGCTGCGCCGATTGAGGACGACGTCCTCGCAGGCCTCGCGCAATTCCGGATCGATCTTCTCGTAGACCGAGAGCTGGCCTGCGTTGACGATGCCCATGTCCATGCCCGCCTGGATGGCGTGATACAGGAATACCGAATGCATGGCCTCGCGGACAGGCTCATTGCCGCGGAACGAGAAGGACAGGTTCGACACGCCGCCCGAGATATGGACATGGGGCAGGGTGGCACGGATCTCGCGCGTAGCTTCGATGAAGTCGACGCCGTAATTGTCGTGCTCCTCGATGCCGGTTGCGACAGCGAAGACGTTTGGATCGAAGATGATGTCTTCCGGCGGAAAGCCCACCTGTTCCGTGAGGATCTTGTAGGCACGCGTGCAGATCGAGACCTTGCGCTCCCGCGTGTCCGCCTGACCCTGTTCGTCGAAGGCCATGACGACGACGGCCGCGCCATAGAGGCGCACGACATTCGCGTCAGCGATGAATTTCGCCTCGCCTTCCTTCAGCGAGATCGAATTCACCACAGCCTTGCCCTGAATGCACTTCAGGCCGGACTCGATGATCTGGAACTTGGACGAATCCACCATGATTGGAACGCGCGCAATGTCGGGCTCCGCGGCGATCAGGTTAAGGAAATCGACCATGGCCTTCTCGGATTCGAGCAGGCCTTCGTCCATGTTGATGTCGATGATCTGTGCGCCATTTGCAACCTGATCGCGCGCGACGTCGAGAGCAGCGGCGAATTCGCCGTTCTTGATGAGCTTGCGGAAGCGCGCGGAGCCCGTGACGTTGGTGCGCTCGCCGATGTTCACGAAGCGGATGTCGGAAGTGAGCGTGAAGGGTTCGAGGCCGGACAGGCGGAGCAATGGCGCGACACTCGCAGGCCTGCGCGGCGCGACGCCTTCCACGCGCTTGGCCAGGGCGTGAATGTGGTGGGGCGTGGTGCCGCAGCAGCCGCCGATGATGTTCACGATTCCGGCGTCGGCGAATTCGCCGACGAGGCCAGCCATGTATTCGGGGCTCTCGTCGTAGAGGCCGAATTCGTTGGGTAGTCCGGCATTGGGATAGGCCACGACGAATGTGTCGGCGAGCCGGGAGAGTTCGGCGACGTGCTGGCGCATCTCGCGGGCGCCCAGCGCGCAGTTCAGGCCGATAGCAAAGGGCTTTGCGTGGCGCAGCGAAATCCAGAAGGCGGCGGCTGTCTGGCCCGACAGCGTGCGGCCGGAGAGATCCGTGATCGTACCGGAAATGATGATCGGCAGCTTGCTTCCCGTCGCGGCGAAGGCGTCTTCGATGCCCGCGAGCGAGGCCTTCGCGTTCAGCGTGTCGAAGATCGTCTCGATGAGCAGAAGGTCCGCGCCACCCTTGATGAGCCCCTGGGCTGCTTCTGCATAGGCCTTGCGCAGATCGTCGAAAGTGACGGCGCGGTAGCCGGGGTCGTTGACGTCGGGCGAGATCGATGCCGTGCGATTGGTCGGCCCGAGAGCGCCTGCCACGAAGCGGCGGCGGCCGTCCTTGGCTTGCGCGAGATCGGCGGCTTCGCGTGCGAGACGCGCGCCCTCGTGGTTGAGTTCGGCGGCGTAGCGTTCGAGGCCGTAATCGGCCTGCGCGATGGTGGTCGACGAGAATGTGTTGGTCTCGCAGATGTCGGCGCCCGCCAGAAAATAGGCGAGGTGGATCTCGCGGATCGCGTCCGGCTGCGTCAGGATCAGCAGGTCGTTGTTGCCGCGCAGGTCGCTCGGCCAGTCAGCGAAGCGCTCGCCCCGGAAGGCTGCTTCGTCGAAGCGGCGATCCTGGATCATGGTGCCCATCGCGCCATCGAGCACGAGAATGCGCTCCTGTGCGAGGCGGGTCAGTTCACGGCGAATTTCAGCGCCATCGGCGCGGGGGTGATGCGTGTTCATATCAGGCAGCTTTCCCTTCGGGCCGCGGGCGGAGGTTATTGGCCCCCGCGCGAAGGCCGAGCAGGTGGCAGATCGCATAGACGAGATCCGCGCGGTTCATGGTATAGAAATGAAAATCCTCGATGCCCTCGTCGACCAGGTGAAGAACCTGTTCGGCGGCGACGGCTGCTGCGATGAGGCGTCTTGTGGCTGGATCGTCATCCAGTCCCTCGAAGCGATCGGCGAGCCATTGCGGCACGGAAGCGCCCGTCCTGCGGGCAAAATTTGCGGTTTGCTTGAAATTCTGAACGGGCACGATGCCCGGTACGATCGGAATGTCGATGCCGCGCGCGCGAACGCGATCGACGTAACGCAGATAGGATTCATTCTCGAAAAAGAATTGCGTAATAGCACGTGTGGCGCCCGCATCCACCTTGGCTGCGAGTACGTCGATGTCGTCGTCCAGGTTACGGCTCTCCGGATGCTTTTCCGGATAGGCAGAGACCGAAACCTCGAAGTCGCCGAGCCTGCGAATGCCCGCGACCAGCGCGGTCGAGGTCTCGTAGCCGCCGGGATGGGCCCGGTAGGCCGTACCCAGACCGTCCTGCGGATCGCCGCGCAACGCCACTATATGCCGGACGCCCGCCTGTCCATAGGCGCGGACGACATCGTCCACTTCATCCTTCGTCGCGGCGACGCACGTGAGATGTGCAGCGGGCTTCAGGCTGGTTTCCTGAACAAGGCGCGACACTGTGGAATGGGTGCGTTCGCGCGTCGATCCGCCTGCGCCATAGGTCACGGACACGAAGCTCGGGTCGAGCGGCGCCAAGCGGTTGATGCACTCCCACAGGCTCGTTTCCATTTCCGGCGTCTTGGGCGGGAAAAATTCAAAGGAAACGCGAATTTGGGGCTTGCCGTTGCGACTCGGGCGCTGGGCGGAATTCATCAGGCAACCTCACGATGGGAAATGGGCGTCAGATCCGAAATGATCCGTGGGTCGCGTCCGACCCAGAGCGAAACGGTGAGCTGGTCCTTCTTGTTCAGCGGGGTGAGATCGCGTTGCGACTCCACGTCGAGCCCGATGTCTTGCAGTAGAACCTCGACCTCTTCCCGCGCAAAGCCGAGACGGCGATGGGCGTGCTGCTCGCGCAGGAACTCATGCGTGTGGGGCGCGAAGTCGATGATGACGAGGCGGCCCTGCGGCCGCAACGTGCGCGCAGCCTCGCGAAGGGCGCGGCCGGGGTCGTCGAGATAGTGCAGGACCTGGTGCATGATGACGAGGTCGTAGGCATCGCGCTCCACGGGCAGGGCATAGATGTCACCCTGCCGCAGTTGCACGTTGCGGAGGCCCGCGTGGTCGAGGCGGCTGCGCGCCACGTTCAGCATGGCGGGGCTCTGGTCCACGCCCACGGCTCGCCCCGCGTAGGGCGCGACGAGCTCGAGCATGCGGCCGGTGCCCGTGCCGAGATCCAGCACGGCGTGGAGAGGGCGGTCGCCGATGATGTCGCTGATGGCGGCTTCGACCAGCTCTTCCGGCACGTGGAGCGAGCGGATGCGGTCCCATTGCGTTGCCTGATCGGCGAAATAACGTGCGGCCAGGTCGGCCCGGGCGCGGCGCACTTCAGCCAGCCGGCTGTGATCGGCTGCGAGGACCGGATCCGCCTTCTCGATGCGATCGACCAGTTCGCGCGCGATTTCTGCCAGTGCGCCGCGGTCGGCAAAGCGGAAGAACGCCCAGGCGCCTTCGCGATGCCGCTCGATCAGTCCGGCCTCCACCAGCAGCTTCAGATGGCGTGAGATGCGCGGCTGAGACTGGCCGAGGATCGTCACCAGCTCGGTTACGGTCAGCTCCGCCTCGGCGAGCAGGGCGAGAAGACGCAGGCGCGTGATCTCGCCGGCAGCCTCCAGGGCCGCAATGACCTGCGGCAGGGGGGCTCTGGTCATTGGTATCCCTCCGGGCCGACTCGAGGCGGTTGCAGATATAAAGATATCTTTATGCGTCACGCAGGCCGGATGCAAATGGTTTCTGAGGGTCCGCTGCTGGCTCGATCCCGCCGGCGTCGTGTCCCTACGAAGCGGGCCATCAGAAAAGCACCTTTACTCCCAATGGATTAGCGCGCCCTAACCATTCATTAATGTTAACAGGGGCTAATGAAGTGAAGGACAGGACTGTCCCGAAATGACTCGCCACTCACATTGACGCCCATATAGTCCCATGCTATCCCAAATCATCCCGTTTGGAGTTTCGGTTTACGTTGCGTTTCCCACCTGTCGCGAAGCTCCTTCGCGGACCGGGAAGGGTGCGTGCGCCGGTTTCAAAGGGGATGCGTGTCACGGCCCGGTCGGAGAGCTGATGCTCGAAGCCCAGGCGTTGGAATGGCGTTTTGGACCGCTTCGTCTCGCACTTCACCAACCGGCTCGATGCGAAGGGCCGGGTCTCGATACCGGCCACGTTTCGAGCGGTGCTGGCGCGCGATGGATTCGAAGGTCTCTACGTCCATCCTTCTCTCGACGCGCAAGCGGTCGACTGCGGAGGCCATGCGCTTCTGAAGGAGATCGACGGGCTGCTGAATACGCTCTCACCCTATTCGGAGGAGCGCGATCTCTTCTCGACGGCCCTTCTGGGCACGAGCGAAATCCTGAAGGTGGACACGGAGGGCCGGGTCGTCCTGACGGAAAGCGTAAAGGCCTATGCGGGGCTCACCACCGAGGTGACTTTCGTGGGGCAGGGACACAAGTTTCAAATCTGGGAGCCGAGCCGCTTCCGTGCGCATCTGGACGAGGCCAGAGACCGGGTGCGCGACCTGCGGAAACAGCTCAGTGCCAGACACGCGGCAGCGGATCAGCCGCGATCTCAAGGAGCACGGGAATGAAGCGGGGCCGCGGCGAGCAGACTTCTCTCGCCGCAGGCGGACCGGCCCGGCACGTTCCCGTGCTCCTCGATGAGGTCCTCAATGCGCTGGATGTGCATGAGGGCGGTCTCTATCTCGACGGTACATTCGGCGCCGGCGGGTACACGCAGGCCATTCTCGCGTGCCCAGGTACGCGCGTTCTCGCGCTCGACCGCGATCCCGACGCCATTTCGGCAGGGCAGGGTCTGGTGGCCGAGTACGGCGGCCGCCTGATGCTCGAACAGGCGCGGTTCAGCACCTGCGCCGACGTCGCGCGGCGTCTCGGCCTCGGCTTGTTCGATGGCGCGACCTTCGACATCGGGGTGTCCTCGATGCAGCTCGATCAGGCGGCGCGCGGATTTTCGTTCCGCTTCGAAGGCCCGCTCGACATGCGCATGGAGCAGTCCGGGCGCAGCGCGGCCGACATCGTCAATTTGGCCGACGAAGAAGAGCTGGCGGATATCCTTTATTATTACGGAGAGGAACGTGCGTCGCGGCGCATCGCGCGCGCCATCGTTCACGACCGCGAGGCGAAGCCCTTCACGACGACGCGCGAGCTGGCCGAGTTGCTTGGTCGCCTGCTGCCGTCGCGGCCCACCGACATCAATCCCGCGACGCGCACGTTCCAGGCGTTGCGTATCGCCGTGAACGACGAACTCGGCGAATTGGTGAAGGCGCTGTCGGGCGCCGAGGAAATGCTGGCGCCGGGCGGACGACTGGCCGTCGTCAGTTTCCATTCGCTGGAAGATCGGATCGTGAAGCAGTTCCTCTCGCTGCGATCGAATCGCGGGCAGGCGCGCTCGCGTCTGCTGCCGGGAGAGCCGGTGCCGCCGCCCTCCACGTTCACGCTGCAGGGCAAGCAGCCGGTGACGGCGGGCCATGCCGAAACACATGAGAATCCCCGCTCCCGTTCGGCGCGCCTTCGCATGGGCGTGCGTACGGACGTCGCGCCCCTGGGCATCGATGCTGCCCTGAAGGCATTGGCCAGCCTTCCCGTTCATCCGGCGAGAGGACGCTGACATGCTGCGCTATCTCAACGTCTTCGCCATCGTGCTCCTCGTCGGCTCGGCGCTCTATGCCTATTCGATCAAGTACGAGACGATTTTGTTTTCCGAGCAGATCGTGAAGGTGCAGCATTCGATCGATCGCGAGCAGGATCGCATCGGTATGCTCCGCGCCGAATGGGCTTATCTGACGCGCCCCGAGCGGCTGCAGGCGCTGGCCGACAAGCATCTCGACTTGCAGCAGCTGGGTACGGACCAGATCGTGCGCAGCGCCGCGCAATTGCCCGACCAGCCGCCGAAGGTGGACACGATCGGCCGCAAGCTGGAGGCGCTCGGCCTGTCCGAGCCCACCAATACGCCGCGCGATCTCAGCAATGCTGCGAACGATGTCACTCCGTCTGCGAGGCCGCGATGAGCCGTCCCGACACGAACGATCCGCAGGGCCATGCGGGACTGCATGTCACGATCATCGAGGAGGCAGCGCCGCTTCCGCGCACCAGCCGCGTCATGCGCGTCATGCGCAATCTCATGCGCACGCGCATCGACAAAAGCACGCGACGTATTCGCATGGTTGCGGGCGGCTTCATCCTTCTCTACGCGATCATCGGCGGCAAGCTGCTCTATCTCGGGATGAAGCCTGATCCGCAAAGCCTACGGCGCGCCGCGTCCGAAGCAGTCTCTGCCGCGCGCCCCGATGTGCTCGACCGCAACGGAGAAGTGCTCGCAGCCGACGTGAAAACCATGTCGATCTTCGCCGAGCCGCGCCGCATCATCGACAAGGACGAGGCCGTCGAATTGCTGACGGCGGTGCTGCCGGGCGTCGATGCGCGCGAGTTGCGCGACCGGCTTGCGTCCCGCAAGGGCTTCGTCTGGGTCAAGCGCGCCGTGAGCCCATCCGAGCGGCAGGAAGTGTTTCGCCTCGGCCTGCCGGGCGTCGGATTTTTGCCCGAGAACAAACGCGTCTATCCCAACGGACCCATCGCGGCTCACATTCTCGGCTTCACCAATGTCGACAATATCGGCATCGCGGGAATCGAGAAATACATCGACAATCAGGGCCTCGGCGACCTGAACAAGGCCGGCTTCCAGATGAGCCAGGCGGACCTGAAGCCCATTCGCCTTTCCATCGACCTGCGAGTGACGCACGCCGTGCGCGACGAACTCGCCAAGGGCATCGAGCGCTACAAGGCCAAGGGCGGCGCGGCGGCGATCATGGATGTGACGACCGGCGAAGTGATCGCGCTTGCGTCGTTGCCCGATTACGACCCGAACAATCCGGTCGATGCGCTCGATCCCAATCGCATCAACCGCATGTCGGTCGGAGTGTTCGAGATGGGCTCGACGTTCAAGGCGCTCACGCTTGCGATGGCGCTGGATGCCAACCGCATCGGCCTGCGCTCCAGCATCGACGCGCGCGGCACGCTGCGCTACGGCCGCTTCCAGATCCACGACTATCATGCCCAGAACCGTGCCCTGTCGGTGCCGGAGGTGTTCACCTATTCGTCCAACATCGGGACGGCCCGCATTGCGCTCATGATGGGCGTGGACGCGCACAAGGCGTTCTTGCGCAAGCTCGGACAGCTTGACCGCATCAAGACGGAAATCGAGAGCGCGGAGCCCATCGTCCCCAAGAACTGGGGCGAATTGAACACGATGACCATTGCCTTCGGTCACGGTCTCGCTGTTGCCCCATTGCAGGCGATGATGGCGGTTGCTGCGCTTTCGAATGGTGGGCTCATGATGACGCCCACTTTCTTGAAACGCAGCGAAGAGGATGCCAAGAAAGACGCCACACGGGTCATTCGTGCCGACACAAGCGAAGCAATGCGATATCTCATGCGCCTCAATGCCGAGACCGGGTCCGCGAAATCCATCGATATCAAGGGCTATTACGCTGGCGGCAAGACGGGCACGGCCAATAAGGTCGTGAACGGGCGCTATTCCAACGACCGTGTGTTCACGACCTTCACTGCGATTACGCCAGCCGACAAGCCGAAATACCTGTACCTGACCGTCATGGACGAACCGCAGGGAACGCCGGAAACAAAGGGTTTCCGTACCGCTGCCTGGAACTCCGGCGCCGTCACGGGCAAGCTGATCGAGCGGACGGGACCGATGCTCGGCGTGCCGCCGCGCCTCGAATTACCGACCCAGCCATTCCCGCTTCTTGCCAGGCTCGGCATCGGCATCAATGCTGCCGGGAGCCTGACGCATTGACGCGCCTGCACGAGATCCTCGACCGGATCGGCCTTTGCGACCTGCCTGACGGGTGCGGCGATATCGACATCGTCGACGTGGCCGCCGACAGCCGCGCCGTCGTGCCCGGAAGCCTGTTCTTTGCAGTCGCGGGCACCAGGAGCGACGGGCTTTCCTTCGCCAGCGCTGCGGTCCGGCAGGGGGCTGTCGCCATCGTAGGCGAGCGCGCGCCTGAAGCGCCGCTGTCACCGGCCATCTTCATTCGCGTGCCCGACGCCCGCGCTGCGCTGGCGCTCGCGGCATCGGCTCTTCATCCGCGCCAGCCCGGAACAATCGTGGCTGTGACGGGCACGAGCGGCAAGACGTCTGTCGCGGCCTTCACGCGCCAGATCTGGGTGCGGCTGGGCCTCTCGGCTGCCGCGCTGGGCACGACCGGCGTCGTCGCGCCTTCGGGCTCGACATATGGCTCGCTGACGACGCCCGATCCCGTCACACTGCATCGCATCGTCGATGGCCTGGCGGGCGAGGGCGTGGATCACCTGGTCCTCGAAGCCTCTTCGCATGGGCTCGACCAGCGGCGGCTGGACGGACTGAAGATCGCAGCCGGCGCCTTCACCAATCTTTCACGCGATCATCTCGATTATCATCCCGATCTCGCCTGCTATCTGGCTGCCAAGCTGCGTCTGTTCGACACTCTGCTGGCGTCCGGCGCGGCTGCGGTCGTCAATGCCGACAGCGATGTGGCGGATCAGGTGATCGCAGCGGCGCGGACGCGCGGCCTTCGCCTGTTCACGGTCGGTCGCGCGGGTGCCGACCTGACGCTCGTTTCGCTTGTGTCGGAGCCCGATGCCAATCGCATCGTGGTGCGTCATGCCGGCCGCGATCACGCATTGCACGTGCCGCTGGCGGGCGATTTCATGGTCTCCAATGCGCTCGTTGCGGCGGGGCTCTGCATTGCCACCGGCAGCGCGCCTGACGATGTGCTTGCAGCGCTGGAACATCTCAGCGGTGCGCCGGGAAGGCTCGAACGTGTCGGGGACAAACAGGGCGCGCCCGTCTTCGTCGATTACGCGCACAAGCCCGACGCTTTGGAAAAAGTGCTCGATGCGCTGCGGCCTCTCGCGCGCGGTCGCCTGATGGTCGTGTTCGGTTGCGGCGGCGATCGCGATGCCGGAAAGCGGCCTCTGATGGGGGAGATCGCGTCGCGTCTGGCCGATGTCGTCATCGTCACCGACGATAATCCGCGTTCCGAAAATCCGGCTGCGATCCGCGCGGCCATTCTCGCCGCTGCGCCCGGCGCGCTCGAGATCGGCGACCGCGGCGCGGCCATCAAGGCTGCCGTCGAAATGCTTCGCGCAGGCGATGTTCTCGTCGTCGCAGGCAAGGGGCATGAGACCGGGCAACTGATCGGCCGCGAGACATTGCCCTTTTCGGATCACGAGGCGGTGCGTGCCGCATTGAAGGAGAATGCCGCATGACCGAGAGCCTTCTCTGGACGGGGATCGAAGTGATCACGCCGCTCGACGCGCGCCTGCTTGGGCCGATGCCGCGCGCGATCACAGGCATCTCCATCGACACACGCACGCTGGCGCCCGGTGATCTGTTCTTCGCCATTCGCGGTGAGAACAATGACGGCCATGCGTTCGTGGAAGCCGCTCTCGCCAAGGGCGCGGCGGCGGCCGTAGTCGAGGAAACCTATGCGGATTCCCTGAAGCAATTCGGCTCGCTCTATGTCGTGCACGATGTGCTTGCGGCGATGGAGCGGCTTGGCGTCGCCGCGCGCAAGCGCTCGCACGCCATGATCGTCGCGATCACGGGATCGGTCGGCAAGACCGGCACCAAGGAGGCCTTGCGGCTCGTTCTGTCGCAAGCGGGCCTGACGCATGCCTCGGCGGCTTCCTACAACAATCATTGGGGCGTGCCGCTGACGCTTGCGCGCATGCTGGCGGAAGCGCAGTTCGGCGTATTCGAGATCGGCATGAACCACTCGGGCGAAATCCGTCCCCTTTCGACGATGGTGCGTCCGCATGTGGCGGTGATCACGACGGTTGCGCCCGTGCATCTTGAAAACCTCGGCACTGTCGAAGCCATCGCCGATGCCAAGGCCGAGATTTTCGCAGGGCTCGAGCCGGGCGGCATCGCTGTGCTGCCACGTGACAATCCTCATTACGCGCGCCTCGAAGCGCTCGCCGGCCAGTCGCATGGCGGCGGTGTGCTGAGCTTTGGCGAGCACGAGGACGCCGATGCGCGATTGCTGGAAATCGTGGCCAAGCCCGAAGGGTCGGTGATCACAGCCGAGATCATGGGCGTGCGCCTGCGCTATCGCCTCGGCGCGCCGGGGCATCATCTGGCCATCAACTCGCTAGCCGTTCTTCTCGCTGCCCGTGCCGTCGGTCTGGACGTCGCGGACGCTGCCCGGACACTCGGGGAGTTCGAGGCGCCTGCCGGACGGGGCCAGCAGGTCGTGCTCAAGGTACGGGGCGTTGAAACCGTCCTGATCGATGAAAGCTACAACGCCAATCCGGTGTCGATGCGCGCTGCCCTGACATTGCTGGCGGACGCGCCTCTGCCTGGGGTGTTCGGCAAGCGTGTCGCCATTCTCGGCGATATGCTCGAACTCGGACCTGACGCAGCCGCCCTGCATGCAGGACTGGCGCCTTTCATCGCGGAGCGCAACATCGACGTCGTGCATACCGCCGGGCCGCTGATGCGTGCGCTTTACGACGCGCTGCCCTCTGACAAGCGTGGGCTTTACGGGCAAAACGCCGCGGAGATCGCCGATGCTCTCGTCGGCACGGTTGCGGCGGGCGACGTCATCATGATCAAAGGTTCGAACGGCAGTCGCATGGGGCCCATCGTGGCCGCGCTCAAGCAGCGCTATGCGGCGACATCGCGCATCCTCGTCTCCTAAGGATTTCTCATGCTCTTCTGGCTCGCGGATTTCGCGCCTTATTTCAGTCCGCTGAACATCTTCCGCTACATCACGGTGCGGACGGGCGGCGCTGCCGCCACGGCACTGTTCTTCGTTTTCTTCTTTGGTCCGCGCGTCATCTCGGCCCTGCGACTCAAGCAGGGCAAGGGCCAGCCCATCCGCAGTGACGGGCCGCAGTCGCATCTGCTGACCAAAAAGGGCACCCCAACGATGGGCGGGCTGATGATCCTCTCGGGGCTCATCGTCTCCACTCTGCTCTGGGCCAACCTGCGCAATCATTTCGTCTGGACCGTGCTGCTGGTCACGGCCGGTTTCGGCGTGATCGGATTTTATGACGATTACCTCAAGGTCACGCGGCAGACGCACAAGGGCTTTTCCGGCAAGGCGCGCCTGAGCTGCGAAGCTGTCATCGCAGTGCTCGCCTGCGTCATCATGATGGTGTTCGGGACGCCGACGACGACGGGCCTCGCGATCCCGCTGGTCAACGGCTACGTCATGGACCTCGGCCTCTTCTTCCTGGTGTTCGCGCCTTTCGTGATCGTCGCGTCGGGCAATGCAGTGAACCTGACGGACGGGCTCGACGGACTGGCCATCGTGCCCTCAATGATTGCGACGGGCACCTTCGCGATCATCGCATGGGCCGCGGGTAATGCCATTTTCGCCACCTATCTCGGCATCAATTTCGTGCCGGGCACGGGCGAACTGGCAGTCCTCTGTGGAGCGTTCATCGGCGCGGGCCTGGGGTTTCTCTGGTTCAACGCGCCGCCCGCGCAGATCTTCATGGGCGATACCGGCTCGCTGGCGCTGGGCGGTCTCATCGGTACGATCGCAGTCGCGGTGAAGCATGAGGTCGTCCTCGTCATCGTCGGCGGCCTGTTCGTCGTCGAGGCGCTTTCGGTCATCGTGCAGGTCGCGTCGTTCAAGCTCACGGGCAAGCGCGTGTTCCGCATGGCGCCCATCCATCACCATTTCGAACAGCTCGGCTGGTCCGAGCCGCAGATCGTGGTGCGCTTCTGGATCATCGCCTTCGTTCTGGCGCTGCTCGGATTATCGACGCTCAAACTGCGCTGACCCGCAGGACTGCGGTGTAAGCGCAGGTGCATTAGAGGAAGAGGCCATGGTTTCGCGCGCCGAACGAAGTGCTTTCGCCGATTGGTGGTGGACCGTCGATCGCTGGCTGCTGAGCGGACTGGCGACGCTGATGGTGCTCGGCATCGTGCTGACCATGGCGGGGTCGCCGCCGGTCGCGGAGCGGCTGGGCCTCTCCACCTTCCATTTCGTCAACCGTCAGGTGCTTTTCCTGTCCTTCGGCGCGGTGGTGCTGATCGGCTTTTCCTTTCTGTCGCCCCGTCAGGTGCGGCGCGCGGCTCTCGGGCTCTTCGTCGTTGCCATGGGGCTCGTCGTCGCGGCGCTGCTGTTCGGTGTCGAGGTCAAGGGATCGCGGCGCTGGATCTTCGGCGTGCAGCCGTCGGAATTCGTCAAGCCCGCTTTCGTCATTCTCGCGGCCTGGGCCTTTTCGGAGGGCGCCCGCCGGCGTGACGTGCCCGGCACGCTGATCGCGATGGCTCTCCTGCCGATCACGATCGTGCCGCTCGTCATGCAGCCCGACATCGGCCAGACCATGCTGATCTCGATTGTCTGGGCGTCGCTGTTCTTCATGGCCGGACTGCACTGGCTGTGGGTCGGCGGCATCGGGGGCCTCGGCGTTGCCGGGGGATTTTTCGCCTATCGCTATTTGCCGCACGTCCGGCTGCGCATCGAGAAGTTCCTCGATCCGGGCACGGGGTCCGCGCCCAGCGATACGTTCCAGGTCGATACCGCGATGGAGAGCTTCATTTCCGGCGGCTGGTTCGGCAAGGGACCGGGCGAGGGCACGATGAAGCGTATTCTCCCCGACAGTCATACGGATTTCATCTTCGCGGTGACCGGCGAAGAATTCGGCGTGCTGTTCTGCATGGTGATCGTGAGCGTCTTCGCAGTCATCGTGTTGCGCGGCCTTTATGTGGCCTCCCGCAACGAAGATCCGTTCTGCCGTTTCGCGGCTGCCGGTCTCATCATGCTGTTTGGCGTGCAGAGCGCGATCAATATGGCGGTGAACCTGCATCTCATGCCAGCGAAGGGCATGACGCTGCCGTTTATCTCCTATGGCGGCTCCTCGCTGATTTCGCTTGCCATCGGTATGGGCTTTCTGGTCGCAGTCACGCGCCGCCGTCCTCGTGCCGAGATAGCACGTCCGGTTAGCGGCTCGTGACCGGCCCGATCCTTCTCGCGGCGGGTGGTACGGGCGGGCATCTGTTTCCGGCGGAATCGCTGGCCGCTGAATTGAAGCGGCGCGGTTTGCGCGTCGAACTCGTCACCGATACACGCGCGCTGACGTACGGCGGCAGCTTTCCAGCCGATGCGATCCACACGATCTCCGCGGCCACGCCGACTGGCGGCTCGCTCGCCAGCAAGGCGCGGGCGGCACTGATGCTGGGTCGCGGGACGCTGGAGGCTCTTGCACTGCTGCGGCGGATCAAGCCCGCCTGCGTCGTCGGCTTCGGCGGCTATCCGACCGTGCCGCCGCTCGTCGCGGCGCGCATCCTGCGCGTGCATAGTGTGCTGCAGGAACAGAATGCGGTGATCGGCAGGGCCAACCGTTTCCTGGCGCAGGGCGTCGACGCCATCGCGACGGGCTTCGCCACCTTGTCGGGCGCGGGCGTGTCGCTGCTCTCCAAGGCGAAGCACACCGGTAATCCCGTGCGTCCCGCCGTCATCGCGGCGGCCGCCACGCCCTATCCCTCCTTCGACGGCGACAAGCTGCGGCTGCTCGTAACCGGCGGCTCGCAGGGTGCGCGCATCATGTCGGATGTCGTGCCCGCCGCCATCGCCCTGTTGCCGCGCGACGTTCAGGCCCGGCTCGTCATTGTGCAGCAGGCGCGCGGCGAGGACGAGGCGCGGGTGCGCGCCGCCTATGAGGCTCTCGGCCTTCAGGCGGAGGTAGCGCCCTTCTTCAAGGATCTGCCGGGCCGGATCGCAGCGGCCCATCTGGTGATCGCGCGCTCGGGCGCCTCGACCGTCTCCGAACTGGCCGTGATCGGGCGCCCCGCAATTCTGGTGCCGTTTCCCTTCGCGGTGGATCAGGACCAGGCGGCCAATGCGGCACAGCTCAAGGCGTCGGGAGCTGTCGACGTCGTTCCGCAGACCGAATTTAACCCTGCCTGGCTCGCGGCGGCCCTCGGAAGGGCCGCTTTTGACCCGGAGGGGTTGACGCGCCGGGCTGAAGCCGCCAAGAGCGCCGGGATTGCAAATGCCGCCGAACGCCTCGCGGACCTCGTCATCCGGGTCGCGGGCCTCGGCGCAGCGGAGATTACTGAATGAAACTGCCGCGCGAGCTCGGCCCCATCCATTTCGTCGGCATCGGCGGCATCGGCATGTCCGGCATTGCCGAAGTGCTGCTCAACCTCGGCTATCGGGTGCAGGGCTCGGACGCCTCGGAAAACGCCAATGTGAAGCGGCTGCGTGACAAGGGCGCGAATGTCTTCATCGGGCATGATGCGGCGCATCTCGGGCAGGCCGAGGTCGTCGTCGTGTCGACGGCGATCCAGCGCGACAATCCCGAACTCGCCGGGGCGCGCGAGCGACGCATCCCCGTCGTTCGGCGCGCGGAAATGCTCGCCGAGCTGATGCGGCTGCGCCAATGCGTGGCAGTGGCGGGAACGCACGGCAAAACCACCACGACGTCCATGGTCGCCACCCTGCTCGACGCGGGTGGTCTCGACCCGACGGTGGTCAACGGCGGCATTATCAACGCCTACGGCACCAATGCGCGGCTGGGTGCCGGCGAATGGATGGTGGTGGAGGCGGACGAGAGCGATGGCACCTTCCTGAAACTGCCCGCCGACGTGGCAGTGGTCACCAACATAGATCCCGAGCATCTCGATCACTTCAAGACGTTCGACGCGATCAAGGATGCGTTTCGCACCCTGATCGAAAACCTGCCATTCTATGGCTTCGCGGTCATGTGCCTCGACCATCCGACGGTGCAGGAACTCGTCGGCAAGATCGAGGATCGTCGCGTCATCACCTATGGCGAAAATCCGCAAGCCGACGTGCGCCTGATGGATGTGCAACTGGAGGGCGGCGTGTCGCGCTTCAACGTGCTGATCCGCGACCGCAAGGCAGCCAAGGCGACTTACCTCGAAGATATGATGCTGCCCATGCCGGGCCATCACAATGCGCTCAATGCGACGGCGGCCATCGCGGTCGCTTATGAGCTGGGCATGAGCGTCGATGCGATCCGAAGCGCGCTGGCGCAGTTCGGCGGCGTCAAGCGTCGCTTCACGCGCACAGGCGAGTGGAACGGCGCTATCGTCTTCGACGATTACGGGCATCACCCGGTCGAGATCGCGGCGGTGCTGCGCGCGGCGCGTGCGTCGACCAAGGGGCAGGTGATTGCCATTGTGCAGCCGCATCGCTATTCGCGTCTGCAGGCGCTGTTCGAGTCCTTCGCGAGCTGCTTCAACGACGCCGATGCGGTGATCGTGGCGGATGTCTATGCGGCGGGTGAAAAGCCGATCGAGGGCTTCGACCGGGATCATCTGGTTGCGGCCATCAAGGCGCATGGTCATCGTCGTGCGATGCCGCTCGGCGCACCCGAGGCGCTGCCGCAGATCGTGCGCGAGATCGCCAAGCCCGGCGACTACATCGTGTTTCTGGGTGCAGGCAACATTACGCAATGGGCCTATGCCTTGCCCGAGCAGCTCGCCGCGGGCAACAGGACGGCCTCATGAGCTTCCCTGACATGATCCCCGACCTGCGCGCGCTCATGCCTGAATTGCGCGGTCGCCTCATCGCAAACCAGCCGCTCGCGCCGTTCACATGGTTTCGCGCCGGCGGCGTGGCGCAGCTGCTGTTTACCCCGGCGGACGAATCCGACCTCGCCTACTTCCTGCGGCATCTGCCCACCAAAATTCCGGTGACGACGGTCGGCCTCGGCTCGAACATGATCATTCGCGACGGAGGCGTCGAAGGCGTCGTCGTCAAGCTCGGCGGGAAGGCCTTCGGCGAAGTGACCATCGAACTGGGCTGCAGGGTGCGCGCGGGGACGTCCGTACCCGACGTGAAAGTCGCGCGCGCGGCAGCGGATGCGAGCATCGCAGGACTGGCCTTTTTCCGGGGAATTCCGGGCTCCATCGGCGGCGCGCTACGCATGAACGCGGGCGCACACGGCGGCGAGACGACGGACGTGCTGATCGAGGCGCGCGGCATCGACAGGCATGGCGAGACGCGGGTGTTCAGTCACGCCGACATGGGATTCAAATATCGCTCCAGCGCGGCGCCGGTCGACGTGATCTTTACCGAGGCACTGTTTCAGGGGCGCGAGGGCCAGTCGGTTGAGATCCTCGCGGAGATGGATCGCATCACCGCCGCGCGCGAGGCGGCACAGCCGATCAAGGAAAAGACCGGCGGCTCGACCTTCAAGAATCCGCCCGGCAACAAGGCCTGGCAGTTGATCGACAAGGCCGGTTGTCGCGGGCTGGTCATGGGCGATGCGCAGGTGTCGCCGATGCATTGCAATTTCCTGATCAACCGGGGGCAGGCCACGGCCGCCGACATCGAAGCGCTCGGCGAGGAAGTGCGCCGCCGGGTGAAGGCCAGTTCGGGCGTCGAGCTCGATTGGGAGATCAAGCGGGTCGGCCGCCCCTGAGCGCGCTATTTCGCATCAACTGAAGAACTGGAACGGACCATGAGCAAACATGTCGCGGTGCTGATGGGGGGCTGGTCGGCTGAGCGCGGGGTGAGCCTGCGCTCCGGCGCGGCCTGCGCCAAGGCGCTCGAGGGCGAGGGCTATCGCGTCACTCCGATCGATGTCGGTCGGGACATCGCCCAGAGGCTAGCGGAGATCGCTCCCGACGTCGCTTTCAACGCGTTGCATGGCAAGGTGGGCGAGGACGGCACCGTTCAGGGGGTGCTGGAGATCCTGCGCATTCCCTACACGCATTCCGGCGTGCTCGCCTCGGCGCTGGCCATGGACAAGCATCAGGCCCGGATCGTCATGGCGGCCGCTGGCGTGCCCGTGGCGGACGGCCGGGTGGTGCACCGGCTGGAGGCCGCGAAGGCCCATGTCATGGCGCGCCCTTACGTCCTGAAGCCGGTCTGCGAGGGCTCGTCCTTCGGCGTCGTTATCGTAAAGGAAGGTCAAGATCCGCCGACTGAACTGGCCCAGCTAGACTGGCCATACGGCGACCTGATGCTTGCCGAGCGATTCGTGGACGGACGCGAACTGACCTGCGCGGTCATGGGCGACAAGGCCCTGGACGTCATCGAAATTCGAGCCGCGGACGGCGGCTGGTACGATTACAACGCGAAATATGCCAAAGGCGGCTCTATTCACATCCTTCCTGCCGAATTTAAAGGAAATATTTACCAACAGATTCAACAGTTGTCCCTTAAGGCACATAAGGCCCTCGGCTGTCGCGGCGTGAGTCGCTCAGATTTTCGATTTGATGACCGCCCCAACGGAACGGGCGAGCTGGTCATTCTGGAAGTCAACACGCAGCCCGGTATGACCGAGACGTCTCTTGTGCCTGAAATTGCGGCTCATGCCGGGTATTCGTTCGGTGGACTTGTCAAATGGATGGTGGAAGAGGCGTCCTGCGATCGCTGACAGGGACTTCAATGTCCCTGGCGCCCGCGCGCCCCGCGTTCGCCGGCTATTCCGGTGACAATAACAGGTTCCGGATCGAAACCGCCAAGCCTGCCATCCTAAAAAAGCGCCGCCGTTTCGAGCGGCGCAGCCGTAGCGAACGATTCGTTTCCTTCGCATCCACGCCCGGCCTCGGAGTCGTTCTGGCGCTCGCGTTTCTGGGCGCGACGGGCCTGTTCGGCTCCATTCGCGGCGGGGAATACGACGTCTTCGTTGCCGAGCAAGGCAGCGTGCCTGATGTTCTGGCGAAGGTCGCCGGTCTCGGAATCGACGGCATCACCATCGTCGGCGCGCATGAGCTTAGCGAAGACGAGATCGTCGCGACGTCGGGTATCACCACCCGCGATTCCCTTCTGTTCCTGGATGCGGCCGCCGTGCGCGCTCGCATCAAGGACGCGCCGCTTGTGCGCGACGTCAGCGTCCGCAAACTCTATCCCGCCCGCCTTCTCATCGAAGTGCAGGAGCGCGAACCCTATGCTCTGTGGCAAATGAACGGGCAAGTGCAGATCGTTTCCGCCGACGGGATGGCGATCGACCGGCTGTCGGACGAGCGCTTTGCGCGCCTGCCGTTTGTCGTCGGTGAGGACGCCAATCTCCGTGTTCCGGAGTTCCAGAAGATCGTTGAGGGCGCGGGCGAACTGCGCGACCAGATTCGTGCGGGAACATTGGTTGCCGGACGTCGCTGGAACATCAAGCTCAAGTCCGGCCTCGAGATCAAACTGCCGGAACTCGGCCCCGAAGTGGCGTTTGCACGCTTCGCGAAGCTTGCGCGCGAAATGCGGATTCTCGATAAGGATCTGATCTCCGTCGATTTGAGAATCCCCGACCGGATGGTGGCGCGCCTGAGTGCGGATGCCGCCGCCGCACGGGCTGATTCACTTCGTAAACCGCGCGCCAAGGGAGGCCAGACTTGAGTTCTTACAGCCTCACACCGCGCATGCGTCCGCTGTCCGCGCGAAAAAGCGCCGTCCTGTCTGTG
Source organism: Hyphomicrobiales bacterium (assembly GCA_028290285.1). GTDB lineage: Bacteria > Pseudomonadota > Alphaproteobacteria > Rhizobiales > Beijerinckiaceae > Terripilifer. The sequence continues at coordinate 26,042 of JAQGKD010000081.1, forward strand.
CTCGATGTCGGGACGTCGAAAGTCGCTTGCCTGATCGCGCGCCTGATGCCGGCCGAGGCTTCCGACACGTTGCGCGGCCGCACCCATCGCTGCCGTATCCTGGGCATCGGTCATCAGCGTTCGCGCGGCATCAAGGCCGGCATGGTCGTCGACATGGACGAGGCGGAGAATGCGATCCGCATGGCAGTTGACGCTGCCGAGCGAATGGCGGGCGTTCAGGTCGAAAGCGTCATCGTCAATCTGAGCGGCGGACGTCTCGGTTCGGAGCTCTACCATGCCAAGATCGGCGTCGGCGGCAAGGCCGTCGCCGACTACGATATCCATCGCGTGCTCGAAGCTGCCGCATCGCGCACCGAGCGTCAGGGCAGGGCGGTGCTGCATTCGCTGCCGACGGGCTTCTCGCTCGACTCGACGCGCGGCATTCGCGATCCCAAAGGCATGATCGGTCATGACCTTGGCACCGACATGCATGTCGTGTCCTGCGAAACCTCGGCGGCGCGAAATCTCATGCTGGCGATCGAACGGTGTCATCTCGACATCGAGGCCATGGTCGCCACTCCCTATGCCGCAGGGCTTTCCGCGCTCGTCGACGACGAAGCGGAAATCGGCACGGCGCTCGTCGACATGGGCGGCGGCACGACCACGATCGGTGTGTTCGCAGGCGGGCATCTCACGCACATAGATGCCGTAGCTGTAGGTGGTAATCACGTAACAATGGACATTGCGCGAGGCTTGACGATCAGGCTTTCGGACGCGGAGAGACTTAAAACACTCTACGGTTCATGTATTGCGTCTCCCTCTGACGAAAGGGAGACGATTTCGGTTGCGCAGGTCGGCGAAGACGGCGACCATCCGATTCACATGCCGAAATCGCATCTCGTGCGGATTATCCGTCCGCGCGTCGAAGAGATTCTCGAGCTGGTGCGGGACCGACTGCAGGCGGCAGGCTTCGGTCCTCAGGCGGGACGTCGTCTCGTTCTGACCGGCGGCGCCGCGCAGCTCACCGGCATGCCGGAGGCCGCGCGCAGGATCATCTCGAACCAGGTGCGTGTCGGGCGGCCCTTGGGTATTCAAGGGTTACCCGAATCAGCCAAAAGCCCTGCCTTCTCGGCGGCGGTGGGGCTTTTGATCTACCCGCAGGTCGCCGGCATCGAGCATTTCGAGCCCCGGCGAAAGGCAATCATGCAATCTACCGGTACGGACGGATACATGTCCCGCATGGGACGATGGCTCCGCGAAAGCTTCTAACACTATCGGTGAGGAGGACTGGCGCGGCGGCCAGTTCGAGGATCCGGCGAATCAAACAACAGATACTCGGGCGCCGCGAACGCCCTTCAGTCGAGAGGCCAGACGATGACGATCAATCTCAAAGCTCCCGAGTTGCGGGAACTCAAGCCCCGAATCATGGTAGCGGGTATCGGCGGCGCCGGCGGCAATGCCGTCAACAACATGATCGTATCCGGCCTTGTCGGCGTGGATTTCATCGTCGCCAACACCGACGCGCAGGCGCTCACGGCCTCCAAGGCCGACCGCATCATCCAGATGGGGCTGCAGGTTACCGAGGGCCTCGGCGCCGGTTCGCAGCCTGAAGTCGGCCGCGCGGCCGCCGAAGAGGCGCTCGAGGAAATTCGCGATCACCTTGCGGGCGCGCACATGGTCTTCGTCACGGCCGGCATGGGCGGTGGCACGGGCACGGGCGCTGCGCCTGTCATTGCGCGGATGGCGCGCGACATGGGCATCCTCACGGTCGGTGTCGTCACCAAGCCGTTCCAGTTCGAGGGCGTGCGCCGGATGCGCATTGCCGAATCGGGCATCAACGAATTGCAGAAGGCCGTCGACACGCTCATCGTCATCCCGAACCAGAACCTGTTCCGGGTCGCGAACGAGAAGACGACATTCGCCGACGCCTTCGCCATGGCGGACCAGGTGCTCTATTCGGGCGTCGCCTGCATCACCGACTTGATGGTCAAGGAAGGCCTCATCAACCTCGACTTCGCCGACGTGCGCGCGATCATGCGCGAAATGGGCAAGGCGATGATGGGTACGGGCGAGGCTTCCGGCGACCGCCGCGCAATTCTTGCGGCCGAGGCCGCCATCGCCAATCCGCTGCTCGATGAAGTTTCGATGAAGGGCGCTCGCGGGCTGCTCATCTCGATCACCGGCGGCAATGACCTGACGCTGTATGAGGTCGACGAAGCGGCGAGCCGCATCCGTCAGGAGGTCGACGAGGACGCCAACATCATTCTCGGCGCGACGTTCGACCAATCCCTGGACGGCGTAGTGCGCGTGTCTGTCGTCGCCACCGGTATCGACCAGCCGGCCGACATGCGCGAGTTCAGCGCGACCGAGACCCGCATCGCCGAAGTGGCGCAGAAGCTGCGCCAGCAGACGCAGTCGCGCGCCGCCGAAGCGCCGCGCTACCAGCAGCCGGTCGGTGAGGCGGCTCCCGCCTACCAGCCCGAGATGGCGCCCGCGCCGCAGCCCGGTCCGGCCCCCGTCGCCGCGCCCGTTCATCAACAGGCGCCAGTCCAGCAGATGTCGGCTCCCACCATGGGGCATGACGTCCACCTGGAGCCGATGCAGCCCAAGCCCGCCTACGCTCCGCAGCCGATGCAAGAAGCTCCGCGCGCGCCGGCCTATCAACAGCCCGCGCATTTCATCCCGCCGGCTGCCGAATCGCCGCCCATGCGGCCGACCCGCATGCCGACGATCGACGATCTGCCACGCCCCGTGCAGGATCAGATCCGCAACCAGCGGAATGAACAGGCTGCCGAGCCGGCCGGGGACACGCGCCGCCGCACGCTGCTCGAGCGTCTTGCCTCCTTCGGCATGAGCCGCCAGGAAGAGGCGCCCGCACCGCGCGCGCCTGCGCCCAAGCTGCCCGCGCCGGCTCCCGGCGGTCACACTTACGCGCCCCGCTTGCCTCAGGGGCCGAGCCAGGTTCATCAGGAATATGGCAATCGGCAGCCCGCGGCCCCAAGCCAGCGTCCGGCCCAGGGCCAGCTTGATCCGCACGGCCGCGCTGCTCCGCAGCAACGCTCCATCGAAGACGACCAGCTTGAAATTCCTGCGTTTCTCCGCCGCCAATCGAGCTGAGGAACCCAGTCCGGGTCCTCAAGCGCAAATCATGCCCGCACCCAAAAGGTGCGGGCATATGCATTTGTTTTTATTGCCTCTTCCGTTAGGTAACCGGCCCTCGTTTCGTCTGTTGCAACTTGTAACACTAGGTAAGAAAGCGTGATTTGGTCTGGCCGGGGCCTGGGCGTATTTTCCGGCCAATCAAACGGTAGGCACCGAGAGAGAATCACATGGCTCCGCTGAAAATGCGGGGCGGGTTGGAGGAGCGGATCGCCGCGGCCCAGCCTGTTCGGACAAAGCCAGTTGCGGCTCGAGTCCGATGACGTGTGACGCAGATGGGGCAATCGCGATTGAGCAGGCCACGTGCTCAGGACGATCAGCGAAGCGGGATGAGAATGAAGCCTGGAAAACAGACGACCCTGCGCAATCGCGCGATCCTGTCCGGCTCAGGCGTTCACTCCAACGCTCCGGTGCGGCTCGTTCTCCACCCCTCTGAAGCCAATTCCGGTATCACCTTTCTTCGCACCGGCCTGCCCGGGGGGCGTGAGCGCCTGATCGATGCGATCTGGTCGAATGTTTCCATGACCGAGCTCTGCACGGTCATCGGCGACCCCTCGGACGCGAGCGTCTCAACGGTCGAGCATCTTCTGGCAGCCTTCGCGGCGCTGGGTGTCGACAACGTGATGGTCGAGATCGACGGACCCGAAGTTCCGATTATGGACGGATCGGCAGCTGATTTCGTCGATGCGATTCAGCAGGCGGGCATTCAGCAATTGTCTGCGCCGCGCCGTTATCTCAAGATTCTCAAGCCCGTTCGCGTCGAGCACGGCCGCGCGTTCTCTGAATTGCGCCCGGCTGACAAAGGCTTCCGGCTCGAGGTCGAGATCGACTTCGCCGCGGGCACGATCGGCCGACAGAAGAAGAGCATCGACCTGGACGGCAAACTGTTCGAGCGCGACATTGCTCGCGCCCGCACCTTTGGCTTCCTGCGCGACGTGGAGCGCCTTTGGAAGGCGGGCTTCGCGCTCGGGGCTTCTCTCGAGAACACCGTCGCTCTCGATGAAGAGCGCGTGCTCAATCCTGAAGGTCTTCGCTGGCCTGACGAATTCGTTCGTCACAAGACACTCGACGCGGTGGGCGACCTCGCCCTCGCGGGTTCGCCGATCATCGGAACCTATCGTTCGTTCTGCGGCGGCCACAAGATGAACGTAGCCGTTCTCTCGGCCCTGTTCGCTGACAAGAGCGCCTATGAGTTCATCGAGGTGCAGACGCGCCGCGACGCGGGCCGTGCGGATCTTCGCATGGCGGCTCAGCCTGCCTACGCTCCCGAGCGCAGCTGAGCCTTATGGGCTGTTGCGCAGAAGCCTCAGCGGCCTGAAACTTATACCGATCCCGCGTCGTATTTTGCCGCTGACTTGCCGCGGCCACATTCCTGAACGCAGGATATGTCCGATCTCAACTGTGGCGTTGCGACGTCGTTTGGGTTAAAGAGCGGTTCACGCGCAGTTCGTTCGTGCGACACGATCCGCATCACCTGTCCATCGAGCTCCGAGGCATGATGTCCGCTTACCGTGCTTCCCATCTGCTGATCCGCCGGGCTTCGGCCCCATTTCGCGTCGGCTTTGTGCGCGTCGCGCTCGCGGCGCTGATCGTTCTGCCGGCCGCCGGCTGTTCGTCACTTGATTCGCTGAACCCGTTCGGTGGCGAGAAATACGAGACGAAGCTTCTCGCGGACGTGCCTGCGGAAGAAATCTACGACCAGGGACTTGCCCGCCTCCAGAAAAAGGACGGCGAGGGCGCAGCGAAGAAATTCGCTGAACTCGAAAAGCAGTACCCCTATTCGCAATGGTCGCGGAAGGGGCTGCTGATGCAGACCTATTCGCAATATGAGGGCACGCAGTACGACGATGCCATCGCCTCTGCGAATCGCTACATCGGCCTGTACCCGACAAGTCCTGAGGTGTCTTACGCCGCCTATCTGATGGGCATGTCCTACTACAAGCAGATCCCTGACATCTCGCGCGATCAGGAAGTGACCGAGAAGGCCCTGCAGGTCTTCACCGCTCTCGTCCAGAAATATCCCAAGTCGGAATATGTCGAGGACTCGAAGTACAAGATCCAGGTCACGCGCGACCAGCTCGCGGGCAAGGAAATGTCGGTCGGGCGCTATTACCTGGCGCGCAAGAACTACACGGCAGCGGTGAACCGCTTCCGTGCGGTTCTCGCCAAGTACCAGACGACACGCCATGCCGAAGAGGCACTCTATCGTCTGACCGAAGCCTATCTGGGCCTCGGCATCGCGCCGGAAGCACAGACGGCAGCGGCGGTGCTCGGGCACAACTTCCCCGACAGCCAGTGGTACACCGACGCGCACAAGCTGTTGGCAGGCGGCGGACTTCAGCCCAGCGAGGATCGGGGGTCCTGGATCTCGAAGGCCTTCCAGAAGGTTGGTCTCGGCTAAGAACGCGGGGCGGGTCAACATGCTCGTCCAGCTCTCGATCCGGGATATCGTCCTGATCGACCGACTCGATCTCGAGTTCGGTCGAGGTCTCACCGTTTTGACGGGTGAGACGGGCGCCGGAAAATCCATTCTTCTCGACGCTTTTTCCCTCGCGCTCGGCGGGCGCGGGGATGGCTCCCTCGTGCGCTCAGGCGAAGCACAGGGACAGATCACCGCCGTTTTCGATCTGGCGCTCGATCACCCGGCGCGCCTCGCCGCGCGGTCCCAGGATATCGACTCCGACGGAGATCTCATCCTGCGGCGCGTGCAAATGGCGGATGGGCGCACGCGCGCTTTCGTCAACGATCAACCTGTCAGCGCGCAGGCGATGCGCGCGATTGCCGGGTCGCTCGTCGAAATTCATGGGCAGCATGACGACCGCGCCCTCGTCGATCCGGCCATGCATCGCGCTCTCGTCGACGCCTTTGGCGGCCTCCTGCCGCAGGCGGACGGGGTGCGTCGCGCCTATGCGGATTTGAGGGCGGCGCGTGCCGATCTCGCGACGGAAGAAGAGCGCGTCGCCAAGGCGCGAGCCGACGGCGACTTTCTGCGCCATGCTCATGCCGAACTGACCAAGCTTGCACCGCGCACGGGCGAGGAAGAGAAGCTCGCAGCCAAGCGCACCACCATGATGCAGGCCGAGAAGGTCACGAGCGAATTGCGCGATGCGCATCATTCGCTTTCGGGCGAGCACTCACCCATTGCCGCGCTCTCGGCGACCATGCGACGGCTCGAACGCCGGGCAGCGCAAGCGCCCGCGCTCATCGAGCCGTCGGTTAAGTCGCTGGCCTCTGCGCTCGATGCTCTGGAGAATACTGCGCAGGTGGTCGAACAGGCGCTGCGCGATGCGCGCTATGACCCGAAGGAACTCGAAGTCGTGGAAGAGCGGCTTTTTGCCCTGCGGGGCGCTGCGCGCAAATATGCCGTGCCTGCCGACAATCTCGCCGCGCTCGCGGAGAAATTCTCAGCCGATCTCGCTGCGCTCGACGCTGGTGAAGCGCGGCTGATCGCGCTTGGCAAGGCAGCCACAGAGGCGGCCAAGCGATTCGATGTCGCGGCAGCCGCCCTGTCGGCCGCGCGAACGAAGACCGCGGTGGAACTCGACAAGGCGGTGAACGGCGAACTCGCGCCCCTCAAGCTCGAGCGCGCGCGCTTCACCACGCACATCCAGACTAATGCCAGTGAGCCTGCGCCCGACGGTATCGACCGCGTGGAATTCTGGGTCCAGACCAACCCGGGGACGCGTGCAGGCCCGCTGATGAAGGTCGCCTCCGGCGGTGAGCTTGCACGTTTCATGCTGGCCCTGAAGGTCGTGCTTGCTGATCGTGGGTCAGCGCCCACGCTCGTTTTCGACGAGATCGACACGGGCGTCGGTGGCGCCGTGGCGGATGCCATCGGTCAGAGGCTGGCGCGGCTGTCTTCCGGCGTCCAGGTGCTTGCGGTCACCCATGCTCCGCAGGTCGCGGCACGGGCCGTGGGGCATTTCAAGATCGCAAAGGGGGACGCCGACAAGGGCAAGCGCGTCGCGACCCGTGTCGAGCCACTCGCGCAGGCCGCGCGACAGGAAGAGATCGCGCGGATGCTTGCCGGCGCGACCATCACCGATGAGGCTCGCGCGGCGGCCGGCCGGCTGCTCCAGGGAGCAGGCTGACGCGTTTCAGCGCCCGTGCCGGATGCGCAGCGTAACTTCTCCTACCTTCACGCCGAGCTTCGAGACCGTTGCACGGTTGAGCCCGCTCCCGTCGGGCAGGAGCCCCAGCACGTCATCGAATTTCACGTCGACTGAGGATTGCTTCGTCTTCACGGTGGCAATGTAGGCGAGGCGGAACACCGGCCCGTCGAGACGGCCGTCGGCCGTGCCGATCACGTCTTCACGGGTGCCGCTGTAGCTGGCGGGGCCGGTCTTTGTCAGGACCCACGTCTTGCGGTCGCGCTCGCCGTCCGAATAGACGAAGTTCTCCACGAGGGTCAGAGCCCGTCCGTCCCACCGCCCATCGATCGTCGCGCGCAGGCCGCGCCGGCTTCCATCGATCGTGTTGACGAATTCTCCCTCCGCGAGGGTGCGGCCGACGAAGAAGCGCTCCGGAACGAAAGCAGGGCCTTTCGCGGCCGTTTCGAGCACCGGCTGGGTCGCGCAGGCGGCGAGCGGAAGAGCCGCGGCGAGGATCGCGATGCGGAGCGTCGTGGAAAGCGATGGGCCTGGCATGTCGAGCCTCTTTTCTGAAACCTGTCCAGTTCTTACGTAGTGAGGGCGGGGCTGGTTTACGGACGACGCGCTGCAGGGGCCGCTGTCGTTGGCACTTGTCGTTTTCGCCCGCGCGAATCGACAATTCTCGCCCTTGGCCGCACATTGGCCTGAAATGATTCTCACTTTGTTCCCGGATTGGCGTCCCGCCCGCCGCCGATCCCGAACCGGAAGCTTGCACACGTGTCAGACCCCTTCAGCCTCGAATTTGCCGACGATCCAGAGCCGCGCCGCCCGAACGAGGATCTTTCCTATCGTCCGAAGGCTGGCGGGCTCGCGGCGCGCGCGCAGGCTGCGGCAGTTCGCAACCCGGCCTATCTCGACGTGCTGAACCCCGAGCAGCGCGCGGCGGTCGAGGCTATCGACGGTCCGGTTCTGGTGCTCGCGGGCGCGGGGACGGGCAAGACACGTGTGCTGACGACGCGGATCGCGCATATTCTGGCGACCAATCGCGCGCGGGCACATGAAATTCTCTCGGTCACCTTCACCAACAAGGCGGCGCGCGAGATGAAGGAGCGCATCGCCGTGCTCGCCGGGCCGGTGGCCGAGGGCATGCCGTGGCTGGGCACGTTCCATTCCATCTCGACGAAGATCCTGCGTCGGCATGCCGAACTCGTCGGGCTCACATCGCAGTTCAGCATTCTCGATACCGATGATCAGATCCGCCTGATGAAGCAGGTGCTGAAAGCCGAGAATATCGACGACAAGCGCTGGCCCGCCCGTGCGCTTGCGATGCAGATCGACGGCTGGAAGAACAGGGGACTCGACCCCGCGCATGTCCCGCCGGGCGAGGCCGCGGCCTTTGCCAACGGCAAGGGCGGTCATCTCTACAAGATGTACCAGGATCGCCTGAAGGCTTTGAACGCGGCCGATTTCGGCGACCTGCTTCTGGAAGCCGTACGGCTGTTTCGCGAGAATGCGGACGTGCTGAAGAGCTATCAGGAGCGCTTCCGGTACATTCTCGTCGACGAGTATCAGGACACGAACACGGTGCAGTACATGTGGCTGCGCCTGCTTGCCCAGCCTTCCGGCGACAAGCGCCAGCAGAATGTGTGCTGCGTCGGCGACGACGACCAGTCGATCTACGGCTGGCGCGGGGCCGAGGTCGACAACATCCTGCGATTCGAAAAGGATTTTCCGGGCGCGGTTGTCGTGCGGCTGGAGCGCAATTATCGGTCGACCGGGCACATCCTCGCGGCTGCCGCGCATCTGATCGCGCAGAACGAGGGTCGGCTCGGCAAGACGCTGTTCACCGACGGCGAGGACGGGGAGAAGCCAAGCGTCACCGGCGTCTGGGATTCCGAGGAGGAGGCCCGCACGATCGGCGAGGACATCGAGCAATTGCAGCGCAAGGGGCAGTCCCTCGACGAGGTCGCGATCCTCGTGCGCGCCTCGTTCCAGATGCGCGAGTTCGAAGAGCGGTTCATCACTCTTGGCCTTCCCTACAAGGTCATCGGCGGCCCGCGCTTCTACGAGCGCGCGGAGATCCGCGACGCGCTGGCTTATCTGCGCTGCATCGCGCAGCCCGCCGACGATCTCGCTTTCGAGCGCATCGTCAACGTGCCGAAGCGCGGCCTGGGCGATGCGACGCTCCAGCAGCTGCATGATTATGCGCGGCGTGAAAGGGTGCCATTGTTGCAGGCGGCACGCGTGATCGTCGAGACGGACGAGTTGAAGCCAAAGCCGCGCCAGACCCTGCGCGATCTGACGGCCGCCTTTTCGCGCTGGTCGTCGCTGATCGAGACCACGCCGCATCACGAACTCGCCGAAACCGTGCTGGAGGAGTCCGGCTACACGGACATGTGGCAGAAGGACCGCACGGCGGAAGCGGCGGGGCGGCTCGAGAACCTGAAGGAACTCGTGCGCTCGATGGAAGAATTCCCCGACATGGGGGGCTTCCTCGAACATGTTTCGCTCGTCATGGATGCCGAGAACAAGGACGGCGGCGCGCGCGTATCGATCATGACGCTGCATGCCGCCAAGGGGCTCGAATTCGAGACCGTCTATCTTCCCGGCTGGGAGGAGGCGCTGTTTCCGCACCAGCGTTCGCTCGACGAGAGCGGGCGGGCGGGGCTGGAAGAGGAGCGCCGCCTCGCCTATGTCGGGATCACGCGCGCCAAGCGCCGGGCGCGCATCTTCTTTGCGACCAACCGGCGGATTCACGGGATGTGGCAGACGACGATTCCGTCACGCTTTCTCGATGAATTGCCGACCGCGCATGTCGATGTGGTCGAGGCGCCCGGCGGAAATTACGGCGGCTACGAGAAATCGCGCTTCGCCACCATGGACACCTATTCCTCCTCCTACACGACGCCGGGCTGGCAGCGCGCCCAGCAACGCCGCGCCGAGGAGACGAAGGAGAGTTCAGGTGGCGGGTTTCAGGAGAAGGCCAGCCAATGGGGGCAGGGGTCCTGGACGCGGCCGGGAACCGGGCCGGGGGGAGCACGCAAGCCAGCCCTGATCGAGGGTGAGCTGGTCGCCAAATCCTCCGCTGTCTCCGGCTTCACGATGGGCAACCGCGTGTTTCACCAGAAATTCGGCAATGGCACGGTGGTGCTGGCCGACGGCAACAAGCTGACGGTGGATTTCGACAAGGCTGGGCGCAAGATGGTGCTGGAAAGCTTCGTGCAGCCCAGCTGAGCTGCGATTATTTATTGATGCGGCAGATGGTGGGGGCCGGCGTGCAGGCGATGCCGGGCGTAGAGCAATGCGTTTCGCCCATCTTGCCGTCTGTGACGCTGCGCGTGCAGATCTGGCAGCTGTTCGTCCATTCGAGGCACGCGGCATTGTGCGCGCCATAGGACGAGATGTGCGGCTCGGGTTCGAGTGGCGGCGGCATCTTGGGAGCCGTCGGGGCGTCGGCGAGGGCCGATGCGGTGAAAGCCAGGAGGCAAAAGGCGGTGAGTCTCAGCATGGCCGCAGCATAGGCGATGCTGGTGCTTTAGACAAAGCGCGGCTTTGACAAGCGATGACACTGCCCGGCAGCCGTGGTAGTCAGCGCGCCATGCTCGAAGGTTTGCCCCCCAACAACGCCGCCCATCTGATGCGCCTCGTGACCGACGAGGACACGGCGCGCCGCGTCGCCGATCTAGTCGTCGAGAGTTTCGATCCCGCGGAGACGGCTGCCGCCGCCTTCGAGCTCGAGACGAGCACCGTCGACTGGAACACGGGGCCGTGGGTCGTCGAGGTGTATTTCGGTGAGGCACCGGACGAGGAGAACGTACGCGAGCTGGTTGCCTGCGTCACCGGGCCGGAACTCGCCGCGCAGGCGGTGTTCGGCCGCGTGGCGGAGCAGGATTGGGTCGCAAGCGCGCTCGAGGGGCTCGCGCCCGTGCGCGCCGGTCGCTTTCTCGTGCATGGCTCGCATGATCGCAAGCGCGTGCGGACGCATGAGATCGCGCTCGAAATCGAGGCCGCGCTGGCCTTCGGCACGGGACATCACGGCACGACGCGCGGCTGCCTTTTGATGCTGGACTCCATTCTCAAGCAGCGCCGTCCGCGCCATGTGCTCGATGTCGGCACGGGTACGGGCGTGCTCGCCATGGCGGCAGCGCGTGCGCTGCACAGGCCCGTGGCTGCCGGGGATATCGACCCCGTGTCGGTCACCGCAGCCAATTCCAACGCCCGCATCAACGGCGCTGGGCCGTGGCTCAAGGCCGTGGTGGCCCGTGGCGCGTCGCACCCCGCACTTCGGGCCGGCGGCCCTTACGATCTGATCTTCGGCAATATCCTCGCCCGGCCCCTGCGGCTTCTCGCGCCCGATCTCGCGCGGCTCTGCGACACGGGCGGCGAGATCATCCTGTCGGGGCTGCTTGCCCGCGATGTCCCCGGCGTGCTGTCGGCCTATCGCGCGCAGGGCTTCGCTATGAAACGCCGTCTCGACATCGAGGGCTGGGCGACGCTGCTGATGACGCGCGGCGGCGCGGGCCCGCGCAGCGCGTGATTGCAGCGGGGCGCGCAAGGGCTTAGGTTTCGGCCTATGTTCCAGAGCCTCTTCCAGACCTTCACCGAATCGGCCGATCCTTCGCAGGGCAAGGCGCGCCTCGCGCTCCTTCGTGCGGAGTTGCATGAGCGCGGCCTCGACGGCTTCATCGTGCCGCGCAGCGACGAGCACCAGAACGAATATGTGCCGCCCGCGGCCGAGCGTCTCGCATGGCTGACGGGCTTCACCGGCTCGGCCGGGCTCGCCATCGTGCTGGACGAGGCGGCCGCGATCTTCATCGACGGGCGCTATACGATTCAGGTTCGCGAGCAGGTCGACACGAAAGTCTTCACGCCGGTCGCGATCATGGACACGAGTCCAGAGGCCTGGATCGAGGCGCATGTCGCGAAAGACCAGCGCATCGGATACGACCCGTGGCTGCATACGCCGGGACAGATCCGGCGCTACACGGAAGCGGCGAAAACAGCGGGCGCGTCGCTGGTCGCGGTAGACAGCAATCCGCTCGACAAGGTCTGGGCCGACCGGCCCGCTATGCCGATGGCGCCGATCCACCTGCACGCGAAGCGCTTCGCGGGTGAGGATGCGGCGCGCAAGTTGAAGCGGATCGACGCGGCCTTGACACGTGTCGATGGGCTCGTCGTCAGTGACCCGCATTCGGTGGCATGGGCCTTCAATATTCGCGGACAGGATGTCGCCCACACGCCGCTGCCGCTCGCCTTCGCTGTGATGCGCAAGGGCGGACGAGCGGTGCTTTACATCGATGCCCCTAAGGTGACGCCGGAGGTTCGCACCGCGCTGGAGCCGCTTTGCGATCTTGCCGAGCCGGGGCAATTGCTGCTCGATCTGCGGCGCATGGGCGAAGAGGGTCTGCATCTCCGGTTCGACTCGGCCACCGCGCCCTCCAAACTCGTGCAGACGCTGGAAGGCGCGGGCGGCGTCGCCGAGATCGGCGCCGATCCTATCGCGCTGATGAAGGCGCGCAAGAATTCCGCCGAGTTGAAGGGCACACGCGCCGCACACCTGCGCGACGGCGTTGCCATGACGCGTTTCCTCGCGTGGTTCGACTCAGCATCCAAGGGCGGGCGTCTTACGGAAATTCAGGCCGCGCAGGCGCTGGAAACATTCCGGCGTGACACGCGCAAGCTGAAGGACGTGTCCTTCCCTTCGATCTCGGGGGCGGGGCCCAATTCCGCCCTGCCGCATTATCGCGTGAGCGAAGCCTCGAACCGCATGATCTCGAAGGGCATGTTCCTGATCGATTCCGGCGGGCAATATGAGGATGGCACGACCGACATCACGCGCACGCTGGCGGTAGGCAAGCCGACATCGGAAATGCGCGATCGCTTCACACGCGTGCTGAAGGGCCATATCGCCATCGCATGTGCGGTATTTCCGAAGGGCACGTCCGGCGCGCAGATCGATGCGCTCGCGCGTCTGCCTTTGTGGCAGGCGGGACTCGATTTCGACCACGGCACGGGCCATGGCGTCGGGTCCTATCTGTCGGTACACGAGGGGCCGCAGCGTATCTCGAAGCTCGGCACGGTTGCGCTCGAACCCGGCATGATCCTCTCCAACGAACCCGGCTATTACAAAGCGGGCGCGTGGGGTATCCGCATCGAGAATCTGGTCGTCGTGCAGAAGGCCGTGATCGCCGGGGCTGAGCGCGACATGCTCGACTTCGAGACCATCACACTTGCGCCCATAGACCGCGCGCTGATCGAGCCGAAGCTGATGACGCGCGACGAAATCGCCTGGCTCAACGCCTATCACACCCGCGTGCGCAAGGAGATAGCGCCGCTGGTCGATGCACCCACGCGCAAATGGTTGCGCGACGCGACGAAGAAGATCTGAGCGTCAGACGGCCGTTCGCGCCAGCCACTCGTCTTCGCTGATGACCTCGATGTTGAATTGTTCGGCCTTGGCGAGCTTGCTGCCGGCGCCCGGTCCCGCGACGACGAGGTCTGTTTTCTTCGACACGGATCCCGCGACCTTGGCGCCCAGACGCTCGGCCTGCGCCTTGGCCTCCTCGCGCGTCATGCGTTCGAGCGCGCCCGTGAATACGACGGTCTTTCCTGCGACGGGGGAGGTGGTGACCATGGCCTCCATCGGCTCTGGCGTCACCTCTGCGAGCAGCGCGTCGAGCACGTCTTCGTTGTGTTTCTCAGCAAAGAAATCCGCGACGGCTTCGGCAACGACATCGCCGACGCCTTCGATGGCGTTCAGCTCAGCGCGGGCTTCGGAGTTTTCGTCCTGCGCGGCGCGGCCGATTTCGCGCAAGGCCTCGAATGTGTGGAAGTGGCGGGCGAGACGGCGGGCGTTGGTTTCTCCAACGTGCCGGATGCCCAGCGCGAAGATGAAGCGGTTGAGCGGGATTTTTCGGCGCGCGTCGATCGCGGCGAAGAGGTTCTTCACCGATGTCGCGCCGAAGCCTTCGCGGTCCTTCAGTTTCTTCAATGAGCCTTTGTCGCGCTCCTCCAGCGTGAAAATGTCAGCGGGGCTCATCACCAGCCCGTCGTTGTGAAAGAGTTCGATCTGCCGGTCGCCGAGGCCCTCGATGTCGAACGCGTTGCGCGAGCAGAAATGCTTGAGACGCTCGATGGATTGCGCGGGGCATATGAGACCGCCCGTGCAGCGGCGCACGGCATCAACCTCGCCCTTCGCGTCGATCTCGCGCACGGCGGCCGAGCCGCAGGCGGGGCAATGTTCTGGGAAGACATAGGGCTTCGCGCCTTTGGGCCGCTTGTCCAGGACGGGGCCGAGCACTTGCGGAATCACGTCGCCCGCGCGTTGAATGGTCACTGTGTCGCCGATCCGCACGTCCTTGCGCCCGATCTCGTCTTCGTTGTGCAAGGTCGCGTTGGTGACGACGACGCCACCCACCGTGACGGGTTCAAGGCGCGCGACCGGAGTCAGCGCGCCGGTGCGGCCCAGCTGGATCTCGATGTCGCGCAGGATCGTCGTCGCCTTTTCGGCGGGGAACTTATGCGCGGTCGCCCAGCGCGGTGCGCGTGAGACGAAGCCCAGGCGGCGTTGCAGGTCGAGATCGTCCACCTTGTAGACGACGCCGTCGATGTCGTAGCCCAGCGCCGCGCGCTCTTCCTCGATCAGCCGCCAATGTGCCAGCAATTCTTCCGACGAATAACAGAGCGTGGTGAACGGGTTGACGTTGAAGCCGAAGGATTTGAAGGCCGCGATCATGCCCATTTGTGTGGAGGCCGGCATTTCGCTCATCTCGCCCCAGGCATAGGCAAAGAAGTGCAGGGGTCTTTTCGCGGTGATGGAGGAATCGAGCTGGCGGAGGCTTCCGGCGGCGGAGTTTCGCGGGTTGGCGAACGGCGGTTTGCCGGCCTCCAGCTGGCGCTCGTTGAGGGCCATGAAGTCGGCCTTGGTCATGTAGACCTCGCCTCTGATCTCGCAGATGTCCGGGACGTTTTCGCCCTTGAGCCGATGCGGGATCTCGCGGATCGTGCGCACGTTGGCCGTGACGTCTTCGCCCTCGTAGCCGTCACCGCGCGTCGCCGCCTGCACCAGCTCGCCGTTTTCGTAGCGCAGAGAGCAGGAGAGACCGTCGATCTTGGGTTCGGCGGTGATTGCGAGGGGCGCTTCGGCAGGCATGCCGAGAAATCGGCGGACGCGGGCGACGAACTCCTCCGCCTCTTCTTCGGCAAAGATATTGCCCAGCGAGAGCATGGGCACTGCGTGGCGGACCTTGGCGAATTTTTCTGCCGGGGCGGCGCCTACCTTTGCCTCAGGCTCGGCTTTAGCCAGTTCCGGGAAGCGCGCCTCAAGCGCCTCGACGCGGCGGCGAAGAGAGTCATACTCAGCGTCGGAAATGACGGGTGCATCCTGCTGGTGGTAGCGGATGTCATGCTCGGCCCGCTCGGCGGACAGCTTGGCGTGTTCGGCGCGGGCCTCTTCGAGACAGGCGGCGCGGCGGGTTTTTTCGGATGAGGGCTCTGTCATGCTGGCCAAGATGTAGCGCAGGCGCGAGACGGATTGAAGCGGGCTTGCGCTCCCCATCCACGCCCAAGGCTGGAATCGTATATATCCTTGGGGAAGAATACCTTTGGACCTCTGGAGATTCGACCGACCTTGCGTGAAATTCTGACCATCCTCGCTTCGGCGCTGATTCTGGTGCTCACCGCTGCCCTGGTAGGGCCGTGGTTCGTCGACTGGACGGCCCAGCGCGGCTGGGTGGAGACGGAGCTGTCCCGGCTGAGCGGGGCGCATGTTCAGGTTGGCGGCCCGATCAGCCTGCAACTGCTTCCGGTTCCCCGGCTGGAGCTGGCCTCGGTCCATGTGTCGAGCATACGCGCCGATGGGCCGGCGCTCGAGATCAGGCGATTGCGCTTCGAGCTGGCCGTCGCCTCGCTGATCCGGGGCGAGTTGCGTTTCACGGAAGCCATGCTCGACAGGCCGCAGTTGAGCATCGCGCGAGCAGCGGACGGCGCGATCGTTCTGCCGCGCATGCCGAATTTCAAACCCTCCGACGTCCAGATCGAGCGGATGAGCGTGACGGACGGCGCGCTGACCCTGCGCGGCGTCGCAGGTGGTCCTCCGCTCGTGATCGGCGGCCTCGATTTTCTGGGCGATGCCGGCTCTCTGGCGGGTCCCTACAAGGGCGCGGGCCAGATCCGCCTCGGGGAGGCAGCCGCCAAATACAGGTTCAGCACCGGGACGGTCGAGGGTGACCGCATCCGCGTCAAGGCGATCCTCGACGAGGGCCCGTTGACACCGCGCGGCGATCTCGACGGAACGCTCATGCTGTCGTCGGCGGCTGGCGGCACGCGGTTGTCCTATGAAGGGGCGGCGGGGTTCTCCGCGACGAGTATTATTTCGGGCGCTGCCGTTCCGTGGCGCCTGTCGGGCAACCTGAAGATAGACCCATCGCAAGCCGTTCTCGACCCAGCCGAAGTGCGGGCGGGCGACGAGGATCGTGCCCTTGCCGCGAGTGGAACGGCGCAGGTTTCCTTCGGCAAGGGAGCGCAGGCGAGCCTCACGCTCACGGCGCGCCAGCTCGACTTCGACCGGCTGCTGGCCGACCAGGCCAATGTCGCGGCCTCAGGCGCACGGCTGGCAGCAATCATTGGAACGGCTTTGGCGGATCCGGCTCTGGGCGCGCGGTTCCCCTGGCCGGTCACGCTCTCGCTGACATCGCCGACAGCGGCGCTGGCCGGCGAAACGCTCACCGACGTCCGGGCCGAACTCGGGCTCGCATCCGGCAAGCCGGCTTTGCTGAAAGGCGCAGCCATCGGCCCGGCGCGATCGCGCCTCGTGCTCGACGGCGCGGTTGAAACGGGCTCGGCCGCGGCCTTTCGTGGAAAGGTCGAGTTCGGCGCACGCGACGTGCCGCGCTTTTCCGACTGGCTGACCCTGAGCGCGCCGGATCTGGCGGCGCGGTTGCGCGGCCTGCCGTTCCGCTCCATCGATGTGGCTGGAGACGTGGAAGCGTCGGCGGGCGGTGTCATGGGCCGCAATCTCGTTATCCAGGCCGACCGGTCGGAACTTGCTGGCACCATGGCCTTTACACAGGCAGTCGGGTCCGAGCGGGCGCGGCTGTTTGCCGACCTCACGTCCGAGGCTCTGGATCTCGACAGCATCCCCGAACTCGCGGGGCCCGCGAGGCTTGCTGCCGATATGGATCTGTCGCTCGCGTTTGAGGCGCGGGCGGTGCGTCTCGCGCGTTTCGGCGAGGGTGTCGTGGATGCCGGGCGGATCGGGCTCAAGGTTGTGAAAACCGGAGACAAGCTCGCGCTCGAACGCTTCGCCGTCGACAATCTCGGGGGTGCGTCGCTGAGCGCCTCCGGCGGAATCGAGGGGAACGTGGCAACGCTCGTCGCAAAGCTGGACGCATCGCGGCTCGGCGATCTCGCGGACCTGTTGCGGCGTACCGCGCCTGGTCCCTACGCCGACGCTTTGGCGCGGCGCTCGACGGCTTTGTCTCCGGCCCGTCTTGCCGTCAGCGCGCATGGCAAGGTCGGGGCGGTGGGGATCGAACTGCAGGATCTGCGCATCGAGGGGACGGCGCGGGGCACGCAGATCGCAACGAATTTGCAGCCGACGGCCAACGCATTCGACTTTTCCGCGACGCTGGAAAATCCAGATACGCCGATGCTGCTGCGCCAGATAGGCATAGAGACTCTGCCGCTCACAGGGCTGGGGCCCGCTCGCATGCAGGTGACGGCCAAGGGGTCTGCGGCTGCCGGGTTCGAGGCGCGTCTGGATGTAAATGCGGCGCGGAGCGACATGTCCTTTGAGGGGCGCGTCGGTGGGTCGCTCAACAAACCACAGGCCCGCGGCGCTCTGCGCCTGCGCAGTCCAGACGCCACCCCGCTCTTGCAGGTTCTCGCCATCGCGCTGCCGGACCTGAGCACGGTGCTGGCCGCCGACGCCACCGCCGATCTGAGCCTTGCCGACGGGCGGGTCGGACTCGACGGGATGAAAGGCGTTCTTGCCGGCACATCCTTCAGCGGAGATCTTGGCCACGTCGGCGCGGGTGCTTCGCCCCACTTGACGGGCCATCTGCGCGTCGAAAGGCTGGGCCTGCCGACGCTGTCGGCTCTGGCGCTGGGGCCGATGCCGTTGGCGGCCCGGGATGGCGGCTGGCCGACGGTGCGTCTGGCGCCGGGGCTTGCGGAGATTCCCGCGTCCAGCCTGTTGCTGGAGATTGGCCGGTTCGATCTGTCTGACACGCTCTTCGGGCGGGATGCGAAAGTGAAGCTCGGACTGTCGCCGGGTGTCGTCTCCCTCGACGATGTGACGATGGGGCTGGGGGCGGGAAAGCTCGATGGACGCCTGACGCTCCGGCGCGATGGGCCGACTGCCTCGGTGGCTGGGCGCGCTTCGTTCACCGATCAGCTTCTGCCGGAAGGACCGTTTTCCGGCTCGATGTCCGGTCAGCTCGATTTCACGTCGACCGGCCAGAGTTTTTCAGCGCTCGCAGGGGGACTGGCCGGCAACGGAAAGGTCGTGATGAACGGCCTCACGGTGGCGCGGGCCGATGTCGGGGCGCTCGCGCGTGTCGTGGATGCCGCCGACCGGGGCGGTTTGAATTTCGACGAAGCGGAAATTCAGTCGCGGCTGGCGCGTGAGTTCGATCGCGACAGTCTGGCGCTGGGGGACCGACCCTTCGACGCCAGCATGGCCGCTGGCGTCCTGCGGCTGGCACCCCAGAGCGGCAACGGAGCACCCGCCCAGTTCAGCCTCGCCTTCGATGTGCGCAACATGAACGTGGATGCCCGGCTCGCGCTGACATCGCCAGTCCTGCCGAAGGACTGGACGGAGACGCCGCCTGCGGCGACGCTGGTCTGGCAGGGCCGGATTGGCGGCTTGCAGCGCAAGGTGGAGGCGGGACCGCTCGTCAATGCGATCTCGGCACGCGCCATCGCCCGCGAGGCAGCGCGCGTGGATGCGCTGGAGTTCGATATCCGAGAACGCGCCGCGTTCAACCGGCGCCTGAAAGCGCAGGATTTCCTCCGCCGCCGCGAGCGCGAGGTTTCGGACTTCCTGGAGCAGCAGCGTGCCGCCGCCGAGCAGCAGCGCAAGGCGGACGAGCAGCGCGCGATAGAAGAGGAGCCGCCCCGGATCGCGGACGAGCGGCAGCGCGCGGCCAAGGCGGAAGCCGAGCAGCTCAAAGCCGCGAGGATCGAAGAGGACAGGGCCCGCGCCGCGAAGGCAGAAGAGGAGAGGCAGAAGGCAGCCAAGGCTGCAGCCGATCCCATCGGCCGCTTTCTCGATGGGCCAACTGCCGATGACGCCGCCAAGGCGGAGCGTGACAGGCTGGACCGTGAACAGCGGATGCGGCGCGCGTCCGACATTCTACGCCGACGCGCCGAGGAGGCCGCGCGCAGCTCGCCTGCGCCACGGGTGCAACCGCCGCCACGGATTCCACCTCTCCCAATGTCGCCCTTGGCAGATCCCTCGACGGCAGGCCGTTACTGAGGTTCGACGGCTTGGGCGCGGGCGCGGATCTGCTCCAGAATGGCAACCCTGATCGCTGAGGAGAGATTGGCGGAACCGCGCGTGCTGTCGATCTCCGCCACCAATGCGGCGAGTGGCAGGGCACGGTCGACCGCGAGCTTTTTAAGCTCGATCCAGAAGGGCTCTTCGAGCGAAATCGAGGTGCGATGCCCCGCGATGACGAGTGAATGTTTCGCAATGCGGATCGGATGTTCAGTCATCTGAGCTGGCGGGCTTTTCCGATGTCCCGGGCTCGCGCATATGGCCCGCCAGCAGGCGCGCTGCGCGCGTATTTTCCTGCCCGGTGAGCGTCCGCTCATGCTTCGTGCGGCCGAAGGCGAGGCGATTGGCCTCGCCCTCCTTCGCAGCTGTCTCGCGCTTGCGATCCTTACGGGCCCGCCTGAGATTGACGATCTCGCCCATTGGTCTGAATCTTCAGTGCTTTTTGCGGAAGGCGTCGATGGATACGACCTTGCCGGGATCCGACTCGCCGGGAGCGGCGGTCTCGCCTGTCGCCTTTTCCTTCTTGGCCTTGGCGGCCTTCCCCTCGGCCTTGGCCCCGTCGGCCTTGGCGGGCTCGAGCTTTGTCGCTTCCGCAGGTTTGCGGGCGGGCGAGGGCAGGGCGGTCGTCGCCAGCGCGTCCGTCAACGACATGGCTGAAACGGGCGGCGACGTGATCGGCTCAAGATCGTTCGCGCCGTCCTCGGGGCTGACTTCCTCGACCTCGAACTTCAGGCCAAACTGCACGGAGGGATCGTAGAATTCCGTCACCGCATCGAAGGGGACAAGCAGCCGTTCCGGGATGTTGCGGAAGGACAGGCCGACCTCGAAATTGTGCTCGGAAACCGCGAGGTCCCAGAACTGGTGCTGGAGGATGATTGTCATCACATCGGGATATTGCGCACGCATGTGACTGGAAAGCCGCACGCCGGGCGCCGTCGTGCGGAAGGTGATGTAGAAATGATGCTCGCCGGGCAGGCCTTCCTTGGCCGCCTCCTGCATGACCTTTCGGACCACACTGCGCAAAGCATCCTGAACGAGAAGGTCGTAGCGGATGAGATCGTTGGCCATTCAGTCCGTTCCGGAAGAGCGAAAGTGGAGGCTTCTGTTGCCAGGTGCCTCCGAACCCCGCCTAAAAGTGCAACCCCTTAGGACTTGATTCCCAGTACCAGCACCGCATTACGCGGCGAGGGCCACCGGAGCATAGTTGTCATTGGCAACTATAGAGTTTGACCCGATAACGGCGGTATCATGCCGAGCGAAAGAGCACCCTTTACACCCCCGTCGATCCTATTTCGCCCCCGCCGCAACCCGCCGTTTCCGACGGGCTGGGGTGGAGGCGCCGGGTACCGCCCCCGGGTCCGGATAGCTTATTACGGAGTCCATTTATCGCCATATCCGCCTTGCGACGGCAAAACGAATATAGGGGGTCCGCGCGCATTCGCAAAGGGGCCTTGCGGTCATCCAGCCTGAATTTCGGCGTGGGATACGCCTCGAGCGGCGTTTCAGATGAGGCGCAAAGGCTGTAAGGTCCGCCGTCGCCAAGAAACTCCCTGATATGTCGAGTTTACGCCCGCATGCGCCAATATCACGAGCTACTCCGCCGCATCCTCGACGAGGGTGTGACGAAATCGGATCGGACTGGAACGGGCACGACATCCGTCTTCGGCCATCAGATGCGGTTCGATCTCGCCGAGGGTTTTCCGCTGGTGACGACGAAGAAGCTGCATCTTCGCTCCATCATCCACGAGTTGCTGTGGTTCCTGCAGGGCGACACGAACATCGCCTACCTGCGCGAGAACGGCGTCGGGATCTGGGACGAATGGGCCGATGCCAACGGCGATCTCGGGCCCGTCTACGGCAAGCAATGGCGCTCCTGGGATCTGCCAGGTGGCGGCACGCGGGACCAGATTTCCTGGGTGGTCGACGAAATACGTCGCAATCCCGATTCGCGCCGCCTCGTCGTCTCAGCGTGGAATGTCGCCGATCTCGAACTGATGAAGCTCGCGCCGTGCCACTGCCTGTTCCAGTTCTATGTCGCGGAGGGGCGGCTCTCCTGTCAGCTCTACCAGCGCTCGGCGGATGTGTTTCTCGGCGTGCCCTTCAATATCGCCAGTTACGCGCTGCTGACCCACATGGTCGCGCAGGTAACGGGGCTAAAGCCGGGAGACTTCGTCCACACGTTCGGCGACGCGCATCTCTATTCCAACCACATCGAGCAGACGAAACTGCTGCTGTCGCGCGAGCCTCGCGCGCTGCCGCGCCTTGTGCTCGATCCCTCCGTGACGTCGCTGTTCGATTTCCGCTTCGACCACATCGCCATCGAGGGTTACGATCCGCACCCCGCCATTCGCGCGCCGGTGGCCGTCTGAGAGGGATAAGCCGATGAGCTTCCAGCCGATCGTGCGCCCCGCGGAGCAAGGCGATCTCGCAAGCGTTTTCGCGCTGGTGCGCGAACTCGCCGAATATGAGCAATTGAGCGAAGACGTCGTGTCCAGTGCGGACATGCTGGGCGAGGCGCTATTTGGCGTGTTTCCGCGCGTGTTCTGCGACGTCGCGGAGGCTCCGGGCGAAGCGATCGCGGGATTTGCGCTCTGGTTCTATTCCTTCTCGACCTTTCGCGGACGGCACGGAATCTTTGTCGAGGACCTGTTCGTGCGGCCCAAATATCGGGGCAGGGGCTACGGCCGGGCGCTGCTGGCGCGGGTGGCGAAGCGTTGCGTCGCCGAGAACCTGGCGCGGCTCGAATGGTCGGTGCTCGACTGGAACGAGCCGGCCATCGGTTTCTATCAGGCCCACGGCGCACAGATGATGGATGGCTGGACGCAGTGCCGGATCTCCGACGAGGCGTTGTGGCGTCTTGCGGACAAAGCGCATTGAGCCCGCGCCTGCGTCTCGTGATCGTCGCGGCGGTGGCCCGCAACCGCGTCATCGGCGGCGACAATCGCCTGCTCTGGAAGTTGTCCGCAGACATGCGCCATTTCAAAAGCCTGACAATGGGCAAGCCGCTGGTCATGGGCCGCAAGACCTTCGAGTCCATCGGGCGACCGCTGCCGGGACGCGAGACCATCGTCGTGACGCGCGACACCTCCTATGCCCGCGAGGGCATCCTGGTCGCAGGCGATCTCGCGGCAGCCCTTGCGCAGGCGGAAAGCGCCGCAGCGCGGCTCGGGGCGGATGAGATCGTGATCGCCGGGGGCGGTGAGATCTACGCGCAGACGATGGGGCAGGCCGACCGCATGGAATTGACCGAGGTCGACCTGACGCCCAAAGGCGATACACTCTTTCCTGAGATCGATGCGGCATGCTGGCGGGAGGCGCGTCGCGAGACGCATCCGGCCGACCTGGCCAAGGGAAACGAGGCAGGTTTCGCTTTCGTGACTTATGATCGTATCACAAAGGCCGGGCAGGCTCGTTGAAAAGAGCCACGCCTGTGCTTAGTTGAGCCGGTGTGCGCGTGACATTCGCAGCCGCTCATTTCGGCTCGGCATTCGGACGCAGGATACAGGAGAGGAAATTCATGCCCTGGAGTAATCAGACCGGTGGCGGTGGTCCCTGGAAGACCGGCCCCAAGGGTCCCTGGGGTCAGGGACCGAGCGGCGGCGGGTCCACGCCCCCCGATCTCGAGGAACTGCTGCGGCGCAGCCAGGACAGGCTTCGGCAGGTGATGCCGGGCGGGTCTCTCGGAGGTCGTGGGTTCATCATCTTCGGCGCGATCGCGCTCGCGGCGTGGCTGTCGAGCGGGTTCTACACCGTCGGCCCCAACGAGGTCGGCCTCAACATGGTGTTCGGCAAGTACGAGAAGAAAACCTCGTCCGGCCTGAACTACAATTGGCCCTATCCGATCGGCGCGGTGAACAAGCTGAAAGTCACCGATCGCAACTCGATCGAGATTGGCTTCGTGTCTCGCGAGGATGCGCGGCGCTCCAGCGTGCAGACGCAGGTCGATGTTCCCGCCGAAAGCCTGATGCTCACGGGCGACGAGAATATCGCCGACGTGAAATTCCGCGTCATCTGGCAGATCGACCCGGTACGGCCCGAGGATTTCGCCTTCAACGTGCGGGAACCGCGCGAGACGGTGAAGGCCGTTGCTGAAAGCGTCATGCGCGAGATCGTCGGACGCACGCCGATCCAGCGCATCCTGACGGCCGAACGCAAGGTCATCGAACCGGCGGCGCAGGATCTCACGCAAAAGGTGCTGAACGACTACAAGGCCGGCGTCCTGATCCTTCAGGTGCAGCTCCTGTCCGTCGATCCGCCCGAACAGGTCATCGCTGCGTTCCGTGACGTGACGGCGGCGCAGCAGGATCTCGATCGGTTGCGCAACGAGGCGGAGGCCTACGCCAACCGCGTCGTGCCGGAAGCCCGTGGCGATGCCGCGCGCATCGTGCAGGAAGCCGAGGGCTATCGCGAGCAGACGGTCAACCAGGCCAAGGGCCAGACGTCGCGCTTCGATCAGGTCTATCAGCAATATGTGAAGGCGCCGGAAGTGACGCGCGAGCGGCTCTATCTCGAGACGATGGAACGGGTGATGGAGGGCACGAACAAGGTGATCGTGGATCAGAACGGCGGTACCGGCGTCGTGCCCTATCTGCCGTTGCAGGGGCTTTCCGGTGCGACTCCCCCGGCTGCTGCGCAGGGAGGTGCGAAGTGAAGAATCCGCTCGGCGGCATGGCCGCACTCATTGTTCTCATTCTCGTTCTCATCGTCGGCTCGAGCACGATCTATACGGTCGGGCAGAACGAACAGGCGCTCGTGCTGCGCCTGGGCGAACCGATCCCGGGCCGCGCGCTGGTTCCCACGCCCGGCCTGCATTTCAAGATTCCGCTTATCGAGACCGTGACTCTGCTCGACAAGCGGATTCTCGATCTTGAAACGCCGAACCAGGAAGTGCTGGCCTCCGACAACAACCGCATCGAGGTCGATGCGTTTTTGCGCTATCGCATCGTCGATGCCCTGCGCTTCTACCAGACAGTGGGCACGACGCAGGGGGCCAACAACCAGCTCGGCACCGTGCTGAGTTCGGCGCTGCGCCGCGTTCTCGGCGAAGCGACGATGATCCAGATCATCCGCGAAGGGCGCTCAGCCCTCATGGTGAGCATCCGCGATCTGGTGAATGTGGAAGCCGCGCGCCTGGGCGCCGAGGTGATCGACGTCCGTATCCGGCGCGCCGATCTTCCCCGGCAGATTTCTGAGCGCGTGTTTAACCGCATGCAGACGGAACGCGCGCGTGAAGCCGCCGAGTTCCGCGCGCAGGGTGCCGAGCAGGCCCAGAAGATCCGGGCCAAGGCAGATCGCGACGTAGTGGTGCTTCGCGCAGAGGCGCAGCGCACGGCCGACCAGACCCGAGGCGAGGGTGACGGCGAAAGAAACCGCATTTTCGCGGCGGCCTACAATCAGGACCCTAATTTCTTCGCATTTTACAGGTCCATGCAGGCCTACGAGACTGGGTTGAAGTCAGGCGAGACCCGCCTGATCCTGAGCCCGACCTCGGACTTCTTCCGCTTTTTCGGCCAGGCGAGCGGCATTCGTCCGCCGGCTGCGTCCAGCGGGGCGACCGAGGTTCCGCGCACGGGACCGCAGGCGCTCAACAAGGGCACTGCCAAGGTCGAGTAGGCGGCGGGCGCTGGTTTGCGCCTCTAACAATCGCGTGACGGGCCCTCTTGCCCGTCACACCTGTATGCAGGTTTCTCGTAAGGTGTCCGCATTGATCTTCGCTCGCCGCAGTTACTGGAGGAAGGCCCCTATGGGTGTCCGCTCACACATGGTTTCCGATAAATCTCGCAAGAGTCTCGCCGCGCGCTCGGCCACGGTCGCGCTGGCCCTGGGCCTCGCCTTCTCCCCGCTGGCAGGGCATGTCGCGCTGGCCGCCAGCGCGCCAGAGAGCTTTGCCGACCTCGCCGATAACGTGAGCGCGGCTGTGGTGAATATTTCGGCGTCACAGACGGTCGAGGACAAGCGGGTGGGTGTTCCGAACCTGCCGCCCGGCACGCCCTTCGACGATCTGTTCGAAGAGTTCTTCAAGCGCCGGCAAGGGCAGGGCGGTCCGCAGGGGCAGCAGGGCCAGAACGATGACAGCCCGCGTCAGCAAGGCCCGCGTTCGCGCCGTTCCAGCTCGCTCGGGTCGGGATTCGTGATCGATTCCGCAGGCATCGTCATCACCAACAATCACGTCATCGCGGATGCGAACGAGATTACGGTGATTTTCACCGATGGCCAGAAGCTCAAGGCCGAGATCATCGGCAAGGACGCGAAGGTCGATATCGCCGTGTTGCGCGTGAAGCCCGACAAGCCGCTGAAGGCGGTGAAGTTCGGCGACAGCGAGAAGATGCGCGTCGGCGAGTGGGTCATGGCGGTTGGCAATCCGTTCGGCCTCGGCGGAACGGTCACGGCGGGCATCGTGTCCGCCCGCAACCGCAACATCGATAGCGGACCCTACGACAATTACATCCAGACGGACGCCTCCATCAACAAGGGCAATTCCGGCGGGCCGCTGTTCAACATGAACGGCGAAGTCATCGGCGTGAACACGGCGATCCTGTCGCCGTCGGGCGGGTCGGTGGGTATCGGCTTCGCTACGCCGTCGGCGACTGTGCAGCCGATCATCGACCAGTTGCAGCAGTTCGGCGAGACGCGTCGCGGCTGGCTCGGCGTGCGGATCCAGAATGTCGACGATGCCATCGCGGAATCGTTGAAGCTCGGCTCCACGCGCGGTGCGCTCGTCGCGGTTGTCGACGACAAGGGCCCCGGCAAGCCCGCTGGCCTGAAAGCTGGCGACGTGATCCTGAAGTTCGACGGACGCGACGTGAAGGAATCACGCGACCTGCCGAAGCTCGTGGCTGCGACGCCCGTCGGCAAGGCGGTGACCGTCATGGTGATGCGTGGTGGCAAGGAAGTGCCGCTCACTGTCACGCTCGGCCGTCTCGAGGACAGCGAAAAGCAGGCCTCGCTCGATTCCAAGACGGTGCCGGATGAAGCCAAGCCCAATGCCAACGTTGTGCAGCGTGCGCTGGGCATGGAGTTCGCTGGGCTCGATCCTGACGTGCGCAAGCGCTTCAGCATCAAGGACAGCGTCAAGGGCGTCGTCGTGACGACGGTCGATCCGAGTTCGACCGCGGCCGAGAAGCGCATCTCGCCTGGTGACACGATCGTCGAGATCAACCAGGAAGCGGTGAGCAAGCCTGGCGATGTCGCGAGCAAGACCAAGGCGCTGAAGGAGGCCGGCCGCAAGTCGGCGTTGTTCCTCGTCGCCAATCCGCAGGGTGAAGTGCGCTTCGTCGCGCTGGCGCTCGATTAAAGCTCTGAATCAACTTTAAGTTGCGCCCCCTTCCCGAGACACGGGAAGGGGGCGCTTCTTTTTGTTTCAGTCTTCGATTCAATCCTGCGCGAACTCACTCGCGCGATAGCCTTGTGCGTAGAGAAGGGCCGTGAGATCCGCGTGGTCGATTCGCGCATGGGCTGCTTCCGCTACGGCAGGCTTGGCGTGATAGGCAATGCCGAGGCCTGCTTCTTCCAGCATGGCCAGATCGTTGGCGCCGTCGCCGACTGCCATCGTGTCCTCGTGGGACAGTCGGTGGGCGGTTCGCAGTTCGACGAGGGCGGCGAATTTTGCCTCGCGCCCGAGGATCGGCTCGCTGACGAATCCTGCGAATTTATCGTCTTCTACAACCAGAACGTTAGCGCGATTCTCGTTGAATCCGATGGCCTTGGCTACCTCGGATGTAAAAAGGGTGAAGCCGCCGGAGACGAGCGCGGTATGCGCGCCATTCGCCCTCATGGTTCGCACCAAGGCGCGCCCGCCCGGCGTCAGGGTGATGCGCTCGGCGATGACGCGGGCCACGATCTGCGCATCGAGGCCCCGCAGCAGCGCCACGCGTTCGCGCAGCGCGGGCTCGAAGGCGATTTCGCCGCGCATGGCGCGTTCTGTGATCGCCGAGACGTGCTCTTTCATGCCCACGAAATCGGCCAGTTCGTCGATGCATTCCTGCCCGATCATGGTCGAGTCCATGTCGGCCAGGAACAGCTTCTTGCGGCGGCCGGCGATGGGCTGGACGATGACGTCTATGGGTGCCCCGCCGAGCGCCCGGCGCACGGTATCGGCCAGCGCGCGGTTGTCGGGCGGCGTCTCAGGTGCGAAAGACAGGTCGGCGGCAATGCCGGGGTTCAGCCAGACTGGAGCCTGTGCATGGGGCAGGGCTGCGGCGGCGCGGGCGAGCATTGCGTCTTCGAGCGCGGGCGCCGCCGGGTTTGAAACGAGTGTCGCGACATGCGTCATGTCTGAGAAGTCTCTTCTGCGGAGTGTCTTTGTGAAGTCCGATGGTCTGGCAGCTCTTCTCATCGCAGGACCGACGGCCAGCGGCAAGTCCGCGCTCGCGATCCGGCTCGCCCAGGAGCTGGGCGGCGTGGTCGTGAACGCGGATTCGATGCAGGTCTACCGGGATCTGCGGATCATCACGGCCCGCCCGACGCAGGCCGAGGAGGGCATGGCGCCCCACCGCCTGTTCGGCCATGTCGATGGCGCGGTGAACTATTCGGTCGGCAAGTGGGTCGAGGACGCCAAGGCACAGATGGCCGACATCGCTGCGTCGGGACGCCTGCCGATTTTTGCTGGCGGCACAGGCATGTATTTCAAGGCGCTGTTGCGGGGCCTTTCGGACATTCCGCCCGTGCCCGACGCCGTGCGGGCGGAGGTTCGCGCTTCCGCCGAGGGCGTGAGCCCGGGTGAGTTGCATGCGCGGCTCGCGGCCTGCGATCCGCAGACGGCGGCGCGGCTGCGGCCGAGCGACCCGCAACGTATCCTGCGCGCGCTGGAGGTTTTTGCCGCCACCGGCCAGCCGCTGACGTCCTTCCACGACCAGCGCGGTGCGCCGGTGCTCGATCCGGCCCGGTGTCTCGGTTTTTTCCTGACGCCGGAGCGGGACGAACTGACCGAGCGAATCGACCGGCGTTTCGAGGCCATGATGGGGGCGGGCGCTTTGGAAGAGGTCGAACGGCTGGCCGCACGCGGGCTCGACCCGGCTTTGCCGGTCATGCGGGCGCATGGCGTGCCGGGGCTGATCGACTATTTGCGGGGTGAGGCCACGCTGGAAGACGCCGTCGCGCGCGGCCAGCGGGACACGCGGGCCTACGCCAAGCGGCAGTTTACGTTTATGCGGCACCAGCTGCCGGAGTTTCGCATGGTCCCGCCGGAAGGGGCGTGGGAGGCTGTGCGGGGGGACGTGGCGTCTAGTTAGTTCGTCGGCTGTTCTGTGCGGCTCAACGGATATCGACCCGCTTGACGCCGTCAGCCGCAAACCCTAATGTCCCCACCGATCAACCGGAGACGCGCACGTGCGCAGCATGCTTATCGTAACCACCGCGCCAGAGACAGGACGGGCCTAGGGCCTGCTTTCCTGACGATGGCGCATACTGAGGCCCCCTAGCGGGCCTTTTTTATTGCCCAAAATTCCCCAAAAGCGCAGAAGACCCCCAAACGACGAAGAACTGCCGGAACGGAGACGAAGCAATGTCCAGAGAGATGACCGGAGCCGAGATGGTCGTCGAGGCCCTCAAAGACCAGGGAGCCGAGACCCTTTTCGGCTATCCCGGCGGAGCGGTCCTGCCGATCTACGATGCCCTTTTCCAGCAGGATTTCGTCAAGCACGTGCTCGTGCGCCACGAACAGGGCGCGGCCCATGCGGCCGAGGGCTATGCCCGCTCATCCGGCAAGGTCGGCGTTCTGCTCGTCACTTCGGGCCCCGGCGCCACCAATGCGATCACCGGGCTGACCGACGCGCTGATGGATTCGATCCCGCTCGTCTGCATCACGGGGCAGGTGCCCACGCATCTGATCGGCTCGGACGCGTTCCAGGAATGCGACACGGTCGGCATCACCCGTCATTGCACCAAGCACAATTATCTCGTGCGTTCGATCGAGGATCTGCCGCGCATCCTGCACGAGGCGTTCTATGTCGCGTCGCACGGGCGGCCGGGTCCTGTCGTCATCGATATCCCGAAGGACGTGCAGTTCGCGACGGGCGTCTACACCGGCCCAAAGAATATCCAGCACAAGACCTACCAGCCGCAGGTGAAGGGCGATCTCGCCAAGATCCGGCAAGCCATCGAGATGATGGCGGCTGCCAAGCGTCCGGTGTTCTACACGGGCGGCGGCATCATCAATTCCGGGCCGGTCGCC
Organism: Hyphomicrobiales bacterium; assembly: GCA_028290285.1. GTDB lineage: Bacteria > Pseudomonadota > Alphaproteobacteria > Rhizobiales > Beijerinckiaceae > Terripilifer. The sequence continues at coordinate 55,941 of JAQGKD010000081.1, forward strand.
TCCACGCTGCTGCGCGAACTGGTGCAGCTGACCGGCTTCCCTGTTACCTCGACCCTGATGGGGCTTGGCGCCTATCCCGCGTCCGGGCCGAACTGGCTCGGCATGCTGGGCATGCACGGCACTTATGAAGCCAACCACACGATGCACGATTGCGACCTGATGATCGCCATCGGCTCGCGGTTCGACGACCGCATCACGGGGCGGCTCGACGCTTTCTCGCCAGGGTCGAAGAAGATCCACATCGATATCGACCCGTCGTCGATCAACAAGAACGTCAAGGTCGAACTCGGCATCATCGGCGATTGCGCGCATGTGCTGGAAGACATGGTCCGCCTGTGGCGCACGTCGGCCCCGCAGGTGGATACCGGTGCGCTGAAGCAATGGTGGAAGCAGATCGACGTTTGGCGCGAGCGCAAGTCGCTGGCGTTCCGTCCCTCGAAGACCACCATCAAGCCGCAGCATGCGATCCAGCGTTTGTATGAGCTGACCAAGGACCGTGACACCTACATCACGACCGAGGTCGGCCAGCATCAGATGTGGGCCGCGCAGCATTATCATTTCGAGGAGCCGAACCGCTGGATGACGTCTGGCGGCCTTGGGACGATGGGCTACGGCCTGCCGGCGGCGGTCGGCGTGCAGATGGCGCATCCCAAGGCGCTGGTCATCGACATCGCGGGCGAAGCCTCGATCCTGATGAACATGCAGGAAATGTCGACGGCGCTGCAATATCGCCTGCCGGTCAAGATCTTCATCCTGAACAACGAATATATGGGCATGGTGCGCCAGTGGCAGGAGCTGCTGCACGGGGCGCGCTATTCGGAGAGCTATTCACAGGCGCTGCCCGATTTCGTGAAGCTGGCCGAGGCCTATGGCGGACACGGCATCCGTTGTTCCGATCCGGCCAAACTCGACGATGCGATCATGGAAATGATCGACTCGCCGAAGGCCGTGATCTTCGACTGCGTGGTCGAGAAGGCCGAGAATTGCTTCCCGATGATTCCCTCGGGCAAGGCGCATAACGAGATGATTCTCGCCGAACTCACCGACGATGCCGGTGTCGAGATCGGCAGCATCATCGACGAGCGCGGCAAACTTCTCGTCTGAACGTGCCGAACCCCTTTTCGCCTTTGTAGAGACGCTGCCATGAACGCACCTGCTTTCCCGCCGTCGCCCTATTCCTCGGCGCTCGGCAAATCGAATATCGAACGGCACACCCTGTCGGTGCTCGTCGACAACGAGCCGGGCGTTCTCGCCCGCGTGGTCGGCCTGTTTTCGGGGCGCGGCTATAATATCGAGAGCCTGACGGTGGCCGAGGTGGCCCACGGCGAGCATCTCTCGCGCATTACCATCGTCACCTCGGGGCCGCCCGAGGCCATCGAGCAGATCGGCCATCAGCTGGAGCGGCTCGTGCCGATCCATACGGTGACCGACCTGACGCTGCATGCCCGGTCCATCGAGCGCGAGCTCGCCATGGTCAAGGTGGGTGGTAAGGGCGACAACCGGGTCGAGGCGCTGCGGCTGGCGGATGCCTTCCGGGCGCGCGTCATCGACGCCACGACCGAGAGTTTCGTGTTTGAGCTCACGGGCAATGCCGACAAGATCGACTCATTCGTCGAGCTGATGCGGCCGATCGGGCTGGTGGAAGTCTCGCGGACGGGCGTCGCCGCCATTTCGCGTGGCCCGGAGCCGATCTGAGCGCTGCGCCCATACACACGGTTTTCTTTGACGCGGCGGGAAAGCGCGCTTAGAAGGCTCGATCACGAATTCTAGAGGACGGCCCCGCCTTCGTCCGTTGCAAGAGGAACCATCCGTATGCGCGTTTATTACGATCGGGATGCCGACATCAATCTCATCAAGGGCAAGAAGGTCGCCGTTGTGGGCTACGGCTCGCAGGGCCATGCCCATGTGCTCAACATGCGCGAATCCGGTGTGAAGGACGTCGTCGTCGCCCTCCGCAAGGATTCCGCCACCGTCAAGAAGGCGGAAGGCGAAGGCCTCAAGGTCATGGAAGTGGCTGAAGCCGCGAAGTGGGCCGACGTGGTGATGATGCTCACGCCGGACGAGTTGCAGGCCGACATCTATGCCGCCGAGCTCGCCCCGAACATGAAGCAGGGCGCAGCCCTCCTGTTCGCGCATGGGCTCAACGTGCACTTCAACCTGATCGAGCCGCGCAAGGACATCGACGTGCTCATGGTCGCGCCGAAGGGCCCCGGCCACACGGTGCG
>JAQGKD010000051.1 GCA_028290285.1 Hyphomicrobiales bacterium
GACAGCCGTCTCATTGGCTTACGAGCATATAGTTAAAGAAGCTATCAAGCTCTTCGCAAAGCTCGGGTTTCCCCCTGAATTCTGTGCTGTGTCGCGGATCGGCAACGCCCTTCTATTCGTCCGGCGTGTCGGCCGGGCTTGGTCGCCGGTTGACCCCAGACGATTGCCCTGTGCGCGGACCCAGCCGCGGTGACCATGCTGAAGCCGCGTAAGCCTGCTTCAACTCAGGACAGGCTGTCGATAGTTTGAACATCACCTCCGCCCTTGCCTCGTAGGATGCCGCCGCTGCGAGGCGTACCGTGCTGGCGAGTGTGTGGAGATGTGGCCGCCCCGCCGGTGAGCAGGCAAATGCCATCACTTTGGCGAGGGTCTGGCGAAGCTCATCTGCCGCATTGATTGGATCGGGGGTTAGGGCTGCTCCAAGGTATGCAGCTGTTACGATAAACATTTGTCGCACTTCAGCTTTCCCGACCGCGCCAAGCCGCCAATATTTGGGCGCCGCGCCGCGCCGCTTTGACACCGACGAAACCAACGGCGAACGGACGCGGCAGTGATAGCGCTGCGTAATCCTCCTGGCGGATGTCCACGACGGATTCGAAAAACGCCCGACACCAATCGCGTGGCCTCTCAAGCAGACGACTCTGGAAGCGCTTCACCTCCGCCCAACCCGCCGACGAACCCGCTGTCGCGAGGGCGGCCTCGACCTGAGCGGCCAAGCCGACGCACACTCGGTTGCCCCGTGCCTGAAGAATATAGTGAGCTGGGACCGGAGCTCCAAGAAGGTCATGCACCAGAAGCAGAGAAAGCAGCGCGCATCGCTCGAGCCCGCAGGCGCGGGCGCGGTGTAACGCGAAGTCCCAGTCGAAACCGGGGTGGCCCTTCAGATGTTCGGCGACGTCGACAACCCAGATCAGCCGCTGCCAGCGCTCCTTTCCGCCATGCAAGGCCAGCACTAAAAATGTGTCTTCCGGGGCCATGACGAGGACATCGCGGCCATGCATCTGCCCTGCCCGGGCTCGGGCGAAAACATCATCGACCTTTAACTCAAGCCCGAGACTGCGCTGCGCAAAGCCGCAGTGCGGCTCTACCGCCAAGCCCGATGAATAAAGCGTTTCTTGCCGCGCCCGGCGGCGGATCGCCTTACGCTGCCATCCGTCGATTGACACGCCATCTGACTGATAGCCCATCGCCTCAAGACAATCGATTGCACCGTCAAAATCCGGCTCCCGAACCAGAACGTCAAGATCGCGGAACGATCTCAACCACGGCTGGTCGCCATAGGCCGAAGCCGAAACCGGCCCCTTGTAAGGGATCACCTGGATCCCTTCCCGTTCGAGCGCGCCGAGCACGTCGCGCCATTGCGCAAGTCCGGCCTCGACCATTTTCCTTTGCTGGTTCAGGAATGTTTGCGCAGCCTCCCTGAGCTCAGGCGCAAGCGCGTCTTCCGGAAGCGCCTGTAGATGCCAACAGACCAGCGCCAGCGTGCCATTATCGAGCGCTGCGTTGAAAGTTGGCGCCCAATCGGCAACCGAGGCCGCATGCATCCAAGCCTCTCGCTGACCGGGTGTCTGCTCGACCGCAGCTGATCCGACGAGCAGAGATTGCTCCGTTGGCGTGAGGCTCATTAAGCTGCACATCGGGACGGCATCGTCCTCCTCGCCCATTTTCCCGTGTCTTCTACGTAAGACGAGATCGCCGCAACGTTACTCCGAATAGTAGCGGGCATAAGACGGATCGAAGGAGTATTGCGCCATCGCGCGTCGGCCGTATTTTCTCGCCCGTCGTTCATTTACCAGATTGAACACCACGCCGGCGATCTTCTCCTGCCCATCGACCTGCTCCAAGGCCCGCTGGACGACTTCGCGCGAGGTGGACGCCCAGCGGACTACATAGACGATGCGGTCCGCGAAGCGGCTAACCACGGCGCCGTCGACGACGGGCGCGATTGGTGAGCTGTCGAGGATAACGACGTCATAGCTCTGCCGGAGATGAGCGATCAATTCAGCCATCTGCTCGGACCCCAACAGATCGGCGGGCCTTTGCGTGCGGCTGCCAGCAGGGATCACCGGGAGGTTGATGTCTTCCCAAACAAAGGTGATGTCTTCAAGCTTCGCGTCGCCATTCAAATAGTCCGCCAATCCAAGCCGTCCGGCCCCACCGACGAGCTTGCTGGCTGTCGGCAACCGCAAATCCGCGTCGATGAACAGCACTTTCAATTTCGACGAGGCGAATGACGCCGCCAGCGCCAGCGCCATTGTCGTCTTGCCTTCGCCCGGAACGCTGGAGCAGATCTGGATGACGCAGCCGCCGCCACGTCCGGACATCCGCAGCGACGTCCTAATCGCGCGGATGGACTCGCTCAATCGCGACAGCGGCTTCTTCGTCACGAAGACGGGAAGCGATACGCGGCGGCCATGCACTTTCAGATCCTTGCGGCCGAGGCGCCCGACCATCGTCAGCAAGGGCAGGCCGAGCATCGATTCGATTTGCAAAGGCGTCGTGAAGGCGCCGTTCAATTTTTCAAAAACAAGGGCGCCGCCAACGCCGATCGCCAAGCCGATCAGCAGTCCCATGCCAAGAATGCGGCTGGGCACCGGCGACATCGGCGCGTAAATGGGCTGCGCCGGATTGATGACCTGAAAGTCGCGCGGGTCAAACGTCGCCTGCTCCTCCGTAACCTTCGCGCGCTGCAAGAAGTCCTCGAAGAGCGACTTGTTGACCGCCGCCGTTCGCTCCAATTCGCGCAGGCGGATCGAGGTCGCGTCATCGGCGCCGGTTTGGCCCGTCGCCTGCGAGACGGCCTTTTCCAAGTTGGCGACCCGCGCACGGGTCATTTCATAGTCGCTCTTGATGGCGTCGGAGATGCGCTGGACCTCAACCGCCATGGCGCGCTCGATCTCGCGCTTTTGCGCACGCAGATTGACGACCTGCGGGTGACGGTCGCTGTAGCGCGCCAGAAGCTCGGCCTCCTGCTGCGACAGCGTCACCTGCTGCTGCCGCAAGCCGGCAAGCGCCCCCTGGCTGATTACATCCGGCAGATTGGCCACGAGATCGCGGGCGTTGCGACCATTGACGACGTCATACCGCGCCCTCTTGTCCGCCAACTCCGCCCGGGCCGCAACGAGACGTCCATTGACGTCTGTCAATTGCTGCTGATTGAGCGTGACGCTTGGGCCGGCGCCCAACAGCTTATGTTCCGCCCGGAAGGCGACAACCGCCTCCTCGGATTGCCTCAGCTGCGACCTGAGCTCCTGAATTCGATCGCCAAGCCAGCCCGACGCTCGCTTCGCCGAGTCCAGCCGCCGGTCTTGTCGGTAGACAGCATATGTCTCGGCGATGGCGTTCGCCACGCGCGCCGCTTTCACCGGGTCTAGGGAGACGATCGTTATCCCAATGACGTAACCCTGCCCGAGACGGGCGGCGTTAAGTGCGGATAACAAGTTGTTCGCCGTCTGCGCGACAGCCGCGGGCGAGCCCGGGGCATGTCCTCTGGCCCCAAATTCGGGATCGTCCGTCAAGTTCTCCCGTTGAGCCACCAATTGCATGAGGCTTTTCGAGCGGATGGTGGAGATCTGGCTTTCGATATAGGCTGCGTCCATCGTTGTGTCGGTCAGGAACGCTTCATTGCCCGAAGCCTTTTCTTTCCGGGGATCGAGGAGAATCTGAACATTAGCCTGGTAGCGCGGAACCTCACGCGACAGCTGAAACCAGCCAAACAACAGTCCCAACAGGCCCATGATGCTAATGAACACCCACCGGCGCCATAGGAAATGTAGGACGTCATGCAGCCCAAGGCCGCCGGGACCGGAAGGCGCCTCCAATTCGGCGACGCTCGTATCTGGACGCTTCAACATATTTAACCTGCTCAGGCCGCGATGAAGCATTCATATCAAATTGTTGGCCGCCTGTCCGCACTTG
>JAQGKD010000098.1 GCA_028290285.1 Hyphomicrobiales bacterium
AAAGTAGTTTGAAGCTGCCGCTCCGCCAGCAGCGGTCGCCTGGCCGTCGAACGATATGACCTTCACCTTACACTTGCGGTTGCCCATCTGCAAACCACCGTTCGCATTCGTCCATGCCGCCTCAAACTCAACCCCCGCCTTCTCCGACAAACCCCAACTCGAACCGCCGCCCGTCATCGGCCCAACAGTCCCGATCTTGACCTCACACTCCTGGGCCGCCGCCGGCAAGCTGACCGCCCACAAGCTTGTCAATAACGCGGGCAATGCCGCCATACCAGAGTATTTCGAATGCTTTAAATGTGCAAACATGGTCTTCATTTAATTGTCTCCATTTCAAGTTTGTGTGCTGAACATGAATCCGTATGGGTTCGTGTCAGCTTTTTTCGGTTTGTGTGCCATCAGTTTCAGTGACATGCAATGGTCTACTGTCCGTCCATTCCTAATGAAGCGCTGATTCATTCTGTAGTGCAAAGACGAGCTTCATATAATTAAAGCCTTACATGTGAGCGCGTGCAAAAACCGAATCAATCAGCGCTTCCCTAACGCAATCTCGAATGATGGCGCTGATGTAGATGAAGCAAACAGCTTCAACAAAGCAATTTGCAGGCCACCAAAAAATCTGTCGCTACGCCGTCTGTAGGTTGAATGAACTTAAGACTTATCGAAAAAAGTGTCGCTGTCGAATATATCTGTCGCTGAAGGAGACACTTTATTGCAGCATGAACACTATCTTCCTGCTAGCTGCACTTCCCCGCAAAATCTCCGAGCACGGCTCCCTTTCAGATCAACGCCGGCCAACCGGGTCTGCGGCGACGGTCAGCAGGCATGCAAATTGCGTACGAGCGAGGCATGACTACACTACATTCTCCAAATCAGAATCGGCCCCTCTCTCAAGCGCAACCTGGCGATGGAAAAGGTGCTCCCTGCTCTCCGCTGTCGGGCATTCGCGTCGTTGACTTCAGTACGCTTCTGCCTGGCCCGCTCTGCAGTCTTCTGCTGGCGCAGGCAGGCGCGGAGGTGATCAAGATTGAACGGCCCGGCCGAGGCGACGAGATGCGCTCGTATACTCCACGGTTCGGCCCGCACAGTGTGAACTTCGCCTTGCTTAACCAAGGTAAGCGTTCGGTAACGCTGGACCTGAAAGATCCTGCCGCACTGAGTGAAGCCATCGCCCTTGTGCGCACCGCCGACGTACTCATAGAGCAATTCCGTCCCGGTGTCATGGAACGCTTGGGGCTGGGCTATGAAGCAATGCGGGTGCTCAACCCCAGACTCGTCTACTGTGCCGTCACAGGTTGGGGCCAAGACGGGCCCATGGCAAATATTGCTGCACACGACCTCAACTACCAGGCTGAGGCGGGTTTGCTCGGGCTGACGGTCGGGGTAGACGGCTCGCCGGCACTTCCAAACGCGCTGCTCGCCGACATCGCCGGCGGCGCCTACCCGGCCATGATGAACATCCTGCTCGCGCTTCGCGCGCGTGATGCCGACGGCATGGGTCGGTTCATCGACATCTCGATGGCGGACAATTTGTTCACCTTCATGTATTGGGGACTTGGCAACGGATTCTCCGCGGGCGAGTGGCCGGTCCCCGGCGGCGATCTTGTCACTGGCGGCACACCGCGTTATCACATCTACCGCACGCTGGATCGCCGCTATTTGGCGGCAGCCCCCCTTGAGGACAAATTCTGGGAGAACTTCCTGCGTGTACTGGAGGCGCCGCAACTGCTAGACGACACAGTCGATCCACGCAAGACGCGAGAAGCGGTCGCAGCCATCATCGAGACGAGGACTGCTGATGAATGGACGCGGCGATTTTCGGGAGTGGATGCATGCGTCTCGGTGGTGAAGTCACTGCAGGAAGCAGTGAATAATGAACATTTTCGTGCGCGCGGATTGTTTGCCACGCCCATCACAAGCGGCGATGGCGAAGAAATTCCCGCCCTGCCATTGCCCATCGCTCGCACGTTCAGGGAGCTAAATACGCCGGCTTGTCCACAGCTTGGTGAAGGCAACACCGATCTGCTCGCCAAGCGCGGCGCCTGATCACGCCCGATGCTCCGGGAGATCGCGGCGCGCCCTCACTGGTGTGGCGTAACCGTTAAGGGCGGCAATCACGGGCTTGTCGATCTCGGCGATCTTGCGCGGCAGGCGCTGTACCCCATCCGTCACGCGTGCCTTGATGGCGGCCGGCGTCTGCGAGGCGCTGGCCGAGAACGTTCCCACATCGCCACCGGTGGTGAAGGCGCGGCCGGTACCGGTGATCACGATCACGCGCACGTCCGAACGCGTGCGGCATTCCTCGAGCGCGGCCAGCCACTCTTCCAGCATGTCATCGGTGAACGCGTTAAGCTTCTCCGGCCGATTCAGGGTGATTGTCGCGATGCCCTGGTCGACTTCGAATCTGAGTTGGTCAGACATGCCCTTATCCTTCAGCTTTGTTCTGCAGTTCGTTGGCCACGTCGTTCTTGCGGATGTCGCGCAAGCCGGTCTTGCCGTGGTGGCGGTCGGCCAGCTTGTAGCCCAGGGCGTCCTCGGCGATCATGATTTTTTGCACGTTGGCCGATCCTTCCCCCGTGAAGAACAACTCGGCGTACGAGCGCAGCCACGACACGCGGTATTCCCTGGCTAGCCCATAGCCGCCGAAAATCTGCATCGCCTTGTCGGCGCACAGTTTGGCCGTCTGCGAAGCGTGATACTTTGCGATCGCGGCCAGGCGGTTCGATGGCTGGCTGTCGTCCATGTACTGCGCGGCCTTGTAGACGAGCGCGCGGCTCGCTTCGATCGCGGTGGCCATCTCGGCAATGTCCGACTGGATCATCTGGAAGCGGCCAATCGGTTCGCCGCGAACCGTGCGCTCGTTGGCGTAACGCACCGCGTCCTCGAAGCACGCCCGCGCAATGCCCAGCGCCTTGCCGGCAACGGTCACCCGGCCAGCCTGCAGCGTGCGCATGATGATCTTGAAGCCATCTCCCTCCTCGCCGAGACGGTTTTCCACTGGAACTACAAAGTCATCGAGGAACAGCACGTTGGTGCGCAACGCGTTCGACAGGCCCATCATCTCGATCGGCTGCGTGCTCCACCCCGGATACTTCTTCGGCTCGACGATAAAGGCGGTCACGCCCTTCGCTCCGGCATCGCGGTCGGTCTTCGCAAACAGGATACCGACGTCGGTCTCGTTAGCCATCGACGCCCACATCTTCTGGCCGCTGATGCGGTACACATCGCCGTCGCGCCGCGCGAAGGTCTTCATGTTGCCTTCCGCATCCGAGCCGCCGCCGGACTCCGTCAGCGACATCATCCCGATCGTCTTGCCGGCGATCAGGTTCGGCACGTATTTCTCGATTTGTTGGGGGGTGCCGCCGAAATAGATGGAGCTCGGACACGTCGAACCCTGCTGGTTGTTGCATGAGGAGAAGCGGACATCGTTGCGGGCCATTTCCTCCTGAATCACAACGGCAGCGAGGTAACCCATGTTGCTGCCGCCTACCGATTCGGGGAACACCGCGCCGTACAGCCCCGCCTCGCCGGCTTTCCTGATCAGATCGCGGGGGAACTCGCCGCGCTTCTCATACTCCGCCATGACAGGCACCACTTCGCTCTGCATGAAACGGTTGACCATGTCGCGTACGGCTTCAATCTCTTCGGAAAATGCTTGATCCATGGATTTCTCTTTCTAGTTTTCAAAGAATTGTTTTACCCGAACCGCTATGCGACTCACGGCCTCTATCGGCCGCTTTCGACAGGCATGTTCTGCGACTTTGCCGCAGCGCCAATAAAGTCTGGACGGCGCTTTTCGATCATGGCGGCCACGCCCTCGCGAAATTCAGGATTGCACATGGCGAGCACTTGCCCGAGTCCCTCAAATGCAAGCATGTCGGCAAGCGTGGTTTCGAAACTCCGCGCCATCAAGGTCTTGGCCAATCCCATCACTTCGGCTGGCCCCTCCGCCAGGCGAGCGGCCTCTTCCATACCTGCGGCATCAACCTGGTCGTCAGGCACAACCTTCGCAACCAGTCCAAGCTCAAGCGCTTCATGCGCCGATAGCGTGGCCCCGCCGAACAGAAAATTGTTCGTGCGAGCCATGCCAATGAGCCTCGGCAGGTGATACATCGTGCCGATGTCCGGGACGGTTCCAATGCGGAAGAACCCCGACATAAATTTCGCTCCCTCACCAGCGATCAGCACGTCGCCGGTGAGCGCCAGACCCAAGCCGCCACCCACTGCCTGCCCCCTGACACCCACGACGACCGGCTTGTCCAGGGTGATCAGCGGCGCCAGCCAACGGCTTAGATTGCGAAAGCGCCTGTGCACTGGCCATGGGCCGGACTGCGTCTTCAACATCTGCAAGTCGCCGCCCGAGCAGAACGTCGGCCCATCTCCGGTAAGAAAGACGGATCGAATCGTCGGGTCGTGCTCCGCCAATTCGATTGCTTCGCCGAGTTGCTCGCGAAGTTCCATCGTGAGGGAGTTGCGGTTTTCGGGGCTGCAAAGCCGGATGCCCAGCACCGAACCTTCTTTTGCAAAGCTAACTAGTCGATTTGCCATAATCCGAGTCTTCACATCTTGCTCCGTTGAGCAATATGTGATCTTAATGCAAGTGGCGTGCCAGTTAGATCCGGCGCCGTGTAAATGAAATAAGCCCACTGCCATTCTGCGAAGATGACCGCGAAGGCAGACGGCAGCGTTCCGCCAGCGACACTGCCGCTGTTCCTTCGAAAAACACCCGTCCGCGCGAAAGACACACCGAGAACAGCAGCGCGTCAAGACGCATCAGTTGAGCTGCTGCACGCCGCCGCCGCCGCAGCTAAGACATGGCTTCGAAAGATCATGCGTGGATCTTGCGCCGGATGTATATCGAGAATCGAGGCGCCGATCAACAGATAATGAAAACCGTACTTGCTTCCTCCGAGGCAAAGCGGACATCGCGAATGCGACCATTTTCCTTGCATCGCCCGAAATCGTGATGCACCTAATACGCATTGAGCGTATGCGAATCGAGCCTGGCCTTCCTGAACAGGAGGAGGCTGAGGCTGCATGCTCCAAGCAGGACGCTTCCGCAGGCCACTGCGGGATTGGATCCCAACCCAACGAGAAAAGTGCAAATCGCACCAGCCAGCATCTGGCAAAAACCATCCACGCCCGATGCCGAACCTGCCATTTTCGGGATGACAGCCAGCGCGCTGCCGAGCCCCATCGGACTGATTGCTCCCGCGCAAAACAACTGGATGAACGTTAAAAGAAGCACAAGAACAGGTGAAAGCGCGTTACATAGCGCGAGCGAGAGAAATACGAGTGCGTTGACGATAGCGATAGAGCCGGCCGCAAGCACGAACGTTGAAAGCGCGATTCGCTCGACCAAAAACCGTGCCGA
>JAQGKD010000132.1 GCA_028290285.1 Hyphomicrobiales bacterium
TGATTCAGTTCGTACAGGCGCCGCAGCAAAGTCTTTTCAGCGTGCAAGGCCAGCAGGGCCACGCAGAGGGGAGCAAGCAGGAGTGCCCCCCAATACGGCACCTTGGCGTAGGTCAGCAGCATCCAGGCACCAAACGCACCAAGCGTGAATTGGGCTCCATGGGCAAAATTGACGACGCGTAGCACACCGAAAATGACCGCCAGTCCGAGACTCAGCATGGCGTAGAAGGCACCGTTGATGAGGCCGAGCGTCAAGTGGCCCAGCAGCGCCGGCAGGGGAATGTCAAAGATGGTCATCGAAGTGCCTTATTTTTTATACGCCGAGATGGGCATCGAGCCGCGACGGGCTCGCAAGTAATTCGTCGTTCATGATGCAATCGACCACACGTCCGTGCTCGACAACGTAATGGCGGTCCGCCACGGACATGGCAAAATCCAGGCTTTGCTCTACAAGAAGCACGGTATACCCGCGCCGTTTGAGTTCGCGAATGACATCACCAATGTGTTGCACGATCACCGGTGCCAGGCCCTCGGTTGGTTCATCGAGCAGCAACGTTTTGGCGCCGGTCCGCAAAATCCGGGCGATAGCCAACATCTGCTGTTCGCCGCCGGATAATTTCGTACCTGGCGTCTTGGCGCGTTCCCGCAAGCGTGGAAACAGGTCCTCCACTTCCGCCGTCGAAAAGCCACCGGGGTGTAATACCGGTGGCAGTTCAAGGTTTTCACGCACGTTGAGTGCGGAAAATATGGCGCGCTCTTCCGGACAGTAGGCGATGCCAATCGGCGCAATGCGTTGCGGGGCGAGCCGGATTGTTTCCGCGTTCTCCACCAGGATGGATCCGGTGCGTTGCCTGAGCAAGCCCATGATCGCCCTCATTGTGGTGGTCTTGCCAGCGCCATTGCGGCCCAGCAGAGTTACCACCTCGCCGAGCGGAACGTCGAAGTTCATGCCATGCAGGACATGCGACTCGACGTAGTGACCGTGCAAGTCGCGCACGGAGATGCTCGTGGGATGGCGCTCATGCATGGCGCTTTTTCCCAATGTAGGCAGCCATGACGCCGGCGTCGTTGGCGACGTCGTCGTAGCTGCCTTGAGCCAGTATTTCGCCCTGGGCCAGCACCGTGACATGGTCGGCAAGGTCGGCGACTACAGCGAGGTTATGCTCGACCATGAGCACCGTCCTCGACTTGGCAATGCGCCGAATCAGTTCGGCGATCAGACCGATGTCTTCCAAACCCATGCCCGAGGTAGGTTCGTCGAGCAACAGCAATTCTGGATCGAGCGCCAGCGTGGTGGCGATTTCCAAGGCACGCTTGCGGCCATACGACAGCGAGCCGGGGGGGCGGTCGGCCTGCCTGGCGAGGCCGACGTCAGCCAGTAGTTCGAAGGCACGTCCATTCAACTGGTCCAGTTCGGTCGCACTGCGCCAAAATTTGTATGACAGTCCCAGCGGACGCTGCAGCGCCACACGCACGTTGTCGAGGACGCTGAGCGACGGAAAAATTGCCGATAACTGAAAGCTGCGCACCATGCCGAGCAGCGCGATATCGGCTGGTGCTTCCGCGGTGATATCGCGCCCCTGAAACGTAATCGTGCCGGACGTTGGGACCAGTACCTTGGTAAGTAAGTTGAAACACGTGGTTTTGCCCGCGCCGTTGGGCCCGATCAGGACATGGATGTGACCTCGTTGAACCTGCAGATCGACCTCATTGACGGCATTGAACCCGCCGAAGCGCTTGCATAGCGCGTGCGTTTCGAGAATGAAGTCATTCTGCGAAACCGCTGTTGTGGAAGGGACTTTCATGATTATTTGATCAGTGAGCAGACCGCGCGGTCCGCAGGGACGGCGGCTTTAGCCGCGGGGATGGTTGACACCTGCGTATACAGATCCCAGTCGCCTTTCGACTCCGACGGCTTCTTGACGCGGAATACGAACATGTCGCGCAGGACACGGCCGTCGGCGCGAATGCTGCCATTTTTTGTCATCATGTCGTTGATCGGAATACTACGCATTTTGGCGGCAACGGCGGCTGTATCGTCTGTTCCCGCGGCCGCGACAGCTTTCAGGTAGTGCGTCACACCGCTGTATACACCGGCCTGAATTTGATTCGGCATCTTGCCGGCGCGTTCTTTGAAACGCATCGCGAATGTGCGATTCGCCTCGTCTTGATCCCAGTAGTATGCTTCGGTGGTGTAGACGTCCTGCATCGGCTTTAGTCCCATGGCCTTGATGGTATTGATTTGGATGCTGAGCGGCGCAATTTTTTGTCCCTTCCCGCGAATTCCGAATTCATCAGCCTGCTTGATGATGATCGCTGCATGGGTGGTGATGGTGGCCAGGGCAATCACGTCTGCTTTGGACGCCTGCGCTTGCAGCAATTGGGATGAGAAGTCCGATGCGGTGAAGGGATGGGTCGTGGAACCGATCACCTTGCCCCCTGCGGCTTCGATCAACGCCGTCGCATCGCGCTGGATGTTCTTGCCGAACGCATAATCGATGGTGATGAAATACCAGGTCTTGGCACCGCGGTCGACCATCGCCTTGACTGCACCAAGCGACTGAACGTAATTGTCATAGGTCCAAAAAAAACCATTTGGCGAGCAGTTCTTACCGTACAAGTCGGCACTTGCCGTCGCGCTGTAGATAACCAGCTGGTTCTTTTCCTTGGCCAGATCCTGAATACCCAGCGCAACTGAAGTCAGGCCGACATCGAAAATTGCCCGTACGCCGGTGTCGTACCACTTCCTGGCAATCGTCAGTCCGGTATCTGGTTTGTTCAGGTGGTCACCTTCCAGCAGTTCGACAGGGCGGTTCAGCACCCGTCCGCCGGCATCTTCGATTGCCAACTTGGCTGCGAGCGCGGATCCCTGGCCGGCCAGGTCGGAGAGCGAACCGGACATGTCGCTCAAGACGCCGATCTTGAGTGGCTCGACTTTCTGCGCCAGAGCGAGAGGTGCGAAAAATAGGCCGCTGGTCACTGCGGCGGTCAAGGCGAGGCCCACATACTTTTTGCCGGCTTGCAAAACAATTGATTGGGACAGTGGCAATACGGATTTCATACGAGTCTCCTGGTTTCCTGCGGTTCGTGATGACGGCACCTGTTCCATAAACGCGTTTCCGGCGCTTCCGGATCGGGCTGGTCCAGCCGTGTTGCGTGTGTGTTGTGCGGGCTTGTACTCTGGCTCCCTGCTGGCCAGTCAGACTGTGCAGAACCCTAGAATGTGTGCCGCATACC
>JAQGKD010000055.1 GCA_028290285.1 Hyphomicrobiales bacterium
CCCTCGTTCGCTGATAAGCGGCGAGCGGATGGAAAAGATCAAATGGGGCCCGAACTGGGAAGAGATTCTCGGCGGCGAATTCGCAGGCCGCTCGAAGGACGCCAACTTCGAAGGTGTTCAGAAAGAAATCTACGGCCAATTCGAAAATACATTCATGATGTACTTGCCGCGCCTATGCGAGCATTGCCTCAATCCGACCTGCGTAGCGGCCTGCCCGTCGGGAGCCATCTACAAGCGCGAAGAGGACGGCATCGTGCTGATTGACCAGGACAAGTGCCGCGGTTGGCGCATGTGCGTCTCTGCCTGTCCCTACAAGAAGATATACTACAATTGGTCGTCGGGAAAATCGGAGAAGTGCACGTTCTGCTTTCCCCGCATCGAAGCTGGACTTCCAACCGTGTGTTCGGAAACCTGCGTCGGGCGCATCCGCTATCTCGGCGTGGTACTGTACGACGCCGACCAGATTCAGACGGCAGCCTCGGCGCCTGACATCGGCGATCTCTACGGCGAGCAGTTGAAGGTCTTCCTCGACCCAAACGATCCCGCCGTGCAGGCGCAGGCGCGCGCCGACGGCATATCCGAAGCCTGGCTCGAATCCGCAAGACATTCGCCGGTCTGGAAGATGGCGATGGACTGGAGAATCGCCTTCCCGCTGCATCCGGAATACCGCACCTTGCCGATGGTCTGGTACGTGCCGCCGCTGTCGCCGATCCAGGCGGCCGCGGCCAAAGGCGACCTCGGCGAGATTGGTGGAATGCCCGACGTGAAATCGCTGCGCATTCCTGTCGAGTACCTGGCAAACCTCCTCACGGCTGGTCGGACTGAACCGGTGCAGCTTGCCCTGGAGCGGATGCTGGCCATGCGGGCCTACATGCGGTCCAAATCCGTCGATGGGGTTCTTGATGAAGGCATCGCCGAGCGCGTCGGCCTGTCCGGCACTGATATCGAGGACATGTATCAGTTGATGGCGATCGCGAACTACGAGGACCGCTTCGTCATCCCAACCGCGCACCGCGAAACCGGCGAGGATGCCTTCGAGATGCGCGGTTCCTGCGGTTTTTCCTTCGGCGACAACTGCAGCAGCAGTAAGACCGGCTTCGACCTGTTCGCAGGCAACAAACCACGGATCAAGTCGCCTGCGGAGGTGCAGTGATGGCCCGCACCTATCGCGCACTGGCAGCCTTGCTGTCTTATCCTACGGAAGCGTTGCAGGCGGCGACTGGGGAAATTGCGGAGACGCTGGCTGATGAGGCCATCGTTGGCGCACCTCAGCTCGCCGCGATCCGGATCTTTCTCGACGAAGTTGCCGGCACGGACATCTATCAACTGCAAGCAGACTACTTTGCGCTGTTCGACCGCAGCCGCACGCTCTCGCTGCATCTGTTTGAGCATATCCACGGAGAAAGTCGCGACCGCGGACAGGCGATGGCGGACCTGATCACACTGTATCAGAGCCACGAGCTGGATATGGCTGCTGACGAATTGCCGGACTTCCTGCCGCTGTTCCTCGAGTTCTTGTCGCTTCTGCCGGAGGCCGAAGCTCGTGCAATGTTGACGGAACCGGCAGGCATACTGCGGGCGCTGACCGACCGCCTGGCTGCCCGCAATACCGGCTACATGGCGGTCATGGCCGCGCTGGCCGAGATCGCGGCGGCGCCGACACTTGCGATGTCGGACATCCCGGAGGAAGACCCCGACGATCTTGAAGCTTTGGATGCGTCCTGGGAGGAAGCGGCCGTGCGGTTTGGGCCCGGCGAGGCGATGGACGGCTGCTCCAAGGATCGCCTGCGTACGCAGATCCGCGCAGATGGCCGCGATGTGCGGCGAAACAGCGCCACTGCAACCTGAGAAAGTGACGATCATGGACGCCTGGGTGAACAATGCGCTTTTCGGCTGGTATCCTTATTTCGCGCTGACGGTCTTCGTGATCGGCAGCCTACTGCGCTTCGACCATTCGCAGTACACGTGGCGAACCGGTTCAAGCCAGCTTTTGCGCCGGCGACAGATGATGTGGGGCTCCAACCTGTTCCATGTCGGCATTCTGATTATCTTCGGCGGCCATGTCGTCGGCCTGCTGACGCCGGTGGTGCTGTTCGACATGATCGGTATCAGCCACACATTCAAGCAGCTTTTGGCCATGACCGTCGGCGGAATTGCCGGCGTTGCCTGCTGGATCGGTATCGCAATGCTGGCACATCGGCGAGTGTTCGACGCCCGCATTCGCAATACGTCGAGCTTCGCCGACATGGCTATTCTGCTTGTGTTGTGGGTCCAGCTTACGCTGGGTCTCGCCACCATCTTCGTATCGGCCAATCACCTCGACGGCCACGAGATGGTGAAGTTCATGACCTGGGCTCAGGGCATTCTAACTTTAACTCCCGGCGTGGCGGTCCTGATCATGGATGTCAGTCCGATCTTCAAGCTACACCTGTTTTTGGGCATGACGATCTTTCTGGTCTTCCCATTTACCCGCCTCGTGCATGTGTGGAGCGCCCCTATCTGGTATCTCGGGCGCAAGGGTTACCAGATCACCCGCACCACCCGCACCATTAGCACCACTCGCGCTGCAGTCGGGCGTCCGCACGTCGGAGCGAGCGTGACCCGGCCGGTCCTTACGACCGTACCGATTCCTGTCGCACATCCGATCCCGACCGCAGTAAAGATTTGAGCCATGCAAATCGAAATCAAGCGATCATCGGCGCCCAAGATCATCGCGGTCAACGAGACCGTCATCGCGAATGCCGACATCGCGCGGGAGGTGCAGAACCAGGAGGGCACCTCACCGCTGTTGGCGTGGGAAGCTGCCACCAGGGCGCTCGTGGTGCGACAGTTATTGGCGCAGCGTGCCGAGGCTCTGGGTCTGGTAGCTGCGCCGCGTAGCGAGAACGGACTTCGGGAGACCGATGAGGAGGCCCTGATCCGGATGCTGCTCGAGGCGGAAGTCAGGACGCCGACGGCGAAGGAGCCGGACTGCCGTCGCTACTACCAGTCCAACCTCGCGCGGTTCCGCAGTCCAGATCTCTATGAGCCGCTGCACATTCTGTTCAAGGCCGATCGCGCCGACGAGGCTGCCTATGCGCAGGCGCTGGTCTGCGCCGAGAACGTTCTGGCTGAATTGTTGGAAGCGCCGGATCGTTTCGAGAGCATCGCCCGCGCGCTCTCCAGCTGTCCATCATCGACCGATGGCGGCCGCCTCGGCCAAGTGGCCGCAGGCGATACCACGCCGGAGTTCGAAAGGGCGCTTCTCACCCTCAAGTCGGGCCAGATCTGCTCGGAGGTCGTCCGCACGCGATATGGCGTGCATGTTCTTCGTCTGGATCGCAAGGTCGAGGGCGCCGTGCTGCCATTCGAGCAGGTCCATGAGCGTATCGCCTCCTACATCGAGGCCAATTCATCGCGTCGCGCGGCCGCGCAATACATTGCATTGCTTGCCGGCCAGGCCCGGATCAGCGGCTTCGACATCCAAGGGGCCTCATCGCCCCTCGTACAATAGGGGGTGATGATGCTGGGCAATATCCTGGGCGGCCTGACCAAAGCAGCCGCAGCCGAACAATTCCTTGCCGCTATCGGCGACGAGGCATTGTTGGAAAGGGTCAAACGAGTCGCTGAGGAGAACAACGTATCGCCGGGGACTTACGTTGCCGCGACCGTCCGGCATCTGTTGGACCATGGCGATGAGGAGGTCTGGCTAGATCTCGTCGGCAAAATGGCCAACTCGCCACAACCGGGCGCTGCCGCGCTGCGCGCGATCCTCGCGCGTGCCTTTCCGGCACCCGTCTAGCCGAGGATTCCCGTGCTCTAGTCGTGAACGCTAGGTCGCCGGGTGGGCGTTGCGATCGGTCGCATAGCCGTTGAACCAGTAGGTGCTGCATCTCTTCAATTTAGCCCCTAATTTATCCCCTTTTCGAATGTCCAGCCTGTTTTTGTTTTTTCATCCAGCCACCGCTCGACCTCGCAGGCATTCTCGCGCAGTTCGACCGCAAACTCGCCCGCAAATGTTCGCCAAGCGTCAAGATTGCGTCGCGGCACCCCGATTACGACTGGAACACCGCGGACGATCGCATTTGCGATCAGAACCCTAAAGCCACCGCCATCGCATTCGACTTTTCCGAACTTGCTCAGGACGAGCAGATCTGGTCGGAGTTCAAGACTTTCTTCGACGTTCGCCGTCGCTTGCGCCAAGGCCGACTCATCCAGCCGACATCCCCTCGCGCCCGCGCCCCGGTCTTCAAACAACGCAATGCGG
>JAQGKD010000069.1 GCA_028290285.1 Hyphomicrobiales bacterium
GCGGTGTTGCGCAGGCTCGGCACAAAGACTCCGAGCAGATCCTGCAACATGAAACGCCCCGCGCGTGTGCCCGCATCGACCGCCGTCAGGATGAACAGGGCCTCGAACAGAATGGCGAAATGATACCAGAAGGCCATCATCGCCTTGCCGCCGATCACGTTCGAGAAGATCTGCGCCATGCCGACTGCCAGTGTCGGAGCGCCACCGGCGCGCGAGATGATCGTCTTCTCGCCGACATCGGCGGCCGCCTGCTTGATCTGCTCAGGGCTGATCTCGAAGCCCCAGCCGCTCACTTTGGCAGACGCCGTCTCCGCCGTAGTGCCGATGACCGCCGCCGGGCTGTTCATTGTAAAGTAGATGCCGGGTTCAATCACGGACGCCGAAACGAGCGCCATGATCGCGACGAAGCTCTCCATCAGCATGCCGCCATAGCCGATGAACCGGGCATGGTTCTCATTGCCGATCAGCTTCGGCGTCGTGCCCGACGAAATCAGGGCATGGAAACCCGAGACCGCGCCGCAAGCGATGGTGATGAACAGGAAAGGGAAGAGACTGCCCGTCCAGACAGGACCCGAGCCGTCAATGAAGCGGGTGAAGGCCGGCATCTTGAGGTCCGGCGCGACGATGAGGATCCCCAGAGCAAGCCCGACGATGGCTCCGATCTTGAGAAAGGTCGACAGATAATCGCGCGGGGCTAGCAGCAGCCAGACCGGCAGGATGGAAGCGACGAAGCCGTAGCCGATCAGGACCCAGCACAATTGCGTGGCCGTGAAGGTGAAGACCGGCGCCCACGCGGTGCTTTCCGCGACATTGGCGCCAAAGATGATGGCCATCATCAGCAGCACGAAGCCGAAGCCCGACGCCTCCCCCACGGCACCGGGACGGATGTAGCGCATATACACGCCCATGAGGACTGCGATCGGCACCGTCATCGAAACAGTGAACATGCCCCAGGGGCTGCCAGCCAACGCCTTGACGACGATAAGCGCAAGGACGGCAAGAATGATGATCATGATGAGGAAAGTGCCGAACAGCGCGATCACGCCGGGCACGGCGCCGAGTTCGGAGCGTATCAGTTCACCGAGCGAGCGACCGTCGCGCCGCATCGCGATGAACAATACCATGAAATCCTGCACTGCGCCGGCGATGACCACGCCAGCGAGGATCCAGAGCATGCCGGGAAGATAACCCATCTGCGCAGCCAGAACGGGCCCAACCAGCGGCCCAGCGCCGGCGATCGCAGCGAAGTGATGACCAAACAGCACGTACTGGTTGGTGGGCACGTAATCGAGCCCGTCATTATGGCGATGCGCGGGAGTCTGACGCTTCGCGTCGAGCTGCATCAGGCTCTTGGCAATGAAAAGACTGTAATAGCGATAGGCGATCAAGTAAACGCAGACCGACGCGACCACCATCCAGAGTGCGTTGACATGCTCGCCGCGGGAGAACGCGACTGCGCCGAGACTGGAAGCGCCAAGCACCGCAACACCGGCCCAAGCCCACCAGTAATCATGCAATTTTGCAGTTCTCGCGTGAACTTCAGACATGAATTCCTCCATTTTCGTTCATTTCCACGGGCATGAGGAAGTTCCGACGGCGCGTGGAGAGGCTACGTTGCGGCACCCTTACTTCCACAACGCGTCAGCTTCTCCCCCTACCTTGGCTCGATACCCCCCATACGTTCGTATGCACTTGCACTGATAAACGGGGCGTGCGAGCAAATCTTCAGGCTAATGTGAGGCTTTCGGATTATCGTGGGCTGAGGTCATTTATTTTCGAAAAGGCGCTGTTGAGCGGAAGGAATTTCAGTGAACGCTTGGCTGGTCGTGATCGTCGCGACCTTGTACGTCCTGGTTCTCTTTGCTCTCGCTTGGTGGGGCGACCGGAGCGAACACGCGCGACCGTTCCTCAACCATCCGACAATGGCCGCTCTCAGTTATTGCCTGACGCTGGCGATCTACAATACATCCTGGAGTTTCTATGGTTCGATCGGCCGCGCGGCGGCGAGCGGTCTTGACTTTCTGCCGATATATATTGGGCCGACGCTTGTTCTGCTGTTTGGCAGCAGACTGATGGCCAAGGTCATCACAATCTCAAAATCCCAGAACGCGACATCCATTTCAGACTTTCTATCAAGCCGGTACGGCAAGGCGCCGAGCGTCGCCGCGCTCGTAACCCTGACCCTGCTGATCGCGGTCCTCCCCTATATCGCCTTGCAACTCAAAGCGGTCAGCGCCGCCTTCGATACACTGACCGCCAGCCGGCCAGTGACCGGCGGGCTGACACCCGCTTGGGAAGACACGGCACTCGGCGTCGCGCTGTCGATGGCGTTTTTCGCGACGATCTTCGGCGTGCGGCACGTTCATGCAAGCCTGCACCACCGGGGCCTCATGATCGCGGTTGCTTTCGAGAGCCTGATCAAGCTCGCGACCTTCGTCATTGTAGCGCTCTACATCGCCTACGGCATGTCGGAAGGGCCGCTCGCCCTGCTCGAAACCGCACAGCGCGATCCGGAACTTGCAAGATTACTCACCGTCGATCTGTCCCAGCCGACCTGGATTTCCAACACCATCATCGCGGCCATCGCTTTTCTCTGCCTGCCGCAGGCGTTTCATGTCGCCGTGGTCGAAAACGAGACACCCCGGCATATCCGGCATGCGATGATATTTTACCCTCTTTACCTCGTCCTTCTCAGCCTTTGCATGATGCCGATCGCCATTGCAGGACGGCTCCACTTCGGAAGCTCTGTTAATCCAGATACCTACATTATCGCTCTGCCGCTCGCAGCGAAGGCTCTGAACATGGGCCTTCTCGCCTTCATCGGCGGGCTGTCGGCGGCGACATGCATGGTCATCGTTTCTTCCGTGGCGCTGAGCACGATGGTTTGCAACGACGTCGTGATGCCGATTCTTCTGCGCGCGCGCGCCTTCGGCAGCGGGGTTGGCGTCAAGGATCTATCGGGTTTCATTCTCAACCTGCGTCGCGTGCTGATCTTCATCGTCCTTCTTCTTGCCTATGCGATGTATCGGCTTGTCGACCCGGCCTATCCCCTCACTCTTGTCGGGCTGATTTCCTTTGTTGCGGTGGCGCAAATCGGTCCAGCCTTCCTTTTCGGTCTCTTCTGGCGACGCGCCAACAGTGCGGGCGCCCTTGGCGGTATCGCGGTCGGGTTCCTCGTTTGGACCTATACGCTTCTGGTCCCCTCGCTTTCCTCCTATCTACCGGGAATGGAGGAGCTGGTTGCGCAGGGTGCATTCGGCCGTGCCTGGCTGCGGCCGCTCAGTCTCTTGGGCGTCGATCACCTCGACGCGATTTCACACGCGACTTTCTGGAGCCTCGGCCTCAACACCCTCATGCTGGTCGCTTTGTCGCTGGCCTTGCCGCAAAACACCATCGAGCGAATTCAGGCCGGGGCATTCACCCTGGGTCCGCGTGAAGACCTACCGCTGCCGCGCGCCTCCTCGCGCGTCGTGCGGCTGAGCGATCTGCGCGCGCTGGTCACGCGGTTCATCGGACCCGGCTGGGGGACTGCTGCCTTCGACGATTATCTGAATCGGTGTGCGAAAGTCGGCCCTGCTGTCATCGGGCTCGACAGCCCGCTCGATCTGGATGCCGTCCGTTTCACCGAGCGCCTGCTGGCGGGGGCGATCGGCGCCGCCTCCGCCCGAATTGTCATGACCGGATCGCTCGAGGGCTACACGATGTCGCGTCGCGCGGCCATGGCCATGCTCGACGAGGCTGCCGAAGCTCTTCGCTTCAGCCGGTCGCTTCTTCAGGAGACAGTTGAGAGCGTTCCGCAGGGGATCTGCATGTTCGATCCCGATCTATGCGTGATCGCCTGGAATCGCCGCTTCCATCTGTTGCTCGATCTGCCCCCCGAACTGGTCCAAATCGGAATTCCACTTACCCGGCTCATCGAATTCAACCGGGATCGCGGCGAGTACGGTACGGAGGACCTTCAATCGCTGCTTACCAATCGCAACGTGCCCTCGCCTGCGGCCCCCTATATCTACGAGCGCATACGTCCCGATGGTACTGTGCTGGAAATCTCTTTCGCCCGCCTGGCCGGCGGCGGCTATGTCTCGACTTATTCCGACGTGACGGAACGCCATTTGGCCGCAGAGGCGCTGCGAACAGCCAACGAGACCTTGGAGCAACGCGTGTCCGATCGAACGGACGCCCTTGCCCGCGCCAAGGCGCAGGCCGAAGCCGCGAATCTGGACAAGACCAAATTCCTCGCAGCCGTCGGGCACGATCTACAGCAGCCTCTCCATGCCGCGCGTCTTTTCGTAGCCACCCTCAAGCAGCAGATCGTAGGGGTGGAATCGGCCAGTGTCGTGCCTGAGAACGCGGCTTTCCTGTTGTCGTCGGCCGATGGAGCCCTGCGCACGACAGAGCAATTGCTGGACGGCCTGCTGGAAATATCCGCCATCGACTCCCGGGTCGCCCGAGCTAACATCACGACATTCCCCATCGCAGATGTGTTGGGACCGCTGGCGATCGAATTCGCCGCCATCGCGTCCGCCAAAAAGCTCGCCTTGAGGTTCGTGCCGAGCTCTGCACAGGTTCGCAGCGATCCGCGTCTTCTGCGCCGGTTGCTGCAAAACCTCATTGCCAACGCCGTGCGATACACCTCGACAGGCCGCGTGCTTCTGGGCTGCCGGCGGCGCGGCGCCATGCTGTGCGTCGAGGTCTGGGATACAGGTGTCGGCATTGAAGCCGATCAGATCGAGCCGATCTTCCGCGAATTCTACCGCCCGCCACATCAAGCCGAAAGCGGCATGGGGCTTGGACTTGCTATCGCACAAAGGACCGCTCAGCTCATCGGCGCAAACATGAGCGTTCAGTCACTACCCGGACAAGGCTCTTGCTTTACCGTGATGTTGCCGATGGCGGACCTGCGCACCGAAAGTCCGGGTCTTGAGCCCCGATCGCGTGCGCTCCACGGGGTCATCCTCCTCATCGAAGGCGACGATCCCACACCTGTCCTGCTCGCGTCGCTGCTTTCGGAATGGGGTTGTCGCTGCATTACCTTCGCAAATCTCGAGACGGCGCTGACATCCGCCCTGCCCCATGTGATCGACGCCGTCATATTGTCGGGCTCGCAGCAGGTCGAGGCTGAATTGCCCATGGTTATCAGCCATATGCGCTCGGTCCTTGGCGAAAGCACCGCATGCATCCTGTTGAGCGCGCAGCCGACGGATTCATTGCAAGCCGCCTGTGAATTCAGCGACATCGGCTACCTTACCTACCCGCTGAAGTTGGCCGCCCTGCGCCGGTTCCTGAAGGGCGCCGTGATGCGACGAGGCCGGGAGCTCGAGCCTGGAAGGCTGATATGACCAAGAAGATCGTGATCGGAGACGATCATCCCATGGTGAGGGCTGCTCTCAAGACGGCAATCGGCTCTGTCGTCTCGGATCTGATCGTATTCGAGTGCTCCAGTCTCGACGACATCGTCGCTGCGATCTCGGCCGAGCGGTCTGCAATCGACCTTGTCCTGCTCGATCTCTCGATGCCGGGACCGCATGGGTTCGCGGCCCTGTTCCTGCTTGCCGCGCAATTCCCGACGGTCCCCGTCGCGATTGTCTCCGCCCGCAGCGACCCGGCGACGATCGAGCGGGCGATCGCGTACGGCGCCTCCGGCTACATTCCGAAATCGGTGGATCTGCACGACCTGAAGACCGCGATCACGACGATCCTTGCTGGCGAAATCTGGATTTCCGCCGGGAGCAGCGCCGGCCCGCGCGAGTGCGAAGATGCGAACGCCGTCGCCGGGCGGTTTGCCTCACTGTCCCTGCAGCAGATGAGGATCCTGATGATGATCGTCGAAGGCAGGCTCAACAAGCAGATCGCAGGCGATCTCACGATCGCGGAGCAAACGGTCAAGGTTCACGTCTCGGCAATATTGCGCAAGCTGGGAGTCGGCTCCCGAACGCAAGCCGCAGTCCTCGCGCAGAGACTCCTCGCGACGGAAAGCGAGCCGCAGGAATAGCTGTTTTCGAAAACGCCTTAATTCTAATCGCACCCTGAGAGAGCACCATGCCAAACACTCATTCCATCAGGCGTCTGATGGTTGCCAATCGATCCGAAATCGCCATCCGCGTGTTCCGCGCCGCGACGGAACTGGGCATCACGACCATCGCGATCTATGCAGAGGAGGACAAGCTTTCCCTTCACCGGTTCAAGGCTGACGAGGCTTATCAGGTCGGGCGGGGCGAGGGCCGTACGCTCGGCCCCCTGGAGAGCTATCTCTCGATCGAGGAGGTGATCCGCGTGGCGAAGGAAGCGCGGGCCGATGCGATCCACCCTGGCTATGGCTTTTTGTCGGAGAGCCCGGAATTTGCCGAAGCCTGCGCGCAGGCGGGCATCATATTTATCGGTCCCCAGCCGGAAACGATGCGGGTTCTCGGCAACAAGGTCTCGGCCCGTAATCTCGCAGTGTCGTGCGGCGTGCCCGTGGTGGCGGCAAGCCCGCCTTTGCCAGACGATCACGACGAGATCAAACGCCTGGCGGCCAAGATCGGCTATCCGCTCATGCTGAAAGCATCGTGGGGCGGCGGAGGGCGCGGCATGCGCCCGATCGACGGCGAGGACATACTCATTGAGTCGGTGCTCAGCGCGAAACGTGAGGCGAAGAGCGCCTTCGGGAAGGACGAAGTTTATCTTGAAAAGCTGATACGCCGCGCTCGCCACGTCGAGGTGCAGATCCTCGGGGATACCCATGGCGGCCTCGTCCACCTCTTCGAGAGGGACTGCTCGATTCAGCGGCGAAACCAGAAGGTCGTGGAGCGCGCGCCTGCGCCTTATCTCGACGCCTCCACCCGGGAAGCCTTGTGCGAAGCTGCCCTCAGGATTGGCCGTGCCACGGCATATGTCGGCGCGGGAACGGTCGAATTCCTGTTCGATGCAGAAACCGGCTTCTTCTATTTCATCGAAGTGAACCCGCGTATTCAAGTAGAGCACACGATCACCGAACTCGTCACCGGCCTCGATCTCGTCAAGGCACAGATCCGTATCGCGGAAGGCGGCCACGTCGGTTCGGCAGACGAAACCGGGATTCCCGAACAGGCCGGGATTCGGCTCAATGGTCACGCCCTGCAATGCCGCATCACAACCGAGAATCCCGAGAATAATTTCATTCCCGACTACGGCCGCATTGCCGCCTATCGCGGCGCGATGGGCTTTGGCATCCGCGTCGACGGCGGCACGGCCTATTCCGGCGCGGTGGTAACGCGCTTCTACGATCCCCTGCTGGAAAAGGTTTCCGCCTGGGCCGCGACTCCGCTGGAGGCAATCCGCCGCATGGATCGTGCGCTGCTGGAATACCGGATCCGTGGTGTCGCGACCAATCTCTCCTTTCTGCACAACGTGGTCAGCCACCCCGCCTTTGCAGCCAACGAGTATACGACGCGCTTCATCGACGAGACACCGTCGCTGTTCGATATCAAGAGACGGCAGGATCGCGCGTCCAAGCTGTTGACCTGGATCGCCGATGTTTCCGTCAATGGCCACCCCGAGGCCCGCGGCCGCGCCCAGCCCGCCGCCCACGCCCGCACCCCCGTGGCGCCACGCTTCGATGCCCCCATCGTCGATGGCTCACGGCAAAGGCTGGAGCAATTGGGAGCGAAGGGCTTCGCACAATGGATGCGCGACCAGCCGCAAGTGCTGATCACGGACACGACGATGCGAGATGCGCACCAGAGCCTGCTCGCCACCCGCATCCGCACGCGCGATCTGGTGACGGTGGCCGGCTCCTACGCGCGCGGCCTGCCACAGCTCCTGTCGCTGGAATGCTGGGGCGGCGCGACGTTCGACGTCTCGATGCGCTTCCTCAACGAAGATCCCTGGGAGCGTCTGGCCGCTATACGGGCCGAGGCGCCCAACGTGCTGACGCAGATGTTGCTGCGTGGCGCCAACGGCGTTGGCTATGCCAATTACCCAGACAATGTGGTGCAATACTTCATCGCGCGCGCAGCCGCGGCGGGCATCGACATCTTCCGCGTGTTCGACTGCTTCAATTGGGTCGAGAACATGCGCGTGTCCATTGATGCTATCGTGGAAAGCGGCAAGATCGCCGAAGGCGCGATGTGCTACACGGGGGACATTCTGGACCCCGACCGCGCGAAATATTCGCTCGCCTATTATGTCGGACTGGCAAAGGAGCTGGAGGCCGCCGGCTGCCACGTGATCGCCATCAAGGACATGGCTGGCCTTCTGCGCCCCGCCGCCGCCAGGAAGCTGATCAGCACTCTGCGGCAGGAAACCGGCTTGCCGCTTCACTTCCACACACACGATACGTCCGGCATCGCGGCCGCAAGCGTGCTTGCTGCCATCGAGGCGGGCGTGGATGCTGTAGACGCAGCCATGGACGCGATGTCGGGCACGACGTCACAACCCTGCCTCGGGTCGATTGTCGAGGCTCTGCGCCACGATGAGCGCGACAGCGGTCTCGATCCGGAAGCGATCCGACAGATCAGCTTCTATTGGGAGGCCGTGCGCGCGCATTACGCCGCTTTCGAAAGCGATGGAAAATCCGGCGCCTCGGAGGTCTATCTCCATGAAATGCCGGGCGGCCAGTTCACGAACCTCAAAGAGCAGGCGCGCTCCTTGGGTCTGGACGCCCGCTGGCACGAGGTCGCCCGCAGCTATCGTGCGGTGAACGATCTGTTCGGCGATATCGTCAAGGTCACACCCTCCTCCAAGGTTGTCGGCGATATGGCGCTTATGATGGCGGCGCAGGACATCAGCCCGGCCGAGGTGCTGGATCCTGCGCGGGACATGGCATTTCCCGGTTCCGTCGTGGAGATGATGCGCGGCGATCTCGGGCAGCCGCCGGGGGGCTTTCCAGCCGCCTTGCAGGCCAAGGTATTGAAGGGCGAGAAACCCATCGCAGTTCGTCCCGGCGCGCTGCTGCCTCCAGCCGACCTGCCCGCCCTTCGCGCCGAGGTCACCGCCAGGACAGGCCGCAGCATCAGCGACGAGGAATTTGCCTCCGCGCTCATGTACCCACGGGTCTTCAGCGAATTCACGGCAGCGGTCCGCAAATACGGCCCGCTCGCCGCCCTGCCTACGCCGATCTATTTCTACGGCATGAAATCCGGCGATGAGATCGGGATCGAGATAGAGCGCGGCAAGGCCCTTGTCGTGCGCCTGCTGACGATGGGCGAGACGGACGCGGAAGGTCAGGTCAAGGTCTTCTTCGAGCTCAATGGTCAGCCGCGGATCGCGCGCGTGCCAAACCGAGCCGCCAGCGCAAAGATCGTGGCGCGGCGAAAGGCTGAGGACGGCAACGACAGCCATATCGCAGCACCCATGCCCGGCTCGGTCGCTCTCGTCGCCGTACGCCAGGGCCAGACGGTCCAGGAGGGCGATGTCGTGGCAACCCTCGAGGCGATGAAGATGGAAACCGTGCTCCACGCGCCGCGCACGGGTACGGTGACCGAAATCCTCATCGCGCCTGGCCAGCAGGTCGATGCGAGGGATCTGCTGATGGTGATCGGCTGAACCTGACGATGAAGGTTCCCGATCGACCGGTAGTGCACGCGGACCCCCGCCGTGCGCTACCGGTCTCCGCGATCTCCGCGGGTAATGACCGGGGATCGGCACTGCCAGGCTGCTCGTAGCTGAAGACCGGGTTCGGGAAGAGCAAGCGTTACCCGAGTTCTCTACACCAGCGGGAAATAACTAAAAAGACCACCTGCGCGAAGATCCAAGTCCCCCCGGCGGCTGTCGGACAGACTCTTCCGCCCTGTTTACCTGAAGTTCTTAATGAACGCAGGTAAGGTTAAAAATATACGAAACGAACCGAATCATGTTGCGCTCCCAGGTAAATTTACCTCGTATGGCATGATTGAACAAAAAATAATTCCGCCGGGGAAGACAATGCGCGAAGTTTACGCAGTTCTATTTTGCATCATCCCTTTGTCATACGGGATCGCTGGTACTAAAAGTGAAAACTATCAGTATTCCGTTATAGCAAGGGCCGCGAAAGACGTTGTCGACGACCTGTCGACATTGATTTCAAAAGAGATCATACTTACGCACCCATTGAATTTGAATATAAAGAACTGGTCCGTTTTTGGAACCGAGGGAGAGATCGTCAGCCATTTCTCGGCTAGCCAAAATATATTTTACAACTACGACGGTGTTAAGTACGAGCTGACGCCACCCTCTGCTGCTACCCTCAAGGTCTTCAGCCCTGCTTCAATAACGAAGCCCGATCTTATTAAAAAGTTACACGTAATTTTTCCAAGATTTTCTGAACTGTCGGTTTCTGCAAAAGACGACCTCGTGATTGTCAGGGGCTCCGACAACTTCGTGAATATTGCAGGAAAGATTATTGAGACCAAGCCACGAAACGAGCTTGAGGTTGTTTCTTACGGCCGCTACCTCGACTTAAACAAGAAAAAATGAATACCTGATTTTCATTCAGGCATGCAGGCAGGACGATATGCCGATTCATATATTTACCCTGTCAGAATCGAAACCAATCGAACTCATGTACTTCCTCATGGGCGCTGACATTGAGTTCGATTTACAGACGTTAGAGGCGTCAACGCCTGTTGATATAGGCCGTAATGAAATAAATATCATCTACCTCCGCGAAGTCGCAAAATTCAAGCCAAACCTAATTCGGAATCTTGAGAAGCAAAATACATTTGTGATGCTTTCGGCAGCAGACCCGGCGGCGCGGCTTGCTATAATAGAATTGGGAGTATCCGAGTGCTTGCATTATCCAACCCAGTTCAAGGAACTGGCTATAAAAATGCGCCGTCGCGCTGAAATCAACGAAAGGTCTAGCTTGGCAATATATCTGTCAAAATACCTATGCGACGATTTGCAGTTCGATGCGCAAGCCCGGACTCTCAAGAGGGATGGTACACTCGTCAAACTTTCCAAAATGGAAAGTCGCATCCTGGCGCTTCTGGCGTCGAGGCCGAATTCCATCGTCAGCAAGGGTTTGATCGATCGGGAGATGGGCCGCGCACGCGCCGCGCTCCACAGCCGGGCCATTGATGTTGCAATAAGCTCCGTGCGAGCGCGTTTGCGCAGTGCGGGGGCGCAAAGTGAGCTTATGACCATCAGGAGCATCGGCTATCGACTGAATGGTCACTGGGTGAGTAACGCCTGATCCTCATCCCACTCCAATCGCCTTTTTGACCTCCTTGTCGAGCATGGCATTGAACGTCGCCAGATGGACGCGAAAGTTACCGATCGGGACTCCAAACGACACATATTGACCGAGCTTCAGTTTAACTTCACGCAATCTAAGCGCTTCCGTAGAAGTGAGCGGTGACTTACTGGCCTTGGCCTGAGAGACCTGCAACGTCGTGAGCAAAGCCGAGATCGATGCCGTGCGCTCCTGTGCCATGCGGGAGACGGACGATTTTGCGAGGGCCTGCGCGAAAGCCGCTGCGCTTTTGTCGCTCTGGGGCCCAAACCCACGCATCTCATGAGAAACGATGGCAAGCCGCGCCTGCAGGAAAGCAAGTCGCTTGCGCGTATCCGTCGTTGTGGGCTGCTTTATCAGCTCCAGGATAGAATCTGCCAAGGACTGACGTTCACCTTGCAAAGCCGTAAACGTTTTCGCGCTGCGGCCGACCCGAGCAGTCAGCCCGGCGCCTGTAAACTGGCCGGTCAAGTGGCTCGATGCGGTCTTGCCCCGTTTCGAAGCAATATAATCCTCGAGCCTTTGCGCTGCTAAATGATAGTCCCGCATGGTCCATGCGGATCGTTTTTTTTGCAGAGCGGCCAGGATCTCTTCATGAGCGGCATCGCTCTTGCCGCTGGCCGCCAGCCACTTGCTGAACATAAAGGCGGTATGAACCCGCTTGAACACACTTGAAGGAACAGGTCCGACGTGGTCGCTATAAAGCTCTGTTCCACGACGCCCGTTTTGAAGCAGCGAATTTGCATGACTTTTCCTCCATGCATTTTCGCGCTGGATTCGCGAATCCTCTCGCATGGCTTCCTGCTTGCGGAGAACGCGCCAGCGTGTTGAAGAATCTTCACTCATTGTCGACCTGTGTCGCTTGCCTGATCATTGAAGGCTCAAGTGGACTAAACCCAACTTCATTTTGAGGAA
Organism: Hyphomicrobiales bacterium; assembly: GCA_028290285.1. Classification (GTDB taxonomy): domain Bacteria; phylum Pseudomonadota; class Alphaproteobacteria; order Rhizobiales; family Beijerinckiaceae; genus Terripilifer. The sequence goes on from JAQGKD010000069.1 coordinate 12,086, forward strand.
CTTCTCGTCACGATGAGCCTCAGCAAGCCGCCAGCTGAACCGGTATTTTCGGAATCTGCCGAGCTGACTGAGTATTTCAGAATGCGATTCATGGCGGCTTTGAGATTTACAGCATTGTCTTTGATATCAGAGACGCTCCGGCTTCCGAGCGCATCGTAAAAGCTCGCAGCTGCGACGATAAGCATCTTAACTTCGGGCACGTCCTCCGCGTTGAATGTCGGCCGTTGCTGAAAAACCTGGCTTTTCAAAGTCACGAGGGTATCCAGCTCCCGCTTGTCGATGGAGCTGGAAATCAAAACGAACATCTGTGAGAGCGCGGCGGCCTTCAGCCGCATATCAGCGCCCGGGAAACGTGCTCCTAGTTTGAATAGGCCCCTCGATGTCGCCAGCGCGCCAGATCGAGAACGTGGAGAGGCAATTCTTGGTATCATCATCGAAACAGCTTTGCCGACAGTGAGGGGGGAGGTTGATGAACACTGAGTTCTCGTGGTCCCGCTTCAAGAGGACGACGTGTATTCGGTGATCATCAATGAACGTCTTTCCGGAACGACAGGTCGCGAGAAAACAAAGGGGTTTGCCATATGGGCAAACAAATGATGCTCCAATCCTAAAATCAGACATCCCCGGATGCAATGTAAGATTTGTAAGCGTTTGAATGACGGACTGACTGGCTTCGGCGCATCGTGATTGCAGTCAGCCAACCATGTGCGCAACCGGCGGCCAGACGCTGGTCTGCCGTCTGCGAAGACGCCCTGCGTCCAGGTCGAGAAAACCAGCAGGCTGCGGCGCAACGACCTTTTGGCCGGCGCAGGCGGCGCCCATCCCAGCGATCAGCCTCAATTGTTATTTTTGGTTAAGATTGCATTACCGATACGGGCCATGGGGTTAACAAAGGTCTAGAGAAATCCCCTTACGTTTCTTACATTTCTTACATTGATCGAAAGCTCGAAAGGGGCTCTTGGGCGTTCGGCACAAAGAGTCATCACATGAGGAAACCATGGCGAATATCGGGAACACCAAGATTCCGTCCACCGGCAACGCCGAAGTTGACGCGGCCCTCAGCGCGCAGGCGCAGGCCAATGCGCAGTCGATCGTTCTGAGCACGCAGACGAATACAGCGGTGACAGAGATCAACGCTGTCTCCAAGGCAACCAACAAGATTCAACCGAGCTGACAGGGTTTTATCATGACCACAACCACGCCTCTGACGCCTACTGAGCTCACGGACTGGCAGGGAAAGGTTGATGACCTTTCCACCTTTGAACAAGAGGTATTGGACAATTGGAAGGCCGGTAACGCAACATTCAATGCCCTTACAACCACTGTAGGCGCCGATATTTCAAAGCTCTCGCTTGCAAGCGACGCCATAGGTGAAAAAATACAGCCGCTCTAGCTACCCGGCGTCGCAGATTGCGTGTCGCTGAGTCACTGAAAACCGTTTCATTAATTTGTTGTTTAGAAGAGTAGATTTGTTCCCGTGTTGCGAGTTTGAAAATGTCCTTTTCCATAGAAATATACGAAAATAAAAAGCTGATCAGCACGCACGTGGTCAGGGACGCTCGCTTCACCGTCGGTTCGGACCTGGAATGCGACCTTATTGTTTCGACCGCACCCAAGCATTGGTTTACTTGCACTTATGATCTCACGACGGAAGACCTGAAGACGCTGCCGGAGTCCCCGCTTTGCCGCATGAATGGCAAAGCAAACGGCAACGGACAGGGGTCGGCTGGCAAGGCTGAGATCGGCATGGATGGTCATAACCTCAGGGCCATCGTTAAGCCTGTCTCCATCAAAAGTGCCGCCCTCCGGGCCACGGCCCTGAGGGCAATTTCAGGCGTGGACCTGACCCTAAGGAAATTTGGCGCGGGTTTGACGGGCGTCAGGGGTATGTCTTCGCGGAAGCTTGGTTTCACGGGTTGCGCACTCGCCATATGCGTCAGCGTCGCAGCGTTGCTGAATGGTTCGATCTCTGTTCCCGCCAGCACCAAACGCGAAACAAGCGCCCTCAACACGCGCGGTATGGCCTCGGATACATCAAGGGCCGCTCCCCTTGAATACAGGTCACCTCTGCGGGAAGGTACGGGCGAGAGCCGCTCTGTGGCCGCGCAAGCCGGGAGGACACTGCACGAACGCTTCACGCGCACGGGCCTGGGCGACAAGGTGCAGATTACGCAGGAAGGCTCACAACTCAGCATTAGCGGGGTTGTGTCTCCTCAGGAATTACTGACCGTCCGGGAACTCGTCGATGACCTCAAGAAGTCAACCGGCGTCAAGATCGACAACCTGAGCCAGACAAAATCCACCCTTCCCAAATATCAGGTTGGGGCTTTCGGCCTGAGCCCACAGTTCATCGTTCTTGCAGACGGCCGCCGGGCGTTCCCCGGCGACCTCCTGCCCGGCGGATGGCAACTCTTGTTGGTTGGCAGCCACGAAATAGAAATCGAACGCAGTGGCCAGAAGGCCAAAGTCGCTTTTTGACCAACGTGAAGATGCTAACAACCCGAGAGCAGAATCATGACGAATCCACTCAGGCGATTCACCACGGCCGAGACTGCGCTGCCACTCCTGGTCCTGCTATCGATCGCCAGCATGATATTGCCGATGCCGAGCTATATCATTGACACGATGGTCGCGTTCAATTTGTTCATCGCCATATTTATTCTTTTGGCTACCATCAACGTCGTCAACATCCTAAATCTCACGACCTTTCCGTCCATGTTGTTACTCACGACGATCTTTCGTCTCGCAGTAAGCATCAGCACAACCCGCGCCATCCTTTCCAAAGGGGACGCCGGCGGTATTGTGAAAAGTTTCGGCGAATTCGTTGTCGGGGACAATCTGGTCGTCGGTCTTGTGGTTTTTCTGGTCGTTGCCATCGTCCAGTTCATGGTCATCACCAAGGGCGGTGAGCGTATCGCCGAGGTAACCGCGCGCTTCACCCTCGATGCATTGCCCGGAAAGCAAATGAGCATCGACGCGGATTTGCGCAATGGCGATCTGACGAAAGAGGCCGCCAAACAGCGCCGTCAACGGCTTGAGCAGGAAAGCCAGTTTTTCGGCTCGATGGATGGCGCCATGCGCTTCGTGAAAGGCGATTGCATAGCCTCGATGCTGATCGTCTGTGTCAACCTGATCGGCGGTCTCTTGATCGGCACGATGATGCTCGAATTGTCGACCGAAAAAGCGACCCACCTGTTTCTCGTCCTCAGCATCGGTGACGGACTTGTCGCCCAAATTCCGTCAATTCTTTCGACGCTGGCTGCAGGCATCCTGACGACCCGCATCACACAGGAAGAGGAAAAGGGCGGCCTCGGCTTCGATATCGTCGGGCAGTTCTCAGGAGAGCGCAAATCGATGTGGGCTGCGGCGGGCGCCATTGGCGGTCTTGGCCTGATCCCCGGGTTTCCTGCGCTCGTTCTACTGCCGTTAGCGGGACTGATCGGCGGAGCTCTTTTGTACACCGGCGCATTGCGTTCAAAAGCCAAGAAGGAGGCGATGGCGGAGACGCCTGGTTCGGCCCTCGCCGGCGCCGTTCAGAAGAACGCTTCCCTGCCAGCAGCCAAATTCAGCGATCCCCTCGTCATTGAATGTCAGCGGGCAACGTTTGACCGGCTGAACGCCCTTCAGATCGGCGAAAGTCTGGCGGATGCGGTGCAAAACATCGCCAACCGGCTGGGATGTGGCGTTCATCTGCCAAAATGGAGTGTTCTCGAGACCGCGCCCCCCGCAGCCCTGTCGATCGTCGTCGATGGTGTGCATGCCAAAGTACTTCACATGGCGGATGGCCAAACCCGCGAGCAGATTGTCAGGGCCATTGCTGAAGAAATGGGGCGTCAATCGCCAAAAACCTTCGGGATCGATGACGCCTCGCTCTGGCTTGACGCTCAGACGCGCCAGTCTCCGCGTCTGGTGGAGTTGGTTCAGCAGCAAATTCCACTTCAGACCCTCTCTGAAGTTTTATGCAGGCTGCTGAAGGAAGGTGTTTCCATAACACATGCCCGGACGATGCTCTCCGAATTGCTCAACAGCATTTCGCACCGCTTCGGTTCGGAAGAATTACTGGGAGATGCGCGTGTCGCCCTGGCACCACAGATCTTGTCAGGTTTGGTCGATGAGAAGGGAAGCATTGCTGTCCTTGAATTGCATCGGGACAGCCTGCAGGCTTTGGAAGCCGCGCTGCGGGACCCTGAAAATCTCACGGATTTTGATGGGCAGGAGAACAATCTGGCAGACGCGGCGGCCCAGATAGACAAGGCGCTCAGGAGCTACCAACTCGCGTATCCGCGCATTGCAATCAGCGCACCTGCATCGATACGTGCTCGACTTTGGAATCTGCTCTTCGAACACGGAATTCATGTGCCGGTCCTCAGCCATCCGGAGCTTGAACATGCAAAGGACATCCGGAAGCTGGGCCCACTCAAAATAGATCTGCCTTTTGCAGCATCGGCACCGAATAATGATTGGAAAAACAGCTTCGAGGAGGCGTTTTGATGGACGTTACTGGATCGCCCGCGATTAAAGGCCCGGTAGACACTGGGCAAGCTGCGGACACTGACCCCGCGCCAACGACTGACGTGATGAAGGATCCTACTTTCCTGGCGTATTTTCTACAAAGCATGACACTCACCTTCATACATACGACAAATGCCGCGATCGATATTTTGAACCAGGCTATCGACGAACCTGAATAGGGCGGACCAAAATGACAGATGCACTTATTAGTCCAGCTGCTTTTAATTTTTCCGATGCTGCGAAACTTGGGACAGAGGCTGCGGGAATGGTCAGCCCTTCGACACAGCAAAGCTTTCAGCTCCAACAGTCAGCTCAGGTCAATGCCGCTGCCCCGACCGGCGCGCTTCAGCCAGCCAGCGTCACGCAACCTGTGTCACCGGCGAGGGATCTGAGCCATCTGTTGGACGTGTTCAAATCCCTGGTACCGAAACACGACCTGAGCACGTCATCCAGCCTCGGTACGAAAGCTACGTCCGCCGGCAGCCCGTCAACGGTGCAGGAGAAGGTCGAGATGCCTCCTCAGCTGGCGGAAGCGCTGGACGAACTCAAGAACGCTTCTGCCCGCGCCATCGTACCGGGGGTTGTCGTCACCGCCCTTTCATCAACGACGTCCTCGTTAAAGCGAATTCAACAGGGGCAATGACGATGATCAGCAAGTCTTTGACACGTGTTCTCGCAGCAGTTGCACTGGTCGCTTTGTCGGGATGCGGCGACAACCTCTACAACGGCCTGACCGAGCGGGACGCCAATGAAATGGTGGCCGTCTTACTGGACGCGCAAGTGCCCGCCACCCGCGTCGCAGGGGAAAATGGCCATTACAGCATCAAGATCGACAAAAGCAGTTTCTCGGTGGCGGTAAAGTTGCTCTCGAATGCCGGCTATCCGAGAGACAGCTTCAAGTCTATCGACGATGTTTTTCCGGGCGGCAAGCTCATGCAATCGCCTCTGGAGCAGCGCGCCCGCTTCGCTTTTGCACTGTCGCAAGACCTCAGCCGCAGCGTCTCGGCCCTGCGCGGCATCAGCTTTGCGCGCGTCCATATCGCACTGGCCCAGTTCGACCTGCGGGGCACCGTGATCTCGCCTGCATCCGCTTCTGTGATCATTCGTTATGGAGAGTCAGCCGAACTTACCGAGATCGTCGCCCAGACACGGGAGATTGTAGCGAGTGGCGTGGAGGGATTGGCATCCGAAAACGTCAAGATTCCAGACGGCAGCACTGGCTGTTTCTCCTGGCCGCTTTTCGGCGACTGGTGTTGCAGTCCGTGGCGGCGAGAGCTCCCCAGACCGATCTGGATCGGCGAGTGCGCTCGTGCGTCGAGCGCGGCGGATCGGGCCAGGATCAGCGCAATCTGATCGAAGAACTGCAGAAGGCGCATGGACTGCCCACCCCGACTGAGTCGTGTCTTCCAGCACTTAGACTCGTCCTTGGCAGCGATGGTGTTAGAAACCGGACGGAGGCCGCAGTGGGCATCGCGTATTTTTTGTCGGGCCAGCCGCAGGGGATTGTGAAAACAAAACTTGCTCCCTTCATTGCGCATTTCGGTGGAGACGCGGTGGGCTTCGCCCTTGAACAATCGGACCTCGTGATGGGCCTGCCGAAATTCGAACTCGAGGTTGCATCGGCGGTGAATGCCGGACGGTTCGGGGTCGATCTCTGGCTCCAGAGAGACACCGCCCTCGGTCCCTGGCTTGCAATGACGAAGACCTTGATCGCCGATCAACATTATTCCGCAGGCAGGTTATGCGAGCTGACAAGACGGACCGTACACACATTTGAAGGAAGCGCGTCATGACCCTGATACCGCGTGCCAAGTTCGAATCCCGGTACAAACTGGCTGATTTCGTCATGGATGCAGCCTCTCCCCCGACATCGAACATTTCTCCACCCGCCGTCGGTGAGAAGCAGGAAACGACTCAGCGCGCCAAGGACTTCGTGGACGATCATTTCCAGGATCAAATCCGGGAGGAGGTGAACCGCCGCTTTGCCGAAGCCGCCCAAAGAGGCTTGGCCAAAGGCACTGCCCAGGGCCGCGACATATACGTCGAACAGATCGCAACCCTCATCAAGGAACTGGACGCGCAGGGGCAGCACCTGACTGGCCAGCTCACCAATACTGTGACCGAGGCTATTCGTGTGGCCTTTGGCCTGCTCGATCCCGTCGACGCACCACGCGCCGCCATTGAACAGGTTTTAAGCCGCCAGGGTTATCGGCAGAACGTCTCCGTGATGATTTGCCCAGCCGATGTCGCAGACCTTGAGGCCTATGGCCGCGGCAAGGCCGATGCGACCGGTGCAGTGGGATGGCGCGTGATGGCCGATCCAGATCTTCTGCCGGGGGAAGTCATCGTCGAGAGCATTCTGGGTCGTGTGCACGTCGGCCTGGCTGCCCAGGCAAATCACGCCGTGGAAATGGTCAGTGGTGTTCTGGAATGACCCCCATGTGTCTCCTGAACAGCTGGGACCGAATGAGCACCAGGCTCAACCAGATCAACGCGGCGGTCCAAACCATGCCCCTGGCGCTCTCAGGGCAGCTTGAACAGGTCAAGGGTGCCCTGATCGAGGCCAGAGTGCCCAATGGTGAGATCGGGCATTTATGCTTGCTGATGGAGCCGGCAACCGGGTTGCGCGGCCGGGCCGAAATTGTTGGCCTGTCAGGCCAGACCGCCTTGCTGGCCCCCCTGGGCCACATGACCGGCCTGTCGCGCCGGATTGAAATCATCAGTTCACGCCAGCAGCCGCAGTTTGCGGTTTCCGACAATTCGCTTGGTTGCGTCCTTGACTGGAATGGTCGTGTTCAGTCCCGATTCGCCGGCAGCGCCGATCATCAGGAGCCGGTTTCATTTCTTGATTTGAGGACCGAGCCGCCGCTGGCAGATAAGCGCAAACCGATAGCCACGATTTTCAAGACCGGGATCCGCACGATAGATGGTCTCTTGACGCTTGGTGAGGGACAACGCATCGGGGTCTATGGCAATGCCGGCGCGGGAAAATCGACCCTGCTTGAACAGATTGCGACCGGAGCCGACGCCGACGTAATCGTCGTAGGACTCATTGGCGAGCGGAGCCGCGAAGTCGTAGAGCTGGTCGAGAGACTGCAATACCGAGAGAATGCCTCCAGGATCTGCATCATTGCCGCCACGTCCGATCGCCCGCCCGCCGAAAGGCTGAATGCGGCTTTTGCTGCAACCGCCTGCGCGCAGCATTTTCAGGATAAAGGCTTGCGTGTGCTGCTGATCATGGACAGCGTGACGCGCGTGGCCCGCGCGCTGCGCGAAATCGGCCTGGCCCGGGGTGAACCATCGACCCGGCGTGGCTTTCCACCTTCCGTATTCGAAAGTCTGCCTAGCCTCTTCGAGCGCGCCGGTTGCTTCCAGAGTGGCTCGATAACCGCACTTTACACGATCCTGGTGGAGGGGGAGATCATCGACGATCCTATTGCTGAAGAGACGATGTCCCTGCTCGACGGTCATATTATTTTGTCGAAGACCATCGCAGCGCGGGGCATCTATCCCGCCATCGATGTTCTGAAAAGCCTTAGCCGCAGCATGAAACAAATTGTAAGCGAGGAGCGATTGCAGGCTACGACGACCTTCCGTGCGCTGGTCAATGCGCGCGAGGATATCGACATGTTAATCCGGGTTGGTGAGTATCAGAGCGGCCACGACGAGTTTACAGACCGTTCGATTGCCGCTGAGCCCGCGATGAAGGCCTTTTTAAGCCAGTCGGACAAGAGCTGCGAATTCGAGGATACGTTGCAGTCCCTTTATGAAATTGCCACATGAGCGCGAGTACTTTCGCCGACCTTCAGGCGCTGGCTGGTCTGCGCTATCGCATCGCACGACTTGGGTTAGCGCGAGCGCAAAAGGCGTTGTGCGAGGTGGACGCCACCTATCAGACGCTCGACCGAGAGTCAGTGGCTGTTCACTCCCGCCTGAACGAACCGCTCGTCTTCGACGGCTCTCACAAGCCGATGGAGGCACGAGGTGTGATCCGGAGAAGGCTTCAGAATTTACAGACGCGAGTTGACGAGCAAAAGGCTGAGGCCGCTTCGCATAAGGAGGAGTGCGAAACAGCCTTACACCGCGCAGCGGCCCTGTCGGTACGGCGCGAAGTTAAATATTCCGAGTTTCAGGAATTATCGCGGAAGGACTGTCGTGAAGCAGAGAGAGCCGCGGAGCGCCGCCGCGACACTAACGGGGCCTGACAGTACCGTATGACCCAATGCCTTTTCCCTCCAGTGAGCATGCGAGTATGAACATCGAATTGCCGATCCGATCAGATCCAATCAGGCCGTTTCAAGCTGAGACCTTGAGTGCCACCGACGCCGAGCGTGCGTGTCTTCTGGCACGCAATTTTCGTGAAGGAACCTTGAGTGGCGGGTCGTACGCACTGTCGTTCCTGCCCATCCTCCACACTAAGCTTTTGGAACAGCCCGAGATATTCGTGATTTCCGGTCAGATAAACGGGGGTCAATGGCAGCTCGAGCTGCCATTGAACGCTTGCCTGGATTTGATGCAGGACATCGAGCCTCTTCTGATGCCCACTGGCCCCGCGACGATTGCCGAGGCGGCGCGCTGTTTCATTCGCGAACTCGCAATAGGTAATCTGCCCACCGGTTTACAATCCGGCTTCATGGTCTCTGCTGCAACAAAGGCCGTTCTGCCCGGAGCGAGCCGCTGGCCGTTCCGGGTGCGGCTCGGGGAGCGTAGCCTGGTCGCAGTTTTGGCGTTAGGAGAAAAGCCCGATTTCCTGATGACACAATACGTAGACGGACTAGATAAGGACGACAGCGATATTAGAAGCAAAATCCCGTCGGACGCGCGGATACGGATTGCGACCTATCGAACCACTTCGTCCGTGGTGGAGGGTATCGGGGTCGGCGACGTCATTCTCGTGGAAAATTTTCGTTGGAACGACTGCAGCATATTAGTGAAAGGCTATATTCAGTTGGATTGTCGCATCGACGGAACCGACATCGCCGTAGAGTCCATTACTGTCCTGGATGCCGATTCCGGGCAGCAGGTCGAGACGTTAGAATCCATGGACAGTTTTATTTCTTTTGAAGAGGCAGACCATATCATGCAGGACGACCCGCGGGACGCTGCCGGCAGCGAGGCGATGCCCGGTCGGATTCTGAATCCAACCGGAACGAGAGATCACCTCCCGGAAGATGAGGAACATGATCTTCCCGGCGGGATCGACCTGGATAGGGTCCAGGTGGAAATCGTTTTCGATGCCGGCCGCGTTTCGCTGCCGCTCGTGGCACTAGAAACGATCGCTCCGGGCTATGTATTCCAGCTCGAAAAGACGGAAGTGGGCCAAGTCTCCATGCTCGTTTCCGGGAAGCACATCGGCAAAGCCGAGCTCGTCGAAGTCGATGGCAGAGCCGGGTTTCGGATCCTTGAAATTATCAAATAAGGTTTTGCGTTCTCATGAGCGGATTAACGCCTCTTCTGACTTTAATGACCTTCGTCGGCCTTATTCCCCTTCTGGCTGTGGTCTCGACTGCTTTTACGAAGATCACGATTGTTCTGCTGATTGTAAGAAATGCACTCGGCATTCAACAGACACCGCCGAACCTGATCATTTTCTCAATCGCGATGATCCTGAGTTTGAACATCATGCAACCGGTGACCACAGCTGCCCTGGCAAGGGTTCCAGTGGAACGCCTTGCCGAAATGCCCGTAGCCCAGGTAACCGCGGTGGCCACCGAGGCTGCGGAGCCTTTTCGGCAATTCATGATGGACAATTCGGCGCCGGCGTCCCGGGAGATGTTTGCCGAGCACGTGCAGCGCCGCAATCCTAAGATCACCATTCTCGGCACGGAATATTCCGTCGTCATCCCCGCCTTTCTTCTCGACGAACTGACCAAGGCGTTCAAGACAGGATTTCTGATCTACATCCCCTTCATTGCGATAGATTTTATCGTGAGTGCTGTTTTGATTGCGTTGGGCATGCAGATGATTTCGGCGACCGCCGTTGCGACGCCCCTCAAGATTCTCCTGTTCGTGCAGGTCAATGGATGGGAGCGCCTGTTCGACATGTTGCTTCTGTCTTATAAATGAGGTCGTCATGCAATCGGACCTCCTCTTCGATTTTATCCAGCGCGGTTTTATAGCTACGATTTTCCTAGCGGGACCGCTGTTGCTGATCGCGGCAGCGATCGGGTTTTCCTTCGCACTGTTTCAATCGCTGACCCAGATACAGGACCAGGCCCTGCCTCAGGTCGTCAAGATACTGGTGATTGTTCTGGTTCTGTTTTTACTCGGAGGTGTTATGGCAAATCCCTTCGTCGAGTTCACAGCCAGCACGTTCAGCCAGGTCGTGCCATAATGCTGTCCTTCGACGCGAACATCATGCAATGGCTCGGTCGGTTCGACCCCTTCGTTCTCCTGACGATTGCATTGGCCAGCTGTCGCTTTTTTGGTTTTTTCCTGACATTTCCGCTGTTTTCCTGGCTAAATATCACGGGCATCCTGCGTGTCGCTCTAAGTATCGCGCTTGCGCTCGGCCTTGGTGCTTCGCCTGTGGGCAACAACTTACCCGCCGCCGATGCTCAGGCTTTCGTGTTGCTGGCACTCCTGGCCAAGGAAATCATCCTCGGTTCTGTCCTCGGCATGTTGTGCGGCCTGCCTATATGGGGCGCCCAGGCTGCCGGAGACATATTGGACGCCTATCGCGGCGCCAATGCTTCGAGCATTTTCGATCCGCTCAATACGGCTGAAGTATCGGTGATGGGCCAGCTGAATTCCTTTCTGGTCATGAGCTGGCTTGTTTCCTCCGGGGGGCTGCGGATCATTTTCGACATCCTCTATACGTCGTTTTCAGCTCTCGATATCAATGCCTTCGCGCCGTTGGTCGACCAGAGCCTCATGGCGCTGACGCGACGGTTCATTGGTAGCATCGCGGAACTCTCGCTCAGTGTCGCCGCGCCGCTTCTAATCGTCATGCTGATCACCGAACTCGTCATTGGCGCCGTGGGCAGGGTCTCCAAGCAGATGTCGACGAGTGAACTCAGTTCCATGAGCAAATCGATCGCGGCGCTGCTGTCGCTGCCAATCTATGGTGCCTTCGTCTACACCTTTTCAGAGACTGGTTTTAAAACCACGGTCACCTCGATCTTCGCCTATGTTCAGGGTTCGCGATGAGCCAGGACTCGCCCGAGGAAAAGAAGCATCCGCCATCCCAGCGCCGTCTCGCCGACATGCGCAAAAAGGGGCAGATTCCAATTGCCCAGGACATGCGCAGCGCGGGCTCCTTTCTGTTACCCTTCATCGCGCTGGTGGTGCTCGCCGACCGCTTCTCCAGTGGGCTGCAGGCAATGCTGGTGGAGGCCCTCGACGTGAATGGCGACGCAGATGTCGGCGCAAGTTCCGTCCGCATCCTCTGGAATTCGGCCTTTTTCAGCCTTGGGATCCTACTTGTCGTGACGTTTCTCGCGGTTTTTCTGGCGTCGATAGTTGATGCTGGCGGCATCGTCATCTCCCCGTCTCGGCTCAAGTTCAACTTGCAGAAGATCAACCCCTGGCACAATGCAAAAGAGCGATTCAAACTCCGCTCATGGGTGGACATGGGGCTAAGTCTCCTAAAGACAGGTGTTTTTATTGTATGCGCGACAGCCGTTCTCGCCCGGCATGCAAGCGACATCATGGCGGCTCCCTTTTGTGGCCTGACATGCGTTCTGCCGCTGACCTGGCAGCTTTTGCTTGAGGTCGGGGCGCTGATTGCTCTCGTTCTATTGGTTTTCGGCGTGCTCGATCTCAAGATTTCGCGGGCACTGTTCGCGCGCGAGAACAAGATGACCGATACCGAGATGAAACGTGAACAGAAAGAAGATTTCGGTTCGCCCGAGATCCGGAAAAAGCGGAAGGAATTCCGCAACGAAATGGCCGCAGCTAGTAAGATTCCCGGGCCCGAACAAGCCGCTTTGATCCTGACCGGCAAGACGGGCGCCGTGGCGCTCTACTACGTCGAAGCGGAGGCCGCCCCGCCCATGGTCATTGCCAACGTCGATGCGGATCTCGTTGCAGACCTGCTTGAACTCGCGGGTGAACACAGTATCAGCGTCGTGCATGACGACGAACTGGTAGCGAAACTCTCGTCCACCCGGCGCGGCGACTTCGTGCCGGAGCGCTTGTTTGTCGACGTGGCGAAGGTTTTGGTGACTTAGGCGGGGGTCTCAGCGGACGCAGCATCGGCCGAAGCCCAAAGGCGCTCCATGAAGGCCGGCTCGCGCTCGGCATATTCTCGCTCGGTCTGTGCGATGTAATCGCGGTGGAGCGGAACGCCGTCGCGCTCCCGCGCCAGCTGAATCTGGAAGACGTGGCTCGAGCCGTAGTCGAACACACATTGGCAGGCCGAAAGGTAGAACTCCCACATTCGCTGGAAACGCTCATCGTAGGCAGGCGGAAGACGGCCTGAATCGCGAGCCGCGACGAAGCGCCGCCGCCACTCCTCGAGCGTTCGCGCATAGTGCACGCGCCAAATCTCGACATCCGTAGCCCACAGTCCGGAACGCTCGATATCGGCGAATGTTTCCGAGAGCGAAGGCGCATAGCCGCCGGGGAAAATGTATTTTCGCAGAAACGTCGACGTGATGCCCGGCGGAGCCTTGCTGGATATCGAGTGAATCAGCGCGACACCATTGGTGTCGAGCCGGTCGCGCACGCCCAGGAAATATTCCCTGAGATGCGTGACCCCTACATGCTCGAGCATGCCCACCGACACGACGCGGTCGAATTTTTCCTGCACGGACCTATAGTCGCAAAGCCTGAATTCGACGCGATCGGCGAGGCCGGCCGCCCGCGCCCGTTCTTTGGCCATGCGGTATTGTTCTTCCGCGAGCGTGACGCCGACGACTTTCACGTCCGCGACCGACGCCAGATACAACGCGAGCCCACCCCAGCCGCATCCGATATCCAGCACGGTCTGCCCCGGCTTCAGCGCCAGCTTGGCCGCGATGTGCCGCTTTTTCTTGGTCTGGGCCTCGTCAAGGGTCTCGTCGCCGTCGCGATAATAGGCGCAGGAATATTGCATGTCCCGGTCGAGGAATAACCGGAACAGATCGTTGCCGATGTCATAATGAGCCCGTGCATTCGCACGCGCACGCGCGATCGGATTATGCTGCATGAAACGGCGTAATTTTCGGGCGACGCCACTCCAGACGATCTGCCCGCCGCTCATGTCGAAGTGCCGCTTGTTGGCAAAGATCAGCGTCATCAGATCGTGGATGCCGCCATCTTCGATTTTGAGCGTTCCGTCCATGAAGGCTTCGGCAGCGTTCAGTTCTGGATCCAGGACGATCTTCCAATCCAGATTGGGATCCAGAATGCGCAGCGTCACCTCCGGGCCACCACCCGGACCGGCCTGATACTTCGATCCGTCTGGACCGATCAGGTATATCCGCCCAGTGCGCACGATTTTTCTAAACAACATCGGCAGGAAGCGCATATCGTAGCCCTGTTCTGGCTGCTGTATGCGCATACTGTACGATCTACCGTGTCAAACAAGTCCCTGGAGACCAGAACCAGTCTCCCGCGACGACTCATCCACTCAATATTCCAGAACGGTAAAGCCGCCGACCTTCTTCAGCCGCAATGATGCCGAGTCATTTAACCGGAGGTCGAGGCTGCGGTCCCATACAACGGCCGTTTCCGCAAGCCGCAGCGAAGGCACGGCCGAAGTGGCCCATGTTTTCGGATTGGCAACCACATTGGTCCAAGCGACATCAGCCGTAACGAAGGATCGGGGCGCAACAATCATGGTGCCGGCCACGTAGGAAACAACATAGTTGGCAAGCCCAGTTCCCGTCGCACCCGTCACCTCAAGAGAATAGGTGCCCGACGGTGCAGCGGCCGCCGCGCCGAGGCTGGAGAGCGCGGCTGAAAGAACCCGGTCGCCGTTCACGAGGCCAGAGGTACGGAATTCAGTTCCTCCGAACGTCGCGGGGCTCCCCGTGACCTTGTCCATATTGTTCGCCGTAACGCTCAGCGCACGCTGGGTCACGTCGAGATTGGCGCCGGTATAGGTCAGCGCATAGTTCGAAGAGGCCGCCACCGTGCCCTGGCCGATGGCGTAGGACCCGACATTCGAGCTGCCGCTGGCGGCGGTCGTGAGCGATCCCGACAGGGTGTCGCCGTTGACCAGCCCGAGACCGCCGACCGTATAGCTCAGCGCCGGATTGGCGGCGCCATAGACCCGGCTCTGCGCATCCGCGCTCACCGTCAACCCGCGCTGGGTCACGTCGAGATTGGCGCCGGTATAGGTCAGCGCATAGTTCGAAGAGGCCGCCACCGTGCCCTGGCCGATGGCATAGGACCCGACATTCGAGCTGCCGCTGGCGGCGGTCGTCAGCGATCCCGACAGGGTGTCGCCGTTGACCAGCCCGAGACCGCCGAGCGTATAGCTCAGCGCCGGATTGGCGGCGCCATAGACCCGGCTCTGCGCATCCGCGCTCACCGTCAACCCGCGCTGCGCCACCGTGAGCGAACCCGCCGTGTAGCTGATCGCGTAATTGCCCGAGGTCAGGCCCGAGGCCGTCAGCGCGTAGGAGCCCGCATTGACCGCCCCCTGCGCCGCGCCGCCATAGGCCAGCGTGCCGCCGAGAACCGAGGCCGTCTCGCCGTTGACGAAGCCGGCATAGGTCACCCCGTTGCCGCCGCCGAAGGCCAGACCATCATAGGTCTTGCTCGCATTGGCCGCGGTCACCCCGAGCGCGGCCTGCGCCACCGTGTAATTCACGCTACTCCCAGCCATCGCATAGCCGAGATCGTTTGCGAGGCCGGTCATCCCAAATGTATAACTGCCGGCATTCACGGCCGTGCCGCCAGAAAGAGAGCCCGTCATGACAGGCGTGTCGCCATTGACGGTTCCGCTGGTCGAATAGGTCGGTGCCGTAATCGTGCCGTCGTAGACGCGCGTCGTGACGCCGCCGGTTGCAATGGTGGCGGTCAGCGTCGGCTGCTCGCGATAAATAATATCGACACCCGCTCCCAGAGCCCGCGTGTAGCCTGTCGTCGTCCGATTGCTGGCGTAACGGAAGCCGCCTGCCGTTGCGAGGGATGCCGCGCTCGTGCTTCCGGATATGCTGCCGGTGTAGAGCTTCGCGGTTCCGCCCGCGCCGACAGAGACGCCGCCCGAGCCGCTGAAGCTGATATTGCCGCCGCTCGCGGTGCCCGCGGCTGTGCCGTCGCCGGCCGCCAGCAGGAGGGCTCCCGAGGACGTATCCGACGTCGAGACATTTTGCAGGACGGAAAGCGCGCCTGTCGCGATGATCTGGCTGCCGGTGGCCGCGGCACTGATCCCGGCGATGCCGTTGACGCTGCTGATCGTCAGAGCCCCCGTGTTGGCCAATCCGACAGAGCCGCCCGTCGAGGCCGCCGCGAAGGTGCCGATGACATTGCTATTGAGAAGCGCGATGGAGGCGCCCGCCTGCGCGGACAGATTCGTCGCGGTTATCGAGTCCGACGCACCCTCGCTGATGCCCGCCCCGGCCCGCAGCCCGATCGTCGAGCCCGACAGCGCGCCGTTGATGGCGACTGTTCCGCCCGCGCCGCCGCTGAAGATACTGAGCGGCGCATTGGCAGCCCAGGCGCGGACATCGACTGCGCCCGTCCCGGTCAGCGAGCCGATTCTGATCGACGAGAAGCCGCTCTGGATTGAGGCCAGTTCGGTGGCATCCAGGTTCAGCGTTCCCGACGCACCGGTGCCCAGACCGATGCTGGTCGAGGCCGTCATGGGCTGGATGACGAGCGCGCCGCTACCCGAGAAGGCGAAACCCGAAGCCAGCGCGGCGATATCCGCATTGACGGTGATCGTCCCCGTGTAGGAGCCCGTCAGAGCCCCGAGACCGACCTGCGCCGTGCCTGCAGTCGCCCACATCCCGCGTGGCGAAGCGTTCTGCGTTGCGTTGATCGTGATGTCGCCCGAGCCGTTGCTGCGGATACCGGAATTCGCTCCGATCGCGAAGGCGCCTGAGCTCGCGCCCGTGGCCGCGCTCGGCGCGATGGCGTTGACGGTGATCGTACCGGCCCCGCCCGTCGTCAGGTAGGCGGTGGTGCTCACGTGGACGCCCAACTGAGTGTCGCCGGCGGTGCTGCCGCCCGTGCCGGAAACAGTGATGTTGCCGCTCGAACTCGTCAGGTAGCTGTTTGAGTAGACAAGCACGCCCCGCTGGAAAGTATTGACTCCGGAGCCGCCGGCCGTGCCCACGGCAGTGATGTTGCCTGTCGTGGTCAAGACGCTGGAAGTGCTGCTGACATCGACGCCGTTGTTGTCCTGCCCGGCGTAAGATCCGCCGATACCCCGCAGCCACACATTGCCCGCGGCCGCCGTGATCGTCGAGCCGTTCAGCAACACGCCGCGTTGTTTGCCGCTGACGCTCGTGCCCATGGCATAGCCGCTGGTCTGCAAGGCAGCGACGGTCGCGCCGCTGCCGCCCGACAGGGTGACATCGCCACCATTGCTGGTGATCGTTGCCGAGGTCAGCACGATGCCGCCCGCGCCGCTCGCATCTCGGTCAGAGTTCAGCACGATAGCCTGGCCCTGCGTCGTGATGCTGGAGCCCGCATTCATGGCGATGGAATCGTCGGCCTGCAGCGACACGCCGGTGCCGCCGCCGGTGCCGACGGAAACCGCGCTGTTCAGGGTGATCAGATTGGCGGCCTTCAGCGTGACGGCTCCGCCAGAGTTGGCGGCGAGGGCCGCGTTCGTGGTGATGCTGCCGCCACTGTTCGCTGTCAAAGTGATGTTCGTGCCGCTCCAGGCGCCGCCGACTGTCAGCCCGCCCGTTGTGGCTGTGATGTTGCCGGTACCGCTGACCACGTTGGATACACTGATCGCATCCGAGCGGCTGAAGACGAGTGCCCCGTTGTTCGTCACGGCGCCCGTGCCGAGCGTTCCCGATGTGCCGCCACTGCCGATCTGCAATGTACCTGCGCTGATCGTCGTCGCGCCGCTGTAGGTGTTCGCGCCTGTCAGCGTGAACGTGCCCGTTCCAGCCTTGGTCAAGCTCGTCGCGCCGGTCCCGTTCTGAATGACGCCGCTGAAGGTCGTCGACGTGTTGTCGCCGCCGGTCGTTAAAAGCGCAGCCGCGCCCGTGTCGGTGACGGTGCCCGCACCGGCCAGCGAGCCGATGCTGGTGTTGAAGCCGCCGAGATCGAGCGTCGCGCCGGAGCTGACAGTCACGGCCGAATTCGATCCGAACGCGGTGGCATTTCCTGAAAGGAGCTTGCCCGCGCTGACATTGGTCGCGCCGGTATAGGTGTTGGTGCCTGAAAGCGTCGTGGTCCCGCCACCTGCCTGCGTCAGCGTTCCCGTACCGGAGATGACATTCGCGGCCGTGATCGCATTGGACCGGTTGAAGACGAGAGCCGCATTGTCGGCGACCGCGCCCGTGCCGAGCGATCCCGTCGTGCCGCCACTGCCGATCTGCAATGTACCCGCGCTGATCGTCGTCGTGCCGGTGTAGGTGTTGGCCCCAGTCAGGGTGAGCGTGCCCGCGCCCACCTTGGTCAGGGCGATCGCGCCTGTCCCGTCCTGGATGACGCCGCTGAAGGTCGTCGAAGTGCCCGCCCCGCCGCTGGTCAGGGTCGCCGCAGCGCCGCTGTCGGTGACAATGCCCGCGCCTGCGAGCGAGCCGATGCTGTTGCTGAATCCGCCGAGATCGAGCGTTGCGCCGGAGGCGACGGTCATTGCTGAATTCGCACCGAAGGCCGAGGTGCTTGCGGCCTTGAGCGTGCCCGCGCTGACGAGCGTTGCGCCGCTGTAGGTGTTCGCGCCGCCGAGCGTCAACATTCCCGTGCCGCTGTCCGCAAACGATCCCGCCCCGATCATCGCATTGGCGATTGTGCTGGCAACGGAGCTGTTGACCGCGACCGCGCCCGTCAGCGTCACGCCGTTGGTATTGCCGAACGACAGGCCCGCGCCGGTCAGCGTCGTGGCGTTGAGTGCGTAGCTCGCGCCCGTCATGGACAGGGGGCCGCCTGCCGTCACGTTTGCGTTGATGGCGAGCGCGCCGCCCGCGCTCAGCGTCGTCGCGCCGGTCGAGGACAGTGCCCCGCTTATAGTCACATCGCCTCCCGAGCCGGTCACCGGCTGAAGGGTGAGAGTGCCCGAACTCGAAATAGTGGACGCAAGCGTCATCTGGTCGCTCGCAAGAGCGATATTGCCGCCGGCTGTCGTCGAGAGGGAACCGAACCCGAGCGAAAGTCCGGAGCCGACACTGCCGCCGCCGATATTGCCGGTGACCGTCAGCGCACCGCTGGTCGTGGAGAGAACCGTCGGGCTGCCGACGGCGTTGGTCACGAACTTGACCGCCCAGTTGTCCGACCCCGACGTGCTGTTGCTTGTGCCGGTAAGCGACAATGCTCCGGTTGTCGTGGACACTTCTACTGAGTTGAGGATGCCGTACGAGCCGCTGGCGCCCTGTGCGGTTCCGTTGACAGCGATGGAGCCGCCCGCGCCGGTAGCCCGGACAGAAGAGTAGCGATCGAGGCGAACGCCCATGTTGGAGATGCCGGTGCCACCCGTACCAGTGAGAGTGATCGCACCTGTCGCGGACGAGACGAAGCCAGAATTCAGCGCGATGCCGTCGGTATTGACCCCCGTTCCGACGCCTGTGCCGGTCACCGAGACCGCGCCCGACGAGGTATTCAGGGACGCGAAATTAACGAGATACACACCTGCGACGCCAGTGCCCGACGCGTTGGAAGTGCCGCGTACCGTGATCGCTCCGGTTCCGGTCCCGACGCTTGTGTTGTCGAGCAGCACGCCGGTTTTGTAGGTTGTCGTGCCGTAGGCCGGCGTCGTCGTCGGGTTGGCCCCGCCGCCCATCGTCAAGGTGCCGCCGTTGCTGTTGATGAGTACGGGCAGCGGTGTCGTGCCCGTCAGTGCGATAGCGCCCGCGCCGCTCGCATCGCGGTCCGAGTTCAGCACGATCGCCTGCCCCTGCGTCGTGATGCTCGAGCCCGCAGTCATGACGATGGAATCGTCGGCCCGGAGCGACACGCCGGCGCCGCCGCCGGTGCCGACTGAAACCGCGCTGTTCAGGGTGATCAGATTGGCCGCCGTCAGCGTGATCGCACCGCCGCTGCTGGCAGTCAGTGCCGCATTTGCGGTGATGCTGCCGCCACCGTTCGCGGTCAAGGTGATGTTCGTACCGCCCCAGGCGCCGCCGACTGTAAGCCCGCCCGCGGTGGCTGTGATGTTGCCGGTGCCGCTGACGACGTTCGACACACTGATCGCATCCGAGCGGCTGAAGACGAGTGCTGCGTTGTTCGTCACGGCGGCCGTGCCGAGCGTTCCCGTCGTGCCGCCATTGCCGATCTGCAGCGTGCCGCCGCTGATCGTCGTCGCGCCGCTGTAGGTGTTCGCGCCCGTCAGAATGGTCGTGCCCGTCCCCGCTTGCGTCAGCGCACCCGTGCCGGAGATCGCATTGGCGACAGTGACGCTGTCCGAACGGTTGAAGGTGAGCGTGCCATTGTCGATCACACCGCCGCTGCCGAGCGACCCCGACGTGCCGCCGCTGCCGATCTGCAAGGTGCCCGCGCTGATGGTCGTCGCGCCGGTGTAGGTGTTCGCACCCGTCAGAATCGTCGTGCCCGTGCCCGCCTGGGTCAGAACGCCCGTGCCGGAGATCGCACTGGCGACAGTGACGCTGTCCGAACGGTTGAAGGTGAGCGTGCCGTTGTCGATCACAGCGCCGCTGCCGAGCGATCCCGACGTGCCGCCGCTGCCGATCTGCAGCGTGCCCGCGCTGATCGTCGTTGCGCCGCTGTAGGCGTTCGCACCCGTCAGAATCGTCGTGCCCGTGCCCGCTTGCGTCAGCGCACCCGTGCCGGAGATCGCATTGGCGACAGTGACGCTGTTCGAGCGGTTGAAGGTGAGCGTGCCGTTGTCGATCACAGCGCCCGTGCCGAGCGATCCCGTCGTGCCGCCATTGCCGATCTGCAATGTACCCGCGCTGATGGTTGTCGTGCCCGAGTAGGTGTTCGCGCCTGTCAGCGTCAGCGTGCCCGCGCCGCTGTCGGTCAGCGCGCCCGTTCCGCCGATGGCATTGGCGATCGTGCTCGCGACGGAAGTATTCACACCCACGGCTCCGGTCAGGGTCACCGCATTCGTGTTTCCAAACGACAGGCCCGCGCTGGTCAGCGTCGTGGCATTGAGCGCGTAGCTCGCGCCCGTCATGGAGAGAGTGCTGGTCGTGGTGGCGTTTGCACTGACGTATACCGAGCCGCCTGTCCCGCCGCTCTGGTCGCTCAGGAGAGTGATGCTGCCGCCGCCGGTGGACAATGCACCCGACAAGGAAATGCCCAAGCCGACGGCGCTGGCGCCCAGGTGGCCGGTGATCGTCAAAGCGCCGCCGGTCGTCGTGACGGTCGCGGCGCTGTTGGCGAAAGCCACGGCTCCGTTGCCCGTTCCGGACGTGCTGTTGCTGGTGCCTGTGATCGACACGGCTCCGCTGGTCGACGTAATAGGCCTCGCGCTCAAGACACCCCAGGAATTATCGGAGCCGCGCGATGTGCCGTTGAGCGTGAGAGAGCCGGCGGCCACGTCTACCGTCGTGCTGTTCGTCAGCCGGATGCCATCGTTGGAACTGCCCGTGCCGCCGGTGCCGGTGATTGTGACCGCGCCGGTCGCCGTCGCGATAAAGCCGGTTCCGATATTCACACCGAAGTCGTTGGCCCCGCTCCCCGCGCCCGTGCCGACGATGGTGATGTTACCGGAGGTCGTTGTGACGTTGGAGAAGTTACTGATAAGCACGCCTGCGATCGAAGTGCTCGACCCGCTCGACGTCCCGCGGATAGAGATATTACCGCTGCCGGTTGAAAGACTGGATGCGGATACGTAAACGCCGTTGTTGTAGGTGGACGTGCCATAGGCGGGCATCGTCGTGGGGTCGGACCCGCCGCCCATCGTCAGCGATCCGCCATTGGTCGCGATAGATGTGGAGGCAATATAGATAGCGCCCGCGCCGCTGCCATCGCGATCGGAGTTCAGCACGACCGCCTGGCCCTGCGTGGTGATTGCGCCCAGGAGGACGATGGAATCGTCGGCCTGCATGGTGACGCCGGCACCACCGCCCGTGCCGACGTTGATCGCGCCGTTGATCGTAATCAGGTTGGCCGACCTGATGGTAATGGCCCCGCCGGAGCTGGCGGACAGCGCCGCGGTGGTGATGCTGCCGCCACTGTTCGCGGTCAAGGTGATGTTCGTGCCGCTCCAGGCGCCGCCGACTGTCAGCCCACCCGTGGTGGCTGTGATGTTGCCGGTGCCGCTGATGACGTTGGATACACTGATCGCATCCGAGCGGCTGAAGACAAGTGCCCCGTTGTTCGTCACGGCGCCCGTGCCGAGCGTTCCCGACGTGCCGCCATTTCCAATCTGCAGTGTGCCCGCGCTGATCGTCGTGGCGCCGCTGTAGGTGTTCGCGCCCGTCAGAATCGTCGTGCCCGTGCCCGCATGGGTCAGCGCACCCGTGCCGGAGATCGCATTTGCGACAGTGACGCTGTCCGAACGGTTGAAGGTGAGCGTGCCATTGTCGATCACACCGCCGCTGCCGAGCGACCCCGACGTGCCGCCGCTGCCGATCTGCAATGTACCCGCGCTGATCGTCGTCGTGCCTGTGTAGGTGCTCGCGCCTGTGAGCGTGAAGGTGCCCGCGCCCGCCTTGGTCAGGGCGACCGCGCCTGTCCCGTCCTGGATGACGCCGCTGAAAGTCGTCGACGTGCCCGCCCCACCGCTGGTCAGGGTCGCCGCAGCGCCGCTGTCGGTGACAACGCCCGCCCCAGCCAGCGAGCCGATGCTGTTGCTGAACCCGGCGAGATCGAGCGTTGCGCCGGAGCTGACAGTCACAGCCGAATTGGTCCCGAAAGCCGAAGTGCTTCCAGCCTTGAGCGTGCCCGCGCTGACACTTGTCGCACCCGTGTAGGTGTTCGCGCCTGTGAGCGTGAAGGTGCCTGTTCCCGCCTTGGTCAAACCCGTTGCGCCGGTGCCGTTCTGGATGACGCCGCTGAACGTCGTCGAGCTGTTGTTGCCGCCCGTGGTCAGGATCGCCGCTGCGCCAGTGTCGGTCACGCTTCCCGCGCCGGCCAGCGATCCGACGCTGTTGGAGAACCCGCCGAGGTCCAGCGTCGCGCCACTCGCGACCGTGACGGCGGAGTTGCCTGAAAATCCCCCGCTCGTGCCCGCTTGAAGCGTGCCCGCGCTGATCGTCGTCGTGCCGCTATACGTACTGTGCGACAGTATTTGAGTGCCGGTCCCCTGCTTGACTAGGGAGAGTGTATTCCCTGCACTATAGGCGGAGTCGACGATCCATCCTCCGAAGTTGTAGTTCCCGCTCCCCGTCAGGATCAGCGTTCCATTGAAGCCGCTGGCGTTGTCTACGGTTTGTACTTCGCCGTGCCCATACGCATCTACCAGGCCGACGAAGCTCTGGGTCGTGCCCCTGATCGCCACGACACCCGAGTTGAAGCTTCCAACCCCGCCACTTCCGCCAACCATGGTTATGACGGCGTTCGTGGCCTGGTTGTTGCCAAAGAAATTGATAGTGGCACTACCGGACGTCGTGCCGGCCGTGCCGAGAACGATGGAGTTTGTTGCCAGGGAGCCAGTGGTGGCCATTACGACCGAGTAGTTACAGGGGCAAGCAGCTCCGTAATCGATCTGTAGCGGACCTGTGAAAGTGTTGGCCCCGCCGAGCTCCAGGGGTGCCGTACCGGCTTGGGTCAAGCTGAGAACGCCCGTCCCGTCCTTGAGCACACCATTGAATGTGGACCAGGTGTTCAGCCCGCCGGTGGTGAGCATGGCGGCGGCGCCGTTGTCGATCACCACCCCGCCCGCGTTCCCGTTGAGCGAGCCGATGCTGTTGGAGAAACCCCCGGGGTCCAGCGTCGCGCCGCTGCCCACCCACACAGCCGAGTTGGTACCCAGGGCCGACGTCGATCCTGCCGTGAGCGTGCCCGCGGCGACATTTGTCGCGCCGGTGTAGGTGTTCGTGCCGGAGAGAACCGTGGTCCCGGCGCCTGCCTGACTCAGCACACCCGTGCCGGAGATTGCATTGGCGATGGTGACGCTGTCCGAACGGTTGAACGCCAGCGTGCCGTTGTTCGTCACCGCGCCTGTGCCGAGCGATCCCGTCGTGCCCCCACTGCCGATCTGCAATGCGCCCGCGCTGATCGTTGTCGTGCCCGTGTAGGTGTTGGCGGCAGAGAGAACCGTGCTCCCGGCGCCTGCCTGACTCAGCGTGCCCGTGCCGGAGATGGCATTGGCGACGGTGACGCTGTCCGAGCGGTTGAACGCCAGCGTGCCGTTGTTCGTCACGGCGCCTGTGCCCAGCGTCCCAGTCGTGCCCCCACTGCCGATCTGCAATGCACCCGCGCTGATCGTTGTCGTGCCCGTGTAGGTGTTCGCGCCTGTCAGCGTCAGCCGGCCCGTTCCACTGTCGGTGAACGAGCCTGTTCCGCTCATCACGTTGGCGATGGTGCTGGCCACGGAAGTATTGACCGCCACCGCGCCCGTCAGCGTGACCGCGTTGGTATTCCCGAAGGAGAGGCCCGCGCTGGTGAGAGTCGTGGCGTTGAGGGCGTAGCCGGAGCCCGTCAACGACAGGACGCCGCTGGCGTTGACGTTCGCACCCAGCGTCAGCAGTCCACTCCCGCTCAATGTCACCGCGCCGCTCGACGCGACCAGCGCCGCATTGTTGGTAATGGTGCCCGCCGAGACCGTCATCAGCAAGCCGCCGCTGGTGGCGGTCAGCGTGCCCGCGCCGAGCGTCAGTGCGCTCGCGGCCGTGAGATTGATGCCTGTCGCACCCGCGCCGGTCATGTTGATCGTGCCGCTCGACGAGTTGGTGGTCGAGTAGGATGAACCGCCCGCCGACAGGATGCCGGTGCCCGACGTGCTGGTGCCGCTGATGGTGAACGCGCCAGCGCCGTTGTTGACGAGCGAATTGGCGATCGTGACGCCGGGGCCCGACGTCGACGAGCCCGTCAGGGTGAGATTTCCCGAGGAATCGGTGACGTCGTTGAGAACGATGCCGGAGGTGTTGACCGCTGTTCCCGAGATGGAAACGGCCCCGGAGGTCGTGGTTCCGGCGATGTGGACACCCACGCCGCCGCTGGCGGTCGCAGTCCCGTTGAACGTCATCGAACCGCCGCCCGAATTCGTCAGGGCGATGGCATTATAGGCCAGGAGCAGACCATAGCTGGACGCGCTGGTGCCGTTGACGACGAGCGCCCCTGCGCCGCTGTTTGTCACGGCCGCCAAAATGCCCACGCCCGTGCCGGAGGTGGAAATGCCGGTGAGGGTCAGATTGCCGCCGGTGCTCGTCACCGCAGTGGCTATATTGAGTCCGTCGAGAGACCCGGACGTCCCCTTGATCAGGACCTTGCCCGATGTCGTCATGGCGCCGCCGGGGTTGCCGGCGCCGACCGAGGTCGAGCTGACGCCGATGACGGACAGCAGGCCCGACCCCGAATTCGTCAGTATCGCGCCTCCGTACATTCGCATGCCCCAATTGTTCGCGGAATTGCCGGTGAAAGTCAGGTCGCCCCCGGTGTCGACGAGCCTGAAACCGCCCCCGCTTGTGTTTCCATGGACGCCAAACGACCCGCCGGTACTCGTGCCTGTGATGGACACGGTGCCCAATGTCGTGATTGTCGCAAGATAACCGACTTCGATTCCTATGCTCGCGCTGTTGGCGGAGATCGTGAGCGACCCCGCACCACTTGCGCTGAAGCTGGAGGTGCCTAGGAGCATGCCCCATCCGGCGGATGTGCTGGTGATCGAACCCGTGCCCGAGCCGACCGCGATCGTGGCATTGACCAACTCCATCCCGTTACCGCCGGGCGAGGTCGCGTTGACTGTCAGGTTGCCGCCCGCGGTCGAGAGAGTCGCCGACGACACGTAGAAGGTGTTTCCCGACGTGAGGTTGATGCTGCCTGCGCCGGTCGCCGTAACCGAAGCGGCGAGGTTGATCGATCCCGCCGCGATCATCGTCAGGTTGTAGCCGCTGCTCCAGGTCACCGCATTGTTGACGGTGATATTACCTGCATCGGTGCCGCTGGCGCCCGTGGTGACCGTCACGTCGCTGCTGGCCAGCGCCGCCTGGAGCGCCGCTACGGTGAGGATGGAAATGGTGCCCGACGGCGTGCAGGTGCCCGTCGTGCAGGTGACCGTGGGCGTGCCCGACGCCGTCTGGATGACGATGTCATAAGGATCGAGCAACAGGCTTCCCCTGAGCCCGTTGGGTGCCCGCGTATCGACGGCGCCATTGAAGTCGAGCATCTCTTTGCCCGACACTTCGGCCATGCCGCCATTGCCCGATGTAGCACCGCCTCGCGCGGAGATCTGGCCCGCATAGATTGTAGCCTTGTCCGACCAGACGACGACCGAGCCGCCGTCGCCCGCCTGTGTGGCATCCGCCTTCAGGATGGTTGTGGAATCGACGCTGGTCGTCTGTGCCGTGGGAAGCGTGCCTGCCCCATGGAAATCGCCGCCGACGCGAATCGATCCGCCGCCCCGCGTACCCGAAGCGTCGAGACGCGAGCCCGCGAGGACGATCTCGCGGCCGGTGACGACGATCGAGCCGCCCTTGCCGGCCTTGGAGGCAGTCGAGATGCGCGCCTTCTGAAGCGCGACCTGCTGGCCCGAGATGCGAACCGAGCCGCCATTCGAGGCGCGTCCGCCGGTCGCGGCGATGCGGCCCGCAACCTGAACCGATCCGCCCTCGCCGCCATCGATGACGACGGCGCCGTTGCGCCCCGAGACCGAACGCGCCGAAATCGAGCCCGGCATGTTGACGACGTTCCGCACGGCATCCTTGGCCGTGGCGGCGCGCAGTTCGACACGCCCCCCGTTCGCGGCGATCTTGCCGGATTGGTCGATCAGCGCCCCGCTTTGGGTACTGCGGCTTGGAATCGCCACCTGGAGGAAGCCGTCGCCTTCGAGGTCCAGCGTCGCCGCCTCACCCGAGCCCAGCGCAACGCGGCCCATGGGCGCATTGATGGTGCCGGAATTCGAGACCGAACCGCCGAGCAGCGCCGCAAAGCCGCCGCGCGACGCCGTGATGCGCCCCGCATTGCTGACGGCCGCCGACGAGCCCTTGCCGGAAAAGCTGTTCTTGCCGGCGATGAAATCGGGATTCGTGATGTCGAGGGTCGAGGCCACGAAGCCGGCGGCATCGACGGTGCCGGTCGGCGTGATCGAGATACCGTTCGGATTGACGAGATAAACCTGGCCGTTACCCGAAACCTTGCCCGCGATCTCGGACGTCGTCGCACCCGTCACGCGGTTGAGGATCGCGGAGGCTGCATTGGGCTGCACGAAGGTGACGCCATTGCCCGCGCCGACCGAGAAGCTGTTCCAGTCGACGATCGCCCGGTTGGAATCTTGCGTAACCCTGAGTTGCCCGAAAGCCGGGCTGCCAATGGTCGCCTTGCCCGCAATCACATTGCCGCCCTGTGGCAGCAGATCCTGCGCCATCGCGACGACGCCGTTGTGAACGATCAGAAAAGCCGCGAAAAAGACCCGGGCATACGCTCCCAACCGCGAGGGTGCGCGTCGTCCGTATTGGATGGTCCGAGGCAATTTCATAGGATAATCCGCAATCTTCTTCATAAAAATCATCTAGCTGCGCGGCAATTGCGCAGTATGCTTCGAAGCTTTTAGAGCCAGATCAGCCAGAAAACGGCTGGGCGCCCTGTTCGTGACTCGGACTTTTTGGATTCTAGGGTGAACTGGTAAACAAATGGCTAGGTCCAGACGTAGCGTCAGTATGGTTAGCGAAAGGTTAACAACTGACGCTCCGTGATGCGCGGCCGGCCGCGAACGGCACTGGCGCCGCCGCGCGCGAAATGGAACGATGCTTGCTTGGCTCGCAGTGCTGCCTGGTCCTTGAGTGCCGCGCCAGTGGAGGAAAGCCGCATGAGCAAGTGCATTTGGAACTGTCTTGCCGGATTGGGCTTGCTC
Source organism: Hyphomicrobiales bacterium (assembly GCA_028290285.1). GTDB lineage: Bacteria > Pseudomonadota > Alphaproteobacteria > Rhizobiales > Beijerinckiaceae > Terripilifer. The sequence continues at coordinate 39,567 of JAQGKD010000069.1, forward strand.
GCCGCGCTCGCGGGGGTTGCCCGCGCTGAACCCGCTGAGGAGTTCTACAAGACACATCCGGTGACGATCGTGGTCGGCTATTCGGCCGGGGGCGGCTTCGACCTCTATGCGCGCTCGGTGGCCAAGCACATTCGCCGGTTCATCCCGGGCAATCCCAACGTCGTCGTGCAGAATATGCCGGGCGCCGGCAGCCTGACCGCGACGAACTACGTCTACAACGTGGCCCCGAAGGACGGCTCGCTGATCGCGCTGGCGCGCGCCCCAGTCATGGAGCTTCTGGCAGGCACCGCCAGTTCGGCCTTCGATCCGATGAAGGTGACCTGGATCGGCAACGGGGCAACCGAGCTCACGATCTGCGCGCTGCTGGGCAATCCGCAGGTCAACACCATCGCCGACGCGCAGAAAGTGCCCTTCACGCTGGCGGGTCTGGGCCCCGGCTCCGACGAAGACATGTTCACCAAAGTGCTCGACAACCTGTTCGATCTGCAAGGGCGTCTCATCAACGGTTATCCCGCAGGCGCCGAGGCGATGCTGGCCGTGGAGCGCGGCGAAGTCGATGGCCGCTGCGGCTGGTCCTATTCAAGCCTCATGATGGCAAAGCCCGAATGGGTGACGAGCAGGAAACTCCGCATCCTCACAACGCTCACCCTGGAGCGCTCGCCGAGGCTGCCGGACACGCCCGCCATTCTCGAATTCGCCAAAACTGACCGCCAGCGCCAGATCCTCGGCCTCGTCATCGGTTCGCAGATCATGGGCCGCCCCTTCTTCGCGCCACCCGGGCTGCCTGCGGACCGCGCACAGGCGCTGCGCAACGCCTTCGACCGGACCATGGCTGACCCCGCCTTCATCGCCGACCGCCGCGCTGCGAACGAGGAGGTCAATCCCACCGATGCAAAGGGCGTCGAGGCCTTGCTGAAGAAGCTGTTCGCGACCCCGAAGGCACTCGTGGACGAGACGCGTGCCATTATCGCAGGCAAGTAGAGGCAGGACGCATATGCGGCTGGCGAGCGGAGCCGCAAGCTTCGGCATTCCGCTCAATATTCGGGATTGCCGGGCTCGACAATCCGACTGAAGATGCCTCGGCGAGTGTCCGCAAGAACGATGCTCGATCGGCATGACGCGTCACAACCAGGGAGCGCTCGCATGAAAAAGCTCGTACTTGAATCGACCTCGCCATTTCAGGGACTGCCGGAACTCGTCGCCTTCAATGAAGGACTTTTCGAAAAGGAAGGTATTCAGGTCGAATGGGCGGACCGCGATGAAACCGGACTGAAGACCGTCGCCAAGGACGCCAGCAACCCGCTCGGGGTCAATCCCTTTGGCAGCCACGGCAAGCTGCTCGAACAAGGCAAAGCAGACATGTACAATGCCTGCGAGTGGGGCAATTACTGCCGCGTGGAAGACACCAGTGTCGGCAGCCGCCAGCTCGGACGCCGTGGTATCGTGACCTATGCGGCCATCATGGTGCGCCCGGACTCGGAGGTCTATACGGCCCAGCAGCTCGCCAACAAGACGGTCGGCGTGCCCTTCTACGCAGGCACACATTATCTTGCATTGCACATGCTCAGCGGCTTCCTGCCGCGCGATCTCATCAAGGTCTTGCCCGCGCCCAGCGGCTCGCGCAATCGCTACAATGCGATGATGAACGGCGAGATCGAAGCGACCACGCTGACGGAGCCCTACATCTCGCTCGCCGAAAAGAACGGCTGCCGTTCCGTCTGCTCGGCCTTTTATCACGGAACGGAAGTGGCCTCCGACAAGGTCGATGCGGAGACTTATGCGGCCTTCAATCGCGCGGTGCGCGAAGCCGTCAGGCGCATCAACGCCGACAAGAAGAAGTACCTGCAATATTTCATCGATTATCATAAGGGCAAGGACGCCGAGATCGGCACCATGACGGTCGCCGACCTGCGCGCGGACCGTCTCGTCGTCTGCAATCCCGCCCCGATCCCGCAGGACGAACTCGAACGCACCACGGAATGGGTGAAGAGCTGGGGCATGCTCGAGGAGACGGACTCGCCGCTCAACCTGGTGAACACGCTTGTGCAGACGCAGGCGCACGCCGCCGAATAAAGCCTGCAAAGAACAGCCCGCGCAGCATGAGCCGCGCGGGCTTTATTGCGCCTAGAAATTCACGCGGTCGCCGCCCTTGAGGCCGAGCACCTGACGCGCTTCCGCAGGCGTCGCTACCTCGAGCCCGAGTTCCTCGACGATGCGGCGGATCTTGGCGACCTGCTCGGCATTGGACGTCGCCAGCTTGCCGCGCCCGATGAACAGGCTGTCTTCCAGACCGACGCGCACATTGCCGCCCATCATCGCAGCCTGCGTCGCGAACGGCATCTGCGAGCGCCCCGCCGCCAGCACCGACCAGCGGTACTCGCTGCCAAACAACTTGTCGGCCGTCTGCTTCATGAACATGAGGTTCGCCGGATCTGCGCCGATACCGCCGAGGATGCCGAAGATGAGTTGCAGGAAAACGGGCGGCTTGAAGAAGCCACGGTCGAGCAGATGCGCGAGGTTGTAGAGATGCCCGACGTCGTAGCATTCATGCTCGAACTTCGTACCCTGCCCCTCGCCGAGCAGTTTGTAGATGCGCTCGATGTCGCCGAACGTATTGCGGAAGATGAAATCCTTGGTGCCGCGCAGATAGGGCTCTTCCCAGGGGTGCTTCCAGTCCTTGTAGCGGTCGGCCAGCGGGTGCAGCGCGAAATTCATCGAGCCCATGTTCAGCGAGCACATTTCGGGCGAGGCCGCGAGCGGCGCAGCGAGCCGCTCCTCCACCGTCATGGTGAGGCCGCCCCCCGTCGTGATGTTGATGACAGCATCGGTCGCCTGCTTGATGCGCGGCAGGAATTGCATGAACACGGCGGGATCGGGCGTCGGCCGCCCATCGATGGGATCGCGCGCGTGCAGATGCAGGATGGATGCACCCGCCTCGGCAGCGGCAATGGCCTGTTCCGCGATCTCGGCGGGCGTGACGGGCAGGAACTCCGACATGGTCGGCGTGTGAATGCCGCCTGTCACTGCGCAGGTAATGATGACTTTCTTCGACGGGTCGCTCATGCGGAACTCCAGAAAAGATCGGGCGGATGGCGCGGCGCTTAAGCGTCGCGCTCGGAGGCATTGAGCTTTCGCAAATGGCTGAAGACGCGCGCGCGCAAGGCTTGCGCCTCCTCCGGCGTCCATGTCCGAAAGCCCTCGCCAGACTTCATGCCGAGCCGGCCCGAGGCGACGAGTTCGGCGAGGAAAGGCGACGGACCCGGTGTGTGGTCGAGGTGCGGGATCACCGTGCGATGGATGTCGAGCGTCAGGTCGGTGCCGACGAGATCGGCGTTTTCCAGCGGCCCGAGCACGGCAAGCCGCCGCCCGAAACTCGCCTTCACCACCGTGTCGACCGTCTCCGCATCGCAGATGCCCTCGGCCACCAGTGCGATGGCCTCGCGCCAGAGCGCATGTTGCAGGCGATTACCCACAAAGCCCGGCACGTCCTTCTTGACGATGACCGGCGTTTTCCCCGCCGCCTTCAGCAGCGCCATGACTGCCGCGATGGCCTCCGGCGAGGTGTCGGGCGTGCCCACGACCTCGACGAGCGGCACGAGGAACGGCGGGTTCCACCAATGCGTGCCCAGAATGCGCTCGCGCGTCACCAACCCCTCGGCAATCGACCCGATCGGCATGACGGACGTATTCGACGCCAGCACACAAGATGCGGGTGCGAGCCGAATCAGGTCCGCGAAGATCGCCCGCTTGATCTCGAGCTTTTCGGGCGCGGCCTCGAATACGAAGTCCGCGTCTGAAACCGCGTCACCCAGATCGGCATGCCCGCTGACCAGCGCCAGGCACTCCACGGGCTCTTCGAGCTGGACGAGATTGGCCTCGATCCGCGCGTGCAGCGTGTCGAGGCTCGCAGCCATCGCGTCATAGACTTTGACGCGATGCCCCGCGCGGGCAAAAACCTGCGCGAGACCATGGCCCATCAGGCCAGCGCCGATAATGGCAATCCTTGCATCGCTCATGTGTCAGCCCGCCGTGTAGCCGCCGTCTGCATAGAGAATGTGCCCGGTGTAGAAGTCCGAAGCACGCGAGGCGAGAAACAGCAAAGGCCCGGCGAGATCCTCGGGTTCGCCGAGACGGCCCTTGGGTACGCGCGCAAGAAAGCCCGCGCGCACTGCCTGCGCCTTCTCGTCGTCCGCGAACATCCACGCGGTAAGCGGCGAGCGAAACACGGTCGGTGCAATCGCATTGACCGTGATGCCCGTCGGGCCCCACTCGCAGCCGAGCGCCTTGGTAATGCCGTCGATGGCCGATTTCGAGGCGCAATAAGCCGAGTATCCCGCAGGATGACCGAGCAACCCGCGCGCCGAGGACATCAGCACGATCTTGCCGCCCTCGCCCTGCGCCAGCATTTGCGCGCCAGCGGCACGCGCCATCAGCCAGGACTGCGTGACATTGGCGTCCATGACATCGAGAAACCGCTCCGGCGCCATGTCGACGATCTTGGACACGTCGTTCTTGCCCGAGGCCACGACGAGAATGTCGACGCGGCCGAACCGCGCGACGGCTGCTTCGACGATGGAGGCACAGGCGGCCTCATCGCCCGGACGCAGGTTGACGGCCTCGACTTCGGCGCCGAGTTCGCGGCAGCTCTGCGCCACCTTGTCGAGTTCGCTCGCCTTGCCCGCTGTGAGCACGAGGCGCGCGCCGGCCGCGGCGAACACTTCCGACGCGAGCGCGCCGAAGGACCCCGACGCGCCCGTGATGATCGCCACCTTGCCGCGGATATCGAACAGCGACAGGGGATTCCTGAGAGCTTCGGAGGTCATGGTTTCACCCCCGGAGGATAGGGCATGACCACGATCATCGAGCAGACATCGTTGGTGCGGTTGATGATCTCGCGCACTTCGCCTGCCGGAATGGTGCAGGAATCCATGCGACGCAGCACGGTCTCCTTGCCGTCGATGATCACGCACAGCTCGCCTTCGAGCAGCACATAGACCTTTTCGATGGGAGAGGCATCCGGCCCGGCGCCACCGCCCGGAAGGATATGCGACAGGCCCACCCACTGATTGGTGGGACCGCCTGCTTCAAACCCCTGCAACCGCACCGCCTTGACGTCGCGGTGGTTGGGGGCCTCGTAGGGCTTGGCGTCTGGGAAGCGCTTGACGAACATCAGAAGCTCTCCCCGGCTTCAATGCGATAATTCTGGCTCTTGTCGATCATCGCGACGAGCCGGATGATGCAGCCGTCGCCGCGATCCCAGTTCCAGGGGAAGAAGGCGAAGGTGCAGCGCTTGCCGGTGACCGCGTCGAGATCGCCGCCGACGTTTTCAATGCCCAGAATGCCGTTGGAGAACAGCTTGCGATGCACGGGCTCCCACTCCGGGAAATCGTCCTTCCAGTCGCGGCCACCGGACCATTCGAAATATTCCTTTTCGAGATGGGGATGCAGCGGGCCGTTGCGCTGCGGGCCGATGGCGGTGGCGAGCGGGTGATCGTTGGCCTGCGTGTCGTGGCCGACGACCTTTACTTTCTTCTCGACGAACCAGTCGCCGGCCGAGGGCACGAAGCCCGGGCACTTGCAGAAATAATCTTCGCTGTCTTCGTACTGCTTGTGCCAGCCGGTGTTGACGAGCACGACGTCCCCCGGGCGCACGGCATGTCCGCCGGCCTTTTCGAGATCGTCATAGGTGATCGGCTCCCACATCTTCTTGGGGATCGACAGGACGATACCGGTTCCAAAGAAGTGCGGCAGCGGCACCTCATCGATGAACGGAGTGCCCTGGATGACGTGGGCCGGCGCATCGATATGGGTTGTATTGTGCATGCTGGTCGTGATTCTCTGCGACAGCACGCCGGACTTGGCCATGTAGTGGATGCGCTCGATCTTCACATCCTCGAAGTACGGCCAGTTCGGCGACTGATAGCCGAAGCGGTGCGAGAGGTTGTAGAATTCCAGGCCCATGGGGTTGTCGAGATTGCTCTCGAACTCAATGCCACGAATGGTCACCGGCATGCCGCTCTCCTTGGTTTGTCGTCCGTCCCTAGCGCGAAATTTTGTTATTCGTCGCCGTGAGTTCTTGTGGTCCATCATACGATACATGTGTACCATATGACGGTCAATTGGCCCTTTGGCCCAAAACAACATGCGGGGATTTCGCCCGCTCCAAGAGAGAAGACGGAAGCGTGATGGAAGACCTGAAGGAAGAGATTCAAAGCGCCGGCTCATCGGGCATCCAGGTGATCGCCCGCGCAGCCAGCATCCTTCGCACGCTGGAAAGCCACCCCGATGGACTGAGCCTCGGACAGATCGCAAAATCCGTGCAGCTCGCCCGCTCGACCGTCCAACGCATCGTAGCCGCGCTCGCTGCGGAAGATTTCGTGATCGCGTCCGGCCCCGGCGACGTACGCATCGGTCCAGGACTTGTCCGCGTGGCCGCATCGGTTGCGTCCAACACTGCGGAACTCATCCGCCCCCATCTGCGTGCGCTGGGCGAGGAAGTGGGCGAGACCGTGGACCTCGCGGTGCTCTCGGGCGGCTCGACCGTGTTCGTCGATCAGGTGCCCGGCCGCCACAGGCTCGTCGCGCTGTCCGCCGTGGGCGAGCGCTTCCCGCTTCATTGCACGGCCAATGGAAAGGCAATCCTCGCCTGCTTTTCGGCAGAGGATGCCGACGACCTCATCGAGAAGAGCCTCGCCGAGCATCCCGATCATCCCATCGCGGATCGCGCCGCTTTGCTGAAAGAACTCGAAGGCATCCGCCGCACGCATCTGGCCGTTGATCTGGAAGAGCACGGCGAGGGCATTTCGGCACTGGGCACAGCGCTGCTCGATCTCTTCGGGCGTCCCATCGCTATTTCTATACCCGTCCCTTCGCAGCGGTTCGCCGAGCAGCGCGACGGTCTGGCAAAGAGCCTTATCGCGTTCAGAAAACGCATCAAGGGCATTGTGTCCCGCTGATCTCTAGGCCGAAAGAAGACCCCTCCCTGGCCATCCCTCGCTTGCGGACAGTACCGTATTGCGGTACTTTGGTTCCATGATACGGTACACCGCCGCGACAAAGATCGCGGATCCGGCGAGCCTCCAGAAGGAGGATGCGACCGGGCCGATCGGGATGAAACACACCAGGAGGAGTCTCCAGTGGCCAACACACGTCTGGTTCTCGCGGGCGCATTCGCCGCCACGCTGCTCACGTCCGGCGCTTTCGCGCAGACCTATGAGCTCAAGGTCTCGCACTATCTCCCGCCGAACCACACGTTCCAGAAGGAACTGGTGCGCTGGGGCGAGGATCTCGCTGCGCAATCCGGCGGGCGCCTCAAGCTCAACATCTTCCCCGCCTCGCAGCTCGGGCCGGTGAACCGCCAGTTCGATCTCGCCCGCAACGGCGTGGTGGACATCGCAGTGGGCCTGCATGGCGCCACACCCGGCCGCTACCCGCTGACCGAACTCGTTAGCCTGCCCTATTCGGCACCCTCGGCGGGATCGAACAGCGCCGTCACCTCGAAGCGCCTGACCGAACTGGCCCCGACTTATCTGGCGGCCGAGCATCAGGGGCTGAAGATCCTCTGGATGGCGGTCACCAACCCGCTGATGTTCCATACTGCCAACAAGCAGATCAAGAGCGTGCAGGATTTCAAGGGCCTGCGCATTCGTTACGCGGGTGAGCAATTCGCCCAGATCATCCCGGCTCTCGGCGCCGTGCCACTCGCCGTGCCGCCGGCCGAGACAGCCGACGGCCTGTCCAAGGGCATCATCGATGGCGCGACCTTCCCCTATGAAGCGACCATGAGCTTCGACCTGGGCACGGTCGTGAAGTACTCGCTCGAGCCCGGCGTCAGCACGGCCTCTTTCGCAGTCGTCATGAACCCGGCGAAATTCGACTCGCTTCCCGCCGACCTGAAGGCTCTGATCGAAAAGACCACGGGCCCGGCAATGGCCGAGAAATTCGGCGCCGCCTTCGACGAAAATGAAAAGGCCGGACGCGCCTATATGCTCTCCAAGAACGTGCAGATCGTCACCCTGCCGGATGCCGAGCTGAAAGCCGTGAAGGGCCTTCTCGCGCCCATCGTAGCCAAGGCCGTCGATCCACTCGAAAAGCAGGGCAAGCCAGCCCGCAAATTCCTCGACGCCTATACGAAATGATGGACTGAAGGCCGGCCCCTAGCGGCCGGCCTTTCATCACAATGCGTTGGGAGACGAGCATGGCCGACACGAACCCCATCCGGGGCATCGCCGAGAAACTGAAGAACGCACAGCTGAAACTCGCCATGCTGGCGCTCGGCGTGATGATGATGGTGACAGTGCTCGACGTCACCCTGCGCTATGTCTTCGGCACGCCCATCCACGGCTCCTATGACATCGTCGAGGCGACACTCGTCATCTTCGTTTTCCATGGGCTCGCCGCCTGCTTCTTCGCGCGGCAGAACATCGTTATCGACCTCATCGATTCCGTGGTCAGCGACCGCGTCGCGACGATCCTGATCCGCATTTCCGATGTCGTGACCGTGCTGCTGCTCGCCCTCATCATCTGGGCCATGGCGTCACCCGCGCATCAGGCCTTCGAATACGGCGACCGCAAGCTCGAACTCGGTCTGCAGATCTGGATTCTCTGGGCCATCGCCATCGCCGGACTCGTCGGCACGCTGTTCTGCGCCATCGGCGCCATGTTCCAGCCTGTCACCAGACATCACGGGGGAGAACGCCTGTGAGCGCCCAATGGATCGGCGCCATCGGCGTCGGATGTCTCTTTCTATTGCTGTTCCTGCGCGTGCCCGTCTGGGCGGCGCTCGTACTGGTCGGCTTCGTGGGCAATACGGTCGTCGGCGGCTGGTCCAGTGCCTTCGCCATTCTCGGCACGACGCCCTTCGACACGTCCTCCGCCTATACGCTCTCGGTCATTCCCCTGTTCATCCTGATGGGCGACGTCGCGTCCTCGACCCGCCTTTCGGCGGATCTCTTCAATGCCGCCCGCGTACTGCTCTCGGGAATTCGCGGCGGCCTGTCGGTCGCAGCCATCGGCGCCTCCGCCTGTTTCGGCGCGGTCTGCGGCTCCTCGATTGCAACGGCCGCCACGATGACGCGCATCGCTCTGCCCGAGATGCGCAAGGCCGGCTATGACGACGGGCTGGCGACGGGCTCCATCGCGGCTGGCGGCAGCCTCGGCATTCTCATCCCGCCCTCGATCATCCTCGTAATCTACGCGGCCATTGCCGAGCAATCGGTGCCCAAGCTCTTCGCGGCAGCACTGATCCCCGGCCTCGTGCTGACAGCGATCTACATCGCCGTGGCCCTCGTGGTCGCCCATCTGAAACCCGAATATGCGCCCACCGTCGAGAACGTGACCTGGCGCGAGCGGCTGGATGCGCTGCGCCAGCCCTGGCAGTTCCTGCTGCTTTTCACCGGCACCATCGGCGGCATCTATGCGGGCATTTTCAGCCCGACGGAAGCTGCCGCCGTGGGCGCGTTCGGCGCCATCCTGCTCGGTCTTCTGGGGCGCCGCCTCGGCGTCAAGCAATTGATGCATGCGGTGGAAGGCTCGGTCATCACCAGCGCCCTTCTCTTCGCCATCGTCATCGGCGCGACGCTCTTCGCATATTTCATTGTGCAGACGCAATTGCCCCTGCTGCTGGCCCAAGCCGCCAAGTCGCTCGAGCTTCCCGGCCTCGCGGTGATGGCCCTCATCATCGTCGCCTATGTCGTCATAGGCTGCTTTCTTGAAGGCATCGGCATGGTGCTCATTACCGTGCCCGTGTTTCTGCCGCTGGTCGTGCAATATGGCTACGATCCGATCTGGTTCTCGATCATCGTCGTCATCGTGGTCGAACTCGGGCTGATCCATCCTCCCGTCGGCATGAATCTCTTCGTCATCCAGGCGCAGGTTCCCGACGTGAAGCTGACCTCGATCTATCGTGGCATCATGCCCTTCCTGATCGCGCCCTTCGTGCTCATCGTTCTGCTCTTCATCTTCCCGGAGCTCGCGCTCTGGCTGCCCAGGCGTCTCTACGGATAAGGTCGGATGACACTCCAGATTACCATCATCGAAGACGAAGCCGAGATTTACGCGGCGCGTCTGCGAGCCGAAATCCCCGGCATCGTCGTGCATGCCGGGCGCACCGAGGCAGAGGTCCTGCCCCATTGCGCGGGCTCGCAGATCATCATGGGCCTCGCCCAATGCATCACCGAACGCATGGTGGACGAGGCCAAAGACCTGCGCTGGATCCAGGCCCTCACCACGGGCACCGATCCGCTCATCATGATGCCGCGACTGCGCAAGGACGTGGCCATCACCTCGGCGCGCGGCATTCACGGCCCGCAGATGTCCGAGCTGGCCTTCTTCTACATGCTGAATTTCGCGCGCGACGTTCGTCACGTTCTCGACGACCAGCAACGCAAGATCTGGGATCGGCGCCCGCAGCGCCTGTTGCAGGAAAAGACCGTGGTGCTCGTCGGCATCGGCCTGATCTCGGAAGATCTGGCACGCCGCTGCAAGGCCTTCGGCATGCATCTGATCGGCGTCAGCTCCGGCCGCACTGAGGTCGAGGGGTTCGACGAGATCGTGCCGCGCGAACGCCTCGTGGAAGTGGCCGCCCGCGCGGATTTCCTGATTGCGATCCTGCCTTTCACGCGTGACACGCTGAAGATCATCAGCGCCGAAGTGTTGCGAGCCATGCCCGCGCATGGCGTGTTCCTCAATCTCGCGCGCGGCCCCGTGGTCGACGAGGAGGCGCTGGTCCAGGTCCTGCGCGAGCGCCGCATAGCAGGAGCGGGACTCGACACCTTCGTCGAAGAGCCGTTGCAGCAATCGAGCCCGCTCTGGTCCATGGACAACGTGCTGATGACGCCGCACATCGGCGGCATGGCGGAAAATTACGCCGAGCAGATCCTGCCGCTGCTCATTCACAACGTGCGCGCCTTCGTGGATGGCCGCACCTCCGATTTCCGCAACCTCGTCCGAGGCTGACATGACCGATCATCCGCGCATTTTCACGCGCATTTCCGACGCCGAACTCGACCGCCGCTGGAACGCGGTGCGCAAGCTGATGGCCGACCAGAAGCTGGACGCGCTCGTCGTGCAGGCCACCAACGACTGGCTCGGCGGCGGCGTGAAATGGTTCACCGATATCCCCGCCAACAATGGCTATCCACGCACCGTCGTCTTCCATGCGCGCGACCTGATGACCATCGTCGAGATGGGTCCGTTCGGCGGTCGCCGCGTGCTGGAAGGCAAGGACGAGATTCATCGCGGTGTCGGCACGATCCTGACGACGCCCTCGTTCCCCTCGATCGACTACACGATCCCTTATGACGCCGATCTCGTGGTCACGGACCTGAAGGCGCACGGAGCAAAGCGCATCGGTCTCGTCAATCCCGCAGGCTTTCTGGCCGCCTTCGACAGGCGTCTGCGCGAAGGGCTCGCCGATGCCACGCTGGTCGATGTCACCGACGCCGTTGAAATGCTGAAGGCTATCAAGAGCCCCGAGGAACAGGGGCTGATCCGCCGCGTCGCGACCTTGCAGGACGAAGTCTTCGCCGCCGTCCGCGCCTTCATCAAGCCCGGCCTGCGCGACATCGACGTGACCTCGCACGCCCAGCACGTGGCGCAGAAACTCGGCAGCGAGCAGGGCATCTTTCTCGGCGCGTCGGCGAAAATTGGGACCCGTTCCGGCTTCATGGGCCGCCACTTCCAGAACCGCACGCTGGAGGCGGGAGACCACCTGTCGCTGCTGATCGAGATCAACGGCCCCGGCGGCTTCTACACCGAGATCGCGCGCACCATCTGCCTCGGCAAGGCGTCGCAGGAATTGCTCGACGGTTTCGCCGCCGTGAAAGCCGCGCAGGACCACACACTGGCGCTGATCCGGCCGGGCACGCCCGCCCGCGAGATCGCAGAAGCGCACGACACCTACATGATCGCACACGACATGCCCCCGGAGATCCGGCTCTATTCGCATGGGCAGGGCTACGACATGGTCGAGCGGCCGCTGATCCGCCGCGACGAGACGATGAGCATCGCGGAAGGCATGAATCTCGCGGTCCATCCGGGTTTCGAGACCGACGCCATCTTCGCGGTCATCTGCGACAATTACATCGTCGGCGCGCACGGCCCCGGCCCCTGCCTGCATGCCACCCCCAAGCAGATCTTTGAAGTCTGAAAGGACGAAGCCCCATGACCATCAGGAAGATCGCGCTCGAAGAACATTTCATGGCGCCCGATTTCATCGACTACTGGGCCTCGACCTTCGTCAACATCAGCCCCGATCTCTCGGGCAAGGCGCTGGTCGCCCTCTCTGATTTCGGCGATCGCCGGCTCGACGAGATGGACCGCCACGGCATCGAATTCGCGGTGCTCGCACTGGCGGGCCCTGGTGTGCAGATCGAGCGCGACGAAGCCCTCGCCATCCGCCGCGCCAGGGAAGTGAACGATTTTCTGGGCGCCGAGATCGCAAAGCAGCCCAAGCGCTATGGCGGGCTTGCCCATATCGCCATGCAGAACCCGAAGCAGGCGGCCGATGAACTCGAACGCTGCGTGACCCAGCTCGGCTTCTCCGGCGCCATGGTCAACGGCTCGACCAATGGCGTCTATCTGGACCATGACAGCAACGAGGTCTTCTGGGAGCGCGCGGCGGCGCTGGGCGCGCCGCTCTACATCCACCCGAACAATCCCGTGGACACGCCGGCAATGTACGACGGCCATTCCGAACTCTGGGGTCCCGTGTGGAGCTGGGGCGTCGAGACGGCGACGCATGCCCTCCGCCTCGTCTTCTCCGGCGTGTTCGAGCGCCATCCGGGCGCGACGCTGATCCTCGGGCATATGGGCGAGGCGATCCCGTTCCAGCTCTGGCGCCTCGACAGCCGCTGGGAAATCGCCAACCGCAAGGGCCGCACGCTGAAGAAGCCGCCGAGCGCCTATATCCGCGACAACGTCGTGGTGACAACCTCGGGCGTCTGCTCCGCCGAGCCACTGCACTGCGCGCTTTCAGCACTGGGGCCCGACAAAGTGATGTTCTCTGCCGACTATCCTTTCGAGCGCACGCAGGAAGCCGCCCATTTCATTGAAACCGTGGACATTTCCGAGGACGTCCGCTCCCAGGTCGGCTGGGAGAATGCAAAACGGATTCTGAAACTCGACATCTGAAGCCGGGGACGAGAGGCACGATTTTGCAACACCCTGCGGCGCATTTAACCTGAGGCGGCGCTGTTTGTTGCAGCGCCCTCACGGCTCACCTAGAGTTTCAGCACTGGTGGAGCCTCCTTCCACCCGCGCCGACATTCAGGATACCATTCATGCGCAAGCTGCTCTTCATCACCTCGGTAGTCGCCGCCACTCTCGCGTCCAGCCTCGCACTCGCCGAAAGCAAGCAGGACTTCCAGATCGTCAATTCGACCGGCTACCAGATCGACGAGGTCTATGTCAGCCCGGCCGACGCCGACAAGTACGGCGACGACATTCTCGACGACGATGCCGTTCCGGATGGCGGCACGGTCAACGTCCACTTCAGCGGTGGTGGCGGCGCCTGCAAGTTCGACATCAAGGTCGTCTACGAAGACGAGGACGAAGCCGAATTCCACAACGTCAATCTCTGCAGCATCAGCAAGGTGACCCTGTTCTGGGATCGCAAGGCCGGCACCACCCGCGCCGTCGCCGATTGATCCTCTGCCAATCGAGCGAGCGGGCCTGGCCCGCTCGCTCTACTCCGATCGCCTTTCGCTCATTTGCCTAAAACTTCGGAGCCGGCCTAAGATCTCATCCCAAGAGACCCGGAACAGGGCTCACCACGGGAGAGAGCAGTCCGATGAGATCGACGCAGGTCGTGGCGAGCTTCACTCTCGCGCTATTCGCCGCCCTTTCCCTGAACCTCCGCCCCGCAACAGCGCAGGCGTCCCGCGTCGCAGAGATCGCCGGCTATTCCAGCGCCGACCGCACGGACCGGCTCATCGCGGGGGCCAAGAAAGAGGGGTCGCTCACCCTTTACACGTCCCACACCGTCGCCGACATGGGCTTGCTGAAGTCCGCCTTCGAGGCCAAATACGGCGTGAAGATCAATGTCTGGCGGTCTAATTCCGAAGACATCATCCAGCGCACGACGACCGAATATCGCGGCGGCCGCTTCGAGGTCGATGCCTTCGAGACCGACCAGTCCGGGCTGGAAGCCCTGCATCGTGAAAAAATCCTGCAGCGCGTGAACTCGCCGGTCATCGCTGATCTGGTACCGCAAGCCTCTGCCCCGGGCGACTGGCTTGGCACACGCCTCCAGATCATCACGGCGGCCGTCAATACGCAGGCCATTCCGAAAGTCGACTGGCCGAAGACCTACGAAGATCTCTTGGACCCCAAGTTCAAGGGCAAGCTCGCCGTCGAGGCGGGCGACTCCGATTGGTTCGCAACCATCGTGACCGCCATGGGCGAAGAAAAAGGGCTGAAGCTCTTCCGGGACATCGTCGCGAAAAACGGCGTGTCGATTCGCAAGGGCCACACCCTGCTCGCCACGCTGGTGTCGGCCGGCGAAGTGCCGTTCGCGATCACCACCTACCTCTTCAAGCTCGAACAGATGCAGAAATCAGGCGCACCCATCGCGCCGGTCATCCTGAACCCCGCCGTCGCGCGCGTAAACGGCGTCGGACTGGCCGCCTCCGCCCCACATCCTCACGCAGCCATCCTGTTCATGGACTGGCTGCTGAGCGACGGCCAGGCCATCCTCGCCGCGAACGAATTCTTTGCAACAAATGTGAAATACGCACACACCCCGCCGGGGCTGAAGCTCGAATTCGTCAACGCGGCCGAGCAGGTCGACCAGGGCCCGAAATGGCAGAAGCTGTTCGACGAGACCTTCGGCAAGAAAGGCCGATGACTAGCCTTGCCGGGGCGCGGCGGTGGACGCCCGCAGCACCAGCTCGGGCTCGGTGACAATGCGCTCCGGGAGGGATCCCGGCGCTTCGATCTCGCGCACGAGAAGTCTCGCCGCCTCTTCGCCCATGCGCAGGTGCGAGATACGGATCGTCGTCAGCGGCGGTTCAACCATGTCGACGAGCGGCATGTCGTTGTGGCCGACAATGGACATGTCACGCGGGCAGACGAGCCCGCGCGACGCGCAGGCGCGATAGGCGCCCAGCGCCAGAAGGTCGTTGGCGGCGGCAATCGCCGTCACGTCGTAACGCGCCATCAATTCGAGGGCGGCGATCTCGCCCGCCTCACGCGTATAGGCGGAGGCAGCCACCCAGGCGTCTGCGGCCCCGATGCCCAGCTCCTCCACGCCAGCAATGAAGCCGGCGCGGCGCAAGGCTCCCGTCGAGAGATCCTGCGGCCCCGCCAGATGCCCGATCCGCCTGTGCCCCAGCGAGGCAAGATGCCGGACGGCGAGAACGATGCCCGCGCGATCGTCCGAAACCACGGCGGAAGCACGCTGACTCTCCTCAGCGCGGTTGACGAGCACGGTCGGCGTTCCCGCCGAGAGGCAGGCCCCCAGCACCGGATCGTTCTGGCGAGCGGTCGCCAGGATCAGCCCGTCCACGCGGCGCTCCATCAATTCCTCGACGAGCCGCATCTGTTCCGCCTCGCCCTGTCCCGCATTGACGAGCAGCGCGGAATATCCCGAGGCGGCCAGCGCACTCTCGATGCCGCGAAGGATGGGACCGAACACCGGATTGGCGATGTCGGGGACGATGACGCCGACCAGACGCGAGCGGCCTGTGCGCAGGCTCGCGGCCAGCGCATCGCGCCGGTAACCCAGCCGTCGCGCAGTCTCCACGATGCGCCCCGCGACATCGCCTGCCACCAGATGCCGGGTCGCCGGATTGAGCGCCCGCGAGGCCGTCGAACGATGCACGCCCGCGGCATCGGCCACGGCCTGAAGATTGGGAGGGATGCGCGAATGGTCGGTCACGAGAGAGGTCCTTGGGCTTGGGCGCACCTTAAACCAGCCGGTTGACATCATGCAATCGATTGCAGAGTATCACTGCAATCGATTGCAGGGAGGCAATCCCATGATTATTGAAAACGAAGCCGGGGTCACGCCGGCCGTTCTCGCCACCATGTCCAGCACTGACGACGCACGTTTGCGCGTCATCATGGATGCGCTGGTGCGTCACGCTCATGCCTTCGCGCGCGAAGTCGCCCTGACGGAGCCGGAGTTCGAACTCGGCATCGAGTTCCTCAACCGCATCGGACAGGCGACCAACGACAGCCACAACGAGGCCATCCTGTTCTCGGACGCGATCGGCTTCTCGACGCTGGTCTGCCTTCTCAACAACGGCCGCAACGGCGCTACCGAAACCGCATCGGCCCTGCTCGGCCCGTTCTGGCGCATGAACTCGCCACGCACGGAAAGCGGCGGCACGCTGGTGCGCTCGCCCACGCCGGGTCCAACGCTGTTTGCGAACTGCCAGATCCGCGATCCCGCAGGCAAGCCGCTTGCCGGAGTCGAGGTCGACGTCTGGCATTCCTCGCCCGTCGGTCTCTATGAGAATCAGGACGAGAGCCAGGCCGACATGAACCTGCGCGGCAAGTTCACGAGCGACGCGGAGGGGCGCTTCTCATTCCGCTCGGTGAAGCCCGCCGGTTATCCCGTGCCGGTCGATGGACCCGTGGGCGACATGCTGCGCGCGCAGAACCGCCCGCATTACCGCCCCGCGCATCTGCACTTCCTCGCCTTCAAGCCGGGGTTCAAGACGCTGGTCACGCAGGTCTTCGTCGATGACGACGAGCATCTGGAACAGGACGTGGTGTTCGGCGTCACGCGCGCGCTCGTCGGCAATTACCAGCGCCACGACTCGGGCGCGCCGCCCGCCAGCGACGTGGCAGGCCCATGGTACTCGCTCGACTACACATTCGTGATGGAGCCCGGCGAGGCCAAGCTGCCGCGCCCGCCCATCAAGTAATTTCGGAGACTGAGCACGCACATGACCTATCCACTTTCGCAGCAAGGCAAGGTCGTTCTCGTCGTCGGTGGCGCGGGCGGAGTCGGCAAGGCAACGGCCCGCATGTTTGCAGAGGCCGGGGCTCATGTCGTCATCACGCATCGCGCCGGCGCCGACAAGGCGCAGGACGCGGCGGCTCTTCTTCCGACCTTCGCCGGTAAAAACCACGCTGCCCTGCTCGCTGATGTGGCTGACACGCAGACAATTCTCGCCTTGCGCGACGAGATCGAAAAGCGATATGGCCGCCTCGACGTGCTCGTCAACACGGCTGGTTTCACCAAGCCTGTTCCCCACGCCGACCTCGACGCGCTCGACGACGAACTCATCGACGAGATGTTTCGCGTCAACTGGCGCGGACAATTCGCGACCGTGCGCACTTTCGCGCCGCTGCTGAAGGCGAGCGGCGATGGCCTTATCGTCTCCATTTCCTCCATCGCAGCGCTGAACGGCAACGGCTCGAGCATCGCCTACGGCGCGGTGAAGGCCGGCATCGACGTCATGACGAAATCGCTCGCCCGCGCGCTGGCGCCACAGGTGCGTGTGCTGGGCGTCGCGCCCGGTGTCGTCGATACCGGCTTCGTGGCCGGTCGCGGCGCAGAGTTCAACGCCAAGACTGCGGCGACAACGCCGCTGAAGCGCGTGGCGAGCCCGGAAGATGTCGCAGCCGCCGTCTTCGCCTGCGCCACCTACCTCGGCTATTCCACCGGCACGACGCTCGTCGTCGACGGCGGCCGGGCCCTTTAGGAGAGACGAAGATGCGTCGCCCTCTGGACAAAGTCTTTATCACCTGCGCCGTCACGGGAAACCTGACGCTGCCCGAACAGACGCCCCATCTGCCGATCACACCCGAAGAAATCGCTGACGCCTGTCTGGGCGCGGCGGAAGCGGGCGCGGCCATCGTGCACATTCACGTGCGCGAGCCCGGCACCGGCAAGCCGTCGATGGAAATCGGCTATTATCAGGACGTCGTCGCCCGCATCCGTGCGAAGAACAGCGCCGTCATCCTCAACATCACGACCGGCCCCGGCGGCCGCTTCGTGCCCTCGCACGACGACCCGAAGATCGCCGGTCCCGGCACGACCCTGCTCGCACCTGAAAAGCGCGTCGAGCATATCGCGCTGCTGAAGCCCGAAATCTGCACGCTCGACCTCAACACCATGAACTCGGGCGGACAGGTCGTCATCAACACCCCGCAGAACGTGCGCCGCATGGCCAGGGTCATCCGAGAGGCCGGCGTCCGCCCGGAAATTGAATTGTTCGACTCGGGCGACATCGCGCTCCTGCACGATCTCATCAAGGACGGCACGCTGGAGCCATCTCCCCTGTGCTCCTTCGTCATGGGCGTCGCCTACGGTTTCCAGCCGAGCCCCGAGACGGTTCTCTACGCCCGCAATCTCCTGCCCCCGGGCGCCACCTTCACCGCAATCGGCATCGGACGGCACGCTTTCACCTCCGTCGCGCAGTCCTACCTCGCAGGCGGGCATGTGCGCGTGGGCATCGAAGACGGCGTCTATCTGTCGCGCGGCGTGCTGGCTGAATCGAACGCCGTGCTCGTCGAAAAGGCCCGCCGCATGATCGAGGATCTCGGCGGCCAGATCGCCACGCCCGACGAGGCGCGCGCGACGATCGGCCTTTCATGACCCATATTTCGGAGCCCCTGATGTCTCTTGCACAAACCCACACTGAAAAGGTAAGCGGCCAGGTCGAGGCGACGTGCCTGCGTCTTCACGCCAAGGCGGTCGATGCCAGCCATGTCACGCCGACCGTCGAGAAAATGACGCTCATCCGCAGCCGGCCCGAAGACGTGATCGTCGAGTTGCGCGCGGCCGCCGTGAACCCGTCGGACGTGAAAGCCGCCATCGGCATGATGCCCTATGCGATTTTCCCGCGCACGCCGGGCCGCGATTTCGCAGGCGTCGTGATCGAGGGACCCGCCGAATGGATGGGCGCGGAAGTCTTCGGCTCGTCGGGCGATCTCGGCATCCGCCGCGACGGCACGCATGCCACTCATCTCGTGGTCGAAGCGGACGCGCTTGTACGCAAACCCGCCAATATCTCGATCTTCGAGGCGGCCGGCATCGGTGTTCCCTTCGTCACCGCCATTGAAGGCTTTCGCCGCGCGGGAATGCCCAAGCCCGGCGAAACCGTTCTCGTCATGGGCGTCAATGGCAAGGTCGGGCAGGCCGCAGCCCAGATTGCGGCATGGCAGGGCGCGCGCGTCATCGGAGTCGTGCGCCGGGCCGAGCCCTATGCGGGCTTTGCCTCCGCCCCCGTCGAGATCGTCGATGCCTCCGCCGGAGACGTGGCAGCCAAGGTTCGCGACATGACCGGCGGCAAGGGCGCGGACATCGTCTTCAACACCGTGGGCGATCCCTATTTCCAGGATGCGCACAAGGCGCTCGCGCTCATGGGCCGCCAGATCCTGATCTCGGCGATCGACAAGATCGTGCAGTTCAACATTTTTGAATTCTACCGGGGCCGTCACACCTATGTCGGCATAGACTCGCTCGCGCTCTCGTCGGTGGCGACCGGCGGAGTGCTGCGCGAACTCGCGCCGGGTTTTGCGAGCGGCCACCTGAAGCCCTTCCCCATCGTTGACAGCGCGATCTTTCCGCTGTCGGCTGCGGCGCAGGCCTATGTCGCCGTCATGGGCTCCGCGCGCGACCGCGTGCTTCTCGATCCCACGAGGTAGGCCATGCACGTCACGCGTTTCGACGAGGCCCAGCCCTACTTTCCACCAGCGCATTTCGACATGCGCTGCCTGCGCCTGCAGGGGCGCGAAGCCGGTCCCTCGGACCAGCTCTGGCTCGGCATGTCGCAGATCCTTCCGGGCGGGCGCACCGATGCCGATGCCTCGCCCATCGAGAAAATCTATTTTGTCGTCGAGGGTCACCTCACGATTGAAACGCCTGAAGGAGAGACGGTGCTGAAGCCGCTCGACTCCTGCCGCATCGCGCCCGGAGAATCCCGTGCGCTCATGAACAAGACCAACAAGCCTGTCATGGTGCTGCTCGCCATGCCGCTAGAGCCCAAAAGGGCCGCTTGATCACAACACGGGAGAAACGTCATGATACGCAAAATCGTCACAGCCATGGGCCTGCTCGCTGCCGTCGTCCTGCCGAATGTGGCTGCCGCACAGACTGAAGTGAAGATCGGCATCGGCTTCGGCGTCGGCTTCCTGCCCATGTTCATCGCCGACGAAATGAAGCTCGTCGAAAAGCAGGCCAAGGCGGCCGGTCTCGACGTCACCGCCAGCTACCGGCGCTTCTCGGGCTCCTCGGCCATGCAAGATGCCGTGCTTTCGGGCTCTGTCGATGTGGGCGTGTATGGCGTTGCCGCCATGCTCATCGCCTGGGACAAGGCACGCAACACGCCGCAGCAGATTTTTGGCATCGCGGGCGTGAATTCGAGCCCGCTCGTGCTCGTCGCCAACAAGCCCGACGCCAAGACGATCCAGGATCTGGCGCCCACCGACAAGATCGCCATGCCCGCGCTCGTCTCCCCACAGATGTACGCGCTGCAGATGATCGCCGAGAAGATCTACGGCAAGGGACAGCAGGACAAGCTGAAGCCGCAGGTCGTAGCCCTCCCGCACCCGGAATCGCTGAACGCCATGCTGACGGGCGGCACCGAGGTGAAAGCCTATTTCTCGACGCCGCCTTTCACGCAGCTCGTGCTCGACAGCGGCAAGGCGAAGGCCATCGCCTCCTCGGAAGACGCCTTCGGCGGCCGCTCGACTTTCCTCGCGGCTGGCGCCACGAAGAAGTGGCTCGAGGCCAACCCGAAAATGGCTGATGTCCTCGTCAAGGCCATCGACGAGGCCAGCGACATCATCCGCAAGGACCCGAAAAAGGCCGCTGAAATTTACCTCAAGATCGAGCCCTCCAAGCTGCTCGACCAGGCCCGCGTCGAAGCCATGCTGAAGTCCATGCCCGACGATTTCGGCACGCCCGTCTACGGCGTGAAGACGCTGGCGGATTTCATGGGCCGTGTCGGCGGCATCAAGAACATCCCGGCCAAATGGTCTGACGTTTTCGTGCCCGCGCTGCACGCCTCCGCCAGCAACTGATCTCCTGAAGCATCGTGAACGGCCGGCCCGCGTTGGGCCGGCCCAACGAGAGACCAATATGTCGGACATCGTAGACGTGAATACGGCTGAAGCCCTCGCGACGCCGCCCGCCGCGCCGCTGATGCGCGTCGAGGGCGTGACCCTGCAATACAAGACGCCCGATCATCTGGTCACCGCGACCTATCGCGTGAGTTTCGACATCCATCACCGGGAGCGCCTTGTGCTGCTCGGCCCCTCGGGCTGCGGCAAGTCCACTCTGCTCAAGGCCATCGCGGGCTTTCTGACACCCGTCGAGGGGCGCATCACGCTCAAGGACCGCGTCGTAACAGCCCCCGGCCCGGACCGCATGATGGTGTTCCAGGAATTCGACCAGCTGCTGCCGTGGAAGACGGTGGGCGCCAATGTCGCCTATCCCATGCTCATCAACGGCATCCGCAAGGATGAGGCGCATGCGCGTGCGCTGGAGGCGCTCGCCAAGGTCAATCTCACGAAATTCGTCGATGCCTTCCCCCACATGCTCTCGGGCGGCATGAAACAGCGCGTCGCCATCGCCCGGGCCATGGCGATGAAACCCGACGTTTTGCTGATGGACGAGCCCTACGCGGCGCTCGACGCGCTGACGCGCCGCAAGATGCAGGACGAGCTGCTGCAGCTCTGGGAGGACGTGGCTTCACGCTCGTCTTCGTCACTCATTCCATTGAGGAGGCCGTCGTGGTCGGCTCCCGTGTCGTCGTGCTCTCGCCCCATCCGGGGCAGGTGCGTGCCGAACTGAACTGCCACGACCTCGGCTTCGGCCATCGCGACAGCCCCGAATTCGGCCGGCTGACCAACCGCATCACGCACATGCTCTTCGATGACAACTCAGTCGCGCATTGAGGACGACAGGATGAACGCCATGCCCCGCATGACACCGCCGGTCCGTCCGGAATTCGAATATGACGTGACGGTGCCCGCCGAACTCGGCGACGTCGCAAAGCCATTGTCGCCGATGGAGAAGCTCGTCGAGAACACCGCCGTGCGTCGCGGCGTGATCCTCATCTGCATCGCGCTCGTCTGGGAGGCCTATGGCCGCTGGCTGCAAAGCCCGCTGACCTTCCCGACTTTCCTCGACACGCTCGAAGCCTTGAGGGACGGCATCGCATCAGGCGTCATTCCGCAGCGCCTCTCGGTCACGTTGCAAACGCTGGTCGTGGGCTATGCCATTGGTCTCGTGGTGGCCGCCGTGCTGACCACGGTGGCGGTCACGAGCCGCATCGGCACGGACCTGCTCTCGACCTTCACGGCCATGTTCAACCCCTTGCCCGCGATCGCGCTGCTGCCGCTCGCCCTGCTCTGGTTCGGCTTGGGCCGTCCCTCGCTTATCTTCGTCATCGTGCATTCGGTGCTGTGGGCGGTGGCGCTCAACATGCACTCGGGCTTCCTCGCCGTGTCCGACACCTTGCGCATGGCGGGCCGTACGTTTGGGTTGAAGGGCATGCGCTTCGTGCTCGGCATCCTCATTCCCGCCGCCTTCCCGGCCATTCTCGCAGGTCTGAAAATCGGCTGGGCCTTTGCCTGGCGTACGCTGATCGCAGCCGAACTGGTCTTCGGCGTGTCCTCGGGCCAGGGCGGCCTCGGCTGGTACATTTTCGAGAACCGCAACACGCTCGACACGGCCGCCGTCTTCGCCGGCCTGCTCACAGTGATGGCGGTCGGCCTGCTCGTGGAAGCCGTCATCTTTCGCGTCATCGAAGCGAAAACCGTCCGGCGCTGGGGGATGCAGCGCGGGTAGGTCGAACAGAGCCCGCACACGGGCCGTAACTGGAGGAAATGCAATGCGTGGGTCCAAACTCCTGCGAGCGGCGCTCTTCGCCGGCCTCGCTCTTTCCGCCACCATCCAGGTCGCGGCAGCAGCCGAACCCTTCAAGGTCGTGGCCTTCGCCGGCGCGTCCAACTGGCCCTTCTGGGTCGGTCAGGAGAAGGGCTTTTTCCAGAAGCAGGGCCTCGACGTCGCGCTCGCGATCACGCCCAATTCGACGGAAATGGCCAAGAACCTCTTCAACGGCGTCTTCGATCTCGCGCTGACCTCGGTCGACAACATCGTCGCCTATGACGAGGGACAGGGCGAGACCGACCTCGGCGGCCCCGCCGATTTCGTCGCGCTCTTCGGAGTCGACAACGGCCTGCTGCACGTCATGGTCGCCCCCGAGGTAAAGACCTTCGCGGACCTCAAGGGCAAGACGCTCTCGGTCGACGCCATGACGACCGGCTTCGCCTTCGTGCTGCGCGACGCGCTCGCCAAGAATGGCGTCGATGAGAAAGACGTGACGTGGGTGAAGGTCGGCGGCGGCGCACAGCGCCTGCAGGCACTACTCGAGAACAAGCAGGCAGGCACCCTGCTCAACACGCCGCTCGATCTCGCGGCCGAGGCCAAGGGCTTCGTTCGTCTGCAGAACTCGTCGCAGGCGCTGGGCGCCTATCAGGGCATCGTCGCCACCACACGGCGCGGCGCGGCAGCCGCCAAGCGGGCGCAGATCGTCGCCTTCACGAAAGCATTCAAAGCATCGGTGGATTGGCTGGCCGACCCAGCCAACCGCGAGGAAGCCATAGCTATGCTCAGCAAGAACATGCGCGGCATGGAGCGCCCGCAGGCTGAACTCGCCTACACCAAGCTGCTCGACCCCAAGAGCGGCATCTATCGCGACCTGCGCATCGATCGCGACGGCATGAAGACGGTGCTGCGCCTGCGCAGCACCTACGCGGAGCCGAAGAAGGTGCTCACCGATCCCGAGCGTTACATCGACGATAGCTATCGCACAGAGGCGATGAAATAACCGACCTAGCCGCGCCCCAGTTCAGCGGGGCGCGGCGAACCCATCCGCCTGTCGAAACGTTGCCGGTCTGGAATCCCGCAGGCAGGCGACAGGTGGCATGGATGATCAACGACCTCTGGTACAAGAACGCGATCATCTATTGCCTGTCGGTCGGCACCTACATGGACTCCAACGCCGACGGGGTCGGTGACTTCTCGGGCCTCATGCGCCGCCTCGACTACATCAGCGGGCTCGGCGTCACGGCCGTCTGGCTGATGCCGTTCCAGACATCTCCATGCCGCGACGACGGCTACGATGTCGCCGATTATTACAATGTCGATCCACGCTACGGTACGCTCGGCGATTTCGTGGAATTCACCCACGCCGCCAAACAGCGCGGTATCCGCGTCATCATCGATCTCGTGGTCAACCACACCTCGGACCAGCATCCCTGGTTCAAGGCCGCGCGACGCAATCCGGATTCGAAGTATCGCGACTGGTATGTCTGGTCGAAGAAAAAGCCCAAAAACGCAGACGAGGGCATGGTCTTCCCCGGCGTCCAGAAAAGCACATGGACGCGCGACGAGGTTGCGAAGGAATATTACTTCCACCGCTTCTACGATTTCCAGCCGGACCTGAACACGTCGAACCCGCATGTGCAGGCCGAGATCCTGAAGATCATGGGCTTCTGGATTCAGCTGGGCGTGTCTGGCTTCCGCATGGACGCCGTGCCCTTCGTCATCTCCGAAAAAGGAGCCGACGTCGGAAAGCCCGCCGAGCAATACGACATGCTCCGCACCTTCCGCGAGTTCCTGCAATGGCGCGCGGGCGATTCGATCATCCTCGCCGAGGCCAACGTGCTGCCCGACACCGACATGGAATATTTCGGCGACGACGGCGACCGCATGCAGATGATGTTCAACTTCCAGGCCAACCAGAACCTTTTCTACGCACTGGCATCCACCGACAGCCGCCCGCTCGCCGAGGCTTTGCAGGCGACGAAGGCGCGGCCCGCCACCGCCCAATGGGGCCTCTTCCTGCGCAATCACGACGAACTCGATCTCGGGCGCCTGAGCGAAAAGCAGCGGCAGGCGGTGTTCGAGGCCTTCGGTCCGGACAAGGACATGCAGCTCTACGACCGCGGCATCCGCCGTCGCCTCGCACCCATGCTGCGGGGAGATCCGCGCCGCCTGCGCCTGGCCTACAGCCTCATGTTCACCCTGCCCGGAACACCCGTGCTGCGCTACGGGGACGAGCTGGGCATGGGCGACGATCTCAGCCTGCCCGAGCGCAATTGCGCGCGCACCCCGATGCAATGGTCGAACGAACCGCACGGCGGCTTCACGAAGAGCGACAAGAAGCTGCCGCAACCCGTCATTTCAGGCGGACCCTACGGATTCGAACATCTCAATGCCGCACAACAACGTCGCGACCCCGATTCCATGCTGAACTGGATGGAGCGCATCATCCGCATGCGCAAGGAGGTGCCGGAGATCGGCTGGGGAGATTTCGCCATCGTCGAGACGACCGACCCGAGCGTCTTCGTCATCCGCTACGACTGGCGCGACAACACGGTCCTGTTCGTGCACAACCTCTCCGAAGACGCGCAGGAGGTGACCTTCGGGCTTGGCCCCGTCGCGGCGCAGAACAGCGCGCTCATCAACCTCTTCACCGACGATCACAGCCAGCC
This sequence comes from Hyphomicrobiales bacterium, assembly GCA_028290285.1. GTDB lineage: Bacteria > Pseudomonadota > Alphaproteobacteria > Rhizobiales > Beijerinckiaceae > Terripilifer. Next base: position 65,028 of record JAQGKD010000069.1, read on the forward strand.
CGACGCGCGCGGCCGCCACAAACTGCTCCTCGAAGCCTATGCATGGCGCTGGTACCGCGTGGGCGGCCTCGATTACCTGCTGAAGCGCAGCGAGGTCTGAGGCCTCAATGCCCCGTCAGAGGCCAGACGTAGGCGATGAGCGGCACCCCCACGATCAGCACCGTGGCCGACAGCGGCGCACCCAGCCGTGCATAGTCGCCGAACTTGTAGCCCCCGGGCGACATTACCAGCATGTTGCACTGGTGGCCGATTGGCGTGAGGAAATCGCAGGCCGCGCCCAGAGCCACCGCCATGAGGAAGGGGTCGGCCCCGTAGCCGAGCGTCTTGGCGAAACCGACCGCGATCGGTCCCATCACCAGCACGGTCGCCGCATTGTTGAGGAACGGCGTCACCGCCATGGCAGCGACCATGACAACCGCCAGCAGGCCGTAGGCCGGCAATCCCTTCCCGGCCATAGCGAGCCAGCTCGCGATAACATCGGTCGCCCCTGTCGTGCTCATGGCATCGCTGACCGGAATGAGCGCGCCGAGCGTGATCAGGACGGGCCAGTCGATGGCATCGTAGATCTCGCGCGCCGCGATGCCGCGCGTCAGGATGGTGAGCACGGCAGCCCCGAAGAAGGCGGTGGGCACCGAGACGAAGCCGCCCGCCATGAGCCCCATGGCCGCGACGAGAATAATCACCGGCAAGGGCGTGGCGCGTGAGCGGCCGATGCCGACGTCTCGTGCGGCGAGCGGCAGGCAGCCGAGTTCCGCCAGCGTCTCGGCCATGCGGCTGCGATCCCCCTGGAAGACGACCAGATCGCCCTGCTGGAAGCGGAAATCCTTCAGCCTCTGCGCCCGCTTGCGGCCCGAGCGGCTGACGGCCATGACGTTGATGCCGAACCGTTGATAGAGCCGCAGCTGCTCTGTGCTCCAGTCGATCATCACCGACCCGGGCATGACGACTGATTCCACCTCGCCGACATGATCCTCGCCCTCACCTCCTGCGGGCGCGCGTTCGTGCCTTGCGTGTTTCAGCGCGGTTCGCGTGCAAAAGGCCTCGATGGCGGCCGGATCGCCTTCGATGAGCAGCACGTCGCCGGGCCGGACGATCTGGGTGGCGGGATTTGAAAAGCGCTTGTGCGTCCCCCGGATGAGCGTGGAAATGGTGACATCTCCGTCGCCCTCCTTCTCGAGCGCGGCGACGTCCTGGCCCGCAAAGGCCGAGTCCTCGGGCACATGGATCTCGGCTGTGTAGCCGAGACCGCCGAAGGCTGCGTCCATCGACGCGTCGTTGCGCTTGCGCACCGGCAGCAGTCGATGGGTCAGGACGAGCACGACGAGTCCCGCCAGCATGACGGGCAGGCCGACCGGCGTGAAATCGAACATGCCGAACGGCGTGCCAGTCATGTCCGCGCGCAGCTTCGAAACGATGATATTGGGCGACGTGCCGACCAGCGTCACGACCCCGCCGAGCAGCGAGGCGAAGGACATGGGCATCAGGAGCCGCGAGAGTGGCGTGTCGTGCTTTCGCGCAATCTGACTCGCCACCGGCATCATCATCGACAGCGCGCCGATGTTCTTCACCACTGCCGAAAGCAGGGCCACCCCGCCGGCAAGTCCCGCGACCTGTCGCGTCGAGGTCGTGAGGAAGGGCGAGATCCGCCGCACGAGCATCTCGATCACGCCCGATTTCGACACTGCCGAACCTACGATCATGGCCGAGGCGACGATGATGACAATGTCGTCGCCAAAACCCTTGAAGGCATCCTTCACCGGCACGATGCCGCTGACCATGGCCGCGAGGAGGGCGAGCATGGCGACGATGTCGTAGCGAAGACGTCCCCATGCGAAGAGGGCCATCATCCCGAGGACAACGGCGAAGGCGAATGCTTGGGGGAGTGTCATGGGTGCGCCGGTCTGGACCTAAGGCTCCGCCAACGCGCGAACCCGCCATCCGTTCGACCGCGCCTTGCGATAGATGGATCAGAGCCCGCTCATCTGCGGGGGATCGAGGCGGATGGTCCGCGTTTTCCATTGCGCATGAAGCCCTCGCAACTCGGGCGGCACTTTCATCGGGCCGCAGCGCGTCAGGGCGTCTGCCAGCGCCTGGCCAGCTGCGACCTCCTTCGCATTATGCGCACCGAGCACCATGGGCTTGCCGGACAATGCGCCCTGCACGTCGAACTCGACCTTCACCAGGGGCATATAGCCCTGCCCCGCCGCGTCCAGGCTCGGCCAGCAGCGGCGCAATTGCTCCGCGAAGCTCGTGTCGAGCACGCGCCAATCCGCCGACGTCATTTTGCGGGGTGCGACATCCGCCGGCGGAATGAGCCCAGGCGGCGTCACTGCGGCCATCTTGCGCGGCCCATCGACACCGGAGGCAATCTGGCGGCTCAACTTGTCCCGATCCTCGGCAGCATACCGCGTACTCGTGGGCGCAACCGGGCGCTCCGCTTCCACGACGCGCGTGTCACGAGCGGGCTTGTGAGTACTGACGAAATAATAACCGCCGACGGCTGCCAGGCCGAGCCCGGCCGTCATCAGCAATGTGCGGCCGTGCCGGAAACCGCTTCCGCTCGTCGCTCGCCGTCGCCCGCCTGTCCGCTTCGATGCCATCCCGTGACTCCACTCGTTACGTATGGTCATCAAGGCGCGAATTCCTTAACACGCCGTTAACCATCGCAATCTCCCCGGAACCCAAGTCCCGCCAAGCCATTGACGGCGGCCACTCAGGCTGGGACGAGGCATGAATCATAAAACTGCGCCGGCGCCGCTCGCCGCCATTGGCATATCCCTCCTGGACGCATGCCGGACGGCTAGGCGGTGCCAGCCTCTGATCTACGTCGCCGAAAGCGAGCGGCGGGCGCTGGCCCTTCATGCCTTGGTCGCGGCCCTGCACCCCACCCTCAGGCTCGCCTTCTTCCCAGCCTGGGACACTCTGCCCTACGATCGTCTCGCGCCGTCAGCAGCGATCATGGGCGCGCGCATGGGCGTCCTGCGCTGGCTGACCAACCCTGACGCGCCGCCGCAACTGATCGTCACGACAGCGCCCGCCCTGCTGCGCCGCCTGCCCCCGCGCGAGATCTGGCCGGGGGCTCATCTTGGATTCCAGATCGGGCAGGCCCTCGACCCGGAGGCGGCGCGCGAAAGTCTCCTGCGTCTCGGCTATGTGGAGGACGATCTCGTCGATCAACCCGGCGAAATCGCGCTGCGTGGCCGCGTCGTGGACATCTTTCCGGCAGCCTCTCCCCTGCCGTGCCGCGTGCTGTTCGAAGACGGGCGGATCACCGGCATCCGCTCCTACGACCCGCTGTCGCAGGCCTCCGAAGCCGAAGCGCAAATCCTCGACATAGATCCCGCCACCGAAAGCATCGGGGGCGACAGCGCATCCTCGGCTGAGACCATCTTGGACTACGCGCCGCGCTCCGCGCTCATACTGGAGGAGGGCGCCGAGGCCCGCGCGGTCGCCACCTTCGAGCAGATCGCGGAGGGTGCGCAGGCGCGTGGCGAAAAACCCGAACGGCTGTTTCTTGCCAAGGAAGAGTGGCAGGCACTCACTGCCAGGCATCGCCTTACGCCCGCTTTCGCCCGCACGCCGAGCGAACCCGTGCCCGCCTTCGCGCGCATGAAGGACGCCGGCCGCGCCTTCGATCGCTTCCTCGCCTCGCGTCTCGAAGCAGGCGACAGGCTCGTCATCGCAGGGCCGCGCGAAGGCGTCGCGACGCTGGTCCGGCGCCTGCGCAGGCTGGCGCCGCGAAAGATAGAAGCCACCGCCGACTGGGCCGCGATCCGTACATCCGCCAGCGGTGCGATCTTCACGCTCGCGGCGCCTCTCGACCAGGGCCTGGTCCTGCCCGAAGAAGGCGTCACCCTCGTCGCAGCAGCCGATCTGCTCGGCAGCAGGGCGGGGACTTTCGCCAGCCAGCCGGTCGCCGCGCCGGACTTTATCGAGACGGAACTCCACCTCGGCGACGTCGTGGTCCATCGCGATCATGGCCTCGCCATCCTCGAAAGGCTCGAGACCGTGGAGGTGCCCGAGCAGGGTCCGCACGATTTCATTTGCCTGGCTTATGCGGACGAAGCGCGCCAGATGGTGCCCGCCGCCGAAATCTCCGCGCTCTGGCGTTACGGCTCGGACGCCGAGGCCGTGACGCTCGACCGGCTGGACCGCGACACCTGGGCGAAGCGCAAGGAGAAGGTGGCCGCCGATATAGCCGAAACCGCGAAGACTCTCGTCGCCCTGGCAGCCGCGCGCCAGACGCGAAAGGCGCCCGTCATCAAGCCTGCGCCCGATCTCTACGAGCGCTTCGCGGCCCGCTTTCCCTTTGCGCCGACGCAGGGTCAGGCTGCCGCCATCGATGCGGTGCTCGACGACCTCGCCTCCGGCCGGCCGATGGACCGCCTCGTGTGCGGGGATGTCGGCTATGGCAAGACAGAGGTCGCCCTGCGCGCCGCCGCCGCCGTCGCCTTCAGCGGCCGTCAGGTGGCCCTTCTCGCGCCGACCACAGTGCTGGTCCGCCAGCATCTGCGCAGCTTCAGGAGGCGCTTCGCGGGGCTCGGAATCGAAATCGCCGAACTCTCGCGCATGGTGGAGCCCGCGACCGCGCGCAACGTGAAAAAGGGATTGGCGGATGGCTCCATCGACATCGTCATTGGCACTCAGGCGCTCTGCGGCAAGGGGATCGCCTTCTCCGATCTGGCTCTCGTCATCGTCGACGAGGAGCAGAAGTTCGGCGCGAAGAACAAGGCGCAAACGCGGGCCCTGAGCGAGAGCGCCCATGCGCTCACCCTCACCGCGACGCCGATCCCCCGAACCCTCCAGGCCAGCCTCGTGGGACTACAGGATCTCAGCATCATCGCCACGCCGCCCTATCTGCGCCAGCCCGTGCGGACCGCCGTGACGCAGCTCGACGCGCGCATGGTGCGCGACGCCCTGATGCGCGAGAAGCGGCGCGGCGGGCAATCCTTCTTCGTCTGCCCGCGCGTCGCCGACATCGCCGGCGCAGCTGAATTCCTCCGCAAGACCGTCCCCGAACTCAGCCTGCTTGTCGCGCATGGCCAGATGAAGCCAGCGGAAATGGACGCCGCCATGCTCGCCTTCGCCGAAGGCGACGGCGACATCCTGCTCGCCACCAATATCATCGAAAGCGGGCTCGACGTGCCCGGCGCAAACACGCTCTTCGTCTGGCACGCAGGCCGCTTCGGCATGGCGCAATTGCACCAGCTGCGTGGACGGGTGGGCCGCGGCAGCCGCCGCGCCTTCGTGTATTTCCTCACTGAGTCCGGCGACGTCAAATGGGTGGCCGCGGAGAAGCGATTGCGCGCGCTTCAGGCGCTCGATCATCTGGGCGCGGGTTTTGCTATCAGCGCCCGCGATCTCGATCTGCGCGGCGGCGGCGATCTGATGGGCGACGATCAGGCAGGCCACATGAAGCTGATCGGCGTCGGCCTCTATCAGGAAATGCTCTCCCATGCGCTGGCCATAGCGCGCGGGGAAGAGACGCGAGACAGGGAACCGCCGCCGGATATCAATCTTGGTCTCGCCGCGCGCATCCCCGAGGATTACGTGCCCGAGCCCGATCTGCGCCTGAAACTCTATGGCGAGGTCGACGCCCTCGACGACACTGCGGATCTGACGGCCCTCGAACTCACCATCGCGGATCGCTACGGCCCGCCACCAGACGATGTCACCACCCTTCTGGCCGCGGCGCGGATCCGCCTGCTCTGCCGCAAGCTCGGCATCCGCCGCTTCGACGCCGGCCCCTCGGGCATGGCAGCGACCTTCGCGCCGGCTCGTCTCGACGCACTTTCATCGGCAATCGGCAAGACCGGCTGGAAGCTCAGCGAGCACAGGCTGGTCTCGCCCCATGGCAGCGAGGACCCCGCCGAGCGGCTCGAACTGGCGGAGAGCTTTCTGGAACAGGTCTCGAGCCTGCTGCCAAACGGAAACTAGAAACAAGCAGGTCTCAGTTCGGTTTGGCCGGGGCGAGCCCGCGCTTGTCCGCGTTGCGCCGCAGGAAGATGTTCGCAACCACCGCCTGCGCGATATGCTCGGCCATGCAGGGATAACCGAGGTCGGCCATCCTGAAGTCGTCGTCGGCCAGCACCTCCTGATGCGCTCGCGTATCGGCGATGAAACCCATCGCCTGATTGCGGCGGACGTAGAGCACGTTCTCCTCTGCCGCGATCTTGTCGAGCGCCGCGCGAATGGCGTAATATTGGGAGTCGCGTGCGAATTTCGGCGTGTATTGCAGGCCGACCAAGATGACGTCGATGTGGTTGGCCCGCAGCATGCGCACGGTCGCCCGCACGGTCTCCTCGAATTCCGAGAGGTCCACGCGCGCCACCGCATCGCTCGTTCCCACCTGCCAGAGCACCAGCGTCGGGTGCTGCCGCACCGCCTCGTTGATGAGACGGCGCGCGCTCACCGAGGCGATTTCACCCGATACGCCGCGATTGATGATCTGGACGTCGACGCCCTTCCACACCGTCTCGAGAATGGATTCCAGCCTGGACGGATAGCTGCGTGGCGCCGACGAGCCACCGGCGGACCAGGAGGCGGACGAGCCCATGGCAAGAACACGAAGCGTGTTGCCGGACTCGAGCCGCGCCGCCGTGTTGACGAGGGGCGAGGGTCGCGCGACCTCCGACTGCGGAACCGCGCATTGCAGGTTCATGGCGGCGGCTTCGGGCGGCAATGGCGGAAAGATAGGTGGGATCGCCCCGATGTCGCCGGCAGCCGTCTGTGCAGACGCAGCATTCTGTGCTGCGGCCGGGCTCGCAGGCGGCGAGAGGAGCAGAGCCAGCGCCAGGATCAGCGTCGCAGGTTTGTCCGCCATTCATTTCCCCAGGCAACGGCCAACAGGACGGGAACGCCGATCAATAGCACGACGCAATCGGTCAGGACACTGATGGGCGCGGCGAAGCGCAGCAATTGACCGCCGAGGCTGAGCAACGATCCAGCGCAGAAGACATGCAGCGAATTTCGGCCGAGCGAACAGAGCGCCTGTGCGAAGGCCCCGAACCAGCGCCAGCGCAGGCAATATTCGAACACGCCCATCATCAGCGCCATCAGGCCGAACAGATGAACGAGCCGGATCGGCGTCAGGTAGGTCTTGTCGTTCATGAAGAACAGCTGCGGCTCGGGCACATCGAACGGGCTCGGGCTCCACTGCAGGAGCACCATGGCGAGACCGGCCAACACGATGCCCCCCCCGATCACCCGCGCACCGCCCCGATGCCGCGCAAGGAACGCGCTTGCCCCGACAGGGCGCGCGAGCAGGAAACCGAGCACGAAATCTAACTGCCATGCAAACGGATTGAAAAACCAGACACCCTCGACGGGCCATGTCGGAATGTTGACGCCGGTTACCAGCGCGAAGGCCCACAGCGCACCCGAGCAGATGAAAAGCAGCCTGGGGGAGATGCGGAAGAGGAACACGACGACGGGCGCGAAGACCATCAGCACGATATACAGCGGCAGGATGTCGAAATAGCCCATCTGGTGCAGCAACATGACAATGCCGATCTGCGTGGCGACCGGGTTCTCGAAGAACGAGGCGGCGTTGTTCCACTGCAGGATCAGCGGCGTGTCCAACCAGATCGCAGCCCCCGCCATCATCGCGAGCGCCACGCTGACGATGAGGATTTGCGCCGCGTAGAGCGTAAAGGCGCGCGCCTCCAGCCGCATGACGAGGCGCAGGCCCGTGAGATTTTTGGTGCGGCTTTCGGAGAGATAGCGCAGGGAGAACCCGGCTAGAAAAACGAACAGCTCGGCAGAATCCGAAATACCGAAGGACTTGTGCGTGAACTGCTCGAAGACGATGCCCGGCACGTGATTGATGAAAATCGCGATCAGGGCATAGCCGCGCCAGAAATCGACAGCATTGGGCGCACGCCTCTGCCCCCGCAGGGCGGGACCGGGCACCTCGGCCGGTGGAAAGGCCCCGGCCGGCTTCGAATCGTGTCGCGTCATGCCAGCAGGATAGGCCCCGGCGCCTCCCAACAGAAGCCTGGTCGCATCAAGGCAATGCCAGGATCACACGCGCAGCGAGGACAGGACGGGCTCCGTCTCCCGCGTCTTGCCGCTGAGCCGGGCGCCGAAGGTGAGAAGCCCCGGAAAACGGCTGACCAGCGGCAGCAGCAGGCCGATGGTGGCCGGTCGCATGGACAGATGCGCGAAAACGGAAGCTGCCCTGATGCGCGGCGCGAAATGCTGGCGCCAGGCTGAGGCATAGGCGGCGCCGATTGCATCCAGTTCCGCCCCACGCCGAACGCGGCCGTCCTCGGCGACGAGCAGCGACCCCACCAGCCAGCCCGATTGCATGGCCATGCTCAGCCCCTCGGCCACGACGGGGTGCGCCTCGCCCGCGCAGTTGCCGACACGAAACAGCCCCTCGCCATAGCGGGGACGAATCCCCGGATTGATGGGACCCGCCGACAGCCAGGTCCCCTCGACCTCCGCGCCCGCGATGACCTCGCGCACGCCACGACATGAGCGCGCCACATGGGCGATGACGGCATCGGCCGCATGGGACAGGCCGCTCGTCTCCCGTGCCCTTTGGAGGGCATCGCGCCGAATGCAGAGCGTCAGGCTCACCCGGCCGGAATCGCTCGTCACCATCCCGCCATAGCCGCCGGGAAATACGATCAGCGGCATCAGGTCGCCCGCCAGCGAGGCATTTGTGAAATGCGCCTTGAAGGCGAGTAGGTCGGAGGGGCGATGCGCGCGGCGGATCTGTGTCGGCAAGCCGCCACGTTCCCACGAGCCATGCGCGGCAATGACGATGGGGGCGCAGATCTCGGTGCTCTCGCCCTTGCGCGTCAATGTGCAGATCGAGGTGTCGCCCGCTCGACTCAGGGAGGCCGCCGTCCAGGGCTGCCAGCAGGTCGCGCCCGCCGCGATGGCGCGCTCGAGCAGGACAGTGTCGAGCTTGTCGCGTCCCAGCGCCCGGCCCCAGAACTGGCCGCCCCCGCCCATGCGCGGCATATCGGCGGAGAGGATTTCCTCCCGCGCGTAGAGACCCACCCGGCGGATCTGTGGCCCGGCCGTCCCGGCCACGAAAGCGGCAAGGCCGAGATCCCTGAACAAGGGCGCATTTGTCGCCGACATGAACTCGCCGCAGACTTTGGCGCGCGGGAATTCGGCCTTCTCGACCACGGCGACAGACCACCCGGCCCGCGCCAGACAGAGCGCCGTCGTGCCGCCCGCCGGCCCCGCACCGATGACGATGGCGTCATAGGTCTTCATGATCACGTCTCCGCAGGGCGTATGGCGAGAAAGGCATGGGTGAAGAGCCCGGCACGCCGCTCTGACAGGGTCCAGCCATCCGACGGCCAAAGTTGCGAAAGCTCGTTGCCTGCAAACCCCGCCCTCACGCTCACCACCGCGTCGTGGCGTGTGACATCGTTGCAGCCCAGCGCCCAGAGCATGCGACTGCCCGCAAGACCAAGCGCATCGCGGCGCGGCTCGCATGCGGCGAACAGAGAGGTCCGCGCAGCTATCAGCGCAATCATTTCGGTCAGCGCCTGCGGCTCGAAATGATGCAGGAAGAGATTGGCGGAGATAGCGTCGAACCTCTCGGGTGAGGCGCGGAGAAATTGGAAGACATCGGTCTCGACGCTTTGAGCCCGCCAGCCAAGCGCTGCGAAGGCATCCATCGTGGCGACGCTCACACCATCCTGCCGGTCGAGCAAAAGCACCTCCGCATCAGGCATTTTTTGTGCGAGACGACGTGCGACCGACAGCATGAATCCACCGTCGCCGCTGCCGATCTCCAGGAAACGCAGAGGTTGGGCCGCGCCCTCCACGCAACGCAGAAGCCGCGCCATGATTCCGGCCTGCATCATGATGCGATTGATAAGCGCGAGGTCGCGCCGTGATTTCAGGGCGCGGGGATCGTCGGGCAGGAGGACGTCGAGCCATTCGGGATCGACGACGCGCGCCATGGACATCGCGGCGCTCATCTACCGCTGCGAAAGAGCATGGTCTCGGCCACCAGCCCTGGACCGAAAGCCATGGCGCAGCCGGCCTTTTCCTTGGGCGCCGAAAGCAACATGGATTCGAGCACGAACATCACCGTCGCCGACGACATATTGCCGAACCGGCGCAAGACCTCGCGCGAAGCCGCCAAGGCCTGGGGCCCGAGTTGCAAAGCCCGCTCCACGGCGTCAAGAACCGTGCGCCCGCCCGGATGGACGGCCCAGAGGTCGATGTCGCACACGGCCGCCCCGCGCAGGATTTCCGGCCCGCGGGTCGAGAGGGTCTCCTGAATGGCGCCGGGCACGCGCCCCGAAAGCACCATGTCGAAGCCGGAGTCGCCGATGTTCCACGTGATCAGCGAGGCGGTGTCGGGCGCCAGCACGGCATGGAAGCTGTCCAGCGCGAACCCCTCAGGCTCGCTGCTGATCAGGCTAGCCGAACAGCCGTCGGCGAAGATCAGGAACGACAGGATCTGCTCTAGATCAGCTGTCTCCTTCATGTGGAGCGTGCAAAGCTCGAGGTTGACGACGAGCACGCGCGCGTCCGGTTCGGAGCGCACGATGTGGCGTCCGAGCTTCAGCGCATTCATCGCCGCGTAGCAGCCCATGAAGCCGACCATCGTCCGCTCGACCGACGGGCTGAGTCCGCAGCGCTCGACGATTTCGAGATCGATGCCGGGCGCGGAAAAGCCGGTGCAGCAGGTGACCACGAGATGCGTGATGCTGTCGCGTTGGGAACCGAGGTTCAGCTTCTCGACCGCGCGCGCCGCAAGGACGGGGGCATGCATTTCGAAAAGCCGCATCCGCTTGGCCGTGTCCGGGAATTGGCCACGCGCATAGATTCCGTCCGCGTCCACAGCCCCGTTCGCCGGGTCGGATCCGGGCGCCAGGCAGGAGTAGCGGTGGTCGATCCCATCGCGGTCGACGAGGCGGTTGAAGATGGCCGCGCGGCGATTGTCGCCGTCCAGCTGCGAGCCTGCGAAGGCAACGAAGGCCTCATGGACATCGTGCGGCGGAACAGCGGTGGCGATGCTGTTGAGATATGCTGTCGTCACGCAGTCACCTTGGCCGGAGACGCCGGCCCTTTCGAGAATAGTTACGTAGAGAGCCGTCAACAGTTCAGGGGCGAGACAAAATGACATCCCGATGATCGGTAACGTTCGGAGCACCAGACGTCAGGCGCGGCGTTTGGACGCTTGCTCCGGCGCGTCGAGTTCAAGCGAGCGCTGCCATTCGACAAGGCGCACGTAGATCGTCGACTCATGATGCTGATGCTCGATGAGCCCCGCCGCGAGCAGGCTTTCCAGCGTTGCGTCCGAAATGCGCTCGCGCAGGTAGTGCCCTGCTGGAGCCCGCTTCCAGGCCTTCGCGGAGAGTGTGGAATGCAACCCGAGCTTGCGCGCGCGGGTGATCGTATAGCCTTGGCTCAGAAGCTGGAGCACCCGTTCCTGCGCGGCTGAAAGCATGTCTCCGGTCATCGTTGTCCTCCGGTCCTGGAAGGAGAATCCGGCGGGGACGCCAAGGTTCCGCTGCGCCCCTGAAGCGGGGCTGCGACTTGCACGGCGGCGCGCATTCATGTCACGATCCGCGCAGGGGTCGTGTACCTGCGCCGCGTCCCGCGACAAGCGATAAAAAACAAGCAGGGCTCCGGAGACCGGATGCCGAGGGAGGTTCGCATGAACGGAAGGGTCGCGCTGCTCGCAGCCGGTATCGCCGTCTGGTTCGCAGCCGCCGGGGCCAGCCAGCCCCGCGCCCAGACCCCGGACCAATTCTACAAGGGCCGCCAGATGACCATGCTGGTCTATACGGCGGCGGGCTCGACCTACGATATCTACGCGCGCGCCATCGCGCGACACATGGGCCGGCACATTCCCGGCGACCCGACCTTCATCGTCCAGAACATGCCCGGCGCGGGCGGCCTGAAGGCTGTCGATTATCTCTACAATATCGCGCCCAAGGACGGCTCCGTCATTGGCACGATCGGGCGTGGCCTGCCCTTCGAGCCCATGCTCGGGCGCACCGACGTGAATTTCGATCCCTATAAATTCACCTGGCTCGGCAGCATGAACCGGGAATCGAGCCTCGCGATTTCCTGGCACACGTCGAAGGTGAAGACGCTCGACGACCTGTTGAAACAGGAGCTGCTCATCCCGGGCACGGGCGCCGGCGCGGACTCGCAGATCATCCCGCTCGCCATCAACAATCTGGTGGGCACGAAATTCAAGATCATCAACGGTTATCTGAATACAACGGAGGCCGCGCTGGCCATGGAACGCGGCGAACTCGACGGCGTCGGTTACTGGTCTTGGAGTTCGATCGTGTCGCTGCATCCCGATTGGGTGAAGGACAAGAAGATCAATCTCCTGTTCCACACGGGCACGAAGCCCAACCCCGACCTGCCGGGCGTGCCGATGATCCGCGAGCGCGCAAAAAGCGCACTCGACGCCAAGGCGCTGGACTTCCTGCTCGCCCGCGAGATCATCGGGCGCCCCTTCGTCGCACCGCCCTCCCTGCCGCCCGAGCGCGCAAAAATCCTGCGCGACGCCTTCGCGGCGACGATGAAGGACCCGCTCTTTCTGAAAGACGCCGAAAAGACGGGCATCGAAGTCGAGCTGGTCACCGCCGACGAAGTCGACGCGCTCCTGAAGACCACCGGGGCATCGCCCACGGACGTGATCGATCGGGTGAAGGCCCTGCTCGGCCGCTGAACGCGAATTGCAGACTGCGCATCGGTACTTCCGGTGCGCGCAACAAGGCCGGCGGAGACCGGCCCGAGGAACCACCAGATGACCATGAAATTCGGACTCTATGCGCCCATCCCGATGGCCGCGGTCGGCTCGCCCGAGATCTCGCGCGCAGTGGCGGAATCGCTGAAGCCGCTTCCGCCTGGCGAAACCGACGCGCAGTTCAATCTCGGCGTGGATCTGCTGCTCGCCGCCGATGAGGTGGGCTTCGATCTCGCGCTCTTCGCGGAGCGCCATCTCGGCCACGACATGTCCGGCTGGGTGAACGCGAGCGCCCTCGCCTCGCGCCTCAAGCATATTCGAGCGCTGGTCGCGGTGCATCCGGGTCTATGGGATCCGGTAATGATCGCCAAGATGGCGGCCTCGCTCGATCGCATCTGCCCCGGCCGCATGGCGATCAATATCGTCAACGGCTGGTTCGACCAGGAATTCGAAATGTTCGGCGGCAAGGTGCTGCATGGCGAGGACCGTTATCGCCGCACGATCGAGTTCATTGAAATCCTGCGCGGCCTCTGGCGCGAGGACACGTTCTCCTTCTCGGGCGAGCATTACCACGTCGAAAAGGGCCAGCTGCTTCTGAAGCCCGCATCGCCCACACCGCCGGAAATCTTCTCCGTCAGCACGAGCGATCGCGGCCGCGACTTTATCGCGGAGACCTGCGACTGGTGGTTCGTCGAATTCCCCAAGGACGCCGAATCGACCGACGAGGTCATGCGCTCGCTGGAAGCCTCCATCGCCGACATGAACAGGCGAACCGCGCAGACCGGGCGCAAGGTCCACTACGCGCTGAACCCGTTCCTGGCGCTCGGGACGAGCGCCGAGGCGGCGTTCGACGCTACTATCAAGCAGATCTTCGCCTACGAATCCGATCCCGACACACGCAAGATCGAACGCCGCATGATCCCCGCGACCCGGGGCGGCTGCATGGGCCGGCCCGAGGACATCCGTCGCCAGGTTCAGCGCTTCGAGGACATGGGCCTCGAGCTTCTCTTGCTGAAGCTCATCCCCTCGGTCGAGAACATCCGGGCGATCGGCGCGGAGATCATCGCGCCGCTGCGCGCGTAACGATCAATGGCGGGCGCGGCGGGGCGGCGCGGCGGGCTCGAGCCTGATCGCCCCGACGCCCGCTGCGAGATCGACGCCGGTCTGCGCCTGGATGGAGAAGGGCTGCAAAGTGAAACTGCGGCGGAAGCCTCCGACCAGCGCGTTGGCGCCGACCCCGGCCCCGACCGAGATCGAGCCGCTGGCACCGACATAATCGCCTGCCAGCGCGCGGGGCCCCGGGTTGGACGGCGCGATCACGGCCCAGGCGAGACGCCCCGGCCCGGTAAACCCGATGTCGAGGCCGAACTTGCGGATCGTGCCGACGTAATATTCAGGCCGACCGCCGCGCGAGGGACGATAGACGCACGACAATCCCTTGGACGATGTGATCACGAACCCGACCCCGCCGCTGACGTTGCATTCGAGCACGCCCACCTTCGTGGCGGCCTGCGCAGGGGCGGCGGCGAGGAAGATCGCCCCGCCCAGACCTGCAAGGAGGAGGCGGCGAGCGGCTGGTGAATGATGGGGCATGAAAACTCCGGGAGCGCGAAAGGCAAGGTCACCTTGGCCTTTAACCTTTGCGCGCCCCGATCGTTCCGCCCGCGCTTACTCCGGCTTGAAGTTCAGCGCGACGCCGTTGATGCAATAACGAAGATGTGTCGGCGGCGGGCCGTCATCGAAGACATGGCCTAGATGGCTGCCGCAATTGCTGCAATGAACCTCGGTCCGCACCATTCCAAACTTATTGTCGGTCTCGGTCTCGACGGCGCCGGGAAGGGGATCGTCGAAGCTCGGCCAGCCCGTCCCGCTCTCAAACTTGCGCTTGGCGACGAACAGCTCCTGCTCGCAACCCGCGCAGGAGAAGACGCCAGCCCGCTTCTCATCCAGCAGCGCGCACGAGCCGGGGCGCTCGGTGCCGTGACCCCGCATGACCGCATATTGCTCAGGCGTCAACCGCTGGCGCCATTCGGCGTCGGAAAGCGCGAAGGGAAAGTCTCTGTGCGTCATGTGCCTGCGCCCCGTGATGTGAAGATGCCGGGCTGGATGCCCCGGCCCGGCCGGTCCGACGTCTAATGTCGGGCCTGCCGGCGCAACTTTCCAGCCCGCATTCTGCCGACGAGCCTCAAAGGAGCCCGGCGCTGCGCAGTGCCTTGCGAATCGTGTCCTCGACACCGGCCATCAGGCCGACGGCTTCCGAACCGCGGCTCTCGCGCTCGGATGGCGCCTGGCGGGAGACGACGCGCTTGGCCTCGCGCGGCGCCGCACGAGTCCGTTGTGCCGAAACCAGTCCCCAGAACTGGGCGATGCGATAGGTCGAGGATATCCCGGCCTCCAGCAGATAGGGGCCCGGCACGCCGAACTGGGTCTCCCCGGCTCCCGCAGCAAGCGGGGTGCCGTGTCCAAGGCCCTCGACGACATATTCCTCCAAGAGTTCGACCCCGGATGCATCGACCCACACCCGGCGGCGCTGCCCGTCCACCATGTCTTCACGGCTGGGCGCTTCCGGCAGGCCGTGCAGATGCGCCCATTGAGCGATGATCGCTCCGGCATTGTCATGCGCGACGGTGGTGTCGGCCGTGCCATGCCACACGGAGAGCCGGGGCCATGCGCCCTCATGAGGCGAGGCCGAGCGAACAGCCTCGGCAGCCATCTCGACGTCACGCGAATCGCCGCGCGACATCGATTCGAACGCTCCCTGCACCGTGACGGCGGCCCGATAAGGCAGGCCGGCGATAACCGCGCCGCCCGCGAAGACGTCGGGATAAGTGGCAAGCATCACGGACGTCATGGCCCCGCCCGCGGACAGGCCGGTCACGTAAATCCGCGAGCGGTCAACGGCGTGCTCGACCGACAGATGCTCCACCATAGCGCGGATCGAAGCTGCCTCGCCACGCTCCCGCTCGATGTCCCCCATCTGGAACCAGTTGAAGCAATTGTTGGGATTGTTGCTCGAACGTTGCTCGGGCAGGCATAGAATAAAGCCCTGCGCGTCGGCGAGTTCCGACCAGCCCGAACCGATGTCGTAGCCCGACGCAGTCTGCCGGCAGCCGTGCAACACGACAACCAGCGCGGGCGACGGTGCGGTCTGCGCGGGAACATAGGACAGAAGGCGGAGATTGCCGGGGTTGGCCCCGAAATCCTCGATTTCCGTCAGATGAGCTCCCGGCGAGAAGGCCGAGGTGCGGAGGCCCTGTTCAGTCGGCAGGGAACCGGTCCACTGCTTCTTGATCGCTTGCAGGTCGATGATTGTTTTCCCGATGCGGGCCATGATTGCTCCAAATCTGTTCGGGAGCCTAACACGGCCGGTCCGGCAGGGTTGCTGCGATGCAGCATAAATCTCGGAGATGTGACCCGATGTCCCGCCCTTCCGAAAAAGACGAGCTATGTCATTATGATAGCTGATTCGGAACGAAAGGCTCAGCTTCGCGTTCTGTTCTGACACGCCAATCTGTCCGCGAAACGCGGTCTTCGGAGGACGTTTTCATGCGAAATTGGGTGACCCTCAGCCTGATCGGCGCGGCAGCGACGATCGCGCCCACACTCGTGCTCGCGGGCGGCTCCGCGCCTCAGGCCGCCTGCGCGGGGGTGGCCCAGGCCTATCCAACGTCCGATCTCGTTCTTGGCCATTTCGCCGGTGGACGCTTCGTGCGGACCGCATGGGGAGTTTCCGTCCTGGACTGGCGCGACGACCATACGTGTTTTACAAGCGCGCGTGCCTGCCGTGCATGGCAGCGCGATATGCGGATCGCGTACCGCCAAGTCGAGGGCGACCGGACCTGCCTGCCACTGCGCTGAAGCGGTGGCGGCTCCGGGCGTCCTCCCCCCGGATTGACCTGATGTCTGAGCCCTCGCCCCGTGACGAAAGCCTCGATCCCGAGGCCTGGGAAGCTTTTCGCGCCAGCGCCCACGGCGCGCTCGACACAATGATCGACCACCTTGCAGGCCTGCGCGGCAAGCCCGTCTGGCAGGCGCCGCCTGAAGAGACGCGCGCGCATTTCCGGAAGGCGCTGCCGCGATCCGGCGAGGATTTCGACGCAGTTCTCGACACCTTCCGTGCGGATATCCTCCCCTATGGCAGCGGCAACACCCATCCCCTCTTCATGGGCTGGGTGCAGGGAGCCGGCACGCCGGTCGGCATGGTCGCGGACATGCTGGCCGCCGGCATCAACGCCAATTGCGGCGGCAGGGACCACATCGCGCTCGATGTCGAGCGCCAGATCGTCCTCTGGATGGCCGAACTCTTCGGCTTCCCGAGGGATGCCTCGGGCCTGTTCCTCACCGGGTCCTCGCAGGCCAATTTCTGCGCCCTCATCGTCGCCCGCCGCGCCGCGCTCGAAGGCATTCGCCGCGACGGTCTGGTTCGCGCGCCCCAGCTCGTGGCATACACCTCGAGCGAGGCCCACAGCTGCATCGTGCAGGCCATGGAGCTGTCGGGGATCGGCTCGGCCCACCTGCGCCTGGTGCCGGTCGATGGCGCGCGCGCCATGCGGGTCGGCGCGCTCGATGCCATGATCGAGCAAGACCGCGCGGCGGGGCTCCTTCCGTTCCTCGTCGTGGGCACGGCGGGCACCGTCAACACTGGCGCGATCGACGATCTCACCGGGATCGCCGATCTCTGCGCCGCCAAAAAGCTCTGGTTCCACGTCGACGGCGCGCTGGGCGCGCTGGCAGCTCTGAGCCCCGATGTCGCGCCCGGCCTGCGTGGGCTGGAGCGGGCGGATTCGATTGCCTTCGACTTCCACAAATGGACGCACGTCCCCTATGACGCGGGCTTCCTGCTTGTTCGCGACCCCAAGGCACACAAGGCCGCCTTCGCAAATCCGGCAGCCTATTTACAGCGTGAGCCGGAAGGGCTGGCCGCAGGCGAAACCTGGCCGGTCGATCTCGGCCCCGACCTGTCGCGCAGCTTCCGTGCGCTGAAGACCTGGTTCACCTTCAAGGTGCATGGAGCGGAAAAGCTGGGCGGAGCCATTTCCCGCACCTGCGGCCTTGCCCGGAACCTCGCCGCGCAGATCGTGGCCTCGCAGGATTTCGTGCTGGCCGCGCCCGTGCGCCTGAACATCGTCTGCTTCCGGCCTGCGGGCCGTAATGCCGACCTCGTGCGCGATATCGTCATGGACCTGCACACGACAGGCAGCGCCGCGCCCTCCGTGACGCAACTCGACGGCGCGCCGGTAATCCGGGCCGCGATCCTCAACCATCGCACCACCAGCGCCGACATCGACACCTTCCTGGAAGCCGTGCGGGCGAGCATGGCGCGCGTCGAGGTCCGCAATCGGGTTGAGGGCTGACCCGCGTTTACGATTCGCACACCAGACCCGCGCAGGATGGGAGACCGAATCACCCGCAAAGGCCCTGCATGGCGATGAACGAACACGCCCGGCCCCGTCGCGGTCTCGCCCTGATTACAGGCGCGTCCGAAGGCATCGGCGTGGAGCTCGCCCGCATCATGGCAGCGCGTGGACATGACCTCGCGCTGGTCGCGCGTCAGGGCGAAAAGCTCGCCGCGCTCGCCACGGAAATCGAGGCGACCTGCCGCCCGCGTCCGCTCATCATCGTCGCTGATCTCTCGGACGTCGAGGGGATCGATCGCGTCGAGCGTTCGCTGTCCGAGGCTGGCGCAGACGTCGAAATCCTCGTCAACAATGCAGGCTTTGGCCTGCTCGGATCGGCCATGACGCTCGACAGTTCGAGCCAGCTGGGCATGGTCGATCTCAACATGCGCGCCCTGACCGATCTCACGCTGCGCCTGCTGCCGGGAATCGTCGCGCGGCGCGGACGCGTGTTGAACGTAGCATCCACCGCCGCATTCCTGCCTGGCCCCTACATGGCCGTCTATTACGCCAGCAAGGCCTATGTGCTGTCCTTCGGGCAGGCCCTTTCACAGGAGCTGAAAGCGTCCGGTGTCACCATCACGACGCTATGTCCTGGGCCGACGACCACGCAATTCCAGGCACGCGCGGGCATGGACCCCAAGATGTTCGAGCGTTTGCGACCGATGACCGCCCGCTCCGTCGCCCTCGCAGGTTATGAGGGCATGATGGCCGGGAAGCGCGTGGTCGTGCCGGGCCTGCTGAACAAGGCGACGGCCATTCTCGTGCCCCTCTTGCCACGCTCTCTCCTCTTGATGGTGGTTGCGCGGCTGCAAGAAAGGCGCGGAACCTAGGATTTCAGCGACATGCACGCTTTTGACGCAACCGATTCCCTTGCGCCGCCGGCCGGAAGCTCACATCATGGCAGAATGCCTGATTGTGTCGCCTCCCCGGAGCCATCACGCCGGGTTTTGATCGTCCTGCATCAGGAACAATCGACACCTGGCCGCATCGGCCGTCTCCTGCGGGAGCGCGGCATAGCGCTCGACATCAGGCGTCCGCGTTTCGGCGATCCTCTTCCTTCGACATTGTCGGATCATCTCGGCGCGATCGTCTTCGGCGGCCCGATGAGCGCCAACGACGAGGACGACTACGTCCGCCGCGAGATCGACTGGATGGGTGTGCCGCTCGCGGAAGGCAAGCCACTGCTGGGCATCTGCCTCGGCGCACAGATGCTCGCGCGCCATCTCGGGCAGCGGGTCTATCGTCATCCGGAAGGCCGCGTCGAGATCGGCTATCATCCCATCGTCCCGACGGGCGATGCCCATACGCTCTGCGGAGCGCCCTTCCCCGAGCGCGTCTATCATTGGCACCGCGAGGGCTTCGACCTGCCTGTTGGCGCCGAGCTTCTGGCGAGCGGGGAGCATTTCGAGGTGCAGGCCTGCCGCGCGGGACCCGCCGCCTACGGCCTGCAATTTCACCCGGAAGTCACCTACGCAATGATGTGCCGCTGGACGACGCGGGCGCAGGACCATGGCCCCGAACCCGGCGCCCATCCACGCCACGCTCATCTCGAAGGCTGGTTCATGCACGACGCCTGCGTCGCGCGTTGGCTGCAGGCGTTTCTCACGTGCTGGCTGGCGGGCGGCAAGAAGAGCGCCCTGGCCCCGCCTGCTCTTCCAGCCTTACTCCCCGCGTGACGCTCAGTCCGTCATGACCAGCGCCCAATAGACCTGATATTTCGAGCCCGGCGCATAGGCCGTCGCAATGCCCATGCGGCGCATGGCGGGGTTGAGCATGTTCTTGTTATGCCCTGGTGAATCGCGCCAGCCTGAAAAGGCCTCGGCGAGCGTGTGATAACCGGCCGAAATATTCTCCACGGCCGCGGAATGATCTAGCCGTCCGTTGAGCCGCGTCTGCAAGGTTCCGCGCACCTCGTGGCTCATGTTGTCGGCTTTCGCCATCGCGGTCGCCTGCTCCTGCGCGGCCTGCTGCAAGGCGGGATCGATGGAGACCGTCGATGCTCCGTGATTGCGGCGGTAGATCGAGATCATGTCGCGTGCCGCGACCGCATCCACCTTGGCCGAACTCGCCGTCAGCTTCTTGTAGAATCCCGGCTCGCCGGAGATGCCGGGGCCTGCCGGCTTGTCGGCGCAACCCGCCAGCGAGAGGCCGATGGCTGCGAGCAGGGGAATGCAGGGAAAAGAAGCCATGCGCAGAAAGATCCTTATTTCCGGGCCGATTCGAAAATCTCGCCGAGTCGTTCGAGCCCGCCGATATTGACGATAGCAGGCGGTGCTGGCGGAGCGGCGGGCGGCGAAATGCCGATCCCCGTCTCCTTGAATCGAGCGTAGATCGCAAAATGTAAGTCGCTCTTAACGCGCGCGGATTTCTCGACGTCGCTGACGAAACAGACCAGCTCGAACTTGAGCGAGTTGTCTGTCATGGCGATGAACATGACGTTGGGCGCGGGGATCTTGACGACGAGATCCTGTCCCTTCGCGACCTCGATCAGCACGTCGCGCACATGTTCGGGCTGCGCCACGAGATTGACGCTGATGGGAATGCGGATCCGCCCCACCTTGTCGCTGCGCACCCAGTTCTTCACGACGCCCGTCACGAGGTTCGAATTGGGCACGATCATGGTCGCGCGGTCGAAGGTCTCGATCTCGGTCGAGCGCACATTGATGCGCTTCACATAGCCCTGCTCTTCGCCGATCACGACCCAGTCGCCGACCCGTATCGCCCGCTCCCAGAGGAGAATGAGACCCGAGACGAAGTTGCTGACGATCGATTGCAGGCCGAAACCGATACCGACGGACAGGGCACCGGCGACGATGGCCAGTTTCTCAAAACTGAGGCCGAGATATCCGAGCGCCAGGGCGGCTGCCAGCACGAAGCCGAGATAGCCGACGCTGGTGCGGATGGAATTGCGCAATCCGGTATCGAGTTGCGTGCGGGGCAGGAAACTCCCCTCGAGCCAGCGCTGCAAGGTGCGCGTGACGAAGAGCCCGAGCCCGAAGGCCAGCAGCGCGAAGACGATGCTGGACAGCGAAATGGTGACGTCGCCGACCTTGAAGCCGAAGAAGGCAGCCCGGAAATTGGTCAGCATGTCGTCGGATTCGATGCCCCACGGCGCCAGCACGAGAAGCACCGCGACGACGACGAGGCAGACGCTGGAGATTCCCGCCAGCAGCACGCCGAATTGTTCCAGCGATTCGCGCCGCACGCCGAGGCTCGTCACGAAGGCACGGGCGACGGGAGCGGGCGGCTTCAGCGCGACGACGAGACCCTCGTTCGCCAGCACGATCAGCAGATAGAGCGTCGCGCCGATGAAGGTGACCCAGACGACCTGCTCCACGAGGAAGGCGCCGAAAGCCACATAGCCGATCAGCACGGAGACGATGATCGCGGTGATCGCGATCCACGCGAGCAGCCGCATCGGGCCATACCAGTCACGCGCCGGTGCGACGCGGGGGCCCAGGCACTCCTCGTCATCGTCCTGCGGCGACACGATGCCCTTGAGCGAAAAGGCCATGACCAGCGCAACACTGAGAGCGCCGAGCCCCCGCACGGCGACCGCCACAGGCAACGACACCGCGATCAGTTCGTTGGCCGCCTCGATCACTTTCATCAGGGACAAGATGCCCGCCACCGCGATGACGAGACCGGCGAGACGTGTCGCCACCGCGTCGCCGAGATCGAGCAGACGCCAGTTCGGGCGCAGGGGGGCGAGCAAACCGCGCGCAATGCCCGTCGCAAGCGCGAGGCGGCGCACCAGATCGACCAGCGACTGCAGCAGCGGATCGAGCCGCGTCCCCACGAGATCGAAGGCGCGCAGGGTCTCGGCCAGGGCGATCGCCACGAAGATCGGCACCACCGACGTCACCAGCGCAACCCAAAGGGCGCCCAGCACCTTGTTGAGGCGAGTCGGGTCCTCGATGGTCGGCTCGCGTCGCAGCACCCGCCGGGCGATGCGCGACACGAAGGCGTAGAAGAAAGCGATGGCGACGAGCAGGCCCATTAAAAACACGGCGCGCCAGCCTTCGAGACGCGAACCGGCGGCCGAGATCCAATCGCCGCCTATGGTCCCGGCGGCCTTCAGGTCACGCGGAATTTCGCTGGCGACCGAGATCCAGAGATCGGGGCTCAGGATGCTGAAGGAGCGCGTGAACAGGGCGCGCGTGAAAAGTCCGCGTCGGCGCGAGACGAGCAGGGCCTTGGTCTGCTCCAGCTCGACACCGAGCAGGCGCGCTCGTTTGAGCAGGCCGTCTATGTCGTTGAAGATCTTCTGCTGGTCGGCGCGTTCGCTGTCGACGCTCGCATCTTCCGGCGGCTGCTTGTCGGTCTTGGGTCCGAGCTGATCGAGCCTGGCCTTGCTGCTGTCCAGCCGCGGCGTCAGCTGGTCGATAACCTCCTGCACGGTCGCGGCGAGCGGATCGACGTCCGCACGCCTTGAAACGAGCTGCGCATCGGTGAGATCGTCGCGCCGCAGACTTTGCTCGAGCTGGTCGAGTTCGGCGCGCACGCCGTCCAGCCGCTGCGACGCATTCTGGCGCGAGGGCTCGGCCGCGGGCGTTTGCGCGAAACTGGCCCCCGCGCTGGCGAACAACACGAACAGCAGGGCGGCGAGCGCCGGCAGGCCGCGACGGTAAAAGATGGAGGTGAGGTTCAGCACGGCAGCTCGCATGATTCGGGACGCGGCCATCCTACCTCATGCTTGACAGGCAGCGCCAAAGGCCCAGCCTGTCAAAGTCGAATGGCGAACCCGCACTAGCGGGGCAAATCCGGTTTTCTTGCGACCGTGGCCGATGCGTCGGGATAGGGATGCAGGCGTCCCGCGTGATCGACAACGCCTCCACCGTCCGCCGCCAGATGGTCTGGACCGACCGGCACCTTGCCGTAGCCGCCGGGAATATCGAGCACATAGGCGGGCTGGCAGAGCCCGGAGACTTGCGCCCGCAGCGCCGTCACCAGCGCCCGCCCGGTGGCGAGATCGACACGCAGATGCGATGTGCCGGGAGCGAGATCGCCGTGATGCAGGTAGTAGGGCTTCACCCTCAGCTCGACGAAGCGGCGCATCAGGAGGGCCAGCGTCTCGACCTTGTCGTTGACGCCGGCCAGCAGCACGGTCTGGCTGACCATGGCGATCCCGGCATCGACCAGCCGCCCGATGGCGACTTCGGCGGCGGGCCCGATCTCACGGGGATGATTCGAATGCAAGGCGACATAGGTCGTCTTGCCCGTCACGATCAGCGCCTCGACCAGCGCCGCATCGACCCTGCCCGGATCGACCACGGGCACCCGCGTATGGATGCGCAGGACGCGCACGTGCGGAATCCGCCCGAGCGCCTGCATCACCTCCGCCAGCCGGCGCGGCGACAGGGCCAGCGGGTCGCCGCCCGTGAGGATCACCTCCCAGATTTCGGGATGGGCGGCGATATAGGCAAGAGCGGTAGCCAGCGCCTCCTTGGAGAGCACCTGATCCGCGCCCGGCCCCACCATTTCGCGGCGAAAGCAGAAGCGGCAATAGACCGGGCAGACATGCAAGAGCTTGAGCAGCACGCGGTCGGGATAGCGGTGCACGATGCCCTCGACGGGGCTGTGCGCGGCGTCGCCGATGGGGTCCATCAGCTCCTCCGGCCGTGCCTCCCCTTCGCGCAGATCCGGCACGAACTGGCGCGCGATGGGATCGTCGGGATCGTCGGGGTCGATGAGCGCGGCCATTTCCGGCGTGATCGCCAGCGCGTAGTGCTGCGTGAGCACCTCGAGCGCGGGCGCTTCGGACGCGGTCACCAGTCCGGCGGCCACCAGATCGGCGACCTTGTGCACGCCTCGGGGCGGCAGAGAGCCGCTCATGATCCGGACGCCGCGACGGGCGTCCAAAGCACATCCTCGATCCGCCGCGCACCCGTGGCGAGCATGACGAGACGATCGAAGCCCATGGCGATGCCGCTGGCCTCTGGCATGAGGGCCAGCGCGGCGAGAAAATCCTCGTCGAGCGGAAAATCGTCGCCGTAAATGCGTCGCCGTTCGGTCATTTCCTGCTCGAAGCGACGCCTCTGCTCCCCGGCGTCGTTCAATTCCCCAAATGCATTGGCCAGCTCGACGCCGCACGCATAAAGCTCGAAACGCTCGGCGAAGCGGGTATCCGCGGGGCAACGGCGGGCCAGTGCCGCCTCGCTGGCGGGATAGAGATCGAGCACGGTCACCCGGCCATGCCCGAGGCGGGGCTCGACGCGATCGCTGAGAATCTTGCTGAAGAGGTCCGCCCAGCTGTCGTCAGGCGTGACTCGAAGCCCGATTCGCCGGGCCTCGCCCGCGAGTGCTTCTCGATCGGGCTCGCCCATCGTCAGGGTGGCGTCGAGATCGATGTCGGCGTAGCGCACGAAGGCCTCGCTGACCGAAAGCCGTTCCGGCGCGGCTCTGGGATCACACGTCGCCGCGCGCCAGACGAGGCGGTCGCACCCGGCGGCTTCGGCTGTCGCGGCAAGCAGGCGCATGCAATCGTCGATCAGGACATCATAGCTTTCACGCGCCCGATACCATTCCAGCATCGTGAATTCGGGATGGTGCAGCGGTCCGCGCTCGCCGTTGCGGAACACGTGCCCGAAGGAGAAGATCCGCTCCTCGCCCGCCGCGAGCAGCTTTTTGCAGGCGAATTCCGGCGAGGAATGCAGGTAGAGGCGCTGGCTTGCCCCATCGGCGCAAAGAAGATCCGTGGCGAAAGCCCCGATATGCGCCTCATTGCCGGGGCTTACCTGCAGGGCCGCCGTCTCCACCTCCTCAAAACCTTCGATCGCGAAAAAGGCGCGGACCGCCGAGCGGATGCGGCCGCGCGCCCGCAGGAGTGGGCGGCGGTCGGCATAGACGGATGGGTCCCACCAGGGGGAAGCGGCTGTAGGGCCGGAAGAGGTCATGGACGTTTCAATAGCTCGGTCTGCGCTTACATCGGGCGGACGGGTGGGGGCGAATATGACAGGGGACTAGCGCTCGGGCGCAAGATGGCTATTAATGCGCCCCGCTCATGTCCGGCAGATCAATAGGCTGCCAGACGCCGGTCATCAATCGAGGAATAGCTCCGTGAAAGTCATCGCCAGTTCGATCCGCAAGGGCAACATCCTCGAGCGTGACGATGGTCAGCTCTACGTCGTGCTGTCGGCGGAAAGCTTCCATCCCGGCAAGGGCACGCCCACCACGCAGATCGACATGCGCCGCATTTCGGACGGCGTGAAGACCACGGACCGCTACAAGACGACCGAACAGGTCGAGCGCGCCTATGTCGAAGACCGCGACTTCACCTTCCTCTACAAGGACGGCGACGGTCAGCACTTCATGAGCGTCGAGGATTTCGAGCAGGTCACCGTTCCCGACGACGTGCTGGGCGACCAGGCCGTCTATCTCCAGGAGGGCATGAAGGTCATCCTGTCGCTGTTCAACGGCATCCCAGTCGCCATCCAGCTTCCCGCCCGCGTGACGCTGGAAGTCGTCGAGACCGAGCCGGTCATCAAGAACCAGACGGCGTCGTCGTCCTTCAAGCCCGCCAAGCTGTCGAACGGCGCCCGCGCGCTCGTGCCCCCGCACATCCAGCCGGGCACCCGCGTCGTGATCCTGACGGAAGACGGCTCCTACGTCGAACGCGCCAAGGACTGATTCTAAAAGGGCAACTGCAATCCACTCAGGGCCTTCGAGGGCGGCGAGGGGAACCAAAAGCGGTGCCTTGGCATTCATCGGCAGGCGGGCCACGTGAGCCCGGCCTGCCGGAGTCACAATGCCCCTAGATTCAACAGACGCACCGGACCAGGAAGACAAGCCGTCCGGACGCGAAGCCATGGGCCGCTTCCTGAGGGTTTCCCTCCGCTACTGGCGCGAGGATGCGGCGCGGCAGGCGTGGCTGCTGACGGGCGCCGTCCTCGTGCTGGTCCTGCTGACGCTGGCCAACCAGATTGCCATCAACAGCTGGAATCGCTTCTTCTTCGACGCCCTGGACACGAAGAACGCGCATTCGCTCCTGATCGGCGTCGGCATCATCGCCGGGCTGGCCGTTGCGGCCTCAGCCATAGCCGTCGTCATGGTGCACATGCGCATGCGCCTCCAAGTGCGCTGGCGCCAATGGCTGACGCGCCGTCTGATCGGATATTGGCTCTCCGACCGCCGCTTCTATCAATTGACCATTGTTGGCGGCGATGACGTCAATCCCGAGTACCGCATTGCCGATGACACGCGGATGGCCACCGAGCCGGTGGTCGATTTCGCGATCGGCCTGCTGACCGCCGTTCTGTCCGCCGTGGCCTTTCTCGGCATTCTCTGGGCGGTGGGTGGCGGGATCGACCTGACGCTCGGCGGCAGCAGCTTTCATCTGCCCGGCTACATGGTCTGGGCTGCGGTGATCTATTCCGGCATCGCGTCCGCCGCCATGGTGCTCATCGGCCAGCCGCTGATCGCCCGTGTGGACGACAAGAACGCCGGCGAGGCGCAATTCCGCTATGAGTTGACCCGCGTGCGCGAGAGCGCCGAGACCATCGCGCTCATCGGCGGTGACGAGGACGAGCGCGCCCGGCTGGAGACCACCCTGGGCGGTCTCGTCAAGAAGTGGCTGCGCGTCGTCAACCAGCAGGCGCGGATGACCTGGGTGCTGAACGGCAATTCCGTTCTGGCGCCCGTCGTCCCGCTCCTGCTCGGTGCGCCGAAATACCTGTCTGGCCAGCTCACCCTGGGTGAACTCATGCAGGTGGCGGCAGCCTTCCTGCAGGTGCAAACGGCCCTGAACTGGCTCGTGGACAATTCTATCCGCCTGGCAGAATGGCACGCTTCCGCGCAGCGCGTCGGCGCCCTGCAGGCAGCGCTTGCGGCCCTCGATCGAAACATTGGCGAAGGCGCCGGCGACACCATCGTGCTGGGTACCAGTCCCGATGACAAGATTCGGATCGAAAATCTGTCGATCGCGCATCGCAGCGGCAAATTGCTGATCGCCGACGCCGAGGTGGTGATCGAGCCCGGCGAGAGAGTGCTCGTCAAGGGCGAGTCCGGCTCGGGCAAGAGCACGATGATCCGAGCCATGGCGGGACTGTGGCCTTGGGGGTCGGGCCAGATCCTGCGTCCCGAAGGCGCCGACGTCGCTTTCATGCCGCAACGCCCCTACATCCCGCTCGGTAGCCTTCGACACGCCCTTGTCTACCCCGTCAGCGAGACGGAACGCGACGATGCCACGATTCGCGAGGCCCTGCACAAGACCGGCCTCGACCATCTGATCGAGCGCCTCGACGACGAGGATCAATGGGCTCGGATCCTGTCGGGCGGCGAGCAGCAGCGTGTCGCCTTCGCACGGCTTCTCATCAACAAGCCCGACGTGATCATTATGGACGAGGCGACCTCGGCTCTCGACGAACTGAGCCAGGCCCGCGTCATGGATTTCCTTTCGAACGAACTCGCAGGGACGACGGTCATCAGCGTCGGCCACCGGCCTGGCCTCGAGGCCTATCACACGCGCGAGATCTCGCTCGTCCGCGCGCCCGGCGAAGTTCACGCCCATGCCCAGCAGAAGCGCTATCGCTTCGCCCGCAATCTCTGGGGGGCGCTGCGCGGCCGCTGACCGGGACACCCTCTTCCAACGGAACGATGGGACCGACACCGCGTTTGGTCACCTTGCATGCCGTTGGAAAAGGATCCTTCCATGACCAAGCGCCTGGACGCCAGCCGCCTCGTTCTCGCGGCGTCCGTGATCGCCGTGTCGGCGATCAACGCCGCCGCGCAGGCTCCCGATGCGGCAACCGCGAACCCGCCAGCGCAGGCTCCGGCTCAATCGATCGAGCAGCCGGCACCCAAGAAGCCGACCGGCACTTTCGTCAACGTCCGCAGACCCGACCAATGGTCGGCCACGGGCCTGAAGGCGAAGAACATCTACGACCCCGCCGACAACAAGATCGGCGCCATCAACGATCTCGTTATAGATCGGGATGGACGTGTCGCGGCTGTCGTGATCGGCGTCGGCGGATTTCTTGGAATCGGCGAGAAGAATGTCGGGGTGCCCTTCTCGGACGTGAAGATCTCGATGCGGGACGGCAACGAATGGCTTGTCCTCGACCGCAGCAAGGACGACCTCAAGGCGGCCCCCGGCTTCAGCCTGGCCAGCGGCTCGCCGGCGCCCCAGCAGGCATCTGGCACCCCCGATCGTAACTTCGGCACGCTGGACGTTTCAGGTGCCGCGACGAATGGCCAAAAGCCCGCTCAGGCGGATGCCGACGCCAACGCTGCGAGCAAATAGACCCTACCTGACATCCAGATAACAAAAAGCCGTCCAGAGGACGGCTTCGGTACGATTGATGGGGCGTCGAAAGCACTCACTTCGGAGCGCGCAACTGCTCGTCGATCTGAGCGAGAAGATGCTGGAAACGATCGGGAGCAGGTTCGACCGGTCCCTCGAACATGACGCGAAGGCGTCGGCCAAGCTGGGCCTGAACCTTGGCGTTAAGAACCGGCTCGCTCTGGGAAGGGTTCATGACTTTGGCCTGGTTTGACACATTTGGATCTTTACGTTCCATGCGACGGCGACCCGCTACGTTGATTTCGAAGACGCGACTGCGACTTCACGCAAACCGCTCCGCAGCTCGACTGGAACGCCGCGCTGCTCGCGTCTGTTCGGCACGGGACCCAACGCAACTCCACGACACGACGTAAAAGCGGCCGCATGCCCGCGTATCATGTGGAAGTTGAACGTGCGCCATCGGGAATCGTTCCAGGCAATATACAGGGCGCCGTATCCCCAAGTGCTCCAACGCGAAAAAGAACGCCAAGCCCCTGTCGTGGATCGAACATTTCTCAACGTTACGCTTGGACTCGGGCCTCGCGCGGGGCATGCTTCAAACAACAAGCCGAGTAAAGCGGACGGAGGATGCACCTTGAACATCAGTCACAGGCGTGTCGACGGACCGCGCCAGCCCTTGCCTGGAGCACGCGCGTCGAGCGTGCGCAGGCATTCATGAACATCAGGGCGCCCGCTATTTGGCAGCAGACGGTTCGAAACCATGGTGCAAGGACATGACTGGGGAGACCCGCGCCGGCTTCCTTGAACGCGCACTGGGCGTGGTGCGCGTGAACATGTTCGCGCAGGATTCGAACAGAAGATACCTCTGGACCAGCAACGCGATCATGGGCGTCGAGCCGAACGACATCCTTGGCCGGACGGAGGCGGATTTTCTGCCACCCGAGATCGCTTCGCGAGCCATTGCCGAAAAGGAGATCGTCCTCGCCACGGGAGAACCCCGCCAATGGACATTGGAAAGCCGCTGCGACGGTGAGTCCAAGATCTTCCAGTTGCGTGTAGAGGCGACGCGCGATGAACAGGGACGCATCAACGGTCTGATTGGCGGCGCCATCGACCTGACGTCGGACAAGCAGGCTGTGGACAACCTGCGCGCCAGCGAACGCGTGCTGCGCGACGTCATCGACCATCTGTTCGCCTTCGTCGGCGTGCTCGATCTCGACGGCCGCATTATCGAGGCGAACCGCGCGCCCCTCGAAGCCACGGGCCTGACGCGTGAAGACGTGATCGGCCGCATCTTCTGGGAGTGCAGCTGGTGGTCCAACTCGCCCGCCGTGCAGGAGCGGCTGAAGGACACCATCAAACGTGTCCGCAGCGGCGAAACGCTGCGTTACGACGTGCAGATGCAGGTCGCCAACGGCCGCGTGATCACGCTCGACTTCCAGCTCGCCCCGCTGGTCGACGAAACCGGCCGCATCGTCAGGCTCGTCGCCAGTGGCACCGACATCACCTGGCGCAAAAACGCCGAGCGTGAATTGCAGACCGCGCTGGTGCGCACCGAGCTCGCGCTGGAAGCCGGCAAGACCGGCGTCTGGGAACACGACCTTGCAACAGGAGAGCTCGTCTGGGATGCGCGCATGCGTCATCTCTTTGGCCTTTCTACGGAGGCACCTGTCACCGTCGAACTGTTCGAGAGTCTGGTTCATCGCGAGGACTTACTGAAGACGCGCGAAGCGGCTGACGCGGCAACA
The DNA here is from genome assembly GCA_028290285.1 of Hyphomicrobiales bacterium. Lineage (GTDB taxonomy): Bacteria > Pseudomonadota > Alphaproteobacteria > Rhizobiales > Beijerinckiaceae > Terripilifer. Next base: position 95,106 of record JAQGKD010000069.1, read on the forward strand.
GATCCCGCAGGAGACGGCGAGTACGACGTTGAATACCGCCTCGCCGACCGGGGAAATATTCCCCACGAACGCTGGATCGCAGCGCGCGGTCGCTCGATCTTCGAACACGGCCGCGCCATTCGCATGATCGGCATCGGGCGCGACGTCACCGAGCGCAAGCAGCGCGAGGCCCATGTGCATATGCTCATGCGCGAGATCGCCCATCGCTCGAAAAACCTGCTGGCCGTGATCCAGGCCATGGCGCGCCAGACCGCGACCGCCGGTGGAACGGCCAAGGAATTCGAGACGCGGTTCACGGGGCGGCTCGAGGCGCTGGCCGGCTCGCAGGACCTGCTCGTGATGCAGGACTGGCATGGCGCCTCGCTCCACGACCTCGTGCGGTCGCAGCTCGTTCACTACGCCGACCTGATCGGCAACCGCATCACGGTCGAGGGTCCCGACGTCATGCTGAAGCCGGAGGCAGCCCAGAACATCGGCCTGGCTCTCCATGAACTGTCGACCAATGCCGCCAAATATGGCGCGCTCTCGAATGAAAACGGCGCGGTCCACCTCACCTGGACACATGACGAACACGCGGAGGAGCCAGTCCTGCGCATGAGCTGGCAGGAAACAGGCGGCCCCGCCGTTTCACCGCCGTCCCGCGAGGGCTTCGGTCACAAGGTCCTGAAACGCATCGCCGCCCATGCGCTCGAAGGCAAGGTCACGCTCGACTTCGCGCCCGGCGGCCTGATCTGGGGGCTGGAGATTCCAACCTCCTACATCGTCCGCCCGCGCACCCGTGAAGAAGCCGAAAAGGCCGAGGCCAGCCCAGTCAAGGCGCTCAGCGCGCTTGGCGCGGTCCCGCTCGGAGGGCGAGTCTAGGCCAAAGGGAATTCCGGGTTGCTCGGCCGACGGTCCTGGCTTAAGCTTGGTCGGAGCGAGGCATCGTTTTTTTTAAGATGCCGTGAGCGTTGATATTTAAAGGTTTTCTTTCATGGATTGTGTCACGTCTTCAAGTGACCGCGCATGACTCGGGACGTCACATCCAAACCTGCGCGCTGCGTACCGAGCAGGGCTGTGGCCCTCACCCCCGGTGCTTCGAAGCTCCATAACCGCCTTCCACGGATCACCACGCGCCAACGGCTGGACTGGCAAGTCAGACGCATGGATGCTCACAACCTGTGGCGGCGGCTCATCGCGCCCTGGAAACGGCGCAAGCGCAAGGCAGCCGGAGCGGCCACTGCGCAGGGTTTCGACAAGGCGCGCGATGCCCAGCGGACAAGCGGACCAGCGCTCGTCTTTGCCGATCTCGGCGGGTCGCACGGCCTGTCCTGCGCAGCTGTGTACGATCTCGTCACGATCCGCGCGCAGCACAGTGTCGTTCAGGTGGTAGACATCGGCCCGTTCATCGCGGACAAGACGAGCGAACGGCCTGCAATCGCGGACGGCTGCGAGAATGTCTACTTCCTCTGCCAGCCCGACGCGCTCTCGTCGATCCTGCCGGGATTGACGCCTGCCCTGATAGCCCGCGCCTATCGGGTCGGACGCTGGGTCTGGGAAACGCCCATCTTTCCTGAAGCATGGCGCTTTGCGGAAAATCTCGTGCACGAGGTCTGGGCGCCCTCGTTGTTTTGCGCTGAAACATTCCGCCGCGCTCTGTCTCTTCCCGTGCATGTCGTGCCGCACGCGGTGACCGCGCCCGCCCGCCCTGCGGTCTCCATGCGCCATGGCCTCGGCATTCCCGACGATATTTTCCTCGGCGTCGCGATCATGGATATCCGGACATGCCCTGAGCGCAAGAATCCCTGGGCCCATGTCCGCGCCTGGCTGGCGGCCTTCGGCAGCGACCCCACGGCCGTGCTCATCCTGAAGGTCCGAGTCGGTCGCAGGACCGCGCTGGTGCTCGACGAACTGCGCGAGATCATTGGCGAGGCTCGGAACATCCGGCTCATGACACACGAGCTGACGCGCGAGGACATCGCCGCGCTTCATCATGCGGCCGACGCCTATTTGTCGCTGCACAGGTCCGAAGGTTACGGCCTCAATATCCACGAGGCCCTCGCCTGCGGAAAACCCGTTATTGCCACCCATTGGTCTGCCAATGCGGAATACGGGCCCACATTCCGGAATTACCATCCGGTCGATTTCGGGCTGGTAGATTATCGCGACTGGACAGGCCACTACGCCGATACCGCCTTCCAATGGGCGGATGCCGACCTCGGCGCGGCCGCGGAAACCCTGCGCAGCCTGCGCGATCGACACCATCGTGAACGGGCCTGGACGACAGATCTCGCCGAGGTCGCGTGAACGTCTTGCGGCTTCTGGAGGAAATACCCTGGCGGCTGATCGCAAATCTGCCGCCGCGAGCACGCCTGCGCGTCCTGAACGCCTGGAGCCCGGCGAGTTATATTCGACGCAACATCGGGCATGGGCCAAAGCGCGTCGAGCGTGTCGTGGATCATCTCGTTCATGGCGCGCGAAAATCAAGGGAGCGCGATCCCTGGGACGCGCAGACCTATCGGCTCTGGGTCGCAGTCCACGACCGGCTCGACGGGCATCGCCTCGCTCATCTGGTGCGGCAGGGCGCCAGCCTGCCGAGCCGTCCGCTTTTCTCGCTGATCCTCGACGCGACCGACGATGCGACCGACCTCGCGCATACGCTCGATAGCCTGCGCGGGCAGCTCTATCCGCAATGGGAGTTGTGCCTCGTAGGCAGCGCGCACGAGGGTGCGAAAAGCGATCCCCGCATCCGCCTGCTCCCGCTGCCTGACGCATCCACACCCGCGGCACGGGCCAATGCTGCCCTTCATGCAGTGCGGGGCGTCTGGATCGGGCGTCTGCAAGCAGGCGATCGACTGTCGCCTGACGCCCTCCTGCTGATGGCTGACGAGGCGGGCCGCTTTCCCGAAGCCGCGATGATGTTCAGCGACGAGGACCGGCTCGACTCGCAAGGACGCCGCTGCGATCCGTTCTTCAAGCCGGACTGGAATCCCGCGCTCATGCTGTCCCGGAACGCCTTTGGCGGCCTCGGCGTCATGGAGCGGCAGCTTGCCATTCGCGCCGGCGGATTCCGTGCAGGCTTCGAGGGCGCGGAAGATCACGATCTCGCGTTGCGCTGCGCAGCTCTCATTCCGGTCAGCCGGATCCGCCACATTCCGCGCATCCTCTTTCACGCACGCACGCGGCCTGAGGACCCGCAGGCTTGGGAGAGCGGTAGACGCGCCATCGAAAGCGCGCTTCTCGACAATGGAAAAGCGGCGCGCGTGACGCGCAGGCTCCATAAATTCTATGGCGTCGAATACCCGGCCCCGCCGGATTGGCCCCTGCTGTCTCTCGTCATCGCGTCGACGCTGGGCTCCGAAATACAGACCAACTGCCTCAACAGCGTTCTCGCAAAGACGACCTATCCCAATCTCGAGATCGTGCTGGCCATTTCCGCAGCCCACTCCGACCGTCTCGACGGGGAGGTTTTCGCGCGCCTGCGCGACGATCCGCGCCTGCGCCTCTACATCTACGACCACGCGCCCTTCAACTATTCATGGGTGAACAATCGCGCAGCCGAAATGGCGCGTGGCGACTACCTCTGCCTGCTCAACGACGACATCGAAGTCGAGACGCCGGACTGGGCGGAAAAACTCGTGTCGCGAGCGATGCTCCCAGGCGTCGGCGCGGTCGGCGCCATGCTCTATTTTCCCGACGGCACGATCCAGCACGCCGGCGTCGTCCTCGGCATCGGCGGCGTGGCCGCCCATGTGGGACACCGGGAAAAGCGCGGCTGGCCGGGCTATTGCGGACGCGGCGCCCTGGAACAGGACCTGTCCTGCGTGACGGCGGCCTGCATGGTGCTGCCGCGCCATGCCTTCCTGAGCGCAGGAATGCTCGATGAGACCTACCCCGTGAGTTTCAACGATGTGGATCTCTGCCTGAAACTCCGGCGGTTGAACCTACGCATCATCTGGACGCCCGATGTGCAACTGATCCATCACGAATCGGCCAGCTGGGGGCCCCACATGGAAGGAGACAAGGCAGCTCGCTTCCATGCAGACTTTCAACTTATGCGAGAAAATTGGCAGGAAGCCCTCGACGCAGACCCCTTTTACAACCTAAGCTTGTCCTTGCGGTTCGGGAGAATCTATCGTTACGCCCTTCCGCGGGGATTATGGGCGTAGGTACCGCACAGCACATTTTTGCTGATGATCGCAGTCCTATCAGCCTTCATTTTTATTGGGGGCTGCATGCGGATCGGCGACTACGAGTTCATGACGGACTGCGTCTCGAAGTTTCACAATTTCATCTACATACTCGGCTGGTTTCATCACGAGACAGACACTCTGGCCTCGGTCCGGGTCATCGACCCGAACATGAAGGACTGCATCGCGCGCGTCGCGATCCCGCACGGCGGCGTCTCGGTAAGCCTCGGACCCGACAAGGGCTTCGAACTCCAGATCTTTCGCGACACGGATGTGTTCGCCGACGATGCGACGATCGAGTTCATCACCACCGCCAGGAAGCGAATCACCGTCAAACTGACGGAGCTCTGTTCGGACCGGGCATCGAGATTCAGCACGGGCCCGCTGGGTCACACATTCTTCGACGCCGTCAACAAGTCCGGCAAGTCCAAGGTGCTCGACATCGGCGGCCGCGCCCGAAGCAAGCTGGATAGAAGCCTCATCTTCAGCAATGCCGAATGCACCGTCATCGACATCATCGACGGCGACAACGTGGATATCGTGGGCGACGCGCACAGGCTGTCTGAATATTTCCCGGCCAATTCCTTTGACGCGGTCTTTTCGGTTTCTGTCTTCGAGCATCTGCTCATGCCCTGGAAGGCCGTCGTCGAGATCAACCGCATTCTGAAAGTCGGCGGCATCGGCTGCATCCACACCCACCAGACTCTGGGGATGCACGACATGCCCTGGGATTTCTGGCGTTTCTCCGACACCGCGTGGGATGCCCTCTTCAACCAGAAAACCGGCTTCAAGATCACGGCGCGCGCGCTCGACAGCGAGCAATTCGTCATCCCCTTCATCTACCGGCCCTCGAAGGCTCACGCGGAGAAGTCAGCGGGATTCGAGGGCTCGTGCGTCCTCATCGAGAAGACAGGCCCGTGCCTCGTCGATTGGGACGTGAAGGTGAGCGACGCCATCCAGACGACCTACCCGGACGTCGATGACGGCCAGACCGGCGCGTTGGATTTCCATTGAACAGTTCATTCTGCGTGACGCGTATTTCAGAATCCTCGATTGCAACATCAATCCATAACTCAAATTCCATTTGCGAGATGACAAATGAAAGATCTTCTCATCGCCGATCGCCTGCACGACGACATTGATGGTCTCAGGCAGAGTTTCCTGTTCAATGAACCGTTCAATCATGTCTGCATCGACAATTTCTTCCAGCCCGCGATAGCCCAAGCGCTGGCGGCGGAAATCGAGGCGGCTGCCCCCAACTGGCACCGCTATCAGAACGCCATCGAGATCAAGCAGACCTGCAATCTCTGGAACGAATTCCCGAGCCTCACCTACAAGGCGTTCTCATATCTGACCTCGGATGAGTTCGTGTGCTATCTGCGCGAAATGACCGGCTACAAGGATCTCGTCGCCGATGTCGGTCTGCACGGCGGCGGCCTGCACCGCCACGGACGGGGCGGCAAGCTGAACACGCATCTCGACTATTCGATTCACCCCAAGACGGGGATGCAGCGCAAGCTCAATCTCATCGTCTATCTCTCGCAGGACTGGGACCCGTCCTGGGGCGGCGGCCTGGGACTGTGGTCGCATGACGCGCAGAACAACAAGCCCGCCAAGGTCGAGAAGGTCATCGACTGCCTGTTCAACCGCGGTGTTCTCTTCGACACCACGCAAAACAGCTGGCACGGCCTTCCCGATCCAATCGAATGCGCCGAGAACCGTTTCCGGTCCTCGATCGCGGTCTACTACATGGTCCCTCCCGCCAAGGACGCCTCCGCGCACGACCGCGCTCTGTTTGCCCCCCACAACGAACAGGCGATGGACCCCGCTGTCATGGAGCTCATCAAGATGCGCAGCGCGTCGGCGACCGCCGCCGGCGTCTACCGCACGAAGTGATCGGGAGGACACGACCTTGGGTCTCCGCAAGCGAATCGGGAATCTCTTCACCGGCCGGACGACGGACAGGCGCATTTCGCGCCTGTTCCGCCGCAACGCGACGGGCAAGCCTCGCATTCTGCGGCGGGCGGAGATGGGAAAGAACATCGCCTTCATCTCGACCTTCTGGGGCAAGGGCAATGTCGTCGAAACCCCTTTCGCGCTCGGACGCGAGCTTCTGGCCAACGGCTTTTCGGTCGCCCTGATCATCACGGCGGCAGAGGGTGTCGTCTTCGAAAAGATCGTCGCCCGGCTTGAAGCGCTGGAGATCCCCGTAAGTGGCTTCACGCTGATCTGCCGCAAGAATACCGGCAAGGATTTCGGCGGCTTCAAGGATGTCTTCCATCTCTTCCGCGACGAGATCGCCGCAGCGGAGAAGGTCTTCATCGGCAACGATTCGCTCGTCGGCCCGCTCTTCCAATCGGACTATTTCGAGCGCATCCGCAACGCCACCGACGGCTTGTGGGGACCCACCGAATCCTTCGACCGCGCCTACCATCTGCAGAGTTCGCACCTGATCTTTTCAGGCGCCAAGGCCATCAAGGCCGCGCAGGCGTTCTTCGATCAGTATCTCTACTACCGGAACCGGGAAAACATCGTTCGCTACGGCGAGGTACACCTGACGAGTTTCTGCCGGGCCGCGGGCTGCAAGGTGCAATGCCTCTACCCGACGGGGCTGCTGGCCCGCCGCAAGACGTCGGATCGCATGTCGGGGCGCAAGGTGGAACTGTGGCTCGACACCAACCCGCAGCATTTCTTCTTCGACGCGCTGCTGGACGAGGACTTCCCCTTCGTCAAACGCGAGCTGCTGGAAAAAAACCCGCTCGGCATCAAGAACGTCTACCCCAAAATCATCGCCCGCATGGAAGAACGCGGCCAATCCCCCGACGTACTCTTCGGTCACTTCCGCCCGCTTTGACGGGCGGCGGCCCGTGAATACCCGTGCAGCAATAGAAATCCGGCGGATGCCGCCAGTCCTTCGAGGCTGATGCGAGACGTCGGATTTTTATGGTTGGGCCTAAGCGCGTTCGAGCGGCGGGGACCGCGCCCCCCGATCCCATGCGGAATAGTTCAGTTTGAGTTTGTCGGCTGCCGCTGGGTAAGGTAAGCCGTTTCCTATTACCTCGGTATCGAGGACATAGGATTTTTTACATGACCCATGATCGGCATGAAATCGATTCTCGCGAACTCGCGCCCGACGGCCTGTTGGGAAACGAGCGACTGCATGATTACTCCAAAGAACCGCCGGGGTGCGAAGATCTGGTCGCCAGGATCGAGGGCTTGAATAAGCGACTGGGCGAAGTCCAACTGCTCGTAGAGAGAATTACAGAGGACTTGAGTATTCACGGTGGCGGCGGACGCTTGGCCCTGGACTTCCGCATTGAGGCAACGAGGTCGAAGGTCGCGCAATGCAGCGTCGAGTTGGAGAATATTTCGTCATCCTGCAAGCAGGGACTCGTTGCGCGCATCAGAGACAATTTCACGAGCTTCCGCGCCGGAATGTCCGCTGCTAGAAAAAAAAGAAGGAAGAAACACGACAACAAGCAGGCTTCCAAGGACCTGTCCAGGATTGACTTCTTTGGACATGAATTCACTTCTATTCTGACCACCCAACACTGCACCTATGTCGCTGAACTGATCTCTGCAAGCCTGCTCAGCATCGGCGTAAAAAGCGAAATTATTTTTTCTGAGCCAGACGGCGGGTTTTCGGATGGCCCCCATTTTGTGATCTGCCCGCAAATGTTTGAGAAACTCCCGGGTCTTTATATCGCTTACCAGATGGAGCAGTCCGTAAGCTCGCGGTGGTTCAGTCCAGAATACTTCAGCCAGCTTGAGAACGCCTTCGCGATATTTGATTATTCAATAGATAACATAAAATTCCTCACCTCTCGCGGGCTCCACGCAAAACAAATTTATTACATGCCCATTTCCCACCTGGCCACCTTCCGACGGAAGACAAAACGGCCACAAAAGCCGATGTTCGACGTTCTATTCTATGGCGACCCAAACAGCCCTCGTCGGCGGTCGATCCTTGAGGAATTGCAAAAAAATTTCGCCGTAAAAATCGTCAGCGAAGTTTTTGGCGATGAATTATACGACCTCATTGAGCGCGCGAAAATCATCGTCAATATCCATTATTACGATAACGCGCTGCTCGAAACCACGAGGCTTTATGAATGCCTGTCGCTGGGCAAGGTCATCGTCTCCGAGAAAGGGAGCGATCGCGCCGGCGCCGGCGAGCTTGAGGGAATCGTTCAATTCGTGGAAACCGGGGATGTGGAAGCTCTCGTCGGGGCACTGTCCAGCCTGCTCGCGGACAAGGCCGCACTAAAAGCCAGGGAGACCGTGATTGCAGAATTCGTGAGTCAGCGGGTCAACGGTTTCCAGTTCCATTTCATGCGCTTCCTCTTGGCCGCAGGTGTCATAACCTTCGACGAATTTTATCGTCAGGCTGGAAGTTATGTTACTTTCACCGGCGAACGGGTGTGTCTCAGCCTGCCCGAGTATGTGGACAGGCAGGCAGATTTCAAGGCGGACGACAGGTTCGGGTTTCAGGTATTCACCGGCCTCAGGCACTCTATCGGTTGGATAGGCTGTGGCTTGAGCTACAAGTTCATCATGCGAAAGGCGCTCGAACAAAAAATGGCGCGCATCGTCGTATGTGAAGATGACGTGCTTTTCTATGAGGATTGGGAGAAGCGATTTGACGAGGTTTGTCGTTACCTCGACACCATGAATGACTGGGACGTTTTCTGCGGACTCATCGCTGATCTGCACAAGGAAACGGGCGTTCGCCAGATCGATCACTTCGACACGGAGAGATTTATCCATCTAGATCGAATGACGAGCATGGTCTTCAACGTATACAATAAGAAATTCTTTAAGTTGATGGCGGCTTGGGATGAAACCTTGGTAGAAGTCGAAACTAATACCATCGACCGCTACATTGAGACATCCGCGAATCTACAGATCGTTACCACGCTGCCCTACCTTGTCGGTCATAAGGAAGATTTATATTCAACGCTCTGGAACAGCAAAAACGACCAGTATAACCCGATGATATGCGGCAGCATCGACCGTCTCGCCAAGTTAGTTGGAGAGTATGAAGGCAGCAGGCACGAAGCCCGCCGCCTTGAACACACCTAGTCAACTCATGGATATATCCGCAGGAAGTGCGTCACCTGACGACCGTCGCCCTTCCTTCAACCCATGCCAGATGTAATGTTGCAGCGGCTCGATCTCAGCTTCTGCAACATCCCTATAGAAGTTCAAATACCATTGGGGATCAAACGACGGATGCGGCCTGCGCCCTTCTTTCCAGCCGAAATTTGCGTAGTGAAGAACAGGATGAACTCCCGCCGCCCGCACGTCAGGATTATCGAGGAGGTAAAAGCGAATGTCGAAAAATTTATTAGGATTGCGCATCTCGAAAATACCGTGATCTATGAAATGCCGAATCGGCTTTTGCGTCAAAGCGCCGACGCCTCCGCTCTGGTTCACGTAGAAGTCCGCATCGAATAAGCAAGTCTTCGCCAATGCTCTCTCCAGAGCCTCGCGTCGATGGCGCAGCCTCTTACGACGAACACTTGCGTGGGGTGAGAAGGTTGAGGCACTCGGCTTTTCCGCTTTTCTGCGCGCCGCGCTCACCCAGTTCGCTACAAGGCTGCCGCGAAGCGAGTCTGCATTGGCGTACAACGAGAGCGTAGAAAGCTTTAGGGTGTAAAGCTCGGCATCTGCATGATCGAGCAAGGACTTCAAGCGAGCGTGAGCCTCGTGCCTTTGCTCTGACGCATGTTGGAAATATGCCTGCCGTGCCTCGTACGCTGATCTGGCCTGCGCATGGGCAGCAATGAGCTCTTCGAGCTGCGCGGAACGAACCTGAAGAGCAGCCTGCAGTTCATGGGCCTGATCCGCCTGCGCCGCCACGGTTTCCTCCAGCGCGGCCAGCAACACCGCCTGTTCACGTTCACACTCAATCGTTTCAGCCGCTTGCGACGCAAGCTGCTTTGCAAACAGCTCTTTGTCACTGGCGTGAACACGGTTCTGCTCGGCGAACACCCGATCCTTTTCAAGGTGCTCCGCCTTCAACAAGTCGTTCTCTTCGCCGCAGGCTTTCAGCAGCGTTGCCTGTTCGGCGTGGAGCAAGCCCCATGAAGCCGCTCGCGACGTATGCCCTTCAATCTCAGCGACGAGAGCGACGCGAATTTCCTCCGCGTGAACGAGGCTCGCCTGACGCTCCGAAACCAACAGGTTCAGCCGCTCGATCTCCAATTCCTGCGGATCGCGCCACCCCGCTTCACGCACGCCACGCGCGCGGTAATCGACACGGACCAATTCGCCCAAACGTGCGAAGGTACGAATGAAGCCCGTTTTGTCAGGAAAATCACGCGCCAGCCATGGCGCCCCGCCGCCGCCGAGTTGGATGACCCCCAGCCCGTGCGAATGCACGAATTCCAGATGTTGCGGATACTCCGCGCAAAGCTCCACCCAGAAACGCCAGACGCCAAAGCCGCGCTCGCGCACATTCGTGTCGTGCAGAACGACAATGGCATTCGGAGCGAGCTTCGGCAGCCAGGTCTCGAAATCGTGCTTCACGGCCTCGTAGGTATGAAGCCCGTCGATATGCAGCAGATCGATCGCCCCGTCGGCGAAATACGACACGGCATCGTCGAACGTGCTGCGCAGCAGGCGTGAGAAGGATGCAAAGCGGGTATCGTTGTACGCGGCGACATCCGCATAAATCGTGTCGTCATAGAAACCGGCATGCTCATCCCCGGCCCAGGTGTCGACGGCGAAGCAACGGGTCGCCAACTGACTTTCCGCCACCGCCTGACAGAAGGCGAAATAGGAATTGCCGCTATGTGTACCGAGCTCGACGAATGTGCGTGGACGGATGTCCCTAACGAGCCATGCAGCAAAAGGGGTATGGCCGACCCACGCATCCGGGTAACTCAGCCGCTCCGGCCTGAAATGCAGGGGATGCAGATTTGGATCTGAAAACATTTGGCCGCTCGCAAAAAGATACCGTTCAATCCGGGCAAAATGCCACGCGCGGTCTCCCATGCCCATAGGTAACGCCGATTTTTAGGCCCCCGCCCCCAAACATTCACCCAACACGCCCGCGAGGCGGCGAAAGGTCTCCCCGCGTCCAGAGGTCTTTCGCCACACCAGCCCGATCCGCCTGAAGGGGGCGTCCCCCTCCAGGGGGATCGCCGACAGGTCCAGTCCGCGCAAAATGCCGGCATCTATGGCCATCTGGGGCAGCAGCGTCACGCCCAGTCCGTTGGCGACCATCTGCACCAGGGTGTGCAGGCTCGTACCCTGGAAGGCCGTGTTGCGCCGCGCACCCTCCCAGGCGCAGGCGGCCAGTGCGTGCTCGCGCATGCAATGGCCGTCTTCCAGCAGCAGGAGATCGTCCAGCGCCATGTCGCCGGGGCGCACCGCGTCCGCGTTGCCCAGCCGATGCCCCTCGGGGCAAACCACCCAGAAGCGGTCCTGGGCCAGTTCCAGCGTTTCCAGATCGTCGAGGGGATAGGGCAGCGCCACGACCGCAGCATCCAGCTCGCCCGCCTCGAGCCTCGCCAGCAGGGGCGCGGTCTGCTCCTCGCGCAGATAGAGCTTTAGATCGGGGAAGGCCGCCCGAAGGCCCGGCATCACGCGCGGCAGCATGAAGGGTCCGATGGTGGGAATGAAGCCCAGATGCAGCGGCCCGTGCATCGGCGCCTGCGCTGCCTGCGCGACATCGACGAGATCCTCACCGCCCTTGAGGATGGCGCGCGCCCGCTCGGCAATCTCCCGCCCGATGGGCGTGGGCACGACCGACCGGCGCGTGCGCTCCAGCAGCCGGACGCCGAGCAGCTCCTCGAGTTCCAGAATGCCCGCGCTGAGGGTGGACTGGCCGACGAGACACGCCGCAGCCGCCTGGCCGAAGTGGCATCGATCGACGACGGCGACGAGGAAGCGGAGCTGGCGAAGGGTGGGGAGGGCTTTCATGGATGCGAGCTGTGATCGCTTTTAACGATCATTACAATCGATATTTTTTGCTTTCCTCGATCAGGAAAGCTCCCTATGTCTGTTGCGCCTTCAAACAATCGAGCTGCCCTTCCGGGCATGCCTGGTCTTCGGTCCCCGCCGGAGCAAACGGAGAAAATAATGTCGTTGATCAACACAGAAATTAAGCCGTTCAAAGCCACCGCCCTAAAGAACAACAAGTTTATCGACGTGACCGAGGGCACGCTCAAGGGCAAGTGGTCTGTCGTTTTCTTCTACCCCGCCGATTTCACCTTCGTCTGCCCGACGGAACTCGAGGATCTGGCCGATAATTACGATGCCTTCAAAAAGCTCGGCGTCGAGATCTACAGTGTGTCGACCGACACGCATTTTGCCCACAAAGCCTGGCACGACAATTCGCCCGCGATCGGCAAGATCCAGTACACGATGGTCGGCGACCCGACCGGCGCCATCTGCCGCAACTTCGGTGTGATGATCGAAGAGGCCGGCCTCGCCGACCGCGGCACCTTTGTTGTCGACCCCGAGGGCAAGATCCAGATCGTCGAGATCACCGCTGGCGGCATCGGCCGCGATGCACTGGAACTCCTGCGCAAGATCAAGGCTGCGCAATACGTTGCGTCGCATCCGGGCGAAGTCTGCCCGGCCAAGTGGCAGGAAGGCGAGAAGACCCTCGCGCCCTCGCTCGACCTCGTCGGCATGATCTGAGCAGCGCATCCGGCAGCCATCAATGTCTCGGGCAGGGCTTTCAGCCCGCCCGGGGCTCTACCCCTATTCCAACCGGAAGCGATCATCATGCTGGACGCCACACTGAAGACCCAGGTGAAGGGCTATCTCGAACGCCTCACCCAATCCGTGGAACTGGTCGCCTCCCTCGACGACGGCGCCAAGTCGCAGGAAATGGCGGCACTTCTGCAGGATATCGCCCCCCTGTCGGACAAGGTCACCCTGCGCCTCGACGGGGACGACGCGCGTAGGCCCTCCTTTGCGATCAACCGCGCCGGCACTGACATCGGCGTGCGCTTCGCCGGCCTGCCGATGGGGCATGAATTCAACTCGCTGATCCTCGCCCTCCTCCAGGTCGGCGGCCACCCGCCCAAGGTGGCGCCGGAGGTCATCGAGCAGATCGAGGCGCTGGAAGGCGATTTCCATTTCGAGACCTATTTCTCGCTTTCCTGCCAGAACTGCCCCGAAGTCGTGCAGGCGCTGAACCTGATGGGCGCGGTGAACGCGCGCATCAAGCACGTCGCCATCGACGGTGGGTTGTTCCAGGAGGAAGTCGAGGCCCGCAAGATCCTCGCCGTGCCCTCCATCTATCTGAACGGCGAACCCTTCGCGCAGGGCCGCATGAGCCTCGAGCAGATCCTCGCCAAGCTCGACACCGGCGCGGCGCAGCGCGCGAGTGAGGCTATCGGCGGCAAGGACGCCTTCGATGTACTGATCGTCGGAGGTGGCCCTGCGGGTGCAGCCGCGGCCGTCTACGCGGCCCGCAAGGGCATCGGCACAGGCCTCGTCGCCGAACGTTTTGGCGGCCAGGTGCTGGATACGATGGCAATCGAAAATTTCATCTCCGTGCCTCACACCGAAGGCCCCAAGCTGGTCTCGGCCCTGGAACAGCATGTTCGCGAATATGACGTCGACGTCATGAACCTGCAGACCGCCGTCGAGCTGGTGCCTGCGTCGAATGCCTCCGGCCTCGTCGAGATCAGGCTCGCAAGTGGCGCGTCGCTGAAGTCGAAGACCGTGATCCTCTCCACCGGGGCGCGCTGGCGTCAGATGAACGTTCCCGGCGAAGCGGAATATCGCAACAAGGGCGTTGCCTACTGCCCGCATTGCGATGGCCCGCTCTTCAAGGGCAAGCGCGTGGCCGTGATCGGCGGCGGTAATTCGGGGGTCGAAGCAGCCATCGACCTGGCGGGTCTCGTCTCGCACGTCACCCTGATCGAATACGACACGCAATTGCGCGCCGATGCTGTGTTGCAAACCAAGCTGCGCTCGCTGCGCAATGTGACGATCGTCACCTCGGGCCAGACCGCCGAGGTGCATGGCGACGGCAGCGAGGTGAATGCTTTGTCCTATATCGACCGCACGAGCGGTGCGATGCACAGGGTCGAGCTTGAAGGCATCTTCGTGCAGATCGGGCTCGTGCCCAACACCGAATGGCTGAAGGGCACGCTGGCCTTGTCGCCACGCGGCGAGATCGAAGTCGATGCGCGGGGCCAGACCTCGCTGCCCGGCGTGTTCGCCGCGGGTGACGTGACCACCGGCCCCTACAAGCAGATCATCATTGCTCTCGGCGATGGCGCGAAGGCTTCGCTCTCTGCCTTCGATCATCTGATCCGGCTCGCCCCGGCGGCTATGCAGGCAGCCGCCTGACCATTCCGGCGAACGGCGCCGCTTGTGCAGGCGGCGCCCTTCAGACCTTCTGGAATTTGAGCAGAAATCGGTCGCTCTCGCCGATCGCCTCGTATGTCGCGCGATCCTTGTCCTTGAGCCGGAAGGACGGGGGCAGCGTCCACACGCCAGCGGGATAATCCTTCGTGTCCTTCGGGTTCGCATTGATTTCCGAACTTGCGATCAGTTTGAACCCGGCCTGTTCCGCGAATCCCACCGCAACGTCCTGACGGACATATCCGCTCTTTGCCCGGGGATCCTGCGGCTGGCCGGCAATCCCGCGGTGCTCCTCGACTCCGAGAATACCGCCGGGTTTCAAGGCATTGTAGAACGCCGTGAAACATTCGGCGGTCTCCCCCGCTGCCATCCAATTGTGGATGTTGCGGAATGTCAGCACAAAATCGGCGCTGCCCGCAGGCGCGATCGCAAAACGGTCACCCTTGAACTCGCTCACCACGACCTTGTCGTAAAGCGCCGGCTCCGCCGCCACGCGCGCAAGAAAGCTCGCGTTTTCCCGTTGCAATTCGCCGGAAGCGGTGTCCTTCGGGGCGTTGGCCGCGATATAGCGGCCGTGCTCCTT
This sequence comes from Hyphomicrobiales bacterium, assembly GCA_028290285.1. Taxonomy (GTDB): domain Bacteria; phylum Pseudomonadota; class Alphaproteobacteria; order Rhizobiales; family Beijerinckiaceae; genus Terripilifer. The sequence goes on from JAQGKD010000069.1 coordinate 110,193, forward strand.
CAGATAGGGCGCGAGGATCTCGGCCCAGTACGCGCCACCGCCGGGTATGATTTCCACGACCGTGCTCGTGTCCGTCACACCCAGAAACGACAGGGTCTCAAGTGGATGGCGGTAAGGATCGCGCGCCCGGTTCGCAGCGCTGCGGGTTGCGCCGTCTACGAATGACTGCAAGGAGGGATCGGCAGCCAGCGCAAGCCATGGCAGGAAAGGCAGCGCGAGCGACGCGCCGACGAGGCCACGTCGCGTAAGTACGTGATCGTTCAATGCCATGGCGGAATCTCCGTTCGGATCATGCACGCAGACTAGCCGACGCAGACTTCCCCCGCCAACGCCCTCTCGCCAGACAGCATGCTCGCGATGCTCGCCGCATCGACGGCTGGGGAATAAAGGAACCCTTGGCCTACGGCGCATCCGGCCTCGACAAGGCGCGTGCGGATAGAGTCTGTCTCCACGCCCTCCGCGACCGGGCTCATATCGAACTCGCGCGCCATTGCGAGGCTCGCCTTGACGATGCTCCAGGCATAACGGTCGCGATCGCAAGTCGAGACGAAACTCGCGTCGATCTTCATTTCTCCAAAGGGCAAGGTGTGCAGTGAAGCGAGCGACGAATAGCCGGTGCCGAAATCATCTACGGCCATACCCACGCCCCTGATCCGCAGCCGCGTCAACGCGCAGGCGATCTGCATGTGATTACCTGAAATGGACGCGGTTTCGAGAAGCTCCAGCGTCAGGGCCCCCGGCATCAGGTCGTTCTCCGCGAGCGCCGACAGCACCATGTCGTGAAACCGCGGATCGACGATGACAATGGGAGAGACATTCACCGAGACCGAGAAATCAGGGCTCGTCCGCCGCCAGATCGCCGCATCGAAACAGGCCGCTCGCAGAATGCTTTCGGTAAGCTCGAAAGACAATCCGGCCGCATCGAGCATGGGGCAGAAGATCCCCGGCGAGATAGGGCCAATGAGCGGGCTCGAACATCTCGCGAGTGCCTCGACGCCCACGACTCGGCCCGGCCCCAGCAACACCTTGGGCTGATATGCCGGCCTGATCGCGCCCACGCGAAAGGCCTGGAGCACATCGCTGATTTTCGGGTCGACTTCAGGTCGCCGCTGCTGCGTGTGTGAGGCGTGTTTGGGAATGAAAGCGAGCTGCCGTTTGAGGACACCTATGTTGATAGGCTTCGTCAATTCACCTATGTCGCGCAACCCGAGCGCGCGCACATAACGACGCACGACGTCACGCACGCGATCGTCCTGGCCCGACATCACCATGATCGCCGGAGGCTCCGGCAGACTGGTCAGGATATGCAGCACCTCAATGCCGTCGTTAGCGCCCAGCGAGAGATCGAGAAGGACGACGTCAGGCTGCGTGCCGGACAGCGCGGCCGGAATCTCGTGGAGATACGCCACTTCGTCGACATCGAAGCCCATGGTTGTAGCCACGCGGGAGATGATCATACGCTGCAGCTGATCGTCGTCGATGACGAGAAGTTTGGTGGCGAAGGTCTCGATGAGCGACATTGTGGAAACCTCCTCAAGCTTGACGTTTCAGACGCGCAGGCGCGTGCGCCGCTTCGGCGACAAAGCTGCGCATCTGCTGGTTCAGCCCCGAGGTCTCGCCCTTGCGAACAGCCTGCTCGATATCTTCCGCCGCGCGGGCGAGCTTTGTCAGGCCGAAGGTGGCCGCCGACGACTTCAGCGCATGTCCATGAGCGCCCAGCATCTGGCAGGGCATATCCGGGTTTTTCATTGCCTCAAGCCGCGTGTTGAGGTCGTTGAGGAATATGTCGATGGCAGCATCGACATAATCGGGGCCAAGCTCCTCGCGAAGGCTCTCGAGCACTGCCAACTCGAAATCCCGGGCGTCGGATACTTCATCCACCACCTGAGCCTCTGGCTCGATGGTCACGTAGCCCCGCTCGCGCAGGCAATCCTGGATGGCTTCGAGTAATCTCTTGCCGGTAATCGGTTTGGTGGCAAAGCCGTTCATCCCCGCGGCCAGGGCTGCTTCCCGATCCTCGACAAAGGCATTCGCGGTCAGCGCCACGATGGGGACATCGCAGAGGGGGCTTGGCAGGCAGCGAATGGCACGCGTGGCCGAAAGGCCATCGAGTTCCGGCATCATCATGTCCATCAGAATGAAGTCATACCGCCCGGCAGAAGCGTGTTCGACCGCCTCGCGTCCATTGCCCACGACCGTCACTTGCGCGCCCATGAGTTCCAGGATGCGCCCAAGCGCGAACTGGTTGGTCGTGTTGTCCTCCGCAAACAAAACCTGCATTCCAGCCAGCGCGCCATGGGTCGGCGATGGTCCCGTCGGTGTGCCTTTTTGAACACCTGCCGTGCGGATGTGCATGAGGCTCTCACGAAGGGAATCGAGGAACACCGGCTTTTGCACAAAGCCCGCGTAGCCGCGCCCGCGCTCGGCGGCCTCCGCCATGAGATCCTGCCGGGCATGAACCAGGAACGGCTCGATCCGCTTGCTGGCTGCCCGCTGCAGGAGGGCCGTTGACAGACCGGCGACCGGCGCCAGCGAATGATCGACGAGGAGGATTCTGCGTGCGCCCGAGGCTTGCGTCTCGAGCCAAGCGCAACCGTCCGAAATTGTGTCGAACACCGAAACCTCCGCGAAGGCTGGCTCGATCTGACGGCGAAGAAGCGTCCGGTCGAATACATTCGTCGCGGCGATGGCGACGAGAGCGGTGTCAGGGATCACGGGGACAATGCCGCTGTGTTTCTTCATTGGCAACTCGACGATGAACGTCGTGCCGACGCCAAGGGTACTCTCGACACGAATATGGCCACCCATGCGCGTAGAAAGTTTTCGGCAGATCGCGAGGCCAAGGCCGGTCCCTCCAAAGCGGCGCGAGATGGAACTGTCGATCTGTGAAAAGTCGCGGAACAGATCCTGCAGGTTCTCCTTGGCAATACCGATGCCGGTATCCTCGAACCGCATGATCAATTGAAGGCCGCCCGAGGCGTCATGCTTGCACGAGACCTCGAGGAGAACATGCCCGTGTGCCGTGAACTTGATCGCATTGCCGATCAGATTAAGCAGGATCTGGCGAAGCCGGCCGGGATCGCTCTCGATCTCGCGCGGGACGTCCGACGAAATGAGGCAGCCGACGGAGAGTCCGCTGGCGATGGCCTTGGGGGCAACGAGTTCGAGCGTGTCCCGCACCATCCGGTGGAAGTCGAAGACGATATTCTCGAACTTAAGTTTCTCGGCGTCGAGCTTCGTCACATCGAGAATATCGTCGATCAGCTGTAGGAGATGCTCGGCGGACCCGCGTGTGATGTCGAGATAATGGCGCTGCGCGTCATCAAGCCGCGTCGTGGCGATGAGATCGACCATGCTGAGAACGCCCCCCAAAGGTGTGCGAATCTCATGGCTCATGGTTGCCAGGAAAGCGGTGCGGGCCCGACTTGCCGCCTCCGCCTTGTCACGGGCTTCCTCAAGCACCCGCTGGTTCAGCTTTCGATCGGTAATGTCGATGAACGTCTTGACATAACCACCGTCGCGGATGGGCGTTGTGTGGATTTCGAGGACGGTCCCGGTCGCGAAACGATGCTCTTGGGTTTTGGCCTCCTTGGAACTGTCGAACGGGAGGTGAATCGAGGGGAACGGTAATGTGAAACTGGTGTCCGCCATCGACAGGAGGCTGCGCGCGCGGTCGTTCATGACGACGACGTCATTGGCGCCGTCGATCATGAGAATGCCTTCCTGCATATTAGCCAAGGTCGATGACAGGATCTGGGCCTGGCTCAGGAGGCTTTCGCGGGTTGCATCGAGGCGGGATCGCTGGATGACCCCCCACACCATGGTCGCCGTGAGAAACGCTGCGACCATGGTCATCATGTGCCAGAGGGCGTCCCGCGCCATTTCGAAATCCGCGAGCGCCTCGTTGCGAGTGAGGGCGACTGTGACAATGAGCGGGTAAGCGTCGACCTTCCGGTAGCTGATGACTCGTTCGATGCCGTCGACTTCGCTCACGCCTTCGAATGTCCCACTTGGCGCTCCAGCAACGCGGCGCAGCATGTTCGAACTGGCGAGGGATTTCCCCAAAACATTGGCATTCATCCCACCGCGCGCGCGAATGATTCCATCCGTACCCACAAGGGTAATGGCGCCGCCTGCGCCGATGTCGATCGATTCGTAGAGCCGCGAGAGCTCGTACGGATCGAGCGATGCCACGAGGACACCGCCGAAGCTGCCATCCGGCTTTCTGATCTTGCGCGTGAGCTGGATCGTCCAACGGTTGCTGACCCTGCCAAGAACAGGTTTGCTGATGAACAAATCGTCGCCGGCCGCGTGGACATGCACCTGAAAATGCTCACGATCCGTCAGATCTACAGGTCCTGCGGAAGCTAGATTCGAGTTTCGCAGCAGACCGTCTGGCCCGATGATGGCCATCTGGACGGCAAGATCGGACAGATAATAATCGCGGCTTGCACGGCTGGTGACTTCGAACCCCTGAGGATCGCGCTCGTACTGTCCCCGAGCGAACAGAAGCGCTTGATCGACGCTCTTGATCGAACGAACGATGTGCTGCTCGAAAGCGCGCGTGAGATTTTGCGCCGTCACATGGGCATCGTTGAGCGTTCGCTCGCGTTGTTGCTGCAGATAGACCGCCAAGGTCACGTAGGCGACAACGAAAGCGGCAAGCCCCAGGAAAGTCGTCGTCTGAAAGGTGGCCTTGAACAGGCGCCGCACGGTGATCGGCGTACGCGTCCGCTCGGTGAGACTGATCGTCATCATGACGCAGACCTCCGGACCAGGGGTGTTGCCGCGGCACAATTAGACTGTCGGTCGAAGCTCATGTCGGACCTGTCGCGCTCTTGAGTGAGGGAGAGCACATGTCCAACGAAAGTCGAACCACGCAGACGCGGCGTCATGCCTCCGGCGAGCGCCAGGTCCTGCACGACCAACTTGGCCCCGTCCGGTTACCAAGCGGTTGAAAGCCATCAAGATGGTCCGCACGAAGCTGAACAGGGTAAACCGAGCGTCTCCGCAGTGAAGCAGGGCTTTTCCAGTTTTGCATTGCTTGACGCAAGCAGCGAACGTCGCCGGACAACCACGCGGGACTCATACGATCTTCCTCCGCAGGCCGGCTAAGTCTCAAACGAAGATCTCCAGCTTGGCTCGGGCTCACCGCACTCGGAGCATCGGCAGGAGCGTGTAAATCAGCACCAAAGCGGCAAGAATCAGGATGCCCAAAGCAAGATAGCCGATTTGCTTGTTGAGGTTCGATGCGGCGCTCTTCACAGCCGTCGAGGGTCGGAAAAATACCGATCTGATGAAGAGAAAGATCGGGATGGCAGTGCCCAGATAGACGAGAAACTTGATCATCGGGTGGGCCTTGCACGTGTAGGGGCTGATTGATTCCCGGCTATACTTAGCCGTAATGAGGAAGCCACATCACCCTTTCACATGCCGAACCCATCGACCAGCTGGCGAATTCGGCGTTGTGCCGCTGACCTTGCCGCCCGATTGGCTCCGTGCCCGACCCACCGACATGCTGTCGCCCCGGATGTCGAGCGCGATCACGGAAAACCTGCGATCGTCTCGATGTCAGGTGCCGCGATTCGCAGGGGTCGACGACAGCGCATCGTACGTTGGCACGGCGACACAAGCCCGTCTCCCAACAGGAACCAGACTGGCCCAGATCGCACGCAAATTAAAGGCGGGGTCAGAACATCGCTTACCCTATTTCGGCAAGGATCTATGAAGGACAAGATGCGTCGGGAGCGGCGCAACGGGACCTTTGAACGCGAACAGCCCCAGCCGCTTTCGCGACTGGGGCTGTTTTTGATTTGGTTGCGGGGACAGGATT
>JAQGKD010000080.1 GCA_028290285.1 Hyphomicrobiales bacterium
CCTGGGCCTGCTCGGTCTCGACCTGCTGCCAGATCCCGGCGAATTCCTGCTCGACCAGGCCCTCGGGGAGTTCGAAGAGGAAGGCACGACGGAAGAGGCAGCTCGCGCGGATTATCGCCGCATCGCCGAGCGCCGCGTGCGCCTGGGTCTGGTGCTGGCCGAAGTCGGCCAGGCAGCCAATGTCCAGGTGACGGACGACGAAGTGACCCAGGCTCTCCTCGAGCGCGCCCGTCAGTTCCCCGGCCAGGAAAAGGCCGTCTGGGACTATTACCGGAAGACCCCCGAGGCGATGGCGCAGCTCCGCGCTCCCGTCTTTGAGGAAAAAGTCGTCGATCACATCGTCGCCAAGGCAAACGTGACCGAGCGGGTCGTCTCGAAGGACGAGCTGTTCAAGATCGACGCTGACGACGAGAAGTCAGCGGCCTGACGATCTTTTCGGCCGCGACGTCGTGTCCGGCCCGATAGAAGCTCGAAAGTTTGCCGGCGGCCTTTGCGAAAGGCTGCCGGCATCATTATCTTGAGGTCAGAGAAGCGCCGGACCCATCGGTTCGCCGTTCAAGGATGATACGGATGCGTGACCCGATCGAAACTTATGCTAACTATCTGATTCCCCAAGTCATTGAGAATACGAGCCGTGGTGAGCGCGGGTTCGATATCTATTCGCGCCTGTTGCGCGAGCGAATCATCTTCCTCACCGGTCCCGTCGAGGACCACATGGCTTCCGTCATCATCGCCCAGTTGCTCTTCCTCGAGGCCGAAAACCCGAAGAAGGAAATCGCGATGTACATCAACTCCCCCGGTGGAGTGGTGACGTCGGGTCTGGCGATCTACGACACGATCCAGTTCATCAAGCCGAAAGTCTCGACGCTCTGCATCGGGCAGGCCGCCTCCATGGGGTCACTGCTGCTCTGCGCCGGCGCGACGGGCATGCGCTTCTGCCTGCCCAATGCCCGCGTGATGGTGCATCAGCCTTCCGGCGGCTTCCAGGGACAGGCGTCCGACATTCTCCGCCATGCGGAGGACATCATGAAGATCAAGCGCCGGCTGAACGAAATCTACGTTCGCCACACCGGTCGTGATTATGACACGATTGAGCGCACACTGGACCGCGACCACTTCATGTCCGCGGCGGAAGCCAAGGAATTCGGTCTGGTCGACCAGGTCCTGGAAAAGCGCCCGGACGATTCCGAGGCGAAATAGGCTGACTCTCGATCTGGTCTGCTCCTCGTGCGAAACAGCACCCTATCCACCGGCGGCCGTCGGGCCGGCGGCGGTGCGGAGAAAGCTTTCGCCAGGAAAATCGCCGGGAAGTGTCCTTCCCGGCGAAGGTCACGCTTGATCGAAACCCGGCACCGTGTTTGCATCCGTCAGGACAGCCTGCTTGTTTCGCTCATGGCCCCTGTCAAAATGGCACGTTGCGTCGATATGACGACACACGCTTTGTTAGGTCGTCGCTATTAACCTCTACAATGACGAGGCATCGAATTCCGGCTTTGTCTCGTCCGCACGGAGAATACTATGAGCAAGGTCGGCGCTAGCGACTCGAAGAACACGCTCTATTGCTCGTTCTGCGGCAAGAGCCAGCACGAGGTTCGCAAGCTCATCGCAGGACCGACGGTTTTCATCTGCGATGAATGCGTCGAGTTGTGCATGGACATTATCCGCGAGGAGAACAAGTCCTCTCTCGTGAAGAGCCGGGACGGCATTCCCACGCCGCGTGAAATTTCCAAGGTGCTCGACGACTACGTCATCGGCCAGCCTCAGGCCAAGCGCGTTCTGTCGGTCGCGGTTCACAACCACTACAAGCGCCTGAACCACGCGACCAAGCACAACGATGTCGAGCTCGCCAAGTCGAACATCCTGCTGATCGGCCCCACCGGGTCCGGCAAGACGCTGCTCGCGCAGACGCTGGCGCGCATCCTCGATGTGCCCTTCACGATGGCCGATGCGACGACACTGACCGAAGCCGGTTACGTCGGCGAGGATGTCGAGAACATCATCCTGAAGCTGCTTCAGGCGTCCGACTACAACGTCGAGCGCGCCCAGCGCGGCATCGTCTACATCGACGAAATCGACAAGATCAGTCGCAAGTCGGACAACCCCTCGATAACCCGCGACGTGTCGGGCGAAGGCGTCCAGCAGGCGCTTCTGAAGATCATGGAAGGCACCGTCGCCTCCGTGCCTCCGCAGGGTGGTCGCAAGCATCCGCAGCAGGAATTCCTGCAGGTGGATACGACCAATATCCTGTTCATCTGCGGCGGCGCCTTCGCCGGCCTCGAGAAAATCATCTCGCAGCGCGGCAAGGGCACGTCGATCGGCTTCGGCGCCACGGTGCAGAATCCCGACGATCGCCGCACCGGTGAGATTTTCCGCAAGGTCGAGCCCGAGGATCTGCTGAGGTTCGGTCTCATCCCGGAATTCGTGGGTCGTCTGCCCGTGATCGCCACGCTCGAGGATCTCGACGAGGACGCCCTCAAGAAGATCCTGACCGAGCCGAAGAATGCACTGGTCAAGCAGTACCAGCGCCTCTTCGAGATGGAGAACACGGAGCTCACCTTCCAGGACGAGGCGCTCAGCGTTGTCGCCAAGAAGGCCATCGAGCGGCGCACAGGCGCCCGCGGCCTGCGCTCCATCATGGAGAGCATCCTGCTTGACACCATGTTCGACTTGCCCGGCCTCGAAGGCGTCGAGCAGGTCGTCATCGGGCCGGAAGTGGTCGAGGGCAAGGCACGGCCGCTCTACATCTATGCCGAACGGACCGAGAAGAGCGGCGCCAGCGCCTGATCTTCACGGACCTTGGTCGGACTGACAAAGGGTCGCCCTCGGGCGGCCCTTTTTCGTCCGTGGGGCCCTATGGATCGTTATCCAGCACTCCGGGTGCAAGAATGAATTGCCGCTGACCGTCGCCCCAGCAGCGTCGGCCCGTTTCGCCGACGGGATCGGCTGCCGGCTGCCGGAAAAGACCGGGCGGAGTCGTGAATGCAGTCGCCGTCACGAGGTAATGTTCCAGCCCGAGCTTCCTGAAGGGGCCGCTGGCGCGCGCGTCGAGCAGATTGCACGTGCTGATCGGCGACGCCGGCACAGCCAGATTGCGCGCAATCTCTGTCAAAGGGCTCACCGCTCCGAAAAGGAGGATGGTGACGATGACGAGAGCTGCGCGACGGCGTTCGTTCAGCGCATGGAGAAGTGCGGTGCCCACGCCCAAGCTGAGGACCGCCATGATTGGAATGATGGCGCGCCGGCTGAAATCATCGCCGACACCAATCGAATAGAATGGAAAAAGCAGCATCGCGAGCGTGAGACCGAGGAGTTCCCATTGTCCACGCAGGTCAATGCTGCGGCGACGGTCCAGCCACACGATGATAGCGAACGGCAGGACCTCCGTGAGGATCTTTATGCCATAGAGGTCTAAAAGCAGAGGGTTGGTCAGAAACCCGCTTGGAAGCGACCCGACACTCTTTGTCATGAACAGGAAAACGGGAACGATCCCCAGTCCCACGAGGACTGGGCCGGCAAAAGACCCCAATCGGACGATTTCGTCACGCCACCTGGACACCGCACTGAAGCCAAAAAGGAGAATGCCTCCCATGATCGCCAGCGGAGACCAGAAAAGTGCCAGCGCAATGACCAGCGCCAGGCTCGCGAGATCGGCCTCCCGGCGCCGCCAAGCGACATAAACAGCTGCGACGGACCAGCCCGCCAAGCCATGGTTGGGCACCCAGAAGAGCTGCGTGATGTGGAAGGAGTACTGGAGCGGACCGCCCCAGCCTCGTGCGTGAAGCAGCTCGAAGGTTTCGCCCAGCAGCGATCGCTTCAGGAGCTCAGGAAATACGCTGAGTCCGTGGAACAGCAGGAACACCACCAGTATGATGATCCGATTGCGCCACGTGCTGGCCTCACGCGCGAAAAAATAGAGGACGAGTCCCGTCAGAAGGCTGTTCTGCACGCCCATGACGAGGTCGGCTGCCTCAAGCCCCCAGAGCTTTCCTGCGAGCGCGGGCACGAGATACATGCCGAGCGGCGCCCGTATCATCTGGAGTTTGTCGTCCAGTTGATACGTGAACGGCCAAGGGTGCGCCACGAGGTCGGCAAGCACCGCATCCCTTATGCTCCAGTCGTCAGTGCGGTAGAGAAAGTGCCCCGCGCCGCTCAACAGAATGGCCACCAGCCCAACACCCAGGCAGACCGCGAGGAGGCGGCGGTCGACGGGCGGACCGGATGGCGTCTTCAGTCGGAAGAGCGCAAGTCCCGCAACGAGCAGGATCGTCGCCAGCAGCCCCGGCAAAACCTCGATGAAACCGAAGTTGAACGCAATCAGAGGCGCTGCGAGGAGGAGTATCAAAGGAAAGATCATCGGGTCGCGCGTGCTGCCCGGTCGTGTCGATGTCTCAGTCATGCGGGGCTTCATCCAACAGCGGCTGCTTGTTCGTGACATAGTGGCGCTGGCCGTCACCCCAGCAGTGCCTGCCCTCGCCGCGCACGGGATCACCTCCCGGCGCCCTGAAAAGGCCGGGCGGTGAGTCGAGCGCGGAGGGCGCAACGAGATAATGAGCCAGGGACCGTCCCCGATCGTGGCCGCTCTGCCACGCGTCCATGAGGTTGCAGGTGCTTTGCGCCGTTCCCGGGACGAGCAAATTGCGCAGAATTTCTCCCGCCGGCGTCATGACGGCGAGCAGCATCACCGCGACAATCCAGCGCTTTCCCTTGAACCGCTGTTCGGAGGCTCGCGCCACAGCCAGGCCAAAGCGCAATGCCAGCACCGCAGTAATGGGGATGATGGCGCGGCGCGTGAAATCGTTGACCTCGCCGATCGAGTAGAAGGGAAACATCAACAGGGGCACCGCAAGCCACCAGAGTTCCTGGCGCAGAGGCCGATCCTGCCAAGTCACCGGATCGCGCCGCATAAACAGGATGTAGGGCGCCACGGAGACGAGCATGAGAATGACATAGGCGATCAGGAAACCCGGATCTGTCTGGATCGCTCGCGTTACCGTTCCTGACCCCACCGTTAGGAAAAGGACGGCCGGCGCCGCCGCAAGCCCTGCAAGCACCGGCGCGACAAACATCCGTCCGGTGATCTGGCGATCCCGAACCGCGCTCAGAAGTGCGAACGTGCCGAGCACGAGCGCGCCCATCATGGCGAGGGGAGACCAGAGGAGGCCTAGGGCGAAGAAGAGTCCTACGACGGAGAGGTCAGCCTCACCGCGCCGCCAGGTTAAATACGCAGCTGCGAAGGACCAGCCAGCCAAGGCATGGTTCGGCACCCAGAACATCAAAGTCATATGCGCCGAGTATTGGACCAGACTGCCGCCCCAGCCATCCAGATGGGGTAGCCGGTAGGAGACGCCCTCAACCGCATAGAGAAGTAAGCTGGGCAGAACATCCATGCCGCTGAAGAGCAGAAAGATGCCGAGTACGACGATTCTTCGGCGCAGAGTGTCCGCCGCCTGCGCGATGAGATAGAGCACGAGGCCGAGCCCCAAGGCGTTTTGCAGACTCATGGCGAGGTCGGCAGCAAACAGCCCGAACGCCTTGCCTGCCAACGCGGGGATCAGATACATGCCGAGCGGCGCCCGCAGCATCAGCAGCTTTTCGTCCAGCATATAGCTGACGGGCCACGGCTGCCGGACGAGATCGACGAGCAAGGCGTCCCGGATCGTCCAGTCGTCGGTGCGATAGAGAAAATGACCTCCACCGCTCAGCAGGACGACCAGCAGGCCGAGCCCGACGCATGCGGCCATCAGCTTGCGGTCAACGGGGGGGCCTCGTCGCGCATCCTGGAAGACAAAGGCGAGCGCGCCGACGAGCAGGGCCGCCGCCGCCAGCGCGGGGCCCGGTGCCAGATACCCGAAATCAAATGCGAGGAGCGGCAGCGCCAGAATCGCGGCGAGAGGCGGAAGCGCCCGGTTACACATCAAAACGTATCGCGCGCTGGCACATGAAGGCTTCAATCCTTGTCGAGCAGCGGTGCGTTGTAAAGAAAGGGCCGTTTGCCGTCCCCCCAGCAGCGCCGTCCCTCCGCCTTCACGGCTTCCCCGGATGGTGGGCGGAACAGGCTGGGGAGGCTGGTGAAAGCGCTCGCGTCAGCAAAGTAGCTGGACATCGCCACGTCACGGTCCGGGCCGCTGCGCCACGCGTCCAGCAGATTGCAGGTACTCAAGGCCGTCTTGGGCAAAACGATGTTCCTGATGATTTCCACCGCTGGGTTCATGGCTGCCAGCAGCATTACCGGAAGAATCCAGCGCTGCCCCCAAAGTCGACCAGTCTCGACTATTTGCACGAGCGACGTCGCGAAGGCCAGTGCGAGCACGGCCATAAGCGGAATGATTGCACGTCGACTGAAATCATTCCCTACACCCAGCGAGTAAAGCGGAGACAGCACCATGGCGGCCGCGATCAGCGCGAGTTCCGCGCGTGGTCTCGCCGCATCTTTTGCGGTGCTCAGACCAAGCCAGACGAATGCGACGCCAGGAAGCACATCTGTTGCGAGCAGGCCGGCGTAGGCGAGGTAGAATGACTTCCCACTGATGAAACCGCTCGGCACGGCGCTCGTATCCCGGGTCATGAAGAGGAAGACCGGAAGCGCAGCGAGACCGGCGAGGGCAGGGGTGGGCACCTGCGACCATGTGAGCGTACCGTTGCGTAATGCGCAGACGGCGGCGAAGAGCAGCATCGGCAATGCGCCCATCATGGCAAGTGGCGACCAGAACAGGGCCAGCGCGAAAAACAGGCCGAGGGCGCCCAGACTTGCCTGTCCACGTCGCCACCCCACATAGGCCGCGGCGAAAGACCAGCCTGCAAGGCAATGATTGGGCACCCAGAACAACAAGGTCACATGCGAGGAATATTCCAGGCCCGACCATGCATCCGGGTGTGCAAAGAACTGCCCGCCGCCAACGATCTGGCCGAGTATCGGAACCATATCGAGACCTGCGAACAGGAGAAAGACTGTCAGGATGATGCTCTGAGAGCGCCGCGTGGCCGCTTCGCGCGCAAAGAGATAGAGAATAAGCCCAGTGAGGACCCCGTTCTGAGCGAGCATAGCGACATCGGCTGCCAAGAGGCCCCCGGCCTTTCCGACGAGAGCTGGAACCAGATAGAGGCCGAGCGGCGCACGAAGCACCTGCAGCTTGCCGGCGTCCTCATAAGAGAACGGCCAGGGCTGGCGGGTAAGGTCCACGAGCAGCGCATCGCGTATCGACCAGTCATCCGTCTGGTAGAACATATGCCCGGCGCCGCTCAGGAGAATCACGAGCAAACCCATCATCAGGCAGGGGGCTATCAAGCGCCAGTCGACCGGTGGCTGAGCCCGCGCGCCGCGAAACGTGAGGAACAGCGCGCCGAGCAGAAGGCCCGTGCTGGCCAGTCCTGGCACGGGGTTCAGGAAGCCAAAGTCGAATGCGAGCAGCGGAAGCGCCAGCAGGATGGCGAGCGGCAAAAATGCCCGGTCAGTCATGAAGATCCAGGTGCAAGGGCATTCGCCCGCTAAAAAATCTAAAAAGAAAAAATCAATGCTTCCAGATTTACACTGATTCGCAGGTGTGCGGCTCGCAGGGGGCAGGAGGTGCCGATGCAGCGAAAAACCTGGACGCGGACGCATGGCACCTGTGCGCCAGCGCCGCAGGTGTTGAAAATCGTCAGCGTCCTAACCATTTCCCGTAGCGAAGAGATGGGAGGCGCCTTTGAGGCCTCACCATAGGGACGTAGGATCGAGGATGGCGCGAATCGTGCTTTCTGCTGATTGGACGTCTCGCCCGGCGGCTAGCCTCAGGGTAGCCGGTGGGCAGATCCCGAATAGGAAAAGCGAATGACAACTCAGAAGCGTGTGCTTGCATCGCCCGGCACCATCGAAAGCTACCCGGTGCTTCCCCTGCGTGACATCGTCGTTTTCCCGCACATGATCGTTCCTCTCTTCGTTGGCCGCGAAAAGTCTATCCGCGCCCTAGAAGAGGTGATGAAGGCCGACAAACACATTCTGCTCGCCACGCAGATGAACGCGGCCGATGACGATCCTGCGACGGATGCGATTTTTACCACCGGCACTCTGGCCTCGGTCCTGCAACTCCTCAAGCTTCCCGATGGCACGGTGAAGGTGCTTGTCGAAGGCGCTGCGCGTGCGCAGGTGCGCAAGTACACCCGCACGGAGGACTTTTATGAAGCCGACGCCGAGGTTATCGCCGAGGAAATGCCCGACAAGGTCGAGGTCGAAGCGCTGTCGCGTTCGGTCGTGGCTGAGTTCGAAGGTTATGTGAAGCTCAACAAGAAAGTCTCGCCCGAAGTCGTGACCGCCGTTACGCAGATCGAGGACTTCGCCAAGCTCGCCGATACTGTGGCGTCGCATCTGTCGATCAAGATTGCCGACAAGCAGGCGATTCTGGAGACTGCATCGGTCGCAAAGCGTCTCGAGAAGTGCCTTGCCTTGATGGAGAGTGAAATCTCCGTGCTCCAGGTCGAGAAGCGCATCCGCACGCGCGTCAAGCGCCAGATGGAGAAGACCCAGCGCGAGTACTATCTCAACGAGCAGATGAAGGCGATCCAGAAGGAACTTGGCGACGAGGACGGCAAGGACGATCTCGCCGAAATCGAGGAGCGCATCAAGGCGACCAAGCTGTCGAAGGAAGCCCGTGACAAGGCCAATGCCGAGCTGAAAAAGCTCCGGCAGATGTCCCCCATGTCGGCTGAAGCGACGGTCGTGCGCAACTATCTCGACTGGCTGCTGTCCATACCGTGGGGCAAGCGCTCCAAGGTGAAGAAGGATCTCGGCCTCGCCGAAGACGTGCTGAACCTCGATCATTACGGGCTCGACAAGGTCAAGGAACGCATCCTCGAATACCTCGCGGTGCAGCAGCGCGCCAACAAGTTGACTGGACCGATCCTGTGCCTTGTCGGACCTCCGGGTGTCGGCAAGACCTCGCTCGGCAAGTCCATCGCCAAGGCGACGGGCCGTGAGTTCGTGCGCATGTCGCTCGGCGGCGTGCGCGACGAGGCGGAGATCCGCGGGCATCGCCGCACCTACATCGGTTCGATGCCCGGCAAGATCATCCAGTCGATGCGCAAGGCTAAGACATCCAACCCGCTCTTCCTGCTCGACGAGATCGACAAGATGGGCATGGATTTCCGCGGCGATCCCTCGTCCGCTTTGCTGGAGGTCCTCGACCCCGAGCAGAACGGCTCGTTCAGCGATCATTACCTCGAGGTCGACTACGACCTGTCGAACGTGATGTTCGTGACGACGGCGAATACGCTGAACATCCCTGCGCCCCTGATGGATCGCATGGAGATCATCCGTATCGCCGGCTACACCGAGGACGAAAAGGCCGAGATCGCCCGCAAGCATCTCATCCCCGTCGCCGTGCAGAAGCATGGACTGGCGCCGAAGGAATGGTCGATCGACGATGAAGCCTTGATGCTGATGATCCGCCGCTACACCCGCGAAGCGGGCGTGCGCAATCTCGAGCGTGAACTGTCCAACCTGGCCCGCAAGGCCGTGAAGGAGATTCTCACGACGAAGAAGAAAAAGGTGGCGGTCACCGTCGACAACATCGCGGATTATCTCGGCGTCGCGAAATATCGCTTCGGCGAGGCGGAAACCGAGGATCAGGTGGGCGCCGTCACGGGTCTCGCCTGGACTGAAGTCGGCGGCGAATTGCTGACGATTGAAGGCGTCATGATGCCGGGCAAGGGCAAGATGACCGTCACGGGCAATCTGCGTGACGTGATGAAGGAATCGATTTCGGCGGCGGCGTCCTACGTTCGTTCGCGCTGCGTCGATTTCGGCATCGAGCCGCCGTTGTTCGATCGTCGTGATATCCACGTCCACGTTCCAGAGGGTGCGACCCCGAAGGACGGTCCGTCGGCAGGTATCGCCATGGCGACGACCATCGTGTCAGTCATGACGGGCATACCGGTGCGCCGCGACATCGCGATGACGGGTGAGGTGACCCTGCGTGGTCGCGTCTTGCCGATTGGCGGCTTGAAGGAGAAACTGCTCGCGGCTCTGCGCGGTGGCCTGAAGAAAGTGCTGATCCCGGCTGACAACGCCAAGGATCTCGTCGATCTTCCGGCTTCCGTGAAGAACGCCCTCGAAATCGTGCCGGTCTCGCGCATGGACGAAGTTCTCGCCCATGCCCTGGTTCGCCAACCGGTTCCGATCACCTGGGAAGAGCAGCTCCCGGCGAAAGGCACGCCGGCGGTCGTCGCCGACGAATCAGGCGTCGTCGCGCACTGATCCTTGCCGCTTGGAATGAAACAGGCCGCGATCCCCAGGGGGTCGCGGCCTTTTCCGTCGCGCGCTGCGTGGCGAACGGAAATTGGTGGGAACGCATAGCTTGAACCGGAATGAACTCGTGGAACATGTCGCCGCGCAAACGGACATGACCAAGGCGGATGCTACGGCCGCGCTGAATGCCTTGATGGACGGGATCGCCAAGGCGCTGAGGCGGGGCGAGGACGTGCGCCTTGCGAATTTCGGCACCTTCTCCGTGCGTGAACGCGGCCCCGGTGTGGGACGACACCCGGTCACAGGCGCCGTCATGCCCATCCCGGCGGCGAAGAACGCGCACTTCAAGCCGGCGGTCGCCCTGAAGGGATCACTGAACGTTCGGCGGAAAAAGTAGCTCGCACGACCTTGCGACAGCTGTGGCAGCTCCCTTTTTTTTCACGAAAAGCCTACTAGTTTCCGAGAATGTTTCGTAGCATGAAGGGATCGTGCCATATCGTGACACGTTCATGCGCCTGAGCCGCGCCCGGAGTTTTTCACGTTGGAACAGCCGACACAGCGGATCCTTGCCGCGTTCAGCGACGAGGATCAATTTCTGCATGAACTCGATGCCTATCTGCATCAGTTCACCATGCAGCGGCAGGTCTCCGGGTCGGTTCACAGGCTGAAGATCCCCGGCCACGATTCGATTGCCTTCTGGCCGCCGAAGAAGCGCAGCGCCTTTTCACGCGTCGCGCCGTCCTCCGACCTCTACGAAGCCGTCACGACGGCGGCGATGAGCTTCCTGCTGGACCGGTTCCGTATCGATAACGTCTGGGATATCGGCGCCTACAGCGGATATTTCAGCATGGTCGCGGCCTCGAAGACGGGCAGCACCTCCACCGTCCATGCGTTCGAAATGGATCCGCGCCGCAGCAAGAACATCGGCCTGACGCTGGCGGGCGAGCCTTATGCGCAGGGCAGGGTGCAAAATCATCTCGCCGGCATGTCCGACCATGAGGAAGGCGAGCGCACGGTCTGGCATACGCGCAACGATTTCTACGAGACGAAGCCGACGGAAAAGGAATTTCAGGAGTCGGTCTGGCGCCGCCTGAAGTTTCGCATGCGCGGCATGCATGATCGCAATATCCTGCACGAGGCAAAGGTTCTCGTCACCTCGATCGACTCCTTCGCGGAGCGTCACGGCGCCCCCGATCTCATCAAGCTCGACGTCGACGGCTACGAAGCCAAGGTCATCCCGGGTGCGCTGCGCACCTTCCGGGAAAAGCGGCCGTTCCTGCTGTTCGAACTGCACAAATCCGAACGGCTCGCGCGCCTCGGCGCGACCCGCCAGGGCCTCATGAAAATGTTGTTCGACTGCGGCTACCGCGCCGCAACGTTTTCCGATCATCACGATTGCACGAAGGCGAAGGTCGAGCGCGTGACACCGGATTCGCCGGCAGTCCATCGCGAGAAGACGGATCTGTTTCTGCTCTACTGAAACACCCGCGCGTACGAAAAGGGGAGCCCCGAAAGGCTCCCCGAATTCAGTGCACGCTTCCGAAAAGTCAGAGCTTGCGGTTCACGGCATCGGCCACGTTGTTGGTGGCATCCTTGATGCCTTCCTTCGCCTTGCCGACTGCCTGCTGCGCATCGCCCTTGGTTTCCTGGGCAACGCCCTCGGCCTGAAGCTTGTCGTTGCCGACGGCCTTCCCGACACCCTGCTTCACATTGCCGATCGCTTCATTGGCCATGCCGGCCGCTTTGTCGCTCGTGCTACCCATGATCGTTCTCCTGCTTTGAAACACGCTGGTTAATCCGAAGCCATAGGCATGGTTCCGACATTAACGGCAGCGTGAGGCTTTGGACCTTTTCGCGTTCGGCGCAGCAGGAGGTGATGGCGTGTCGCCATATCTTCGACGTAGCCGTGCATTCCCAGGGCAAGGCGCAAGGCGGGGCTCTCGGTCAAGGCCGTGGCTTCGATCACGATGATCTCCGGCCAGAGCGATTTCGGCGCCTCCTGGAAGAACGGGAGCAGGACGATCTCCTCGGCACCCTCGACGCTGATCTTGAGAGCGTCGATCTGGGTGAGGCCCTCGCTCTCGGCAAGCGATAGCAAGGTCATGGCGGGGACGCGCAGGACGGGGACATCGGGGTCCGACACCAGTCGAATCGAAGCTTCGCCGCTTTGCCACTGGTTCAGGAAGAGATCGACGGTGCCGTTCTGGTCGGTCAGCGCGCAATTCACCAGCTTGAGATTGCCGAAGCCGTTGAGGCGCGCGTTGAAGCTCAGCCTCTCGAAAATGTCGCGCTGCGGCTCGACGGCCAGAACGATAGCCTGCGCACCCGCCTGCGCTGCCACTGCGAGCGCATATCCTCCGATATTCGCGCCGATGTCCAGAAAGACGAACCCCGGCCGCTCGCGAGCAGCCTCCACCAGAGCCGCTCGCTCGGCGGCGTCGAACAGGTGTGGGGTAAAGGCGATCCGCTTCTCCGACGTGTTCCCATAGGGCCGCAAACGCATGCGTGCGCCGAACCTGACCACGTCGAGCGGTCCGCCGCGCAGGAGGCGCGTGGCGAGATTGCGTGCGAGAAAGGAGAGACGCATCCCGAGCCACGACGCCGGAAGCGATTCGGCGAAGCCGATCAGGCGTCCAGTCACGCCCGAGGGACTGAACCGGCCAAACGCGTCTTTCATGGCGGCATCGTAACTCGGCATTTCCTCTGGGCCCCCGAACACCCAAGCATTGCTGCCGGGGGAATGTCACGCATGGGCGCAGCGGTCAATGAGTTGGCGCATTGTCGCTCGCACCGGCGTTGACGGACAGGGCAGGGCGTGCGATCTCGTGCCCGTCGTTCCGGCGCAGACCCTGAGGATCCAGGGCGCGCAGGCACGGGCGGTTAGCTCAGTTGGTAGAGCGCCTGCTTTACACGCAGGATGTCGGCGGTTCGAGCCCGTCACCGCCCACCATCCCAGCGTAAGCGCCGTCCCCCCTCCCAAAACGCTAGGCATCTGCGTATCTCAGGCTATTCTGCCCGCGACGTGACATGCCGCTGGAGCGGTGGTCCGAGCACAATCGCGAGCCGGAATCGAATATCCGGCCGTGTCAGGAGGAAACCATGAGCATTCAACAATGGCGCGGAGCGCTTTGCGTACTCGCATGCACGCTGGCCCTTTCACCCTTGGCACATGCCGCCGACGTGGTGAAGGTGGGGCTCGTGGGCAACGCCAGCGATGCGCCGGTCTATATCGCGCAGGCGCGGGGCTATTTCCGCGACGCTGGCATCGAGATCCAGACATCCACCTTCGACTCGGCGGCCAAGCAGATCGCGCCGCTCGCCACGGGCGACCTGGATGTGGGCGGCGGCGCGACGTCGGCGGGCCTGTTCAACGCGGCCACGCGCAAGATCGATCTGCGCATCGTCGCCGATCGTTCGCGCATGGCGCCGGGCTATTCCTTCATGACGCTGATGATCCGGAAGGATCTGGTCGATTCCGGCCGATTCAAAACCTACGCCGACCTGAAGGGGCTGAAGATGGCGCTGGCCGCGCCGGCCATCGCACCCTCGACCATGCTGAACGCAGCCGCCGAAAAAGGCGGGCTCACCTTCGACGACATGGAGAAGGTTTATATCAGCTACCCGCTTCAGGTCAGCGCCTTCCACAGCAAGGTCGTCGACGGCTCCATGATGATCGAACCCTTCGCCACCGCCATCGTCAAGGCGAACGAGGGTGTCCGCTTTTCGACGACTGAAGACTTTCTGCCCAGCGCGCAGATCGCGCTCGTTTATTACGGCGAAAAATTCGCGAGCGGGAAAACGGACATCGGCAAGCGCTTCATGAAAGCCTACGTGCGCGCCTGCCGCGACTACAACGACGCCGTCGTGAACGGCAAGTTCGGCGACGACGCGAATGCCCAGGAGATCGTGCAAATCGTCTCCAAGGGCATCAACATGAGCGAAGCGGACGTGCGTGAAGCCTATGTGCAGGCGCTCGACCCTGACGGCCGGCCCAATCTCGAGGCCGTTGCACGCGATCTCGCCTTCTTCCGCAAGACAGGCTCTATCACTGGCGATGTAAAGCTCGACCAGATCGTCGATCTTTCCTTCGTCGAAGCGGCGGTGAAGGAGCTTGGCCCCTACAAGCCGAAGGCGCGGTAACGCGCGCTCCTGCCGGTTGCGCGCTATTTGACGCGCGAAGCTTGTCACAGGTGTCGATCTCCGAAACAATGCGAGCCTCGGAGTGGGGGCGCATTGTGCCGATCCTGTCGAAGCCCGGCCTGAAGGCAGCTATCACCGCCGCATCTGTGGCGCTGGTTGCGTGCATGCTCTCGCCGGGCGTCGCACGAAGCGCGGAAATGACCTTCCGCCTCGTGAAGATGGGTGATCCCGCCAAATGCCGCGCAAAATGTCCGGAGGTGATCGCCGCCGAGGGTGAAATCACCGAGCGCACGCCTGACGCTTTCCTGGCTTTCGTGAAAGCGAACGCCAGGGACGACAATCTGCGCAGCATCGTCCTGTTCCACTCACCCGGTGGCCGGGTGATCGCCTCCATGCGGCTGGGCATTGCCCTTCGCAGGATCGGGGCGGCCGCGATCGTCGCGCGTGTCGGGGCGGGGGCCGACGGGCGCGGTGGGCGCGTTGCGGCTGCACGCTGCTTCTCCGCCTGCGTCTACGCGCTGATGGGCGCCAGCAAGCGCGTGGTGCCCGCACCCAGCCAGGTTGGTATCCATCGCATGTTCATGTTCGAGGCCATCCGGGACAACGACAGTGCCACCGGCACGAGCCGAACCTTCGCGACGGAGTCGCTCGTGTCCCGCCTGAGCGATTATGCCGACCTGATGGGCGTCAGCAACGAACTCGTCTGGACGGCCGAGAGAATCAACCCGGATCAGATTCACATCCTCACCGCGAAGGAATTGCGCCATTGGCGGCTTTCAACGGGGAAACTGTAACGCCAACAGCGACGCGGTGTGGATGCTTCGCCGTTTTTCAGCTCTCGCGAGAGTTTCGTGTTGACTTGGAAAGCGCCGCGTCTTATTCGACCACTCTCTGCAAACGACGGGCGCACCGAGCGCACATCGGACCGCGGGGGAGTAGCTCAGTTGGTTAGAGCGCCGGCCTGTCACGCCGGAGGTCGCGGGTTCGAGTCCCGTCTCTCTCGCCATTTCCGCCCGAATTCCGTTTCCTTCAGTGTCCGCCCTGCCTTCTGCGCATTGCCCTTCTCGCATGCGCCTTCAGTGCCCTGACGAGAGATCCTCAATGAAACATGTCTGCATTCTTGCCTGTTCGCTTCTGTTGACCGGCTGCAATGCGATGTCCGGGTTGATGTCCGAGCAATCGACAGCCACGGTTGCTCCGGTTGCTCCGGTTGCTCCGGTCGCGTTGGACGCTGTTGCGGTGCAGTCGCCCGCGCCCCCTTTGAACGACCTGGACTGCCGTCCCGGTCGCGCGGGCTCGAGCACCATCAGCTGCGATTGAAAACGCTGATTTCCGGTGCCAATCCTTTCCAGCCTGGCGCGCGGGATCTTTTTTCGCGAAAAAATTCCACTGTTTAGATGATTAACCTTGTCCGCTCACCAAACGTTAAATGATGCTGACCATAATGAACTTACGACGGAGCAAGAGCCCAGCGCTCAGCGGCATGAAGCCATTCCGTCGTACTGGTTTGAGTCCGGTATGTCCCCGAAAATTCAGTACTTAAGGGACAAGTATCATGTCGAGTCTGCTTACCAACGCGTCTGCAATCACCGCACTCCAGACCCTCAATGCCACCAACAAGGCCATGCAGAGCACGCAGGAGCGTATCTCCACGGGCATGCGCGTCGCCAACGCTTCCGACAACGCCGCCTACTGGTCCATCGCGACCACGATGAAATCCGACAATAGTGCTCTCTCCACCGTCAAGGACGCCCTCGGCATGGGCAGCGCCACTGTCGACGTCGCCTCCGCAGCCATGAACACGACGTCCGACCTGCTTACGCAGATCAAGACGAAGCTGGTCGCGGCCCTTGAGCCCGGCGTGGACAAGACGAAGGTCCAGTCCGAAATCAGCCAACTCCAGAAACAGCTCCAGAGCGTCGCGGACTCCTCGGTGTTCTCGGGCCAGAACTGGCTGTCGGTCGACTCCAGCGCCACCGGCTACAATGCGACCAAGAGCGTCGTGTCGTCATTCTCCCGCTCGGGTTCAGCGGTTTCCATCGGCACGATCGACGTCGATGTCTCCTCGACCAAGCTGTACGATTCGAACGACCAGTCGGGCATTATCGACAAGGACCGGACGTCGGGTACCACGACTGCGAAAGTCAGCACCCTCGACATCTCCGCTTTGACGGACTCCAGCGCCGATCAGACGACGCTCAAGGATTACGTCAGCATGGTCGACTCGGCCCTGACTGACGTGACCAGCGCGGCCAGCGATCTCGGTGCGGTGAAGACCCGCATCGGACTGCAGACCACCTTCGTCTCGAACCTGATGGACTCCCTGACCAAGGGCATCGGCAATCTCGTCGACGCCGACATGAACCAGGAATCGACGAAGCTCCAGGCGCTGCAGGTTCAGCAGCAGCTCGGTGTGCAGTCGCTCAGCATCGCCAACCAGAGCAGCCAGCAGATCCTGTCGCTCTTCAAGTAATCTGAACGTTTCGGCGCAAGCTGACGCAGACGAGCCCGTGACACAGCAGTGTCACGGGCTCTTTGTGTTCAGGCTGCAAGCCAGAGGCCGATTATTCGCGTTCGCGCGAAACGATCTGCCCCGTGCGATCATCGATCATCATCCTGATCTCGCGGCCGCCGCGATCAATGCCGGTGACCCGCCAGACGCGGCCATGGCCACCTGTGATTCGCACTGACTGGTACAGACCTGCGCTGCGGGCGATGCCGAGGGCCTCGCCTTCGCTGATGCTGTCGTCACGATAGCCGCGGCGTTCTTCCCGGTAGCGAGGGGCCTCCCGCTCCTGCTCGACGCGGAAACCGCGCGGGCCGACCTCGAAGCTCTGCGCCGAAGCAGGGCCGCTCGCCGAAAGGGCCGCGGAAAGCACCACCATGCTGAGAACGATAGCTCTACGCATCGAAAAAACTCCTGATTTTGAGCGGCCTGCATACTGTCTAGGCCGCGGCTCGGGAATGAAACACATCGTCATGCCCAACGGTTCCGTTCAGTATCGGGATAAGCCGTAAGCGCAACCTTGGCACCGTGACGAACTCTTGTTCAATCGTCCTCGGCCACGCCTTGATCCACCTGGCAAAACAGCGCACAAAAGCGTCCCACTCTCATGCCCGGCGCTCATGGACACTCTCGTACAGCCCCCGCAACTCGTCGCCGGTCGCCCCATCGGGCGTCTCGAACTCTTCATGGGCTTCGTTGAAATGGGCCTGTGCGGCTTCGGCGGCGTCGCGACGCTCGCGCGCCATGTCATCGTCGACAAACGCCGCTGGATGACGGAACACGACTACGCCGCATTGATCGCCATCGGTCAGATTCTGCCGGGCGGCAACATCATCAACATGACCGTCATGCTCGGTGATCGCTTTCAGGGTATCGGCGGGTCGATCGTGGCGCTCTGCGGCCTGATGATCATGCCCATCGCCATCCTGCTCGGTCTGACCGAGGTCTACGACATGTTCTCGAGCAACCCGGATGTGCAGGCAGCCACCGTTGGGGCAGGGGCCGCGGCCGCCGGACTCGTCATCGGCATGGGCCTGAAAATGGGCCGCGCCCTCAAGCTGGAGCCGCTGCATATCGGCTTCGCTGTCCTGACCTTCATTGCCATGGGCGTCCTGCGTCTGCCCTTTGTTCTTTCGATTCTGGTGATTGCACCGCTCTGCATCGCCGCCACCTGGTGGAGCCGCCGCCCATGAGCGACCAGGCCATCATCCTGAAGCTCGCAATGACCTTCGGCGCCCTGTCGCTGGTGTCGGTAGGCGGGGCGCCGGCCATGATGCCGGAGATCCACCGTTTGACGGTGGAGGCTGCGGGATGGCTGACGAATGCTGAATTCGCCCGCGATTTCGCTCTGTCGCAGACCGCGCCGGGGCCGAACCTCATGATGATCTCCCTCGTCGGCTGGCGAGTCGCAGGCTTTGCCGGCCTTATGGCGGCAACCCTGGCGGTGATCCTCCCATCGAGCGTCATCGCGCTGATCGTCGGGCGGCTCTACACGCGCTTCTCGATCATGGCCTGGTTTCCGCTGGTGAAGGCTGCCCTTCCGCCTCTCGTGCTCGGCCTCATCGTGGCCAGCGGGGTCGTCACCGCCCAAGCGGCGGTGTCCGGAGTGGTTGGCTTGGCTGTGGTGCTCGGCACCGCCGCCTTTATCGCGATGTCCAAACGAAACCCGCTTTTTGCCATCGCGGGCGGCGCTTTGGTCGGGCTTCTGGCCGGCCGTCTCGGCCTGCTCTGAGCACCCCAGACGAAAGTACGGGCCTCGCGCCTCAATTGTGACATGCGCGACATGCATTGCGGCGCCCTGACATCTTGCGCCTCCCGCTGCGCTGCGATACTCCTCCCCGCGTCTTGAGGATCGTGCCGCCTTGGCGAAGGCTGGGGAGCGGCACGTTTCACACGATCGCCTGGACTTCTCCAGTTCTCGGGTCAGCGCATGTCGAGCCTTCTCAGCCAATATCTGCCGCTCGTCGTCTTCATCGTGGTCTCGGCCGCCATAGCCGGTGCGCTTCTGATCGCGCCATTCGTCGTCGCCTATTCGTCGCCCGATCCCGAGAAGCTCTCGGCTTACGAGTGCGGCTTCAACGCGTTCGACGACGCGCGCATGAAGTTCGACGTGAGATTTTATCTCGTGTCGCTTCTCTTCATCATCTTCGATCTGGAAGTGGCCTTCCTTTTTCCCTGGGCCGTCGCCTTCAAGGATGTGGGCCTTTTCGGCTTCTGGTCCATGATGCTGTTCCTGGGCGTGCTGACGATCGGCTTCGTCTATGAATGGAAAAAGGGAGCGCTGGAGTGGGATTGATGGATAATTCCTCGCAGACTCTCGTGGCCCAGGCTCCGCGCGGCATCCTGGACCCAGCCACCGGCAAGCCTGTCGGCGCGAACGATCCCTTTTTTCTGTCGGTCAACGACCAGCTGGCGGATCGCGGCTTCCTGATTGCCTCGACGGACGACCTCATCGCCTGGGCCCGCACGGGCTCGCTGATGTGGATGACCTTCGGCCTCGCCTGCTGCGCCGTCGAAATGATGCAGATGTCGATGCCGCGCTACGATGCAGAGCGATTCGGTTTCGCGCCCCGCGCCAGCCCGCGCCAGTCCGACGTCATGATCGTCGCCGGCACTCTGACCAACAAGATGGCACCCGCGCTTCGCAAGGTTTATGACCAGATGCCGGAGCCGCGCTACGTCATTTCAATGGGTTCCTGCGCGAACGGCGGCGGCTACTATCATTATTCCTATTCCGTGGTGCGTGGCTGCGACCGGATCGTTCCTGTCGATATCTACGTTCCGGGCTGCCCGCCGTCGGCGGAAGCTCTCTTGTACGGGGTTCTCCTTCTTCAGAAGAAGATCCGCCGCACCGCCACGATCGAACGCTGAGGTCGGAAGTGAACGGCACGTCCAGGCACAAGGCTACCGCGTCCCGCGCGCACGAAGAGACCGGTCGGTCCTTCGATCTGCGATTAGGTCCGGGCAATCGCCCGAAACCCTCGCGCCGCGAATTGCGCTCGCTGTTGCGTATGAAGGTCCTCCTCGCTCTGGGGCGTTTGAACGATGGCTCTTGAACCCGACGCTCCGGCAGCCCCGGCGCCTGCGCCCGTGCCGACCCTTGGCGACGTCGTCACGGCAGCGCTGCAAGGGCTCGCCACGGATGTCACGACCGCCTATGGCGAGGTCAACGTCACCGTGGATGCTGCGCGGATCCTCGATGTGCTGGCGCGCCTGCGCGACGACCCCTCCTGCCAGTTCTTCTGCTTCATCGACATCACGGCGGTCGATTACCCCTCGCGCGAGAAGCGTTTCGAGGTCGTCTACCATCTGCTGTCGCCACGTCTCAATCATCGCATCCGTGTGAAATGCGACACGGACGAGATGACGCCGGTCCCCTCGGCGGTCTCGGTCTTTCCGGCCGCGAACTGGTATGAGCGCGAGACCTACGACATGTTCGGCGTCTTCTTTTCCGGCCATCCGGATCTGCGCCGCATGCTCACCGACTACGGTTTCGAGGGCTATCCGCTGCGCAAGGATTTCCCGATGACGGGCTATGTCGAGGTTCGCTACGACGACGAGCAGAAGCGAGTCGTCTACGAGCCCGTGCGGCTCAACCAGGAATTCCGCCAGTTCGATTTCCTTTCGCCCTGGGAGGGCGACACGCCCTACACGCTGCCCGGCGACGAGAAGGCGGAGCGGAACTGATGAACGATCACAACACCCGCAATTTCTCGATTAACTTCGGCCCGCAGCACCCGGCGGCGCATGGCGTGCTGCGCCTCGTGCTCGAACTGGACGGCGAAGTCGTCGAGCGCGTCGATCCGCATATCGGACTGCTGCATCGCGGCACCGAGAAGCTGATGGAGGCGCGCACCTTCATGCAGAACATCCCTTATTTCGACCGGCTCGATTACGTCGCGCCGATGAATCAGGAACATGCGTTCTGCCTCGCGATCGAGAAGCTGCTCGGCATCGAAGTGCCGCGCCGCGGCCAGCTGATCCGCGTACTCTATTCCGAAATCGGCCGCATCCTGTCGCATCTGCTCAACGTTACGACGCAGGCGATGGACGTGGGCGCGCTGACGCCCCCGCTCTGGGGCTTCGAGGAGCGCGAAAAGCTGATGGTGTTCTATGAGCGCGCCTCGGGCTCGCGCATGCACGCCAATTACTTTCGTCCCGGCGGCGTCGCGCGTGATCTGCCCGTGCAACTCATCGACGACATCGAGGCCTTCTGCGATCCCTTCCTGAACGTGGTCGACGATCTCGAAGCCCTGTTCATCGACAATCGCATCTTCAAGCAGCGCAACGTCGACATCGGCGTCGTCAGCCTGAAGGAATGCTGGGCCTGGGGCTTCTCTGGCGTGATGGTGCGCGGTTCGGGCGCGGCCTGGGATCTGCGCAAGTCGCAACCATACGAATGCTACGAGGAAATGGATTTCGACATTCCCGTCGGCAAGAATTGCGACAATTACGACCGCCAGGTCATCCGC
This sequence comes from Hyphomicrobiales bacterium, assembly GCA_028290285.1. Taxonomy (GTDB): domain Bacteria; phylum Pseudomonadota; class Alphaproteobacteria; order Rhizobiales; family Beijerinckiaceae; genus Terripilifer. The sequence goes on from JAQGKD010000080.1 coordinate 21,338, forward strand.
ATGGAAGAGATGCGCCAGTCGGTGCGCATCATGCGCCAATGCATCACCAAGCTGCGCGCGCCGGACGGGCAGGGGCCTGTCTCGACCCGCAACAACAAGGTCGTGCCGCCCTCGCGCGCCGAGATGAAGCGCTCGATGGAAGCCCTCATCCATCACTTCAAGCTCTACACCGAGGGCTTTCATGTGCCCGCGGGCGAGGTCTATGCGGCGGTCGAGGCGCCCAAGGGCGAGTTCGGCGTCTATCTCGTGTCTGACGGCACCGACAAGCCCTACCGCTGCAAGATCCGCGCGCCGGGCTTCGCACATCTGCAGGCGATGGACTTCATGTGCCGCAAGCACATGCTGGCCGACGTTTCCGCCATTCTGGGTTCGCTCGACATCGTCTTCGGCGAGGTCGACCGTTGACCTGCCATTTTACAAACGCGATGCGTGCTTGCGCCGGCGCGGGGAGAGCGGCATGAGCATCTCTGGTCCCGATATTGCCCAGCGCCTCCGCGACGCCGTGAAGATGTTGCCTCTGGCGCTGTTGATTCTATTCGCCAGTCGCGTGCTCTTCGATCTGCTCGCGGGGCGTCCAATGTTCTGGTCTTCGATGGAGGTGTGGGAAGCTTTCCTCTGGAATTCGCTGATCACCGGCCCCTTCATTCTCTTTGCGCTCATGGTCGCGGCGCAACGCAATTCCAATTCCAGGAAGTAATCCATGTCCGTGCGCAGACTGGCAGACGAACAACCGGCGAGCTTCGAGTTCACCCCTGAAAACGGGGTTTGGGCGCAGGGCCAGATCGCGAAGTATCCTGAGGGACGCCAGGCCTCGGCGGTGATTCCGCTGCTGTGGCAGGCACAGAAGCAGAACGATTATTGGCTTCCGCAGAAAGCGATCGAGAAGGTCGCCGACATGCTGGACATGCCCTATATCCGTGTGCTCGAGGTCGCGACCTTCTACACGATGTTCAACCTGGCCCCGGTGGGGCGCTATTTCGTCCAGATGTGCGGCACCACGCCGTGCATGCTGCGCGGTTCAGATGACATCAAGGCGGTGCTCGAGCGCCGTATCGGTCCGCAGCGCGAGGTCAGCGCGGATGGTAATTTTGCCTGGCTCGAGGTCGAGTGCCTCGGCGCCTGCTGCAATGCGCCGATGGTGCAGATCAACGACGATTATTACGAGGACCTGACGGCTGAGAACTTCGAGAAGCTGCTCGACGATCTCGCCGCCGGCCGCCCCGTCAACAAGGGGTCGCAGATCGGTCGCAAGACTTCCGAGCCGGCGGGGGGACTGACCTCCCTGACCAGCCTCTATGGTATCGATGGACGCAGCGGTCCCGGCTGCGCAGGCAAGCAGAGCGCGCCCGATTTCGCCGCTGCAGGGAGCGAGCGCGCTCATCAGGACCAGCAGCCCGCCGAGCCGGCGGCGCAGCGTCTCGCGCAAGAGATCGCGGAATCTCCCGGCAAGCCTCGCCAGCCAGTTGCCGAAAGCGGCAAGGCTCGCACTGAAGTTCCCGTCCAGGATCATGGACAAGTTGTTGAGGCGGCGAATCAGCCGCGCGGCGGCGATCTTGAAAAAGGCGTCCCGGCGGATCATCCCGCCGCGAAGCCTTCGTCAGATCCCTCCAAGACATCCTGAAGGCCGCGCGACATGCTCGACGACAAGGACCGCATCTTTACCAATCTCTACGGCCTGGGCGACTGGGGTCTCAAGGGCGCGCAGTCGCGCGGCGCCTGGGACAACACCAAGGGCCTGCTCGAAAAGGGCAAGGACTGGATCATCGAGGAGATGAAGGCCTCGGGTCTTCGCGGACGCGGGGGCGCCGGGTTCCCGACGGGCCTGAAATGGTCCTTCATGCCCAAGCCCGATCCGGCACGTCCCTCCTATCTCGTCGTCAACGCTGACGAATCCGAGCCTGGTACCTGCAAGGACCGGGAGATCATGCGCAACGATCCCCACCTGCTGATCGAAGGCTGCATGATCGCCTCCTTCGCGATGGGCGCGCATGCTTGCTACATCTACGTGCGGGGGGAGTACATTCAGGAACGCGAGCACCTTCAGGCGGCAGTGGACCAGTGCTATGCCGCCAACCTCGTGGGCAAGAACAACCTCAACGGCTGGCCCTTCGACATCTACGTGCACCACGGCGCGGGCGCCTATATCTGCGGCGAAGAGACGGCGCTGCTTGAAAGCCTCGAAGGCAAGAAGGGAATGCCGCGCCTCAAGCCGCCGTTCCCCGCCAACATGGGCCTCTACGGCTGCCCGACGACCGTGAACAACGTCGAGTCGATCGCGGTCGCTCCGACCATCCTGCGTCGCGGCGCCGCCTGGTTCGCGGGCTTCGGCGCCAAGAACAACACGGGCACCAAGCTCTTCTGCGTGTCGGGCCACGTCAACACGCCCTGCAACGTCGAAGAGGTCATGTCGCTGCCGTTTCGCGAATTGATCGAACGCCATTGCGGTGGCATTCGCGGCGGCTGGGACAATCTGCTCGCGGTCATTCCGGGCGGCTCCTCGGTGCCCTGCGTCCCCGCGCATGAGATCATCGACGCGGCCATGGATTTCGACACGCTGCGCGGCCTGAAGTCCGGGCTGGGCACAGCGGCCGTGATCGTCATGGACAAATCGACCGACATCGTTCGGGCGATCACGCGCATCAGCTATTTCTACAAGCACGAGAGCTGCGGCCAGTGCACGCCGTGCCGCGAAGGCACGGGCTGGATGTGGCGCGTGCTGACTCGCATGTCCGAAGGACGCGCGCAGAAGCGCGAGATCGACATGCTGCTGGAAGTTTCCACCCAGATCGAGGGGCACACTATTTGCGCGCTCGGTGACGCAGCGGCATGGCCGGTACAGGGCCTCATCCGCCACTTCCGCCACGAGATCGAAGCGCGTATCGATCGTTATGCGGCGAACCCGCACAGCGATTCCGTTCTGCCTTTCGGCGTCGCGGCGGAATAGGGACGGGCGATGGCGAACGAACCCGAAAATCTGGTGCTCGAACTGCTTCGCGGCATGCGCGAAGAGATGCGGGACATGCGCGAAGGCGTGCGTGAGCTGCGTGGAGACATTCGCGAAATCCGGGTCGTTCTAGACAAGCACGGAATGCAACTCGAGTATCTCGACGAACACCTCGAAATGCTGCGCGAGAGCACCATGACGACGCTCGGCTTCGCAACCAATACCGGTCTTCAACAAAAGAAATTGGCCAAACAGCTCGGTGAACTCGCAGAGCGTGTCGAGCGGCTGGAGAAGTCCAAATGACGAAGATCATCGTCGACGGCAAAGAAGTGGACGTGCCGGCGGAGTACACACTCCTCCAGGCCTGCGAGGAAGCGGGCGCGGAGATTCCGCGTTTCTGCTTCCACGAGCGTCTCTCCATTGCCGGCAACTGCCGCATGTGCCTCGTCGAGCTCAAGGGCGCGCCCAAGCCCATCGCCTCCTGCGCGTGGTCGGTGAAGGATTGCCGCCCCGGACCGAACGGCGAGCCCCCATCGGTCGTCACCAAATCGCCGACGGTCCGGAAGGCCCGCAACGGGGTGATGGAATTCCTGCTCATCAACCATCCGCTCGATTGCCCGATCTGCGATCAGGGCGGCGAATGCGATCTGCAGGACCAGGCCATGGCCTTCGGCGTCGACACGTCGCGCTATGCCGAGAACAAGCGCGCGGTCGAAGACAAATACATCGGGCCGCTGGTCCGCACCTCGATGAACCGCTGCATCCATTGCACGCGCTGCGTCCGCTTCACGGCCGAAGTCGCCGGCACGGGCGACATGGGTGCGATCGGCCGTGGCGAGGACATGGAGATCACGACCTATCTCGAGACGGCCATGGGCTCCGAGCTTCAGGGCAATGTCGCCGATCTCTGCCCCGTCGGCGCGCTGCTCCCGAAACCCTACGCGTTCAAGGCGCGTCCGTGGGAATTGAGCAAGACCGAATCAATCGACGTGATGGACGCCATCGGCTCGGCTATCCGCATCGACGTGCGCGGCCGCGAGGTCATGCGCATTCTGCCCCGCATCAACGAGGCGGTGAACGAGGAATGGATTTCCGACAAGACGCGCCAGATCGTCGATGGGCTGAAGAGCCAGCGTCTGGACCGCCCCTATCTGCGCCGGGACGGACGTCTGGTTCCCGCAAGCTGGGGTGAGGCCTTCGCCGCCATCGGCGCACGCGTCAAGGCGACGACACCCGTGCGCATCGGCGCGATAGCCGGTGATCTCGCCAGCGTCGAGGAGATGTTCGCGCTGAAGTCGCTGATGTCTGCGCTCGGCTCCGATAACGTCGATTGCCGACAGGACGGGAGCAAGCTCGATCCCGCATTCGGCCGCGCCTCCTACCTGTTCAACCCGACCATCGCGGGCATCGAAGAGGCCGATGCCGTGCTGATCATCGGCTCGAACCCGCGCCGCGAATCACCCGTGCTCAACGCCCGCCTGCGCAAGCGCTGGCGCATGGGCGGCCTGCCGGTCGCGCTGGTCGGCGAGAAGGTCGACCTGACCTACGATTATCAATATCTCGGCGCCGGCCCCGATACCCTGGCCGACATCCTGGCCGGCAATGGCTTTGGTGAGGTGCTCGCCAAGGCCGAACGTCCGCTGATCCTGATCGGGCAGGGGGCGTTGACCCGTCCCGATGGGCTCGCCGTTCTCGCTGCTGCCGCCAAGCTCGCAGGCACGCACGAGGGCTGGAACGGCCTCGCTGTCATGCACACCGCGGCGGCCCGCGTCGGCGGCCTGGATCTCGGCCTCGTGCCAGCCGCCGGTTCGCTCGATGCAGCCACCATGTCCGGGCCAGGCGCGCTCGACGTGCTCTTCCTGCTCGGCGCCGACGAAATCGACGTCGCACCGGGCGCCTTCGTGGTCTACCAGGGCACGCATGGCGATCGCGGCGCACACCGCGCCGACGTCATCCTGCCGGGCGCCACCTATACGGAAAAGTCAGGCCTCTACGTCAACACAGAGGGCCGCGTTCAACTGGCCGACCGCGCCAATTTTCCGCCCGGCGACGCGCGCGAGGATTGGTCGATCCTGCGCGCCCTGTCGGACGTGCTCGGCGCGAAGCTGCCCTTCGATTCGCTGCATACCCTGCGTCAGGCGCTCTATGCGGCCCATCCGCATTTCGCCCGGATAGACGCCATCGAGCCCGGAACCCTGTCGCTTCCATCCGATGCCGGAACCATGGGCAAGGCCGGCTTTGTCGGCGCCGTGCAGGATTTCTATCTGACCAACCCGATTGCCCGCGCCTCGGCCGTCATGGCCGAATGTTCGGCTCAAGCGAAAGGCCGCCTGCAACAGGCGGCGGAGTGACGACATGAACGGCTTCGAAGACGGCTGGGTGCTGCCGCTGCTCGTGATGCTCCTGAAGAGCGTCGTGCTCATCGTCGTCCTGCTGACGCTCATCGCCTATTATCTATGGGCAGACCGCAAGATCTGGGCGGCGGTGCAGTTGCGTCGCGGTCCGAACGTGGTCGGCCCCTGGGGCCTGCTGCAGAGCTTCGCGGACCTTTTGAAGTTCGTTCTGAAGGAGCCGGTCATTCCGGCGGGCGCCAACAAGGGCGTTTTCCTGCTGGCCCCGCTCATCACCGGCACGCTGGCGCTCGGCGCCTGGGCGGTGATTCCGGTCATGGATGGTTGGGCCATCGCGGACATCAACGTCGGCGTCCTCTATATTTTCGCGATCTCGTCGCTGGGCGTATATGGCGTCATCATGGGCGGCTGGGCGTCGAATTCGAAATATCCGTTTCTCTCGGCGCTGCGCTCCGCCGCGCAGATGGTGTCCTACGAAGTTTCCATCGGCTTCGTCATCGTCACCGTTCTCCTCTGCGCGGGAACGCTGAACCTGACCGGCATCGTCCGCGCGCAGGACACGCAATTCGGCATCCTCGGCTGGTATTGGCTGCCGCTGTTCCCGATGTTCATCATCTTCTTCATCTCGGCGCTGGCCGAGACGAATCGTCCTCCCTTCGATCTCGTCGAGGCTGAGTCGGAACTGGTGGCTGGCTTCATGGTGGAATATTCCTCCAGTCCCTATCTGCTCTTCATGCTCGGCGAATATGTCGCGATCATCAGCATGTGCGCTCTGATGACGATCCTGTTCGCGGGTGGGTGGCTGTCCCCGATTCCCTTCGCGCCCTTCACCTGGGTGCCGGGGATCGTATGGTTCATCCTGAAGACCTCGTTCTTCTTCTTCATGATCGCGCTGGTGAAGGCATTCGTGCCCCGCTATCGCTACGACCAGCTGATGCGCTTGGGCTGGAAGGTGTTCCTGCCGATCTCTCTGGCCATGGTGGTCATCGTGGCTGGCGTGCTGCAGATCACGGGCTGGGCGCACTGAATGTCGATCGGCGATCACCCAGGGCTGCTTGCAAACCCGGGTCTCGTCGGCGCCTTGCTCGGGCTTTGCCTGGGCGTGGCGGAATATGTGATTGTGCTGGGCATGATCGGCCTGGCGGTCGGGCGCGCGGCCAAGCGCGAGCCCGAAAAGGCTGATTTCGCGGGTCTTGGCGCGCGGATGCGCACGGTTCGGCTTGCGCTTCTCGTCGGTGCCTTCGGCGTCCTGCCCGCGGTCGGTTATGTCGCCGGGCGGACGCTCGTCAAATGAGGTGTTCTGAATGAAACTCGACAGAGCCGCAAAGGCGCTCTTCCTGAAGGAGTTCGTCGGGGCCATCGGCCTCTCGATGCGCTATTTCTTCAAGCCGAAGGCGACCATCAACTATCCGCACGAAAAGAACCCCATTTCGCCGCGCTTCCGGGGCGAGCATGCGCTGCGCCGCTACCCCAACGGCGAAGAGCGTTGCATCGCCTGCAAGCTCTGCGAGGCGATCTGCCCGGCGCAGGCCATCACCATCGAGGCGGGGCCGCGCCGCAACGACGGCACCCGCCGGACGACGCGCTACGACATCGACATGGTGAAATGCATCTACTGCGGCTATTGCCAGGAAGCTTGCCCGGTCGACGCCATTGTCGAGGGGCCGAATCAGGAATTCGCGGTCGAGACCCGCGAGGAGCTCTATTACGACAAGCAGCGGCTGCTCGATAACGGCGCGCGTTGGGAACGCGAGATTGCCCGCAACATCTCGCTGGATGCTCCATACCGCTGAATGATGGCGGGTGCCCCCGCCGTGGAATTGACGCCGCCTCCGGAGCCTGTCAGGGCAGGGGGCGCGAAGACGAAAAGCCAGAGACCCCGGCGCAGCCAGCGTCCGGGACAACGAGGTTGATGCCATGAACGCCGCCGCGGCCTTCTTCTACATATTCTCGACCGTGATGATCGGCTCGGCCTTCATGGTCATCGCCGCGCGCAATCCCGTGCACTCCGTGCTGTTTCTTATCCTCGCCTTCGTCAATGCGGCGGGCCTGTTCCTGCTGCTCGGCGCAGAGTTTCTGGCGATGATCATCGTCATCGTCTACGTCGGCGCGGTCGCGG
>JAQGKD010000124.1 GCA_028290285.1 Hyphomicrobiales bacterium
CGCCCGGATCCGCCGATATCTCCTGGCGCGACACGTTCACGGGCAATCGCGGCTTGCAGCTGGAAGAAGCGCTGATCTTCGAGACGGGCCGCCCGGATGTGTCGGGCGTCGATCTCGACGAGCCGGCGCCTTTCACCTCGCGCCTCGGCGCGCTGGCGCGTGACGAAGAGATCGGGTTGCCCGGTCTAGCCGAGCCCGAGGCCATGCGTCATTACGTGCGGCTGTCGCAGAAAAATTACGCGATCGACTCAGGGCTCTATCCGCTCGGCTCGTGCACGATGAAACATAATCCGCGCCTCAACGAAGCCATGGCGCGGCTTCCGGGCTTTGCAGATATCCATCCGCTGCAGCCACAATCGACGGTTCCGGGCGCGCTGGCGCTGATGGAGGAGCTGTCGCATTGGCTGCTCACGCTCACCAACATGACGGCAGTCGCCATGTCGCCGAAGGCCGGCGCGCACGGCGAATATTGCGGCATGGCAGCCATCAAGGCCGCGATTGACGCCAAGGGCGAGGGCGCGACGCGCCGCGTTGTGCTCGTGCCCGAAAGCGCGCATGGCACAAATCCGGCGACCGCCGCCTCCATCGGCTTCATCGTGAAGGCCGTGCCCGCCGGCGCGGATGGGACTGTGCATCCCGACGCCGTGCGCGCGCTGATGGGGCCCGATGTCGCCGCCATCATGCTCACCAATCCGAACACCTGCGGGCTGTTTGAAACAGAGATCGTCGAGATCGCGCAGATCCTGCACGAGGGCGGCGGTTACTTTTATTGCGACGGCGCCAACTTCAACGCCATCGTCGGCAAAGCGCGGCCCGGCGACCTCGGCGTCGACGCCATGCACATCAACCTGCACAAGACCTTCTCGACGCCGCACGGCGGCGGCGGGCCGGGCTCCGGGCCGGTGGTGTTGTCCGCGCGGCTGGCGCCCTTCGCGCCCGTGCCTTTCGTGCGGCGCGAGGGCGATGGCCTTGCGCTCGTCGAGCATGAGGAGGGCACGCAGGCGCTCGGCCGCCTCACGGCTTTCCACGGCCAGATGGGCATGTTCGTGCGCGCGCTGTCCTACATTCTCTCGCACGGATCGGACGGGCTGAAGCAGGCGTCGGAAGACGCGGTGCTGAACGCCAATTACATCCGCGTGCGGCTGTCGGATCTCATGAGCCTGCCGTTCGGCGACAAGCCGTGCATGCACGAAGTGCTGTTCGACGATGCGTGGCTGAAAGATACCGGCGTGACGACGCTCGATTTCGCCAAGGCGATGATCGACGAGGGCTATCATCCGATGACGATGTATTTCCCGCTCGTCGTGCATGGCGCCATGCTGATCGAGCCGACGGAGTCAGAAAGCCTTGCGTCACTGGAGCTTTTCGCAATGACGCTGCGCGACCTCGCGATGAGCGCGCTGCGCGGTGAGAAAGAGCGGTTCGAAGGCGCGCCCTATTTCGCGCCGCGTAGACGGCTGGATGAAACGAAGGCCGCGCGGACGCCAGTGCTGCGGTGGGCGCCGCCAAACCCTCTCCCATAGGGAGAGGGTGGACTCGGGGCGCACCGCCCCGAGCCGGGTGAGGGGTTGCGCTCTCACCGGCTGAGTCCCGAAACCCCTCATCAGTCAGCTCCGCTGACAGCTTCTCCCTCGGGGAGAAGCGAAAACAAAACCCCGGAGCATCGCTGCTCCGGGGTTTCTCATTTCACCTTCGCACGCCTCAACGCGCCAGCGGGTCCGGGCGCAGCTGGATCTTGAACACCCTTGGCTGCTCGTTCACGCCCGTCTCATTGTGGAAGACGGTGCGCGTGCCGGATGTCGTCCAGAGCCCGCGGCCTTTCCAGCCGGCGTTCGGGTCGTCGATGCGCCCGTCCACGTTCTTGGTGAAGAACCCGGCCGGGTAGGGCACGTGGAACTGGATCATCTTGCCGTCGACCAGCGCGGTGATCGCCTCGCTGCCATTGGTCATGGCGAGCGGGACGTCGTTGCCGAGCCCGAACGTGTTGAACCGGTCCACCCAGATGTAATAGGCGTGGTTGGCGCTGCCCTTTTCATCCACGCCCGCAAATTGCGGCCCGGGGAAGCGATAGAGCGTCCAGCCCTCGTAGCATTGTTCGCCCGTCACGGCCTTCTGGCCGGTCAGCGGCTCCTTGCACTTGGTGCGGTCGAAGCTCGCCAGATGTCCGCTGGACATGACCGTCCAGACGATCCCCTTCGTGTCGATGTCGACGCCGCGCGGCCCGAAGGCGCCCGGCGGCGGCTGGAAGAGTTCGGCCAGCGCCGTGTTGGTCGGATCGGCGCCCGGCATGAAGCGGATGATGTAGCCGGGCTGGTCGAGATTCGAGAAGCCGGTGTCCATCGACTGGCCCCAGACCGTGTCGTCAACCGGACTGGTCTGCACGCCATAGAAGCCCGCCACCACGCGCTTCTGCTTCTTCAGATCGACCGGCTGGTTGATCTCGACATACTCGCCGCGCTTGCCCCAGCCGGGGACATCCACGATGAGCGGCGCCCAGCCCTGCGAGGCTTTGGCGTCATGCGTTTCGAGATATTTCTTCGTGTTGAGCCAGCCGACAGCCGGGAAACCGGCGCCGCCCGCACTCGTCCAGAGCGTGTCGTTCGCGTCATGTCCGAAATAGAGATGATGCGTGTTGAAGCAGGTCGGGATCAGCTCCACCTTTTGCGTCTTCGGATCGTAGACCGAGAGATGGCGCACGGATTCGTTGATCGGCGCGACTTTCGCGGACGGATGATCGCCGCCGGCCTTGCACCAGTCGGGATTGGCGTGCGGCCGCACGCGCGCCGCGAACCACACGCGGTTGCCGGCGTCGATGATCAGATTGTGGTTGGACGTATGCCCGTCCCAGATCGGCTCCTCGCCCCAGAA
>JAQGKD010000020.1 GCA_028290285.1 Hyphomicrobiales bacterium
CGAGGACGACATCAAGCGGATCGTGGAGGCAGCGGGCGACATTCCCGTGACGATCAACATGGGTTTCGGCATTCGCTCGCGCCCGACGACGCCGCTGTTGCCCTTGCCTATTCTGAAGAAGTTGGGCGTGCGCCGTGTTAGCCTGCCCCGGATGCTGCCGGCAGCCGCAATTCACGGGATGCAAAGCGCGCTTGAAGCCATGAAGGTCAGCATCGAAACCGGCGTGCCTCAGGACCGGCCAGACCTCGTCGTGGGCATCGACGACATCATGACCCTCATGGGTTATGACGACATGCGCGCATTGGAAAAGCGGCTTTTGTCGACGGATGCGCTCGAAGCCAAGTACGGGAAATAAACAGCTTGGCTCAGCCGTAACTCAGCCGCCCTGCAGCAAATCAATTCATTCAAAACGAGCATTGATCAATGCTGTGTCGGGCTTGGACCCCGCTGCCGATCCCTCCTATGAGCAAAAGGCGCACTCACGCAGAGAGTGCCGAACAGGGGAGGCAGGCGAGTGACAATGCAAGCGGCCGTCGGAGAGATGAAGCGGAGCCGTATCCGCCTGTTCATCGTGTTCATGTTGTTTCTGGTGACGACGATCAATTATGCGGATCGCGCTACGCTCTCCATCGCCGGACCGCAATTGTCCAAGGAACTCGGCCTCGACGCGGTCGCCATGGGCTTCGTCTTCTCCGCCTTTGGCTGGTCCTACGTCATCGGGCAGGTGCCGGGCGGCTGGCTTCTTGATCGTTACGGATCGAAGTGGGTCTATGCGATCAGCATCATCACCTGGTCGGTCTTCACCTTTCTGCAGGGCTGGATAGGCTTTCTCTCGGTCGGCAGCGCTATTGTTGCGCTCTTCGGCCTGCGCTTCCTGGTCGGCTTCGCCGAAGCGCCGTCGTTCCCCGCCAACGCGCGCATCGTTGCGGCATGGTTCCCGAGCGCCGAGCGCGGCACTGCCTGCGCCTTTTTCAATTCGGGGCAATATTTCGCAACGGTGATCTTCGCTCCGCTGATGGGCTGGATCGCGCATGACTTCGGCTGGCGTTACGTGTTCTTCGTCATGGGCGCCATCGGCGTGGCCATGGGCCTCGTCTGGATCAAGACGATCTACGGACCCAACGAGCATCCTTCGATTAATCGCCTTGAGTTCGAGTATATCCGCGACGGCGGCGCGCTCATCGACATGGACGTGAAGAAGGCGAATGAAGCGGGTCCGAGCTGGGCGCAGGTACGGCAGCTGCTTCGCAGCCGCATGATGCTGGGCATCTATCTCGGCCAGTTCTGCATCAACGCGCTCACCTATTTCTTTCTCACCTGGTTTCCGGTCTACCTCGTGAAGGAACGCGGCCTGTCGATCTTGCAGGCGGGCTTTGCGGCGACGCTGCCGGCGCTCTGCGGCTTCATGGGCGGCGTTCTCGGCGGCGTAATTTCGGACTTCCTGCTGCGCAAGACCGGTTCGCTGACGCTCGCCCGCAAGGCTCCCATCGTCGGCGGCATGCTGCTGTCGATGTCGATCATCGCGTGCAATTACGTCGACGGGCAGGCTTTCGTGATTGGTTTCATGGCGCTTGCCTTTTTCGGCAAGGGCATCGGCGCGCTGGGCTGGGCCGTCATGTCCGACACGGCGCCCAAGCAGATGGCGGGGCTCGCCGGCGGTCTCTTCAACATGTTCGGCAATCTGTCGAGCATCACCACGCCGATCATCATCGGCTACATTCTGGCCGCCACCGGCAGCTTCAATGGCGCCTTGGTGTTCGTCGGCCTGAATGCGGCTGTCGCGGCGATCGCCTATCTCGTCGTCGTCGGCGAGATCAAGCGCTTCGAGATGCAATAAGGGCGGGAGCGATCACCGTGAACACGCATCCTGCATCGTCCGGACGCACGCCGCGCATCAAGAGCATGAGAGTGGCGCCGGTCGCCGGGCGCGACCACATGCTGCTCAACCTGTGCGGCGCGCATGCGCCCTACTTCATCCGCAACATCGTGGTGCTCGAGGATGAGACAGGACGTCTCGGGGTTGGCGAAGTGCCTGGCGGAGAGGGCATCCGCAAGGCGCTGGAGCGCGCGGTTCCCATTCTTGTGGGCCGCGAGATCGGGCATCTGAACGACATTCTCGGCGATGTCCGCCGCTCGCTGTCGATGGGCTCGTCGATCGTGCATCAGGTGACGTCGAGCGCGGAAGCCGAGGTGCTGAAGCAGCCGCATGAAATCAACCTGCGCGTCGATAACGTCATCACCGCCGTCGAATCCGCGCTCCTCGACCTGCTCGGCAAATATCTCGGACTTCCGGTCGCGGCGCTTCTTGGTGAAGGCGTGCAGCGCACGTCCGTGCCGGTCCTCGCCTATCTCTTCTATGTCGGCGACCGTCGCAAGACCGACCTGCCGTATGACGCCGGCGAGGGCGCGCGCGAGTCGTGGGCTCGCATTCGAACCGAGGAAGCGCTCACCGCTGACGCGATCCTGCGTCAGGCGGAAGCCTGCGTCGATCGTTACGGCTTCCGAGACTTCAAGCTGAAGGGCGGCGTGCTCGACGGCGAACTGGAAATGGATGCTGTCACGGCGATCAAGAAGCGCTTTCCCGAGGCGCGCGTGACGCTCGACCCGAACGGCGCCTTGTCGCTCGACGAGGCCATTGCGATCTGTCGTGGGCGGCACGACGTTCTCGCCTATGCGGAAGATCCGTGCGGACCCGAGCAGGGCTATTCTGGCCGCGAAATCATGGCGGAGTTCCGCCGCGCCACCGGCCTGCCGGTCGCCACCAACATGATCGCAACAGATTGGCGCCAGCTGTCCCACGCGCTGCGGCTCGACGCCATCGACATCCCGCTCGCCGATCCGCATTTCTGGACGATGCAGGGCTCGGTCCGCGTCGCGCAGACATGCCGAGACAACGGGCTTGTCTGGGGCTCGCATTCGAACAACCATTTCGATATCTCGCTCGCCATGTTCACGCACGTCGCCGCCGCCGCTCCGGGGCGCATCACGGCGATCGACACGCACTGGATCTGGCAGGAAGGCGCCGAGCGGCTCACCCGCGCGCCCTTCGAAATCCGCAACGGCGAAATCGCCCTGCCGGACGCCCACGGCTTGGGCGTGGAGCTCGATCTCGACCGGCTGGAGGCGGCTTGCGCGCTTTACGAAAAGGTCGGGACCGGCGCGCGCGACGACGCCATGGCGATGCGCACCCTCGTTCCAGACTGGCGGTACGACCCCAAGCGGCCGAGCCTCGCATCCAGCTAAAGGCGCATCGTCGCGCCCGACATCGATGCTAAACTCCCCGAAAATTGCGCGGATCAATTCCGGGGAGGCATGAATGTTCGACCTCAGTCAGATTCGATGCTTCGTCGCCGTTGCTGAAGAGCTGCATTTCGGCCGCGCCGCCCAGCGGCTCCACATGACGCAGCCGCCGCTCAGCCGGCAGATCAAACTGCTCGAACACATCATCGGCGCGACCCTGCTCGAGCGCACCAGCCGCTCCGTGCGCCTCACGCCGTCGGGTCGAAGCTTTCTCCCGGAAGCCAAACGGATTCTCAAGCTGGCCGAGTCGGCGGCTGAAGTGGCGCGCCGGATCGCGCAAGGCAAGGTGGGCTCCATCAAGATCGGCTATACGGCCGTCACCGCCTACAGCTTCCTGCCCCGTCTCGTGACCGCCTGCCTCGCGCAATTTCCCGAAATCGACCTGTCGCTCAAGGAAATGGTGTCCGGCGACCAGATCGAGGCGCTCGCGACCGGGCAGATCGATATCGCCCTGCTGCGCCCGCCCATCCAACGTCCCGAATTTGAGAGCGCGCTGGTCGCGAGCGAGTCCCTCCTGGCGGCGATCCCCGAAGCCAATGAGCTTTCGCGCAAACGGACGTTGAGCCTGCTCGACTTCGACAAGCAGCCGTTCGTGATGTATTCGCCGCACGAGTCGCGCTACTTCCACGACCTGCTCGTGACGCTGTTCTCGAAAGCGCAGGCGCTGCCGCGCTACGTCCAGCACCTGGGGCAGATACACTCGATCATGGCGCTGGTGCGGGCCGGGCTCGGTTGCGGGATCGTGCCGGAATCCGCGGCCAGCCTGCATTTCGAGGGCGTCGTCCTGCGCCCGCTCGACCTCCCCGAAGCAACGTCCGTTGACCTCTACGTCGTCTGGCGGCGCGACACCGATCACCCTCTCGTACCGGCGCTCGCCAATATCGCCAAAAGCCTCAAGGCGGCGTGATCGATGCACGCCGCGCATTGATCGATCCATCCATTGGCTTGGACTGAGATCGCCCGCCCGCCTAGGACTCGTCCCCAACGGACGCCAAGCGTCGCTCCACGAGAGGAAGATCCCGCGCATGAGCAAGATGACCCCCAAGGAAATGGCCAAGCAGATCGGCGGCGGTCTCCTGTCGTTTCCGGTGACGCCGTTCAAGGCGGACCTCTCCTTTGATGAAACCCAGTTCCGCGCCAACATGGACTGGCTCTGCGGCTATGATGTCGCTGGTCTCTTCGCTGCTGGCGGCACGGGCGAATTCTTTTCGCTGACCCCTGACGAAGTCGCCCGCGTGACCGCCGTGGCCGTCGAAGAAACGAAGGGTCGTGTCCCGGTTCTGGCGGGCACGGGTTACGGCACGGCCATCGCAACGGGCATCGCACAGGCGGCCGAGAAAGCCGGCGCTGACGGCCTGCTGCTGCTGCCGCCCTATCTCGTACATTCCGAACAGGCGGGCCTCGCCGCGCATGTGGAAGCGGTCTGCAAGTCCACGCGTCTCGGCGTGATCGTCTATAACCGCGACAACGCGATGCTGACGCCCGAAACGCTTGCCGCGCTGTGCGAGCGCTGCCCGAACCTCGTCGGTTACAAGGACGGCGTCGGCGACATCGAATTGATGCAGCGCGTTTACTCGCGGATGGGCGATCGCCTGACCTATGTCGGCGGCCTGCCGACGGCGGAGACATTCGCGCTTCCCTATCTCGAAATGGGCGTCACGACATACTCGTCGGCGGTTTTCAATTTCGTGCCCGAATTCGCGACCGCTTTCTACGCCGCCGTTCGCCGCCGCGACCGCGACGCGGTCCATGCCGGTCTGCGCGACTTCATCTTGCCACTCATCGAGATCCGCAATCGCAAGAAGGGCTATCCGGTGTCGATCGTGAAGGCCGGCATGAAAGTCATCGGCCGCGATTCCGGCCCGGTGCGCCCGCCGTTGACGGACCTCGCCGACAGCGAGCTGGCCGAACTGAAGGCGCTCGT
>JAQGKD010000022.1 GCA_028290285.1 Hyphomicrobiales bacterium
GCCGAACGAATGAAATGCCATGGGCACCGGGATCGGCACGTTGACGCCGACCATGCCGACCCGAATCTGCTGCGCGAATTCGCGTGCCGCATCGCCGTCGCGCGTGAAGATCGCGGTGCCGTTTCCAAACTCGTGATCGTTGATCATCTTCACGGCGGAATCGAAGCTCGCAGCGCGCACCACGCCGAGCACTGGGCCGAAGATTTCCTCCTTGTAGATGCGCATGTCCGTCGTGACATGGTCGAACAGCGTGCCTCCGAGAAAATAACCGTTCTCGTAGCCCTGCATTTTGAAACCACGGCCGTCGACGACGAGTCTCGCGCCTTCGCTCTCGCCGAGGTCGATATATCCCGTCACCCGCTCGCGGTGCTGGGATGTGACGAGCGGCCCCATCTCGGAATCCTTGTCCGTACCCGGTCCGATCTTCAGCGCACGCACGCGCGGCTCCAGCCGCTTGACCAGTTCGTTCGCCACGGCATCGCCGACAGGAACGGCGACGGAGATCGACATGCAGCGCTCCCCGGCAGAGCCGTAGGCTGCGCCCATGAGAGCATCGACGGCCTGGTCGAGATCGGCGTCGGGCATGACGATCATGTGGTTCTTGGCGCCGCCCAGCGCCTGGCAGCGTTTCGCCTTCGTCGCAGCAGTCTCGTAGATGTAACGCGCGATAGGAGTGGAACCGACGAAACTCACGCCAGCCACGCCGGGGTGGTCCAGCAGGGCGTCCACCGCCTCCTTGTCACCGTGGACGACATTGAACACGCCGTCGGGAAGCCCCGCCTCCTTGAGATATTCCGCCATCAAAAGCGACGCGGAGGGCACGCGCTCCGACGGTTTCAGAATGAAACAATTGCCGCACGCCAGCGCGACAGGAAACATCCACAGCGGCACCATCGCCGGGAAGTTGAATGGCGTAATCCCAGCCACGACCCCGAGCGGCTGGCGCACCGAATAGCTATCGATCTGCGAGCCCACGTTCTCAGTGAATTCGCCCTTGAGCAGATGCGGCGCGCCCGTCGCAAATTCGACGACCTCGAGCCCGCGCGTGACCTCGCCGACAGCGTCGGAAATAACCTTGCCATGCTCAGCCGTGATCACGGCAGCCAGAGCATTCGTGTTGTCTTCGAGGAGGCGCAGAAAGCGATTCAGAATGCGCGCCCGCCGCAGAGGAGGCGTCGCCGCCCACGCTGGAAATGCAGCGGCGGCTGCCATGACAGCCTCGTTCACCTCGGCCGCGCTGGCGAGAGGCAGGCTGCCAGTCTGCTCGCCGGTGGCAGGGTTGAAGACCGCGGAGACACGCGGGCTGACGCCGCTGACGTGACGCCCGCCGATGAAGTGATGCAGGTTAGTCGCCATTGTATCGACCCCTCCCTCTCTTTTCTGGCCGCCCCTTCAGAAGGCCAGCTGCGCTGGTGCTTCGCTCGGGGCCGGCCCCCCCGCAGGGCTCGGCCACCAGTGTGGAGGCCGATGGATGCTTCGTCCAGTTCAACCCGAAGTGCGGAGCACGTTTCGAACTTCGCTTGAACTCTCGGGAACCATTCCTCCACCGGAGGCCTAACAAGGCCAATGGCACACACCGACTGGATCAGCGCTGAGATGGCCCGAGCAGCCCGGAACGCAACGAAAACGCCCAAGACATCGACCATATCGGAACCGGCGGCCGGCGGGTTCGACCTGCCTCTGAACACGATGCCAATGGAAGCCCGCTCGGCGGAAACGCTGCCGGAGGGCGACGGTTGGCAGTACGAGCCCAAATGGGACGGCTTCAGGTGCCTCGCGTTCAAGTCCGGAGACAAGGTCCAGCTAAGAGCCAAATCAGGCAAAGGCCTCGACAGGTACTTTCCGGAAATCGTCTCGCTCCTGCGCGACCTTGATGCAGACCGTTTCGTGGCAGACGGGGAACTCGTGATTGCAATCGGCGGCGAGCTTTCGTTCGATGCCCTCCAGATGAGGCTGCATCCGGCGGCGAGCCGGATCACAAGGCTCTCGGCGGAGACCCCAGCTCAGCTCATCCTGTTCGACCTGCTGGTTGCACCGGGCGGAGCGGTGTTGATGCACGAACCCCTCAAGCGGCGCCGAAAAGCCCTTGAAACCTTCATGCGCAAGGCGGCCGTCCGGAACAAGTTGGCGCTTTCTCCATGCACGCTCGACCATGGGCAGGCAGAGCGCTGGCTGGCAGACGCTGGGCACGGACCGACCGATGGCGTCGTCGCCAAGCGGCTCGACGGCGTCTACGAGGCCGGCGAAAGGGCGATGGTCAAGGTCAAGCGGCTTCGCACGGCCGATTGCGTGGTCGGCGGCTTCCGGTACAAGAGCAACAGCCGCGAGGTCGGATCTTTGCTGCTGGGGCTTTACGACGAGTCAGGGAAGCTCCACCATGTCGGATTCACCTCCACCATCACGGACGCCGAGCGACCGGAACTGACGCGACGGCTCGAAGCTCTCCGTGCACCGTCGGGCTTCACCGGCACATCTCCGGGCGGTCCCAGCAGATGGAGCAATGGACGCAGCGAACAATGGGAAGCGCTCCAGCCCGGGCTTGTCGTCGAAGTTCGCTTCGACCACGTCACCGGACACCGCTTCCGGCACGGCACGAAGCTGATGCGCTGGCGGCCGGACAAGGCTCCGCGGCAATGCACCTTCGAGCAGATCGAGGCCGTCCCTCGCCTTGAAGATGCCGCGTTAGCAAAGTCTTGATGGCACTCTGGGCCGCAACTCACATCTTTGACGGAGATCGTGCATCGATGGCATGTTGCCTTGGTGCTTTCGCAAGAAGATCTGGTCACGACTTATCCCGTTCGGAGCGACGATGACGAAAATTCCCGAAATGAATCGCCGTTCTGTTCTTGGAACCCTGGCGTTCGGACTTGCCGCATCGGCGGCTCCGGCCATCGCAACCGCGCAATCACCCGAAGGCAAAGCTGTAGATCTGGACGATTACACGCTCGTCTTCGAAGATAACTTCGAGACCCTGAACCTCAACGACTCCGCAGCGACCGACCTCGTCGCGCCGCGCGGCTGGGTCCCGGTCGTGGGGGACGGAGCCAATCCCGGCTCGGAAATCCAGCGATACATCGATCCGCGAAACCCCGCGATGAAGGGGCACTCACCTTTTTCGGTGAAAGACTCCATACTCTCCATCTCGGCCGAGCCCGCGCCCGCGGATATCGCAGGCCCCGCCCTGAACAATCGAACGCTCATCTCGGGCATGATGAATACCCGTGGCTGGTTTCGCCAGCAATACGGCTACATCGAAGCGCGCCTGAAGATGCCGAAAGGCGCCATCGGCAACTGGCCGGCCTTCTGGGCTTTGTCCGATGCGGGAACGTGGCCGCCCGAGATCGACATCATCGAGCAGGTCAGCACCGATGTTCGCGGCGGCATCCTCACCATCCACACCACCGCCTACCCGAATGTCGGCAAGACCCAGCTCGACACGAAAGCCACCGTGCCGGATATGGCGGCCGATTTCCACATCTTCGGGGTCGACTGGCAGCCCGACGGCCTCCGCTATTACGTGGATGGCAAGTTCATCATGCAGGTGCGTCCGACCAACGGCCTCGTCTCCGCCGAGGTGACCTCGGGCGGGACGGGCTACACGAGCCCTCCCACCGTCAAGATCGTGGGCGGCGGAGGAGATGGCGCAAGCGTGCGGGCCGAAGTCGCCGGCGGCAAGGTGACGCGTCTCGTGATCGACAATTCCGGCAAGAACTTCAAGTCCAACCCCACGCTCGCCTTCGAGGGCGCGGGAAGCGGCGCGGCGGCGCGTGTGATCGCGGCGACGGCCGATCCAGCGCTGCCGATCGACCTGCATACGCCCATGTACCTGATCCTCAACCTCGCCATGGGCGCCCCAGGCTCCTGGCCGGGAGCGACCAACCTCGCCGCATCGGATTTCCCGCGACGGTTCGAGGTCGACTACGTCCGGGTCTACAAGAAGAAGCTCAAGGCGCCCGCCCTGCTGTCGGGCGTCCAACCCGAAACGATTGCGCTGGCCGACCGGATGGCAGCCGTCGGCGCTCCTCTGCGAGCGGACCGGCGCGCGCTGGTCAACGACCTCATCGCGCAACTCAAATCGTGGAAATTGCGATACGACACCGAGCCGTTCGGCAACGGACGCACGGAGTGGGACACGTCGGCCCGTTCACTATGGCAGTCCCTCGACGCGCTCTATGTCTTCGCGGCCCACGATAAAGGCGCTGCGCTTGTGAACTGGGTCACGCCAGGCCGGAACGACGGGGCCATGGTGGGCCAACTGACCTTCAACCGCGACCGTGGCTTCGCCTTCCGGGGCCAAAGCGATCATTACATCGAGACAGGCTTCGCTCTCTCCGGTGCACGGCAGTATCGCCCGCGCGACAACCATCTGGGCATGTGGATCAACGAAGACATTACCAACGCCTTCCCCGCCCCTGCGATTGGAAGCACGGCCTCGACGATCAGGATCGGCGCGAAGGCTCTGGACTATCAGCTTGCCTCCGCATCGCCCGGCGGCGGGCTGGCAAAACGCCCCCTGCCCAAGGGACACGTCGTGGCCGCGCGGGGGTACTACAATCAGGTTGCGATGTTCCAGAACGGCGCGATCTGGCACTGCGGATCGGTCGACGGAAACCAGGCCATTCTCCCCGCCGCAACCGAGACGATGAAGATCGGCACGAACGCACGCGGCATTGAAGGAATCGCCACCGAACTCGGCGTCGCCCATTGGGGACGCAGGCTCATGCCCGACGAAGCCGCCAAGCTGCACGAGTTGCTGGGAGCCTACCTCGCCGCGCTCAAAGCCTGAGATTCAGGCGCGGGCGCGCGCCTCGCCCGCAATCTCTCCGGTCTGTTCGATCGCGAAAGAAGCCCTGCGCCGCAGCGCAAAGACACCGACGAGGCAAAGGGGCATCAGCCATGTGACTCGGGTTTCATAGCGGGGGAAAGGCCCCGACACGGCTCCGCAGATCACGGCATTCGCGAGGACGGCGGCGAAGATGGCCAGCGCAAAAGCCACCGCCCGACGCTGGTCGTCTGTGTCGCGCCATGATCCCGCCAGAATGCCGATCGTCAGGATCAGCGAGGCGATGGCGGCGAACGAGTCGATCCACGCGATTGCAATGTCGGGCAGCTGCGAACTGCAGGCGGCAGGATCCGCGAAGCAGCGGTCGGATCCCGGAAACAGCCGTCCCAAGCTGGAAAATTCCGGGTCGCGGAAGACGGCGCTCGTATCCGTGACGTCGTCAACCTGGGTGGTCAGGAGAAGCAGGCCGATATTCCGCAAGCTCGCCTGCAACTGATCCAATGGATAGTGCGTGACCGCTGACAGGATGAAGCGCTGCTCCTCCGCGATGAGCTTCAACCGCGTCTTCGAATCTGCTGACGCGAACACACCGTTGGGCGACCCCTTGGCCCAGAGAAAAGCCTGCGAGTCGCTGAGATCCCTGTCTTTGTAGCGGCAGAGCTCGTAGGAATTCTCGTCAGCCGCGCAGGCTACCGCGAGGTACGAGCGTCCCGGCCCGTCTTCGAGCACGCGCGCCATCAGGAATGGCGGCCGGTGAATGGCGCCCTTCATGACGACGCTTCCCGCGGTCACGTAGACGAACGCGCCGAAGGGCCCAATGCAGGCAATTGCGATGAGGGCTGTCACCCGAACTGAAGCCTGCCGGCGGTCCAGCCTCGAAGCCATCAACAGAACCGCTCCGCCTGCGATCGCCGCGGCGGACATCGAGATGATGTGCGTGGAGTGGGCGAGCGAGCAAAATGCGATGAACAGGCCGAGCCAGATGCAGGTCCACCGCGAAAGCCTGTCGGGAAACACCAGCAGAAGGAGGACGGCCACGATTCCGAGGCCGGTAAAAAGGTCCGGCATCATGTACCCGATGTAAAGCGGAAGCGTACTGAACGCCGCGAGCGCGACGATGAACGACCCGTATACGAGGTTGACGCGTTCGGGCGCGATCACGGTCGCAAGAAGATCCACGAGCAACGCTGCGACCAGCGCCTGAACTACGATCACGAGCCAAAACGTGCCTATGGTCGCCAGCAGAAAGAGATAGAATGAGTAATAGGGAGAGCGAGCGGCGGCCACGCTCAATGCGCGATGCATTCGTTCCTGCGACGCGTCGGCGGTCATGGGTGTCTGCGTTTCACCCATCAGATCGCTTTCGCCCTGACCGGCATGCGTGAGGCCGAGCTTTTCAGCAATCGTGCCACCGAGAACGATATAGGCCTTTGTGTCGGCGAACAGAGCCGGCTTGCCATTTGCAAATGGCAGGATGAGAAGAACGAGCATTCCCAGGGCAATTCTCGTCAGCCTGACGCGTCGTGACACATTAAACCTCATCGCTGAGAGCCTCCGGCTGTTCAACCCAGATCATGTTTGCCCGCGCCCCCGAACACGAGCAGGCGCGCCCCGGCAAAATTCACCGCAAGCCCGACTGCCGATCCGACGACGAGTGCCGGAAGCGGGGTCATCCAGTCATAGAGGCGCAGCAGCGCCGTATAGACACCGAAGTTGCAGGCGAAGCCAACCGCCTGCACCCCGAAATAGGCAGCCAGCGATGTGCGGATGGGCTTTCGGGCCACATGAGAAAAGGCCCACATTCGGTTTAGGGCATAGGTGAACGCAATCGCCAGGGGCGCGGAGATCGCGCGCGAATAGATAGGATTGAGATGAAGAGCCGTGGTGCAAAGCAGGAGGATGCCAGCGTCGGCGAAAAAACCTCCCCCGCCGACAACGCAGAACCTCAGGAACGTCGCCGCCTCGCGCCGCAGCCTCTCATCCTTGACGTGATCGCGCATCAGGGTGCCGACTTCAAGACTGACAGGTAAAGCAGCCGCTTCAACTCCTGTCTCGTGCGCGTGATCATTTGCAGGATCAGGCCCACGGAGAAGCTGAGCATTCCCAGGATGACAAGCCCTACGCTCAGGACCGCAGTCGGCAACCGCGGGACAAGGCCGGTCTCGATGTAGGTTGTGATGAGCGGGATGCTGATGAGGAACGCTGCCAGCACTGCGCACAGACCGATCAAGCCGAAAAACTGAAAGGGCCGCTCGTCCTTCACGAGCCGCAGGATCAGCATCAGGATTCGATAGCCGTCACTGTATGTGCGAAGCTTGCTGACCGAGCCCTCAGGCCTCTCGCTGTACGCGGTCATGATCTCGCAGCAGGGCATGCGAAGCTCGAGCGCATGAACCGCGATTTCCGTCTCGGTCTCGAAGCCGCTCGACATGGCCGGAAAGCTTTTCACGAAGCGCCTGGAAAGCACCTTGTAGCCCGACAGCATATCCGTGAAGTGACGCCCGAAGATCGTGCGCACGATCGAGGTGAGAAGCCAGTTGCCGAAACGATGGCCCGGGCGATACGCCTCGGCTGCGGTCGAGTGCCGTGCTCCGTTGACGAAATCGAGGTCGTCGTCGAGGAGCTTCTGGATCATCTCCGGCGCTTTTGCCGCCTCGTAGGTCGCATCGCCGTCCACGATGACGAAGGCGTCCGCCTCCACGTCCGCGAACATGCGCCGCACCACGTTCCCCTTTCCGCGCCGCGTCTCATGACGAACGATAGCCCCGGCCGCAGCGGCAACTTCGCTGGTGCCATCCGTCGAATTATTGTCGTAGACGTAGATGCGCGCATCCGGCAAAGCCGCCCGGAACGATGTGACGACGTCCCCGATCGTCAAGGCCTCGTTGTAGCAGGGCACGAGCACGGCGATGCTCGCTCGGTCCAAGCCGAAGGTCTTGGCAGGAAACTGATTTTCGAGCACGCCATTCTCCATCGCTGTCATCAGATCGCCTCGAATGGTGGTTTCATGGGCTCGAAACATCTGGCACGCACGAACTGGTCGAGTGTATGCCGGTCTTAGCACTCAGTTAGATGGATCATCAACTGTTTGAGCAAGTTGAATAAAGTCGTGCTTAATGCGCATCATTTATGATACGACGCCGTTCACGCGTGAGCTGGGCAAAAAGCCTCAGCTTTGCCTTGAAGGCCACATCTCTTCTCGAGCTTTACTATGTTCAACGGTCTGGAATGTGCAGCATCTACCGACCTGTGATAGCCTTCTACCGATCGGGTAAGACGTTATGAGCTGTGCCGACTGGAGCCGGGTATGACGCTGAGCGCTTATGCGGAGGTCCAGGGGCGGGTCACGCGGTCCTTGAGGGATACGTGGCTGTTCGACGCGTTCTGGGTCGCCTTTCTCGTCGGGATCACGAGGATCAACATTCTCCCTGACTTCAACACGCTGGCTTGGGCGGCCGCCGATGGCCTCGCCGTCTTCGCAATCATTCGCGAACCCGAGGCCTTCCTTGCGACACTGAACCGCAACAAGCTGATCGTGAGCTGGCCCGTCCTGGCCTCACTGTCGTTCTTCTGGTCTCTGACCCCGATGTCGAGCCTCTATCACGGCATACAGTTCCTCATGGTCCTGTTCGTCGCATTCGTGTTCTTCCGGAACCTCGGCGTGATGCGGCTGGTTCGCATTCTCTTCATCTACAATCTCATCCTGCAACTCGGATCGGCCGCCCTGCTGACCAGCGGCATCCCCGTGCCGGGCATGTTCACCGGTCTCTTCGGGCACAAGAACCTGCTCGGCATGTTCTCTACGCTGCAGATCATGTGCGCCGGCATGCTCTTTCTGGCGGGATGGCGGCGGTGGCTCTGCGCGGCCTCGATCGTTCTTGCCTTGGTTCTGCTGGGGCTCTCCGCATCCGGCACGTCAATCCTGCTGACCGCCGTAGTCATCCCGCTGTTCTTCATCGCGCGCATCGTTCAGCGCGGCATGCATCCCGCCTTCACCCTGGCCGGAGTGGCCGTCGCGCTGGTCGGCGGGGTTGGCCTCCTGATGGTCATGAGCGGGCAGACGGACCCTGTCGAAAGCATCTTCCAGTTGCTCGGCAAGGACGACACGCTGACGGGTCGAAGCATCCTCTGGGAATTCGGGATGCAGTCCATAGCCGATAACCCCGTCCTCGGCGTCGGCTTCCAGGCCTATTGGGCGTCGCCGGGCAGCTCGGCCGCCTATCTGGTATTCGTCATCGATCAGGAACTCGAGATGTTTCACAACGTCTACGTCGAGGTGACGGTCGCACTCGGGCTCGTAGGGCTGGTCTTGTTCGTGTCGGGTGTGTCCCAGCAGATCTGGCGCAGCCTCGTTTATCTCATCCGGCAAGGGACCGCGATCTCATGCTGGCCGTTCCTCTTCATGGTCTGGATCGCGATGCTCTGCACGACGGAAAACCCGATCTTCGGCAATTCGCATCTGCAGTTCATTTTCGCGATGACAGCGGCGGCGACCTACGCCTGCGACCCCCGTTTCGGCAGGATCATGCCCGGCGACCGCGCCTGACGCTGTCGAGCGCTCGCCCCTGCTTCCATTTCACGTCCCTCCCGGAGAGGTTCTGAGGCTTCATGTACAGGAAAGATATCGAGGGCTTGCGGGCTGTCGCCGTTCTGTCGGTGTTGTTTTTCCATTTCGGCGCGTTCTGGATTCCCGGCGGCTTCACCGGCGTCGATATATTCTTCGTTATCTCGGGCTACCTGATCACGGGCACCTGCATCCATGATCTCGACGACGGCAAGTTCAGCATCACGCGCTTCTACTGGAAGCGCGCGCGCCGCATCCTCCCCGCTCTGACCGCCGTCATTCTGGTCTCGACCGTCGTCGCCTATGTGGTGCTATTGCCTGCCGATCTCACAGACTACAGCTGGAGCGTCATCGCCAGCTCGACATTCTGGTCCAACATCTTCTTCTGGAAGACATCCAACTACTTCTCGCCGGATGCCGAACTGCGCCCCCTCCTCCACACCTGGTCGCTGTCGGTGGAGGAGCAGTTCTACATTTTCGCCCCCGTCTTGATCTGGTTCGTCTACACGCATCTCCAGAAGCGCTGGGCGCTCGTCCTGACGCCCCTCGTCATCGCCAGCTTCGCGCTCGCGGTCTATGCAACCCATACGGCTCCGACTGCCGGATTTTACCTCATCGCCACGCGCGCGTGGGAGCTGCTTCTGGGCGCGATGCTGACGTTGAAGCAGCCGGCGCCTGTGCGGAGCCGGGCCATGATGAACGCCTTGGCAACAGCCGGCCTTGTGCTCCTTTGCATCGGCATGTTCACCATCCACGCCAGCGACCCCTTCCCCGGAATCAACGCGCTGTACCCATGCGTCGGCACGGCGCTGATCATCTATGCCGGACAACCCGCGCGGGAGCAGAAGATCAGCGGGCCCACCTACGTCACGCGGCTACTCTCGACGTTGCCGCTGGTGCTTGTCGGCCGCATCTCCTATTCGCTCTACCTCGTTCACTGGCCGATCATCTCCTTCTATCGATATGCCAGCCTCGACGAACCCGCGGCAGCAACGGCCCTTGCGATGGCAGCCGCCAGTATCGTCCTGGCGACGCTGTCCTATCGCTACGTCGAACAGCCCTTTCGCAAGCCACACGCCTGGTCCGCGCCGCGCCCGCTTCTTATCGGCTCGGCCGTCAGTCTCTGCGTCCTCTGCGCCCTGGGATCCGTCGGTGTGCTCGGAAAAGGCTTTCCGAGCCGCTATCCGGATTTCGTGGAGGTTCGGATACCCGGCTTCGACGAGTGGAAGGTCGGCACCTGCTTCAACGACGGTTCTGACGAACTCGGCGCGTGGCAGTTGGAACCCTGCACGCGCACGCATGGCTTTGCGAGTAAGGCCCTGCTCTGGGGCGATTCCTTCGCGGCCCATTACGTGCCGGGGCTTGCGCCAAACGCCGAAAAGCTCGGCGCGAACGTGATCCAGTACACCTATGCCGGCTGCCCGCCGATCCTGTCGTACTATTCCTACGCACGGCCCAAGTGCTCAGTTTTCAACAGGCGCGTGCTCGAACTCATCGCGCAGGAAAAGATCAGGACCGTCGTTCTGAGCGCGCGCTGGACCGACTATCAGACCCGCGGCTTCGCGGGGGTACAGCAGACGATCAAGACGCTGGCAGATATGGGCGTGCGGGTGATCGTGATCGGCCAGTCACCGCAATTCGCGGCCGACATCCAGAAGGTCGCTTATGCCGCGAAGCGTCGGGGAGACACGAGCGACATGGCGCCCCTGAAAATGGACGCGCAGGTGAACCTGAGACTCGCCGAGGCGAGCGTGGGCGCAACCTTTATCGACCCGCTCAAGTCCCTCTGCAGTGGCGACGCTTGTCCCTATCGTGACAGCAGCGGCTTCTATTATGCTGACTATGGACATTTTTCGACGCTTGGAGCTGCGCACGCGATCGCTCGATACTGGCCCTCCCTGAAATAAACCTCGCCATTGGGCGATGCGGGAGGGCACTTTCGCGGGCTTTCGCCGCGCGCCTCGGATAGAATGCCCGCGAGCGGCGGCCTTGGAGGCCGCACACCCCCTTAGGAGAATCGATCATGTCCAACGACCCGCAGCAGAAGAGGCAACTCGCCAAGCGCGCCCAGATGGCCCGCTATGTCGTATCCGTCGACCGGCAGGCGAAGAGCAGCTTCGACACGCGCGAGGCAGCCGAACAGGAAGCCGCGCGCATTTCCGCAGGCTTTCCTGTCGTGACCGTGACCGTCAGCGATTCGGAAAACGACAGCGCCAAGACGCTCGGGCCCACCCATGCGCCTGCCGAGGTCTGAAAAGAACTTGCGAAGCCGAGTCAAGGAAGTCGTCTCCATCAATACGAATGGACCGCGCCAAGGCACGGAGCATGTGGATACCGGGGATGCCTTTCGCTTGGAGCGCGACGTCCGGGTCGATTGATGGCTTGATCGCGACGGCGGACCACCTCGGTTCTGTCGCCGGCGCGGCCCTCGGGTCAGGACTGGCGGCAGAGCCGATCGTCAGGAACGCTGAAAATGCACGACAGACTTGGCATGACACTGGAACGTTCGGCACTCGGCTTCGGCTGGCTCGGCTTGGGCAGCATCCTTGTCCTGTCGCTCGTGCCCGGAAGCGAGCGCCCTCATGCGCTGTCCTCCGGCCATGCCGAACATTTCCTGGCATATTTCGTGACGGCCGCCTGCTTTTCCGTCGGCGCGCGTTCGCCAGCGGGGCGATGGACGGCCTTCGCTGTGCTCAGCCTCGTGAGCGCGGCCGTCGAGGTGGTGCAATTGTGGATTCCCGGGCGGAGCGGGGAATTTGAGGGCTTCATCTTCAGCAGCGCCGGAGCGCTGGCCGGCATCGTTGCCGGCCTCCTTGCGCTCAAACTCCGCGCCCGACCAAGCCTCGGCTGATCGGGCGCTCGGCCATCAATGTTCCATGCCCTTGCCCTGCAGGTAACCGCCCTTGCGCGAATCCGGCATGATGAGCGAGACGATGAAGCCGATGGCCATCATGCCGGTCACATACCAATAGAAGTAATTTTCCACACCGCCCTGCTTGAACCACAGCGCGACATATTCTGCCGTGCCGCCGAACAAGGCGTTTCCGATGGCGTAGGCGAAGCCGACACCCAGCGCCCGCACTTCCGGCGGGAACAACTCTGCCTTCACCAATCCGCTGATCGAGGTGTAGAGGCTGACGATGGCGAGAGCCGTCGTGATCAGCAACACTGCGGCAAGCTCGGAGCGCACGACGGCGATCGCCGTCAGCAACGGCACGGTCGACAGCGTCGCCAGCGCCGTGAACAGCCGCATCGACGTGCGCCGCCCGATCTTGTCTGAGAGCGCGCCAAAGAGAGGCTGCATGCACATGTAGATGAAGAGAACCACCGTCATCAGGTTGGTCGCCGTGGCTGCGCTGAACCCGGCGGTGTTGACGAGGTACTTCTGCATGTAGGTCGTGAACGTGTAGAAGATGAGCGAGCCGCCAGCCGTGAAGCCGAGCACGATGAGGAAGGCGTGACGGTTCTTGGCATTGCGGAAAATACCACCCAGGGTCCCTGCCCCTTCACGCGCGCGCGTCTCCTCCGACAAGGTCTCGTGCAGCGAGCGACGGAGATAAAGTGCGACGAGCGCTGCAAGCGCGCCGATGAAGAACGGCACGCGCCAGCCCCACGCCCGCATTTCCGCTTCGTTGAGATAGAGCTGCAGGATCACGAGAACGACGGTCGCGAGGAGCTGACCGCCGATCAGCGTCACATATTGAAACGAGCTGTAGAACCCGCGCTTTCCGCCGACGGCCACCTCGCTCATGTAGGTTGCGCTGGTGCCATATTCTCCACCGACCGACAGCCCCTGCAACATGCGCACGATCAGCAGCAGGATGGGCGCCGCGATTCCGATGGAAGCATAGGTCGGCAGAATGGCGATCATGAGCGAGCCGAAGCACATCATGAGCACCGAAATCACCATCGAGCGGCGGCGGCCGAACTTGTCGGCGACGACGCCGAACACCCAGCTGCCGAGGGGCCGCATCAGGAAGCCGGCGGCAAAGATGGCCGCGGCGTTCAGCAGCTGTGTTGTCTGATCGCCCTTTGGAAAGAACTCCGGCGCGAAATAGAGGGCGCAGAACGAATAAACGTAGAAGTCGAACCATTCGACCAGATTGCCCGAAGCCGCGCCCACGATGGCCATGATCCGATGTCGGGTTTCATGCCTTTCGCCGACAAGAATTTCGCGAGTGTTATCGACCATGGTCGTGTCTTTCATTTTTCTTGGCGTCAGGTGCCAACCTCGCTGGGTTTGCGCCTTCAATTCAAGCAGAGCAACGTTTTCGAACTGGCTTTCGTCGAGTCCACCGTGAAAAAACTAGCGGTCGCTGCTCCTTCTTACAATCGAGACTGTCTATTAATTGGTAGGAACAGGCACGCACAGCTGCGCTTCAGCGTCCCGTGGACACCAGCGCGAGCGAAATGGCGGGCACATAGGTGATCACCATCAGCGCGACAAGATTGATGATGAGAAACGGCACGAGCCCGCGATAGATCTCGCCGATGGGGCGCTTGAAGATCAGGTTCGCGGCGAAGATATTGAGCCCGAACGGCGGCATATACATGCCGATACTGAGGTTCACGGCGAAGATGACGCCAAAATGGATCGCATCGACACCAATGGCCTTGGCCAGCGGCAAACACAGCGGGACGAGGATGAGGATCGCAGCCGGCGGCTCGAGAAAGCTGCCGACAAGCAGCAGGACGATGTTCATCATCAGCAGCGTGATGACCGGCCCTGCCTGCAACGCTGTGATGTAGTCCACGACGCGGCCCGGTATGCCGCTCGTCGTAAGCACCCAGCTGTAGACACCCGCACAGGCGACGATGAGCAGGATCTGGGCCGTGAGCGTCGCAGCACTCCCCGCGATGTTCCACAGATCGCGCCAGCTGACCTCGCGATAGATGAAGCGCGCCACGACGGCCGAATAGACGACCGCGACGCCTGCGGCTTCGGTCGGCGTGAAGATGCCGCCATAGATCCCGCCGAAGATGACGAAGATCGTGCCGAGCGCCCAGCCCGCATCCTTGGTCGCCGCCCAGAAATTAAGACGGTATTCCTTCGACAGGATCGGAATTCGCTTCATATGCGAATAGGCGAGAACGTAGATCGCGTCGATCACGCCGATGAACAAAGCCGGCAGGATGCCCGCCGTGAACAATGTCTTCAGCGGAACCTGGGCGGTCACGCCATAGATGATCATGGCGATGGACGGCGGGATGACGATGGCGATCGCGCCCGACGAGGCGATGAGGCTGACTGCAAAGCGGTCGCCATAACCATTGGCGCGCAAGGCGGGAAACAGCAGCCGGCCGACAGCGGCCAGCGTACCCACCGCCGAGCCCGACATGGCGCCGAACAGTTCCGATGACACGATAGTCGCAAGGCTGAGCGATCCCCGGACGCCGCCCACCATCGCCAGAACCCAGTCGACCAGGCGCTTGGCGATGCCACCACGCCCCATGATCTCGCCTGCGAGAATGAAGAAGGGAATGGCGAGCAGCGGGAAGCTGCCGAGGCTGCCGAACATCACCGTTTGCACGACGCTCGCCGGCATGTCGGACAGGAACAGCGTCACCAGCGCCGTCGTCAGCAGGATGAGGAAGATCGGCGCGCCCAGGAAAAGCAGCACCACGGGCAGGATCAGAAAAAGGGATTGGGTTTGCCCGAACAATGCGACCACCCTTTTTTTAGTTTTGCAGCTTCAGAGGCTCTGAATTGGCTTCTGCCGATTCACTCTCGTCGGTATCGAAGCGGCGCAGGATCGTGCCGACAGCCATCAGTAGAAAGCCGAGCGGAATGAGCATTTGCGGATAAGCGATCGGAATGCGCGCGGCCTCGCTGCGCTGATCGAACTCACTGAGCTGTGCAATAACGGGAACCGCCAGCCAGATCACGGTCGCGGCGACCACGATAAAGATCGCGTCGTTGATGAAGCCGAGCACCCTGCGCCCGCGCGGCGAAAAGCTCTTGAGCACGATATCCATGCTGATATGTGCGCCGCGCAGACTGGCCGCCGCGCCGCCCAGGAAGACGCTGGCCAGCATCAGATAGAGCATCACCTCTTCCGCCCACTCGATCGAGACATGGAAGAAATAGCGCCCGATGATATTGGCGAAGTTGATCGCCGCCCCGATGATCAGCGCGGCTGTCGAAAGATGCGCCGCGCCATCGATGACGAGCCTCAGAGAGCGCCCGATCCAGCCTGAGATCACTTGCGTGTCCGCTCGGCTGCCTGCTGGACGACGTCATAGATATCCTTGATAGACGCGTTCGCTTTCACGACGTTGTCGGCGACCGCGCCGAGTTCCTTCATCGTGCTCGCACGCTCGTCCGCCGGGATCTGCAGCACCTGCCCGCCGCTGTCGCCCCAGGTCTTCTTCTGCTGTTCATAAAAGGCCGTGACCCACGGGTGCATCTGGTCGCCGATGCGCATGGCATCGTCCGTCACGATCTTCTGAAGATCGGGCGGCAGCTTCGCCAGCCACACCTTGCTCAAGACAAAGCAGCTCACTGTCATCGAGAAGTTGGTCTCGGTGATATATTTCGCGGCGTCGTAATACCGCATGGCGGTGAGCACCGGCAGGACGCTCATCACACCGTCGATGGTACCCTGCTGAAGCGCCGGCAGCACATCCCCCAGCGAGATCGGCACGGGCGAAGCGCCCAGCTTGCTGATCGGGTTCGTCTGCATCGCAGAGGCCATCACGCGCAGTTTCAGGTTCTTCATGTCCGCGACATGATGGACCGGCGCGCGCGAATTGATCGCGGTGGGACCGCTGAGGAAGACGGACGAGACGGCCAGTCCGCGCGACGCGCCGAGCTTGTAGAAAGACTCGCGAAACTTCGGGTCCTTCGCGACCCGGTCGACGTGATCCATGTCCTGGAACAGCCCGGGCGCGGTCAGCACCTGGAAGCGCGGGTCGACACCCTCGTAGAATTCGGCCGGCGCGATAAAGCCCTGGATCGCGCCAAGCTGCACGGCCTCGATTTCGCGTGGAATGGGACCGAGCTGGCTGGCGGGATAGACCTCGCCCTTGATTCGTCCGCCAGAGTCCTTTTCGACCTCGGCGGCGAAGCGCTTCAGGAATTCGTGCTGGCCGTCATTGAGTGTGGGCGTACCGAGCTTCATCACCATAGGCGCGCCCTGCGCGCGGGCGCTATCCTGCACCAAGGGCGACGCTGCCATGAGAGCAGCCAAACAAACGACGCGTGAAAGATGCCGTGTGATGATCATCGCTCGCTCCCTGATGCGCGCACTCTCTTCGGAAGCGCTCAATCGTGAGACCAAGTGTAGCACCGCTTAAACGCCCTGCAAGGCTATTGTGGTATTAGCAGTCCAGAAATCGGGAATAGGCCATATTGGGCGTGTGAGCTCGTTTTCGGCGCGAGAACGGGCGAGCCGAAGCCCGCCCATTCTCGGCGGCCGACGCATCTTTGCCGGTCTGAGGCGGAATCGCCTTGGCAAGACGCTCCGCAGGCGACGGAACGGAGCACAGGCCCCGTCCCTGCCGCCAGCGCGACTCACAGCGGCGGATTGTCCGCTCCTGCCGGCGCGATAGATGCCTTGACCACCTTGACCTCCCCGCCGGCAGCTTTGGTGCCTGCGATGGTGATGAGTGCGCCGGGCTTGATGTCGGCGGCGCTGGCGGGCCGCGCGAACCAGATGACCGCTTCCTTGCCAATCGTCACCTTGCGCTCCCCCTCCTTGTAGGCAAGGCTGAGCATCGGCGCGTCGGCCGCCGTTTCGACTCCTGTCACGCGCGCCACCACCTTTGTGGAGTCCGTGGACGCCTCACTCCCTGCCTGCTGCTCTGCCCCGGTTTCGTAGATGATAATCTGCGTCGCCTGGATGCCGCCCGCAGGGTTGGTCTTCGTCTGGGCACTCACCTGCTGGCCGATCTTCACGTCGGCGGGTTTCGCCTTCCTCATGGAGTTGATGCCGGGCCCGGCGTCGAAACGTACAGTCAGCGTGATTCCCTGGCTCGGTGAAATCAGGATCGACTGGCCGTCGAACTTTTGGACCGTCCCGCTGATGCGGACGTCCTCATTCACAGGAATCGTAGACGGGGCGGAGGCAGGCGCCGCGGGTTTCGGAGGTGTCGGCGCATCGGCTGGCGTCTGGGCGTAAGCGCCCGTCAGCGTCGCGCTCGCAAGCAGGGTGGCAATGGCTGTTCTTCGCATGAAAAGGCTCCTCGCATACATATGTCGAGGACCCAACGCCCCAGCGCCCCTCAAAGCTCCGTCTTATTGCATGCTTAACAAATAGGCATCCTGGCTGCCTGCAATTTAGGGGCATTGCTGCATAGTTACGCACGACCTGAGCCGCCGGAATGTTACTGTGCGTAAGCAATCCCTAGTCCTGACCGAAGGGAAGCTCCTTATGGATCGCGGCGTGCAAGTCAAGTTCAAGTCCGGTTCGAAAGCGCGCGATAATTGGCGCGTTCGGGACGGAATGGCGGGCCTCGTGCTCGCTCGGTATCACTGCTCCATGGGCAGTTCGGACGCACCCGAACGGGTCGACGTTCATTTCGGAGCCGACGGAATCGTCTGGGGTGAGCGAGCCAGCGAATTTGAGATCGTGGCCCCCGAACAAAAGCGCCAGTGACCCCTCACCGGCTGGCGAAAAAGCCGATCCCGAACGGCGTGATGATCGGCATGAAACCTGCCGAGGCTGTCCTGGTCGGGCCCGGATCGGCAGCCAGCACCAGCGCCCAGTAAACACCATAAGGCTTGCCCGGAGCGTCGACCTTGGCGATGCCGATGCGCGTGGCCTCCGACATCAGCAGATTGGCCTGATGGCCGGGCGAGCGCTCCCAGCTTGCAATCGCCGCCCCCAGCGAGCGATGACCTGCCCCGACATTTTCCGCTGCTGGAACATAGCCGAGACCCGCCGCGCTCATGCGGCTGCCGAACCCGCCACCCACATCGTGGGAGAGAACCCCGG
Source organism: Hyphomicrobiales bacterium (assembly GCA_028290285.1). Taxonomy (GTDB): domain Bacteria; phylum Pseudomonadota; class Alphaproteobacteria; order Rhizobiales; family Beijerinckiaceae; genus Terripilifer. The sequence goes on from JAQGKD010000022.1 coordinate 18,284, forward strand.
CGGACGCCATGGCCTGCGCCTGCTCGCGGGCCGCCCGCGTCAGCGCAGGGTCGACACGGACAGGCCCGAGACCATGGGCAGCCCGGAAGCGCGTGATCAGGGCAGCGGCGCCACCATCGGCGGCAGAGGTCTGACGACCCGGTTTTGCCTCGGCGGGCACGGACAGGATCATCAGGACTGACAGGGCTGCAAACACGCTCTTCATCGCCGTACCTCTCGAGTGGGTTGCAGGAATTCTGCCCGAGACTCGTTAAGCGGCGATGTAGGAGAAGCGTCAATTTACCTTGTGTAAGAGCGACTTGCCGATTCCGGGCGCCCATCGTCGGATATTCCGGCAAAGCCGGACGCAAGCAACCTGCTCGCCAGCAGCCGCGCCCCGGCCTCCGTCAGGTGCCCGTAATCGAACTGGACGGGGTCCCCCTTCCCGTCGCCCGTCACACATTGATCGTCCGGGCACAGGGCGCGATAGAGCGAGACATAGGTGACATTCTCAGCTGCCAACGCGTCGGCAAAGGCAGCGTCTATCGTCGCGCGGCCAGGCACCCGTGCCTTGGCGACCAGCGCCGGATCGCCCCGCGCAGCGCTGCGCGCCAGGAGTCGCGGCAGGGTGTCCTGATAGGTCGGCACCGGCCCCAGGACGATAACGCGATCTGCGTAGGTCTCGAGAAGGCGCAAGGTCGGGATGAGGTCACGCAGATCTGCCGTTGTCCAGTTGGCGGCGACGACAATCCCGTCAAGGTGCTGTCGCGGCAGAAAATCGTGGAACACGAAATCCATGATCGCCCGGCAGCGTGCTGCCCCCTTGTCACGCAGGACCGGTGCGCAACCGGACGCCGTCGCCTGCAGAACATGGATGCCCGGCAACGTGCCTTCGAAACCGGCCCAGAGGTGAGCGGCATGGCTGTCCCCCACCAGAAGGTAGTTCTTCCGCGCTGGATCCAGCGCGAGGCAGGCGGGAGCCAGTGCCGCGCCCTCAGCGAAAGCCCGCGAAATGAAGCACGTCCCCTCCCGCATCGGGCCTGAGGGATCGTATCTGAATGACGCGAGCTTTCGGATTTCCGGCGGAAAGCGGCCCTCGAAACCGCGCCCGCCAGCGAAGATGGACGCCACGGCCAAGGCAGCAGCCATGGCGATCCCGGCACCCAGAAACAGCTCGCGACGCCGCGCGAGCAACCCGCCGTAGCGAAAAGGCCGCTCGACGAACCGCCAGGACAAATATCCCGCAGCGAGGCACGCCAACCCGAGAAGCGCCCGATCTACGTTGCTAAGGTAGCGGCCGAATTCCATCTTCGTGAAGACGATCATCGGCATGTGCCAGACATACAGCGAGTAGGAAAACAGCCCGAGGAGAACCACGGGCGGCCGCGCCAGAAAGGCATAGACCAGCGTATCGCGCTCGCGTCCCGAATGGATGATCAGCGCCGCGCCCAGGCACGGCAGCAAGGCGCTCCATCCGGGAAATTGCACATTCTTGTTGAAGGCGCCCCCGGCGATCAGAATTGCGGCGAGGCCCGCGAAACCGGCCCCCTGCCGAAGCCGCCGCGAGCCGATGGGAGGGATGCCGCCCATGGCGAGAAGCGCCCCGGTCAGCAACTCCCAGGCGCGCGCCGGCAGTAGGTAAAAGGCAGCCTCGGGCGCGCGCGCAACCAGATAAAGCCCAAGCGCGAAAGACAGGGCCGCGCCGCCCCACAGCACGCCAAGCATCGTAACGCGGCGCAGACGAAGCAGCGGCAAGAAGAGTATGGGGAAAAATAGATAGAACTGCTCCTCCACCGCCAGGGACCATGTGTGGATGAGGGGGAGAGCATCGACGCCCTCGGCGAAATATCCGTCTCCCTCGAAGAAAAAGAGGTTCGCGACGAACAGGGTCGCTGCGCCAAGCGACTTTCCATAGGCCTCGAGTTCGGGCGGAAAAAGCACGAACAGCCCTGCGACCGAAAAGACCCCGAAGACGCAGAACAGCGCCGGGAAGAGCCGGCGTATCCGGCGCTCGTAGAAATGCCCGAAGGAAAAGCGCGAGCCGGCGGCTTCCTTGGCGATGATTCCGCTGATCAGGAAGCCCGAGATGACGAAGAACACGTCCACGCCGATGAAGCCGCCCTTGGTGAATCCCACGCCCAGGTGAAACATCAGCACGAGGACGATAGCGACCGCGCGAAGGCCATCGATATCAGGCCGGTAAGTCGTCCCTGTGCCGGCAGTTGCAATCGACATCTGAAGCAAGGGCCTCGCAACAAACGACCGCCAACTTGGCGGACGGTTACGATTATGCCAAATGCGAATAGAAACTCAACGATTACGCTGCAAAAACAGCAACTTAAAGACAAGCTCAAGCTTTTTCTTCAATCCCTTTATCAGCTCTGCACCGAAGCTGCCCGCTCCAGAAGACGCTCGACGGCCTGCACGAGCTGGGTATCCGAAAACGGCTTTGAAAGACGCGGCAGGCCGGGAGGCACCTGGCCCGCGACGTCCGCATTTCCGCTCACCAGCAGGACCGGCAGATCGGGCCATGCCTCGGCAACCCGCGCTGCGAAGGCGACGCCGCCCATGCCCGGCATCGCAAGATCGGTCACCACGAGGTCGAAGCGTCTCCTTGCCAGGGCCACCAGCGCATCTTCCGCTGAACCGTATTGATCAACTTCGAAGCTTCGCTCTTCGAGAATGGCAGCGGTCGTCTCGCGCACGAGTTCGTCGTCATCGACCAGCAGCAGCGAAGAGCGGGTCGGCTCGGCCATTGGAACCCAGGAGGCCTCGCTCGACGGGCCCGCAGGTGCGATGCTCCGTGGTAGCCAGATTTCCGCACAGGCCCCCTTGCCGAGCTGACTGCGCATGCGAAAGGCGCCCCCGGACTGCAAGGCCAGTCCGTGCACCATCGAGACCCCGAGGCCCGTGCCCTTGCCGATTTCCTTCGTCGTGAAGAAAGGCTCGCTCGCCCGCGCCAGGGTCTCGGGACTCATGCCCACGCCGGTGTCGGTGATGGACAGGCAAAGATAATCGCCCGGCGAGAGGGATAGATCGTTGTCGGCCGCGAGGGTTTCGGCTGTGAGCGCCACTGTGATGCGCCCACCCTCCGGCATCGCGTCCCGCGCATTCACGGCGAGGTTCAGAATGGCGAGTTCGAGCTGGTTTGGATCGACGAGCGCCGCGTCGGCCTGCTCGGGCATCTCGCAGACGATTTCGATCCCCGGCCCGATCGTCTGGCGAAGGAGATCCATCAGGCCGAGCACCAGTTCAGGCATGTCGACGCTGCGAGGTGCGAGTTCCTGCCGACGCGCGAAGGCCAGCAGCCGCTGCGTGAGAGTGGCACCCCGCTCGGCGCCCTGGATGGCGCCATTCAGCAGGCGTTCGGCCCGCTCGTTCGCGCCCACGATCTTCCTGAGCATGCCGAGATTGCCGAGAATGACTGCGAGCAGATTGTTGAAATCATGCGCGATGCCCCCGGTGAGCTGGCCGATGCTCTCCATTTTCTGTGACTGGAAGAGCCGGTGCTCCGCGAGGAGCCGCTGCTCGCTCTGCAGGCGCACCTGCGCCAGCGCGGCCTGTTCGGCCCGCACGCGCCGCAAGGCAAGCAGCGAGAGAAACAACAGGAACAGCGAGGCGGCGCCGGCGACTGCGCCGTAGAGTTCGAGATTGTCGTACCAGCGCTTGGACATCGCGTCATAGGACAAGCCGAAGGCAACGTAGACCGCATAGGGCGCCACACGCCGATAGGCGTAGAAGGTCCGCACGCCATCCAGCGGCGAGTCGCCGCGATAGACCCCGCTCGTCGGATTTGCGCTGATCGCGCGCATCAAATCCGATGCCGGGTCGAGCGTCGAGGGATGCTGACTATCTGGGCCGCCTGCGAGCACGGATCCGTCGTTGCGGAAGAGGAGCGCGGAGTATGGGCCGGGCGGCGCAGCTTCGCGAAAAAACGACTCGAAATAGTCGGGACTGACCGCGACGTGCAGCGTCCCGGCAAAAGCACCGTCGGGCGCCATTCGCGCGCGGCTCACGGCGAAGGATGGGATATTGGTCGCTTTCCCGACGAAGGCCTTGCTGATGTGGGTCTCGCGCTCGCCCTGACGATGGATCGCGAAGAAATCCCGGCCCGATATGCCGAGATTCCGGTCCCATTCCTGGCTCCCGGCAAGCACGCGGCCGGTCGAATCGGAAACCCAGATCGACACAGCCTGCTTTAGTGGCGCCTTGAGGCGCCGCAGGAATTCATTCGTATCCTGTGCCTCGATCTGTTCGGCGGTCTCGCCCCGCACACGATCATCAACACGGCCGAGCACCAGGTCGACAGTGTCTAAAACCTTGCGCGCGTGCTCGTCCATCACGGCCACGGTGCGCACGACCGTTCCCTCGCCTTCGCGCAGGACGTCGCGACGGTTCTCCATCGCGGCGGCCAGGAACGCCGTCGCGGGGACCACGATCGCGGCCGCCACGAGCAATTGGTGAAAGATAATTGTGGACGCCCGCAACAACGAAACCGCACTCCCGATCCACGCTCCGTTCGAACAACGGAGAAAACACCAAGCCGTTCATATCGACCCGGCAGCGTCATGCCACGCCAGCAAGACACGAAAAAGGCAAGCGAGCCAGAGGCATCCAGCTGAAGCTTGGGTAAGGACCATAGCATCGGCAGCACGATGCTGTAATCTGGGCGTGACGTCACACGCGCATGCGGCTGGGAGAAACTATGGATAACGTGTTTCAGGGTCGCCGCGAGGATTTCCGCCTCGTGACGGGACAAGGTCTATACGCCTCTGACCGCTCCCTGCCGGGCGAAACGCATGGTTTCTTCCTTCGCGCCGACCGCGCCCATGCGGAGATTCTCTCTATCGACACGCAGAAGGCGCGCGCTGTCCCCGGCGTTCTCGCGATCCTGACGGGTGCGGACACGAAGGCCGCCGGCTTTGGCTCTCCCTCCCCGCTGGCTGGCTACCCCGGCCGTGGCGGAATCAAGATGAAGATACCTCGCCGCCAGGTGATGGCCGAGGACCGCGTACGCTATGTCGGCCAGGAGGTCGCATTCGTGATCGCCGAAACGGCGGCGCAGGCTCAGGAAGCTGTGGAAAAGATCGTGGTCGACTACCGCGATCTCCCCGCGCTCGTCGATGCCGAAGCTGCGATGGCGGCCGACGCTCCTCTGCTCTACCCGGATTTCGAGAGCAATCTCTGCTTCGACTACGAATATGGCAACGAAGCCGCGACCGAGTCCGCCCTCGCGGTCGCTACCCACGTCACCCGCCTGACGCTCGACGTGCCGCGTCTTGTCGGTAATCCGATGGAGCCGAAATCCGGTATCGCCACTTACAATGCCACGACCGGTCGCTACGACCTCTACGTGCCCACGCAGGGCATGACGCTCATGCTCGACAGCCTGTCATCGGGCACCGGCATTCCCGAGACCTCGATCCGGGTTCACGCACAGGACGTCGGCGGCGGCTTCGGGGTCAGGACCGAGGGCTATTCCGAGTATTGCACGCTCATGCTGGCCGCCCGCACTGTTGGCCGTCCCGTCAAATGGTCGGGCACGCGCAGCGAGACCTTCGTCAGCGATCACCACGGACGCGCGGCAAAGCTCTTCGGCGAGCTGGCGCTGGATGAGCACGGACACTTCACCGCGCTGCGCGTGCGCTGGATCTGCCATGCGGGCGGCTACCTCTCGCAGGCGGGCCCTCTCATCAACACGCTGCCGCCGGGCTCCCATGCGAGCAATCTCTACCGCATCCCCAATGTCTACGGACGACATCTTCTCGTGCTGACCAATACGACGCCGACCACGGCCTATCGCGGCGCCGGACGGCCCAATGTCAGCTATCTCGTAGAGCGCCTCGTCGAAGAAGCGGCGCGCGAGACGGGGCGCGACCGCATCGACCTGCGTCGCCTGAATCTCATCCCGAAGGAAGCCTTTCCCTACAAGATCGCGACGGGCGCGGACTATGACAGCGGCGATCCGCCGGGCCTCCTCGACTTGGCCCTCGCACAGGCGAAATGGAATGACTTCCCGGCGCGCCGCGCGCAATCCGCGGAACGCGGCATGTTGCGCGGCATCGCATGCTGCATGTTCGTAGAGCCCTCGGGCGGCGGCCGCTCCCCCACCGAGGAAAGCGCCATCAAATTCGGCGAAAGCGGCACGCCGCGCATCTTCTCGACCTCCGGCCCCTCAGGCCAGGGTCATGAGACTGCCTTCCCCGAGATCGTCGCGCGCGTCTTCGGCGTCGACCCGCTGACCATCGAGAACCGGTCGAGTGATCCCGACGGTCCCGTTCTGAAGGGTGACGGCACCATCGGTTCGCGCTCCACCATGCTGCAGGGCAACGCTCTCTTCATCACCGCGCAGGAAGTGGTGCGCAAGGGCAAGGATCTCGCCGCCCGCCAACTCGAAGCCGACGCTGAAGACATCGATTTCATCGACGGCAAATATGCCGTGCGGGGCACCGACCTTTCCGTCGCTCTCTATCAGCTGTCCCGCGACAATCCGGGTGCACTCGACACGACTGCGGGCTTCCCGGCCCATCGCACCTTCCCGAGCGGCGCGCATATCGCCGAAGTCGAGATCGACCCGGAAACGGGCACCGTGACGCTTCTCGATTATGTCGCGGTCGACGATTGCGGCCGCGTTCTCAACCATACTTTGGTCGAAGGCCAGGTGCATGGCGGCATGGTCCAGGGGCTCGGGCAGGTGCTGACCGAGCAATGTCTCTACGATGCGGACAGCGGACAGCTGATGACCGGCAGCTTCATGGATTACGCCATGCCGCGCGCCGACGATCTGGGTCCCCTGCGACTTTTCGATCATTCCGTCCTCTCGCCCAGCAATCCGCTCGGCGTAAAGGGCGTGGGCGAGGCCGGCACCACGGGCTCGGTGCCGACACTGGCTAATGCGGTGCTCGACGCCTTGCGCTCGCGAGGCGTCGACAGGCTGGACCTGCCTTACACTCCCTCGCGGGTCTGGAACGCAATCAAGGCGGCGCGCCAGCCGGGTTGATCTCGCCCATTCAACGGCGTTGCATCGCGCCACACTCTGTGGTCACAATCTCCCCCGAAGCGGTGCCGGCAAGAGCATCCGCCACGGGAGGATTGTTATGCGCAAGCAGGTTTTGCTGGCGGCCGTGCTGACATCGGCCATCGTCACCTCGGCTGTCATTCCAGCCGCTCACGCCGAATCGCTGAAGATCGCCCTGCCCCAGAAGGGCAACTGGGACACCGGCATCGTCGAATTCGGCATGAAGGCCGGCATCTTCAAGGAAGCAGGGATCGACATCGAGCCCGTCTACACGCAGGGCGGGTCGGCGACGGTACAGGCGGTCATTTCCGGCAGCGTCGATGTCGCCATGCAGACGGGCCTTCTCGGCCTCATCGGCGCCTACGCGAAAGGCGCACCGGTACGCGTCATCTCGACGGCAATGACCGGCTCGCCGGACCTCTACTGGTATGCGCGTGCCGACAAGGGCATCAAGAGCCTGAAGGACACGGACGGAAAGAGCGTCGCCTATTCGGCCGCCGGCTCATCGAGCCACCTCATTGTCCTCTCCCTGCTCGAACAGGCGAAGTCCAAGGCCAAGCCTACCGCGACCGGCGGAATTCCTGGCACCTACACGCAGGTCATGTCCGGCCAGATCGATGTCGGCTGGGCCGTCCCGCCCTTCGGCCTCGAGGATGTGAAGGCCGGCAAGGTCGTGATCGTCGCCAAGGGCAACGATGTCCCCGCGATCCGCGACGAAACCATCCGCGTGAACTTCGCCAATGCGGACACCCTGACGAAGAAGCGCGCTCTGCTCGTCAAGTTCAGCGAAGCCTATGCGAAGGCGCTCGACTGGTCTTATCGCGACGCGAAAGCCATCGCCTATTTCGCCGAGGGCGCAGAAGTCACGCCCGAGATCGCCTTGCAGGCGCGCGACCAATTCTATCCGAAAGAGGCGCTGCAACCCTACGAGGTGAAGGGTCTGGATCTCGCCCTGCAGCAGGCGCTCGAATACAAGTTCATTCCCCGCGCCATGACGGAGAAGGAAGTCGCCGGCCTCTTCGATATTCTGGCGCCAAGGCCGAAATAGCAGTCCCGTTCGAATCGAGGCTCGGGCCTTCGCGTCCGGGCCTCAAAACAGAGAACCCTGCATGCCGGCCTGGCTCATCAGACCTCCGCCACTCGTCGCACGCTTCGTGTTTCTCGCGGGCCTCCTCGTGCTGTGGGAAATCGCGTCGGCCGCTGGCCTCATCAGCCGCTTCATCGTGCCGCCGCCCTCCGAGATCTTCCCGACCATCGCCACGCTTTTCACGGAAGGCGATCTCGTCGGCAGTTTCCTGCGCACTTTCGGCGAAACCTTCGCCGCGGCTGGCCTCGGAACGCTCGGCGGCGTGACGATCGGCTGGTGGCTGCACCACAATCGCGCGGCGGGCGCCGCCTATACCGACTGGATGGCGGCCATCGCCGCCGCGCCGCTGGTGCTCCTGTTTCCGCTGTTTCTCGTCATCTTCGGCCGCAACGCCGCGACTATCGTTGCGATGGGCACCGTCGCCAGCCTCCCGCCCGTGGTGTTGAAAACCAAGGAGGGGCTCGACAATGTGCGCGGCGTGCTCATCGACGTCGGCCGCACCTTCGGGCTGACACGCTGGCAGCAGATCCGCATGATCCTGTTTCCGGCCTCGCTGCCCACGATCTTTACCGGCCTGCGACTCGGCCTCGTCTTCGCGCTCATCAATGTCGTCGGTGTGGAATTCCTCATCGGTTTCGGCGGCATGGGCCAGCTCATCGGCGACCTCGGTGACCGCTTCGAGATCGCAGGCATGTATGCGGCGATCCTCTTCGTCGTGCTCACCAGCGTCTGCTTCTTCTATCTCACCGAGAAACTAGAGACATGGTTGCTGTCGGTCAGATGAAAGACGGCGCGCGGCGCAGCCGCTTGCGCCTGTCGAGCGTCACGATCCACCGCATTGTCGCGGTGATCGTGATCCTCGCGCTATGGGAAGGCGCGGGCGCGTCGGGCCTGTTCTTTCGCGGCGTCATTCCCTCGACACTGCTGATCGTGCGCGCGCTCTTTCGCCTCTTCGGCGACGCGGCCTTCTACACGCATTTCAGCGTGACGCTCTTCGAGATCCTTGTCGGCTTCGTCATCGGCACGAGCGTGGGCGCGGTCGCCGGCCTCATTCTCGGCATCAACCGATATACGGGCGAGGTGCTCGAACCCCTCGTGCATTATCTCGCCCCCACGCCGAAAGTCGTGTTCCTCCCCGTGCTGCTCATCATGTTCGGCATCGGCGTCGGCTCGAAGATAAGCCTCGGCGCGATTTCGTGCTTCTTCCCGATGGCTTTGAGCGTCGCGGCGGGAGTTGGCACCATAAACCCGATGTTCCTGCGCGTCGGGCAGAGCCTCAATCTCCCATTGTCGCAACGCGTCTGGAAAATCTATGTGCCCGCGCTCGTCCCCGCGCTCGCAACCGGCTTTCGCCTGAGCTTCGGCATTGCAACGGTCGGCTGCCTGATGTCGGAGATCAAGCTCTCCAATTTCGGTTTGGGCTACGCTGCGATGCAGGCCTACAATCGCTTCGACATTCCCACGATGCTCGCAATTCTGCTCGTGATCTTCGCGCTCGCAGGCATCGGCAACTTCTGCATCGGTCGGCTCGTGCGCCTGCCCGGACCCGACAATCGCCGCGCCACAGCGCTGCCGCCCCGTTGAAACCAGGATAGCTCATGCCCGACGACAAGAAGAAGCCCGCACGCGAGATCGCATGCATCGAGCTCCCCGTTCCCGCGCAGGACAACGGACAATGGGGCAGCGACGCCATCGCCGAATTGTTGCGCGCTCTCGACCTCCCCTACGTCTCGCTCAATCCCGGCGCGAGTTTCCGCGGACTTCACGATAGCCTCGTCAACAAGCTCGGCAATCGCGATCCGCAGATGCTGCTCTGCCTGCACGAGGAATCCGCCGTCGCCATCGCGCATGGCTGGGCCAAGGTGACGGGCCGTCCGCTCTGCGCCATCGTGCACAGCAATGTCGGCCTGATGCATGCGACCATGGCCGTCTTCAATGCGTGGTGCGATCGCGCGCCGCTTCTGCTTCTGGGCGCGACCGGGCCCGTGGATGCAGCCAAGCGGCGCCCGTGGATCGACTGGATTCATACGGCCAAGGATCAGGGCGCGCTCATTCGCGACTATACGAAGTGGGATGACCAGCCGGGCTCCGTCCCCGCCGCGCTCGAATCCATCCTGCGCGCCTGGCAGATCACCGGCACCGCGCCGCACGGCCCCGTCTATGTCTGCCTGGACGCCGCCATCCAGGAGATGCGCCTCGAAACGCCTGTGAAGATGCCCGACGTCGCGCGCTTCAAATCGCCGCCGCCGGCCGCACCCTCACGCGAATTGCTACAGGACGCAGCGCGTCGTCTCGCGAGCGCCAAGCGCCCTCTCCTGCTCATGGGCCGCGTCTCGCGCTCGGAGGCCGATTGGGCCGCCCGCATCGCGCTCGCCGAGAAGCTCGGCGCTCTTGTGCTCACCGACATGAAGATCGCAGGCGCTTTCCCGACCACGCATCGCCTGCATGCGGCCAGCCCCTCGACCTTCGCGAGCGAGCAGGCCTGCGCCTTGTTGCGCGAGGCTGATGTCGTCGTGAGCTTCGATTGGGTGGATCTGGCCGGCACGCTGAAAAGCGCGTTCGGCGCTGAAGATCCCGCCAACACGATCATCCAGGTCTCGCTCGACCAATATCTGCACAACGGCTGGAGCATGGACCATCAGGGCCTGCCGCCCGCCGATCTCTATCTCGTTTCCGACCCCGACGTGACGGTACATGCGCTCGTCGAGGAGCTGGCATCGCACAAAACCGGCACAGTCTGGAACGGCTGGGAAAAGCCTGCCCTGCAGGCGCTTCCAGACGGTGAGGCGAACGCCCCGCTCACCGTTCCCGTGCTCGCATCCGCCGTGCAACGCGCGTTCCAGGGCCGCAAGACCACACTTGCACGTCATCCCCTCTCATGGGCCGGGCACATGTGGCCCGTCGAGCATCCGCTCGATTTCCTGGGCACGGATGGCGGCGGCGGCATCGGCTCGGGTCCAGGCACCAGCGTCGGCGCCGCGCTCGCGCTCAAGGGCGGCGACCGCATTCCGCTCTCCATTCTCGGCGACGGCGACTTCCTCATGGGCGCGACCGCAGTCTGGAGCGCCGTGCATTACGGCATCCCGATGATCGTGCTCATCGCCAACAACCGCTCATTCTATAATGACGAAGTGCATCAGGAGCGCGTCGCGCGCATGCGCGACCGGCCCATCGAGAACAAATGGATCGGCCAGCACATCGCCGGCCCGGACGTGGATCTCGCCATGATGGCGCGTGCGCAGGGCGCAACGGGCATCGGTCCGGTGCGCAGCCTCGCAGATCTCGACGAAGCCATCGCAGCCGCCATTCTCGCGTTCGAGCGCGGCGACACTGTTGTCGTCGATGTGCGTGTCGAGCCCGGTTACGACGCCGGCATGACCAATGGGCTGACGAAACATGTCGAACGGTCCTGAGGTCCGCATGAACGATGTTTCCACGATCACGCCCCCTGCCCGCGCAGAGATCGCAGCGCTGCGCATCGATCGCGTGAGCAAGAGCTTCAGCACCGCGAAAGGCACGGTCACCGCCGTCGACGACGTCTCGCTCGACATCAAGCCGGGCGAGTTCATCTCGATCATCGGCCCTTCGGGTTGCGGCAAGTCCACGCTGATGAACATGGTCGGCGGGTTGATCTCGGATTTCGAAGGCCAGATCCTGCTCGACGGCAATCCCGTGCGCGGCTGCCAGCCGCAGATCGGCATGGTGTTCCAGGAGGAATCCACCTTCCCCTGGCGCAACGCCATCGAGAACGTCGCCTTCCCGCTTGAGGCAGCCGGAATGCCCCGCGACCAACGCATCGCGCGTGCACGCGACCTGCTCGATCTCGTGGGGTTGCAGGGCTTCGAGAACCATTACCCGTCGGAACTGTCCGGGGGCATGCGCCAGCGCATAGCGATTGCGCGCACGCTGGCTTTCGAGCCGCGCATCCTTTTGATGGATGAACCCTTCGCCGCCCTCGACGAGCAGACGCGCCTTCTGCTCGGCGACAAGGTCGTGCAGATCCAGCAGCAGTTGAAGCAGACCACCCTGCTCATCACGCACAACATCTCCGAAGCCGTGCAACTGTCGGACCGTGTGCTCATCATGACCTTCCGGCCCGGCCGCATCAAACGCGTGATCGAGATTGACCTGCCGCGTCCGCGTTCGTCGGAGATGATGGGCTCGGATGCCTTCGCGCATTTCGTCGCGCAGATCTGGACGGACCTGCGGGAAGAAGCGTCGAAGGGACTGCGCGATAGTGAGGCTGCGGCGCGTTAAGAATGGCTCGAGCGAACAACGCGCAAATCCCCTCCCCCTTTCGGGGAGGGAGTTTGTACTCGCTCGCCGACTCTGGAATGCCGCGTCGCTCACGCTCCTCGCATTGACGGCAACAAAACCTCACATGCGAAACAGCCGCTTCGCATTGCCGCTGAGCAGCTTCGTCTTGTCGTCTCGCGAGATCTGCAGGTTATTCACCCAGTCCATGGCGGGCTTGTTCGACACGAACGGCCAGTCGACTGCGAACATGATGCGGTCCATGCCCATTTCGGTCATGGTGCACATCAGCGCGGGCGTGGAGAAATTGCCGCTCGTCGTCACGTAGAAATGCTGCGTGAACTGTTCGCGGAAACTCAGCTCCTCGTGCCCCGGACGCGACAGCGCCTGGTTGATGCGCCAGAGCAGGAACGGCAGCGTTTCGCCCATGTGTCCCAGCACGATGTTGAGACCGGGGTGCGTCTCGAACACGCGGCTGAGCACGAGGCGGATCGCCTGCGTCGCCGTCTCCACCGTATAGCCCCAGGCCGCCCGGATGACCTGCGGAAACTCCTTGGCATAATCGGCGTAATAGGCGTCCATCACCTGCTTGTGCGGGAAGGACGGATGCAGGTAGATCGGCACATCGAGTTTTTCAGCGCGCGCGAAAATCGGCCAGAACCTCTTGTCGTCGAGAAACACGCCATTGGTCATGCCGTGAATCATCGCACCCTTGAAACCCAGTTCGCTCACGCAGCGGTCGAGTTCGTCGGCGGCGGCTTCCGGATGAACGGTCGGTAGCGCGGCAAAGCCGGCGAAACGCGTCGGATGCAACTGGATCGCGCGATGCAAGCGATCGTTCACGCCGCGCACGATTTCCACGGCGGTGTCTTCAGGCAACTTCTGGCCCGACGGTGCGCCATGCGACAGCACTTGAATGTCGATACCCGCTTCGTCCATTTCACGAATGCGGATCTCTCCGATGTCGTAGAGTCGCGACAGAAGATCGGGCGAGCGCGTGCCCTCGGCGCCTTCGATCTTGGAGATCAGTTCAGCGTCCCAATAATGCTCTTCCAGCGCGATGACCGGAATCTTCGATGTGCTCGCCATGGCGTTTCCATTTTCTTTTCTGCGAAAGTTTCTGAAAGCTCTTCAGCAGGACTGAAGCCATGCTCTGTATAGCACGCGAAATCGGTCAGTCCGCGAGCGGCGCAGGCACGAAAACATCGAGCGCCGAGGGGTGAATGCTGAAGACCGCCGGGGTCTGGGTGAGGATCTCGCCGTCCGCGTTGATGGGCATCGGGCGGCGCGTGCGCACTTCGAAGCGATGGCCGTCCTCGACGCGAACCTCCTGATATGCCCCATGGCGCCCGGCGCGAAAAGCAGGCGCCATCAAGACGAGCTTCCAGACGTCGCTGACTTCGAGGCTGTAGAGATGCAACTGATGGTCGTCGATTGACGCATGCTCCTGGACGGCCATGCCGCCTCCGTAATAGCGGCCGTTCCCTACCGCGATCTGATAGCTGCGCACCCGCACCGAACTGCGGGGCCCGATGATCCGCGCGCTGAACGAGCGGGCGCGCATCAACACACGCAGCGCCGCGAGCGCATAGCCGAATTGCCCGAACCGCTTCTTGTCCTGTGAGGTCAGCGACATCGCGAGTTCTGCGCTCATGCCGAGGCTGGCGACGTTGAAGAACGGATGGCCGTTGACGTCGCCCACATCGATCCGCCGCGTATGGCCCGCGCAAATGACGTCGATAGCAGCCTCCAGCGTGACCGGGATCCCCAGTGTGCGCCCGAGATCGTTGGCCGTTCCCAGCGGAATGATTCCGAAGGGCAGCCCGACGTCGAGGAGGCCGCGCGCCGCGCAATTCAGACTACCATCGCCCCCGCCCACCGCGATCAGATCGACCTCGCCGCGCGACCGCCGGATCAGCCCCGAACAATCCTTGATCTCCTCGGCGGAGGGAAGAACCACGCGGAAGCCCTGCTCGCTGAATCGCTGCACGACGAGCGGCAGGCTTTCCGCCCCCCGTCGGCTATGCGCATTGACGATCAGGAGGAGGCGTTTGCCCTGCATAGTCCGAGCTCCCCGGGGAGTTCGTGCGCTCCCGCCTGTATTGTCCAGCCGTTATTGTTCAGCTGGGCAACGCAGCAACAGTCTCCGGCGTTGCGTTGGACGTGCAAAACGTTCAGCGCGTCCCGGTTTGTGCGTCCCGGATAGCGGCGAAGACGATCGGCGGTGTCGCCGGCATGTCGAGCGGGCCGACGCCGTGGCTGGCCAGCGCGTCGGTCAGCGCATTCATGACCGAGGTCATCGATCCCGCGCATCCAGCCTCGCCGCAGCCCTTGACGCCCAAGGGATTCGTGCGCGCGGGCACAGGGTGGCTGATGAAGCGGATTTCCGGTGCTGAATCGGCGCGCGGCATCGCATAATCCATGAACGAGCCCGAGGCGAGCTGCCCGTCCGTGGTGTAATGCGTCTGCTCGATCAGGCACTGGCCGATGCCCTGCAGGATACCGCCCTGCAACTGCCCCTCGACGATCAGCGGATTGACCAACGTGCCGAAGTCGTTGACCGAGGTATAGCGCACCACGTCGACGTGACCGGTCTCGGGATCCACCTCGACCTCTGCGATATGGCAGCCATTCGGATAGGACGAGGGCGACAGCTGGTGCATGTGCGAAACGTCGAGCGTGGCCGGTACATCGGCGGGTAGCGGCCCCGCAATCGCCAGGCGTCGGGCGATCTCCATGATCCCGATACGACGATCCGTGCCGGCGATGGCGAATTGCCCGTCCACGAATTCGAGATCGGTGGACGCCGCTTCGAGGAAGTGCGCGGCTGCCGCTCGCGCCTTATCGAGCACGAGGTCGCTCGCCTCGAAGAACGCGCTGCCGCTCGCCATCAGCGACTTCGACCCGCCAGTGCCCCCGCCCGCCGTCAGCGCGTCGGAATCAGTCTGCATGAGCGTGATCGCATCGAAGGGAATGCCAAGCTTTTCCGACACGATCTGCGCGAAGGACGTGCCGTGCCCCTGCCCGTGATCGTGCGTGCCGGTGAGAATCGTCACCCCACCGTCGGCTTCGAAACGAATTGCACCGAGTTCGTTGGACGCAGGCGCGGTCACTTCGAGAAACTGCCCGATGCCGCGCCCGCGCCAGAGGCCGCGTGCGGCGCTCTCTGCCGCGCGCGCCGGAAAGCCCGCCCAGTCGGCGGCGAGGAGTGCTTCGTCGAGGATCGCGCGAAAGTCGCCGCTGTCGTAAACCGAGCCGGAGGGCGCCTTGTAGGGCATTGCGTCGGGCGCGATGTGGTTGCGCCGCCGGAGATCGGCAGCATCAATCCCCATCTCGCGCGCTGCCGTATCGATCAGGCGCTCTAGATAATAATTGCCCTCGGGCCGCCCCGCCCCGCGATAGGCGGTGACGGGAACTGTATTCGTCAGCACGCAGCGCGTGCGCAACTCGATGAGCGGCGTGCGATAGACGCTGTTCAGATGTTTTGCGACGTTCAGCGTTGGGATCAGCGGGCCGAAGCCGGTGAGATAAGCGCCCATATTCGCAGTGCCGTCCCCGCGAACGGCCAGGAAGTGCCCCTCCGCATCGAGCGCGAGTTCAAGCGAGAATTCATGGTCGCGACCGTGATGGTCGGAGACGAAACTGTCCGAACGCGTGTCCGTCCACTTCACTGGCAGGCCGAGTTCACGCGCTGCATGAAGTGCGCAGACATATTCGGGGAAGATCGCGCCCTTCATGCCGAAGGACCCGCCTACGTTGCGCGCGAGAATACGCACCCTGTCGGGCGCGACGCCAAGCAGTTCGGCGGCCGCGGCGCGCGAACCCATCACCCCCTGGGTCGGAACATGCAGGGTGAAACGCTGATCCTGCGCGTCGTATTCAGCCACGACGGCGCGCGGCTCCATGGCGTTGATGACGATGCGGCTGTTGACGAGATGCAGCTGGGTGACATGCGCGGCGGCCGCGAAGGCCTCGGCCACTTTCGCAGCGTCGCCAAAACGATAATCGAGCACGACATTGCCGGGAATATCGTCGTAGAGGAGCGGAGCACCGGGCGCGGCGCCGTCCCGCGACTCCACGACGCAATCGAGCACCTCGACGTCGAGCACAACGGCCTCGGCCGCATCGCGCGCCTCGAAGCCTGAGCGCGCAACGATGCAGGCGACGGGATCGCCGACGAAACGCACTTTGTCCGTGGCGAGCGCGGCCCGCATCGTCTTGTGCATGGGCGTGCCGTCGCCGCTCTTCAGCGGCAACTTGCTCGTCTGTGGCTTGTAACCAGAGCGCAGGAGATCCGCCCCGGTATAAATTGCGAGCACGCCCGGCATTGCGCGGGCCGCATTGACGTCAATGCCGCGCAACACACCGTGCGCGTAAGGACTGCGCACCATCGCGAGATGCACCTGCCCCTCGATCGCCACGTCGTCCGTGTAGCACCCCTCCCCGCGCACGAGGGCCGGATCTTCCGTGCGGCGTACGGACTGGCCCACACCGAACTTCATGGCGGCAAGGCGCTCGTCGTCGACGTGAATATTCATCGTTCGAAAAACCTCTGGGATAGGGTCATGCCTCGAAAAAAGCCGTAGCGGACCGCGCGGCCAGCACATGCGGTCAAGGCAATATAGGGCGTGGAAAGCGTCGTGTCAGGATTCGGCGAGCGCTTCGATGCGCGCGATGTCCAGGAGACGCACACCGTCGGGCACGATGAGGATGACCTTTTCCCGCGCAAGACGCGTCAACATGCGGCTCACCGTCTCGACCGTCAGGCCCAGGAAGTCGCCGATGTCCTGCCGCGTCATCGGCAGCGGGATCGTGACCGAGGAGGTTGAGAGCCGCCCCCAACGCTTGCGCAACCCGATCAGAAAGGCCGCGACCTTCTCCTCGGCAGTGCGTCGGCCGAGAATCACCATCTGGTCCTGCGCCAGCGACAGTTCATGGCTGGCCATATTGTGCAGGCGACGCAGCAGATGGGGCGTGGAATCGAGAAACTCGGAGAACGCCTGGCGCGAGAACTGACAGGCCGAGAGCGGCGTGAGCGCGTCGGCGGAAAAACTGTTCCGCTCCTCCATTGCAAGACCGAGGAAATCGCCCGGCAAGGCGAATCCGACGATCTGACGACGCCCGTCCGGCAGCAATTTATAGAGTCGTGCGGACCCAGAAGTGATGTTGAAGACGGAATCGGCGGGCTCATCCTGCTCGAACAGCGTATCGCGCGCATGGAATGTCAGCGGACGCGCCATGCGATCAAGGGCCGCCAACTCGTCGTTGTCCAGTGCGCCGCATATGCTCAGGCTACGAACACGACACTGCTCGCAATCGTTCGGCACATGAGCATTGGGGCAAAGAGCGAGCGGAGGCGCAGATTGGAGAACTCGAAGACCGGCCATGCAACTGCCTCGGTAGACGTGACCCCTGGGAGTTCATCTCTATCACCATGTACCCGATGTTAGTAACTTATTTGACCTGAATCAACGCGGCCAAAGCGCTACCGCTACAGACTGGTAGAGGGTTCTTTCCACGCTCATCGCCGCCTTGCCAGCTCGCAAGAAGCTCGGCGCCCTACCCTTTCCGCAGCCTCGCAAAAGGCGCTTTTGAGACACTGCCGCTGCTACATTGTCGAGACTGTGCAAGCTCAACCCGGCTTGCTCCGGTCAAGCTGCCCAAAATGGGCTAACGCAAGCTTTGCTGGTTGAAAATACTTGTGTTCCTCTCTAGTTTGCGCGGTGAACGCGGAGAGCGACGTTGACTGAAAAGAACGAACTAGCCGGCTTGGCTCGGTACGCGGCAAAAATATTCAAGCTGATGAGCAGCCTGAAGGGTCGGCATGGTCTCGAGTTCGACGAGATCCTGATCTTCTTCGCGCTCGGCCGTCTCAACTTCGACCAGCAGCCGGGCAGTCTCATGTTCGTCAAGCCGGCGAACATCGTTTCCCTGTCCGATTTCATGGAAATCCCTCGCGAAACCCTGCGCCGCAAGCTTCTGCGCCTGGAGGAGAAGGACATGATCCAGCGCACGAGCTACGGCTTTGTCATCAAGGACTTGAACACCTGGCGCCGGATCGGCGAGATCGCGCACCCGGTCGAGGTCGAAGCCTGAGCACCCGGTTGCTCAATAGCCAAACTGTTCCCGAAGAATTCGCTCGTCGAGCGAATGGCCGGGATCGTGCAGCAGCACGAGACCCGTTTCGTGGTCCATCGCGATCTCGACGCGCATGACGTTCCTGACCTCGAAATGGTCAGCCACGGCTGCGACCGGACGCTTGTCGGCCTCCAGCACCTCGATCGTTACCTTCGCCTTGTCTGCCAGAAGCGCCCCCCGCCAGCGCCGTGGCCGGAAGGCCGAGATCGGCGTCAGCGCCATCAACGGCGCGTCAAGCGGCAGGATCGGACCGTTTGCCGAGAGATTATAGGCGGTCGACCCCGCAGGGGTCGCCACCAGCAGCCCATCCGCCACGAGTTCCGACAGCCGCTCCGTCCCGTCGATGGAGATTCGCATCTTCGCCGCCTGGAAGGATTGCCTGAGGACGGACACCTCGTTGATCGCCCGTGCGCTCATGATCTCGCCGTGCACGTCCGTCGCACGCATGGTCAGCGGGTGGACGATGGAGGGCTCGGCTGCCGACAGCCGCTCGCGAAGCGCCTCCGCTGAAAACTCGTTCATCAGGAAGCCGACCGAGCCGCGATTCATGCCGTAGATCGGTTTGTTTCGGCCCATGAACTTGTGCAGGCTCTGCAACATCAGGCCGTCGCCGCCGAGCGCCACCACGACATCGGCCTCCGCTGGTGCAACATTACCGTAGATGCCCGAAAGCTCCGCGAGCGCCGCATCGGCCTCGGGCGTGCCGGAGGACAGGAAGGCGATTCGCTCGAATCGGACCGCGCCGCGCGTCTGGCTCATAGGATTGTTCCCGGCATGGTCAGGTGCATGCTCATGGCGAAGTCATAGAGCGAAATGCGCCCGCCGAAAAGGGCATCGGCCGATGCTTGAGCCAAGCCATCCCCTGCCCCGACACGAAAAACCCCGACGCTTTCGCGCCGGGGTTCAGTTGGAAGCCGAAGCCTCCGATTGTCAGATCAAAAGGATTAGAACGTGCGCTCGACGCGCATGCGGCCAGTGAAGTTACCAGCCTTTTCCTTGGTGACGAGCGTCGACGTGCGACGAACGTCCTGCTCGACGCGAGCGTAGAGAGCTTCGACGCCGATTTCAAAGTTGGAAACCGGGAACCAGGCGAGCTGGGTGCCGACGTTCCAGACCGTCGCGTTGCCGAACGCGCCCGTCGAGCCGTAGTTGATGGACTTCGAGGTCGTCGTACCATTGACCTGGCCGTAGCTGGCGAGGAATGAGTGACGGACGGTCGGGGTCCAGTAGTGCGAGAACAAGCCAGCGACAACCCACGACTTGGGGGTCTCGATACCGTTCGGGCCGTAGAAGTAGGACGGCATGTTGGTGACGTAGCCACCGACATTGCGCTTCACGTCGCTCGACTTGAAGCTGGTCCAGTTGGTCGTGTACTCGGTCATGCCTTCCGCGTAAGCGGCGTTCAACCAGAGGACGTCGCCAGCGGCGATCATCGGCAGGTTGACCTTGAGGCCGGCGCCGACAGCGTAGATGAGCTTGTCTGCGTCGTAGGTGGCGAGCGGGTTCACACCCACGGCCTTGCCGAGAGCGCCCGACAGCATGGCAGAGCCCCAAGCCTGATCGAAGGCGATGTTGGCGTTAACCTGCGGCATGTTGTTGTAGGAGTACGTCGGGGCAACGCCTGCGCCCGAAACGTTGACTGGCGTCAGGATGGTGTCGTTCGTGTCCTGAAGAGCGATGGTCGCGCTGAAGCCGCCACCGAGAACGGCGGTGTAGGCAAGCTGCTTGGCGCCGTTGGCGAACGAACCCCAGTGACCTGCACCGTAGAAGGTGCTGGGCATGAAGGAGAAGTTGTCCTTGGCAACACCGAAGGTGAAGCCGGCAAAGCGAACGTAGGCAGCTTCGAGAGTCGCTACGGCAGCGTTCGGCGAGAGAGCCGGGCCAACTTCCGACAGGATTCCGCTGGTGCGCGCAAGGCGGAGCGACACGACGGTCTGGACCGTGCCCCATGCCGTCTGCGTGCGGGCGTCGAGATCGACGCGGGCGCGAGCTTCAACACCGTAGTTGGCGACGGCGTTCTTGGCGGTTGCGACGACGTTCGCGGTCGTTGTGGTGGCGCCATAGATGCTCTGCGCAGCAGAGAAGGCATAGTCAGCGCGAACACGTCCGCCGACCTTCACGCAGGTCTCGGTGCCGGGGATGTAGAAGAAGCCAGCGCCGTAAGCGTCGCAAACCTTGACGTAGGAAACCGGAGCTGCCTTGCGCGAAGGAAGATCGGCAGCGGATGCACCAGCAACAACCAGCAGGCCCGAGGCCGTGCCGAGGAGAAGACTCTTGACGAGCTTCATATGAAACCTCCAAAAAAATAGATCAAAAAATGAATCCAGAGCCGGCTCGGACCTAACCGAATGGGGTGAAAACCACCCCGACCAAATCCAGAACCGTTTCCAAAATCCCGACCCCGTCCGCCCCCGAGCGGTATACGGAACCTGGTTGCTCCCGGCATTTCCCGTTCGCATGGCAAACACTAGCTTCGCCGCGGGGCGTTCGTCTCCTAATAAACTGCCCAAATCGGGTGCGGCCAAGCTTTGCCACGTCGATGTTGCGGACTCGTCACACTGCCCCAAGGGCCGAACTGGACCGGAAAAAGGACGGCTAAACGGTTTAACTATCGGGCTGAAAAGCAGAAAAACCGCAGCTCAAGCTGCGGCCCGCTGATTCCCGTGACGCCCGTCGTCTTTCGTGTGCGCAGCAGCAAAACCTAGGCGCGGCCTTCCCGGCGAGCGAATCTTCGGCAGAATCGCCTCGGATTCACGCCAACGAAGCTGTCTTCAGGCTGGAGTCGCACCCGCCGGACGGGTCTCGACGTCATATTTGATTCCCGCCGGCGTCGGAGTTCGGGCGACATGGACGATGTGGCCCTCGGGCACGCGCAGTCTCTCGTCCCTGTTCGGCAGGATGACGATCATGTCCGGCCCCGCCAGCACGACGACGAGCTTGTTGTGCTCCATCATTCGCGCCGCATTGGTCTTGAGCCAGGGGTAATAGCGCGGATTGCGCCAGGCATCGGGATAGCCCGAATCCGCGAGGACGCTGAGATTGCCGTCTGGCGCCATGAAAATGACGAACTTGCAGGTCGCCGGCTTCCATTCCGGCCCGAGCCCCGCATTGACCATCCACTCGCAGTGGAAGTCGCGGCAGATGCCCGGTCGCTCTTCATATATGCCGCAACCGCGACCCGGCAGAGCATGCGAGCACCAGACGCCCCGCGGCTTGTTCAGCGCGGCGATCGCGGGAAGCTTGCAGCACAAGGTGCAGGAACCACATTCCTTGCCCGGCACGGGCGGACGCGAGAGATTCATTCTTCCACCCTTTGATATCCCACGGACTCTAGAAGATATCCGCCCTCGCGCAAGGCGGGCCTCGCGCCAAGAGAAAAAGGCCCCGGAGCAATGCTCCGGGGCCCCTTAATGTCGTCCTTCAGATCGTCAGATCAGAAGGTGCGCTCGACGCGCATGCGGCCAGTCCAGTTGCCGGACTTTTCGCGGGTCGCGTAGCTGCTGCTGGTGGCCGGATCAAGCGTGACGGTTCCGAACTGGCCGACGCCCACTGCTCCAACTACACCGCGACGGATGTCCTGCTCGACGCGAGCGTACAGCACTTCCACGCCGATTTCGAAGTTGCGGACGGGGAGCCAGGCGAGCTGCGTTCCGACGTTCCACACCGTGGCGTCGCCGTAAGCGCCGACGGCGCCGAAGGGGAGAGCCTTGGACGTCGTCGTGCCGTCGATCTGGCCGTAGGTTGCCAGGAACGAATGACGGATCGAAGGGGTCCAGTAGTGGGTGAAGAGGG
>JAQGKD010000026.1 GCA_028290285.1 Hyphomicrobiales bacterium
CTTCTGCGGCATCAAATCGAACTTGCTCATCGTGCCCGCCAGCACGAAGTCGCCGTAATCGAGCTTGAGATTGCCGGAGACCCCGTTCTCGTAGAGATCGAAGGACAGGACGTAATTGGGCGAACCATCGGGCTTGCCGGTCTCGAAATAGCTGACGACGACGGGCCACCGGCGCACGTTCTTCATCTCTCCGTCGCGCAAGGGCACATCGGCGGGCGGCGAGGTCGCCTGCGGGCCGATCACGGTCAGCGTGTCATAGACCTTTTCGCCCGTGTCGGAGCCGTCGAAGACCTTCGTCTCGTAGGTCGTCTTGCCCTGCTTGGCGGCGACGATCAGCTTGCGCACCTGATCGGTCGGGAAAAGCGGCGATGCGCCGACGTCGCGCCGGGTCGTATGCGGCGATTTCAGATCGATCGACATGGCTTCGTCGTCGGGTGCCTTCTGCGCCGTGCCGTCGATTGTCTCTGTCGCGCGCCCGTTGACCAGCGTCTCGATCTTGAAACGGAAGCTCTTGCCCTTACCCTCTTCCCAAGTCGCCGACCGCATGTCGGAGACCCGCGCCTCGCCCTCTGAGGGCTGCATCTCGGTCATCTGGCGGAAGGTGGTCACAAAGCCGTCGCAGGCCGTCCCGGAAAAGTCGAAAGCGATGCGCCCGCGCGCGGCCGCGGGCGCGGAAGCACCCGTGCTCTTGCCGAGCGCGAGATCGTAGATCGCACGATGGGCGACGAGCGGCATTTCCCCACCGTTGGGGACTTCAGCCCGGGCCGAAATCGGCATCAGCAGGACGAAGGCCGAAATCTGCGCCGCACGCAGGAGCCTGTCGCTGGAAAAACTCATGTCTTGCTGCTCCGGAATCTGAACATCTATCTAAGGACCCATTTCCATGCGCGGGTCCCATGGCGAAAATAGGGTTTCGTGGTGGCAGCGCAACCGGCCAGAATGGCGCGAGCACAGGAGATGAGGCCGATGACCCCCGAAAAGAGACTGAAGGCGCTGGGCATCACGCTTCCCAGCCCTGCCCTGGCCATCGCCAATTACGTGCCCTTCGTCAGGACGGGCGACCTGCTCGTGATTTCCGGCCAGCTCGCGCTAGGGCCGGACGGTAAGATTTCCGACGGGCATAAGGGAAAACTCGGCGTCGACGTGTTCAACGAGGCTGGCCAGGAGGCGGCCCGCATCTGCGCGATCAACGTTCTCGCACAGGCCAGATTCGCGCTGGGATCGCTGGACCGCGTGAAGCGCTGCGTTCGGCTGGGCGGCTTCATCGCCTCCGCGCCCGACTTTGTCGCGCTCGCCGCCATCATGAACGGCGCCTCGGACCTGGTGGTTGCCGTCTTCGGCGAACAGGGCCGGCACGCCCGCACGACGGTTGGCGTCTCCTCCCTGCCCCTCGACAGCGCGGTGGAGGTCGAGGCCATGTTCGAGGTCGATTGATGGCTGGCCCCGACTGGCTCGTCACCCTCCCCATCGCCCACCGTGGACTGCACGACCGCGCGCAAGGCAGGATCGAGAACAGCGCCGGCGCGGCGCAGGCGGCACTCGGTGGGGGTTACGCAATCGAGTGCGACGTTCAACTGACCGCCGACGGGCAGGCCGTGGTCTTCCACGATTTCGATCTGGACAGGCTCACAGCGAAAACGGGGCCAGTCTCCGCGCGCACAGCGGCCGAACTCGCGGGCATTACGCTAACAGGCTCGGCAGATACGATAGAGACGCTGGATGTCTGGTTGGCCCGCATCGACGGACGCGTGCCGGTCATCTGCGAAATCAAAAGCGCCTTCGACGGCGATGAACGCCTTCCCACCCGCGCAGCCGAGATCGCGCGCGACTATGCCGGCCCCATTGCCCTGAAGAGCTTCGACCCGCAGGTGCTCGTCCATCTGCGTCGTGAAACGGTTCTCGGCGAGATCCCGCTCGGCCTGGTTGCGGAGGCGAGCTACGAGGACGCCGAGTGGAACATGCTGAATGCGCAGGCCCGGCGGGACATGACCGCCCTCACCCATTGGGCGCTCACGCGCCCCGACTTCCTGTCCTGGCACGTTGGCGACCTGCCCCACGCGGTGCCGACCCTCTGCCGCGCGATGGGCAGGCCCGTCATGACATGGACGGTGCGGACGCATGAGCAGGTCGAGACAGCCCGGCTCTACGCCGACCAGATGATTTTCGAAGGCTTTACGCCTTAGGTGACGGGATTCGCTTATGCTACGCTGCGAACCTGTGTTGCCCTGCTGATGCCGCAGTTTCGGGATCAAGCTCAGCGCAACGAGTCCGGAGATGCAGATGGCGCGGATGCCAGCCTATCGTTTCACAGCCCTGACCTGTCTGGCGCTCGGCCTGAGCTTCGGGCCCGCATGCGCAGATGACGCCACGTTCCTGCCCACCTTCGCGCGCAACCCACAGATCGACAACCAGACCAAAAGTCCGTGGACCGGGTTTTCCTTCGGCAGCGAAATCATGGCCGTCTCCTCCAAGGGCTCGAAGGGCCGCATCGGCGGGGACGCGTTCATCGGCTATTCGCAGGCCTTCGACAATCACCTCGTCCTGGGAATTAAGGCGAGCGCGGGCTACATGCCCGCATTCTTCTCGCGCGGCCCGGCCAAGGGATTCGACTTCGCCATGACCAATGTGAAGCTCGGCTATGAGATGGGTCGCATTCAGCCCTACGTGACGGCCGGCATCGGCCTGGCCCGCCAGACTTCGAGCTTTGGCACGGGCCTGCCGAACACAGGCGATTCGCTCAACAATCTCTTCGGCGGCGGTGGGGGCACCAAGGCGTTGACCAATGTCGGCGCAGGTGTCGACTTCGCTCTGACCGAAAATCTGACGGTCGGCGTCGCCGTTTCAGCCATGCAGGGTCGTGGCTTTTTCATCCCGACGCCTTGAGCCCCGCGTTTCGCGCAGGGCCGGTCCGCGCTGCGCACAGGGCGCGGCCATGGACACGGGGCTGATCGTCCCGTAGCACCAAAGGCCTAGCAGGTGCGCCGCGCCTGAGCGGAAACTCCCCTTGATTCTCCTTTTCATCAGCCTCTGCGGCCTCGCGAGTTCTGTCGCCTACCGGTCGATGGACCCGCTCGTCACCTCGATTGCCCGCGAATTCGCGGTGCCCGTGACGACGGCGGCGCTCCTCTCCTCCGCCTATGCCCTCCCCTTCGCGCTGGGTCAGCCCATCCTCGGGCCGCTCGGCGACGTGTTCGGCAAGGGCCGCGTGCTGATCATCTGCCTTTGGGTGCTCACAGCCACGCTGGTCGTCGGCGCATTTTCACCGTCCTTCGAGTTCCTGCTGGCGCTGCGCTTCATCGGAGGACTCGCGGGCGGTGGCACCATGCCAGTCGCCATGGCCATGATCGGCGATCGGTTTCCGCCCAGCCAACGGCAGGTGGCCATTGCGCGCTTCCTCGCCGTCACGCTCATCGGGCAAGTCTCCGCCTCCAGCCTCTCAGGGCTTCTGGCCGTCTCGGTGGGCTGGCGCGGGTTCTTCCTGCTCGGAGCCCTGGTTGCGCTCAGCGCGGCGCTCGGGGCGACCTGGAAGCTTCGAGAGCCGAAAACGCTGGAACGCCCGCGCTTCAGCATCTCAGAAGCCGCCGGACGGTACCGCCTCGTCTTCGCCAATCCCAAATCATGGCTCTGTTTCGGGACCGTCTTCATCGAGGCCATCGCCATTTACGGCGCGACGCCCTATGTCGCCGAGATCCTCGAAACCGCGCATCTGGGCGGCCCGCGCGAAGCCGGCTTCGTCATCGCCGGCATCGGCATCGGCGGCCTTCTCTATTCCTTCACTCTGACGTGGCTGATGCGCCGGCTCACCCGCATCCAGATGATGTCCACTGGCGGCGTGATCGGCGCTGTCGCCATCGCAGGCGTTGCCTTCGTGCCCGCGTGGACCGTGCTGGTGGGACTCTTCACCCTGCTCGGTTTCGGCTTCGTGATGCTGCACAATTCCGTTCAGACCGAGGTATCCTCGCTGGCCCCCGAAGCCCGCGCCTCTGCCTTTTCGATGCACGCCTTCTCGTTTTTCCTCGGTCAGGCCATCGGCCCCGTTATTTTCGGGACGGGGATGCATCTGATAGGGACCGGCCCGATGCTGATGATCAATGCCTGCGTGCTGGCCGCCGTCGGCATCGGCGCCGCGATCCTGTTCTCGCGCCACGGCACCGACCTGGATTGAACCGCTCTCTCCCGCAACGGGAGAGAGCGGGCGCGCTCAGCGCGTCACTTGAGCGTCGGCCGAACCGCCGCCGTTGGCTGCGACCTTCGCCCGGCGCGTCGAGACAGATCCAGCGGCTGACGCCTTTCCGTTCGCATGCGCCTGAGCGGCCGGCGCGGCAACCGCCGGTAACTGGAACCCGCGCGACAGAACGACCCCGTTCACCGCTTGGCGCAGGCCGGCGCCCTTGCCCGAACCTTGCGCGCCGCCGGAGCCCTGCGATCCCGCGCCCAATGGCCCGGATGTGGGAAGGCCGAGCTGGCCGACACGCCCGGTGACCGGACGCAGCTTGCTGCCCACGGCGGTCTTCGTCTCCTCGAAAGTGCCCCAGGCACGGCCGCCGCCCAGCCCACTGGCCGACCCCAAACCACTGGCCGTACCCGAAATCGGAAGCGAGGAGCCCGCGCCGCTGCTGAGTCCCGTGCTGCTCAAGGTTGCGCCCAGCACACCGTTGCCCGTGCCGCCGAGTCCACCACCCAATCCGCCGCCGAGCCCACCGACGGGTCCGCCCGAAGCGCCAAGGCCGATGGCTCCGCCAGCACTGCCGGTAACACTACTGGCCACGCTGCCCACCGATCCGCCCAGGAGGCCACCCGCCATGGCGGGAGAAATGCACGTGACGAACACGGCGCAAACTGCCGCCTGAAACTGCACTTTCTTGTTCATTTTGAACCCCTTGTGATTTGACCCAACCAACCCGGCATCAAATTGGGCGCGTTCGAA
Source organism: Hyphomicrobiales bacterium (assembly GCA_028290285.1). GTDB lineage: Bacteria > Pseudomonadota > Alphaproteobacteria > Rhizobiales > Beijerinckiaceae > Terripilifer. The sequence continues at coordinate 4,928 of JAQGKD010000026.1, forward strand.
GCCGTGCGATGTGCGCCAGCACACCAGCCGGATCCTTCGACTCACCTATGGTTCCGCTTGAAGCGGCGGCGCGGATGGTCAAAAACTGCCGGCGACGACACAGGAAGGGGCGGGCCATGATCTTCACCCAAAGAACGAGCATCTGCCTTCTGGCGCTCTCGCTCGCGGCACCGACCGGCGCAGCCGCGGCGCCCGAAATCGCCCGTGCAATCCGGGTGGCATCGACTGCCTCCGCCGGCACGGGTGCGCAGACGCATGTCCTCTCGACCGGCGCCAGTCTCGCCCAGGACGAATGGGTGCGCACCAACCAGACCGGGCGCGCCGACCTCACCTTCACCGACAATACGCAGCTGACAGTCGGCCCCTCGGCTGCGGTCAAGCTCGACCGCTTCGTCTACGCGCCAGGCAGCGGTTCGGCGAGTTTCGTGCTCAACGCGACGAAGGGGCTCTTCCGCTTCAGCACCGGCAATCTGCCGAAGGACGCCTACCAGATCCGGACTCCGACGGGCGTTCTCGGCGTCCGGGGCACCCGCTTCTCCTTTCGCGTTCAACCCTCGCGCACGGTCGTATCGGTGAGCGAGGGGCGCGTCATCTCCTGCCCACGATCGGGCGGGCGGAACGCCTGCGCCGAGGCAGGCGTCGGCCAGAGCCTCATCACAACGCCGAACCGTGTGAGCGTGGTGGCGACCGCCTCGCTTCCGCGTGGCCTCGGCCTGCCCGCGCTGGCGCCGCTCGGCATCGAGGCGCCACGCTTGCGCACGGAGCTGCCGCTACCCCTGCCGCTACCGGCGGAGGTAAATCCGCTCGGCGCGGCGGGCGGACTCGGCCTTAATACGGGGCGGACCTTCGGGGCGCCGGGGCCGGTCGGCGGCTTGCCGCTCGGCGGGCGTATCAGTCCCAACCTACCCCGACTGGGGCGATGAGCCCCATTGCTGCAAAGCCGAAGGACGCTAGATTAGCGCCTGAATAACAGGTGCCATTTTCGAATGTCCTCATCCCCCTTGCGTCTGCGTACAATCCGCTCCCTCGGCGACGTCGAGGCCGCGCGGTGGGATGCCTGCGCCAACCCAGAGAACCCGGACGGCGCACGTCAGGCGACGCTGCGGAAGCCGGAAGCTGCGCCTGAAGGAGATGAATCTCTTTCTCAGAAAGAACGCTTCAACCCCTTCCTGTGTCACAGGTTTTTGTCGGCGCTGGAAACATCCGGCTCGGCCGTGCGGCGCGAAGGCTGGGGGCCCTCTCACCTTCTCGTTGAGGAAGAGGACGGCACGCTTCTGGCGGCAGCGCCCGCCTATCTCAAATCCCACTCCATGGGCGAATACGTCTTCGACCACGCCTGGGCCGATGCATTCGAACGCGCGGGCGGGCGCTATTATCCCAAGTTGCAGGTCGCCGTACCCTTCACCCCGGCGAGCGGGCGGCGCCTGCTCGTCGCCGAGGGTGAGCGGGCGGACGAGGCGCGCAGCACATTGATCGCTGGGCTTCGCGCCCTGCGCGAAAACGCCAGGGCCTCGTCGACCCACGTCACCTTCCCCACGCGCACCGAGTGGGACGCGCTCGGCGCGGCAGGCTGGCTCCAACGCACCGGGCGGCAGTTTCACTTCTTCAATCGGGGCTACGCGGATTTCGACGCCTTCCTCGCCGCCCTCGCCTCCCGCAAGCGCAAGAACATCCGCAAGGAACGCGAGCAGGCGCTCGGGGCGGGAATCGAGGTGTTCAGCCTCACCGGCTCCGACATCACGGAAGCGCATTGGGACGCCTTCTTCGAATTCTACATGGACACGGGCGCACGCAAATGGGGCACGCCGTACCTGACCCGCGCCTTCTTCTCCGAGATCGGCGCCACCATGGCCGAACGCATTCTCCTCGTCATGGCGCGACGCGCCGGACGCTGGATCGCGGGCGCGATCAACTTCATCGGCGACGACGCACTCTATGGCCGCAACTGGGGCGCCATCGAGGAACACCCCTGCCTGCATTTCGAGCTATGCTACTATCGCGCCATCGACTTCGCTCTCGCACGCGGGATCTCGCGCGTCGAAGCCGGCGCGCAGGGCGAACATAAACTGGCGCGTGGCTACGAGCCCGTCACGACCTATTCCGCCCACGAGTTCGCCGATCCCAGACTGGCCCGCGCTGTCGCCGGTTTCCTCGAGCAGGAACGCGACCATGTGGAAGCCGAGATTGAGATTTACGGCGAGCACGTTCCGTTCAAGAAGGGCTGATGATAAGCAGGACGGGAAACGCCGTCACTGCGAGGAGCGAAGCGACGCGGCAATCCAGACGTCGCAAGACCATCCTGGAGTGCTTCGCCTCCGGCTCGCAATGACGGACAGGTTGGCGCCCCTTCCCGAGGAACCCCGCATGTCCGCTTACGATCCCAGCAACATCTTCGCCAAAATCCTGCGTGGTGAAATCCCCTGCACCAGGGTCTACGAGGACGACGCCGCCCTCGCCTTCATGGACATCATGCCCCGCACGGACGGGCATGTGCTGGTCATCCCGAAAGTCGCGGCGCGCGGCATCCTCGACATGCCGCCCGAAGCGCTCGGTCCCTACATGCAGGCGGTCCAGAAAGTCGCGGCAGGCGTGAAGGCGGGCATGAACGCCGAGGGCCTCACCCTCCAGCAGTTCAACGAAACCGCCGGCGGACAGGTCGTCTTCCACCTGCATTTCCACATTCTTCCGCGCTGGGAAGGCGTGGCGGTGCGGCCTCACAGCGGCGCGATGGAAAAGCCGGAGCTGCTGGAAGGCCATGCGAAGAAGATCAGGGCTGCCCTGGGCGTCTGAGCCCAGCCAGCGCGACACGAAAAAGGCCCTCCACCCGGCAAGGTGGAAGGCCTTTTCTTTACCCACAGGGCGAAACTCACCCCTTAAGCGGCACTTTGGGCACCATGGGCGAGCCGCCCTTGCCGGCCGGAGGCTCGCTGGAGCCGCTCGCTTTCGGCGGCCCCTTCTTGCGGGCCTTGGCGCGACGCACTTCCGGCTCCTCGCGAACCCGCTTCTTGCCGGCCTCGACGATATCCCGCTCGGGCCGGGGCAGAACCGGGCCTTCGGGGAAGACGAAGCCGAGAGTCGACACGCCGTCGTCGTCCGTCTTGACCACGACCCGGACCGTTCCGCCGCCCTTCAGGCGCCCGAACAGGACCTCGTCGGCCAGAGGGGTCTTGATCACCTGCTGGATGACGCGAGCCATGGGTCTTGCACCCATCGTCTCGTCATAGCCGTGCTCGACCAGCCACTTGCGGGCTTCGTTGGTCATCTCGATCGACACGTGACGGTCGGCGAGCTGAGCTTCGAGCTGCATGATGAACTTGTCGACCACCTGCGTGATGACCTCGGCCGGCAGATGGCCGAAGGGCACGATCGCATCGAGACGATTGCGGAATTCCGGCGCAAAGAGACGGTTGACCGCCTCGATGTCGTCGCCTTCCCGCTTGCCGCGATGGAAGCCGAAAGCTGCCTTCGCCATATCGGCTGCGCCCGCGTTCGTCGTCATGATGAGGATGACGTTGCGGAAGTCGATCTGCTTGCCGTTGTGATCGGTCAGCTTGCCATGATCCATGACCTGCAACAGGATGTTGAACAGATCCGGATGGGCCTTCTCGATCTCGTCCAGCAGCAGCACGCAATGCGGATGCTGGTCGATGGCGTCGGTGAGCAAGCCGCCCTGGTCGAAGCCGACATAGCCGGGAGGTGCACCGAGCAGACGGCTCACCGTGTGGCGCTCCATATACTCGGACATGTCGAAGCGCGTGATCTCGACGCCGAGGCTCTTGGCGAGCTGGCGCGCGACCTCCGTTTTTCCGACACCGGTGGGACCGGAGAACAGATAGCAGCCGATCGGCTTTTCCGCGTCCCGCAACCCCGCCCGCGACAGCTTGATCGCCGAGGAAAGCGCCTTGATCGCCGTGTCCTGCCCGTAGACGACGCGACGCAGGGTCTCCTCGAGATGCTGGAGCACCTCGGCATCGTCCTTCGACACGGTCTTGGGCGGAATCCGCGCCATGGTGGCGATGGTCGCCTCGATCTCCTTGATCCCGATCGTCTTCTTACGGCGGCTTTCGGGCAGCAGCATCTGCGACGCGCCCGTCTCGTCG
>JAQGKD010000037.1 GCA_028290285.1 Hyphomicrobiales bacterium
GCACTGCGCGCAACCGTGCCGAGATCGATGTCGGACTTCGACAATTGCCGCTCTGTCGCCAGAGCCTCGAAACTCGTGCCGGCCTTCAGCTTTTCAGCCGCCGCCCGGGCTTCTTCCTCATTCGGGAACACGATCTGCTGCAACTCGCGGCGTTCGGCCACGCCGAAGCGTTCGCCCTTGATGCGCTCATAATAGGCGCGGGCGTCGGCGTCCGATACTTTGTCGGGTTCCGCCAGCGTCTGCGGCGTGATCGCCAGCGTCAGCACGCGACGGAACTCCGGCGCGCGATAGGACTGCTTCCGGGCATCGTAGAATTTCTGCAGATCCTCGGCCGACGGCGCCGGAATCTCGCCGGCGGCCGTCTCGGGCAGCAGGACGTATTCGACGCTGCGCGTCTCGTTCGAATAACGGTGGATCGCCTCGAGGGCGACCTGTGGGGCCACCACGTTGCCCGACACGGCCTCGCCGATTTCGCGGCGCAAATAGACTCGACGCTGATCGCGCACGAAGCTCTGCTCGGTGAAGCCGTTGTCGCGGATGATGTCGTTGAAGGCCTGCCGGTTGAAGTTGCCGTCCGGTCCCTTGAACGACGGGTCATCGAAGATCGAGCGCGCGATCTGCTCGTCCGACATGGCAAGCCGCAGCTCCCGGACCTTCTGGTCCAGAGCCGCGTCCGCGATCATGCGCGACAGAACCTGCCGGTCGAGCCCGAAGGCGCGCGCCTGCTCATTGGTGATGGCGCGCCGCGCCTGGCGCTGCAGCTGCTGCAACTGCGTCTGGTAGCTGTTGCGAAAATCCTGGGCCGTGATGGTGACGTCGCCGACGGTGGCGACCGTCGTGGTCGCGCCGCCCCGGAAGATGTCGCCGATGCCCCAGATGGCGAAACTGAGAATCAGAATGCCGAACACGATGGTGAGTATCGTGCGTCCGATCCAGTTCTGCGTGGCTTTGCGCATGCTTTCGAGCATGATTTCATCCGGGTTCGTGAAGCGGGGACGCCAACCTGCGTCGCGGCGGCGGACTATAGGGAGGGGTGCCGGGGGATGCAATCACAGGGCGGGGCTTTGGGCCGCTTCAGTCAGAGGCGGTAACGCATTTCTGTACCCTCGCTTGGATCGCCGACGGGCCTCTGGTAAGGGCAGACGATGTTTCCTTTGCCACCGGAGTCCTCATGAGCACCCGCCCAAAACCCCTCGTCGCCGGAAACTGGAAGATGAACGGTCTCAAGGCGGCGCTGTCCGAGGTTTCCGCCATTCGGGACGCCGCTGCGGCCGGAGAGGCCGGGCGTGCCGAACTCGCAATCTGCCCGCCCGCCACGCTGATCGCAGCCGTGGCCGATATCTGCAAGGGCTCGAGCGTGGCCACCGGCGCACAGGACTGTCATGCCAGGGAGAGCGGCGCGCACACGGGCGATCTCTCCGCCACGATGTTGAAGGACGCGGGCGCGGCCTACGTCATCGTCGGCCATTCGGAGCGCCGCACCGATCACCACGAGACCAGCGAGATGGTTCGCGCCAAGGCCGAAGCAGCCATCGCGGCAGGCCTTACGGCGATTCTCTGCGTCGGCGAGAGCCAGCGCCAGCGTGAGGCGGTAGAGACCCTGACGGTCGTGGGCGAGCAGATCGAGAAATCCTGGCCCAAGGGCGCAAGCCCCGACAGCCTGGTCATCGCTTATGAGCCCATCTGGGCAATCGGGACCGGCCTGACCCCGACCCCCGCCGACGTCGCCGAAGTCCATGCTTTCCTCCGGCGCGAGGTCGAACGGCTTCTGGGCGGGCAGGGCACGGGGGTGCGGCTGCTCTATGGCGGCTCGGTCAAGCCCTCCAACGCCCGGGAGCTCATGTCCGTGCCGCACGTCGACGGCGCGCTGGTGGGTGGCGCCAGCCTCACCGCAAAGGACTTCATGGGCATCGCCGCGGCCTACAAGGCCTGACATTCGCATGGACCGGGCGTCTTGCATGATGTAAGACGCGACCCGACATCAGCGTCGGCCGTCCTTCGGCCCCGACGACGCCCATTTCGAACCCAAGGTCCCCTCGACCATGCAGACCGTCCTCATCGTCATCCATCTGATGGTGGTCATCGCGCTCGTCGCCGTCGTTCTCCTGCAGCGCTCGGAGGGCGGTGCGCTCGGCATCGGCGGCGGTGGCGGCTTCATGACCGGCCGAGGCCAGGCAAACGCACTGACGCGCGCCACCTCGATTCTCGGCACGCTGTTTTTCATCACCAGCATCTCGCTGACGCTGCTCGCCAATTGGGGTCGCGCTCCGACGTCCGTGCTGGATCGCGTCGCTCCGCCGGTCTCCGGCCCCAGCGCCCCGGCTCCGGGCGGGACGGTGTTCGATCAGCTTCAGCAAATCGAGCGGGGCGCACCGGCAGCGCCCGCCGCCCCGACATCGCCTGCTGCCCCCGAGCCCCCGCGCTCGCAGTAAGGGGCACGGCCGGTCTCCGGCGCTCCGGCGTCCAGAATCGTCACCAGAGGGCCGGATCATCCGGCCCTCTTCGCTGATGCGTGTGGCTTGCGCCGGGCGCGGCTTCAGCGAAGCTTTGTGGATCGCGCGATGGGTCATGCGTTTTTCGCTTCCCGTCGCGCCGCTAACAGGATAGGGCTCGACCCCCATGGCGCGGTACATTTTCATCACCGGCGGCGTGGTGTCATCGCTCGGCAAGGGGCTTGCGTCTGCGGCCCTCGGAGCACTCCTTCAGGCCCGTGGCTACACGGTTCGCCTGCGTAAACTCGACCCTTACCTCAATGTCGATCCGGGCACTATGTCGCCCTATCAGCATGGCGAGGTGTTCGTCACCGACGATGGGGCCGAGACGGATCTCGATCTCGGTCACTACGAGCGCTTCACCGGCACGCCGGCACGCCGTCAGGACAACATCACCACGGGCCGGATCTACCAGGACATCATCACCAAGGAACGTCGCGGGGATTACCTCGGCGGCACCGTCCAGGTCATTCCGCACGTCACCAATGCGATCAAGGAATTCGTGCTGGAGGGCAATGCCGGCGTGGACTTCGTGCTCGTCGAGATCGGCGGCACCGTCGGCGACATCGAGGGCCTCCCGTTCTTCGAGGCGATTCGCCAGCTCGGCAACGATCTGCCGCGCAACCACGCCATCTATGTTCACCTGACGCTGCTGCCCTATATCCCGAGCGCCGGCGAATTGAAGACCAAGCCGACCCAGCATTCGGTGAAGGAGCTTCGCTCCATCGGCATTCAGCCGGATATCCTTCTCTGCCGCTCGGATCGCGAGATCCCGAAGGACGAGCGCCGCAAGTTGGCCCTCTTCTGCAACGTGCGCGAAACCGCCGTGATCGAAGCACGCGATGTCGGCTCCATCTACGACGTGCCGCGCGCCTACCACGAAGCCGGGCTCGATCGCGAAGTGATCGCGGCCTTCGGCATCGAGCCCGCGCCCAAGCCCGACATGGCCCGCTGGAACGCGGTTGCCAATCGCATCCACAACCCCGAGGGCGAAGTCACCATCGCGGTGGTCGGCAAATACACCGAGCTGAAGGACGCCTATAAGTCGCTTATCGAGGCGCTGGCGCACGGCGGCATCGCCAATCTGGTCAAGGTGAAGCTCGACTGGATCGAATCGGAGATTTTCGAGGGCGGCGACGTCGCGCCCCATCTCGAGCATGTCCACGGCATCATGGTGCCCGGCGGCTTCGGCCAGCGCGGCGCCGAGGGCAAGATCCTCGCGGCCCGCTTCGCGCGGGAGCGGAAGGTGCCCTATTTCGGCATCTGCTTCGGCATGCAGATGGCCGTCATCGAGGCGGCGCGTTCGCTCGCCGGTATCGAGGACGCCAATTCTACAGAATTCGGCCCCTGCAAGGAGCCGCTGGTCGGCCTCATGACCGAATGGATGCGCGGCAACGAACTCGAAAAGCGCGCGTCCGGCGGCAATCTCGGCGGCACGATGCGGCTGGGCGCATTCGATGCGAAGTTGAAGGCAGGGTCGCGCATTGCGCAGATCTACGGCTCGACCGAGATATCCGAGCGCCACCGCCATCGCTACGAGGTCAACACCGCCTATCGCGAGAAGCTGGAAGAGAAGGGCCTGATCTTCGCAGGCATGTCGCCTGATGGGCTGCTGCCCGAGACGGTCGAACTCGCCGACCATCCCTGGTTCATCGGCGTGCAATATCACCCCGAGCTGAAGTCACGCCCCTTCGAGCCGCACCCGCTCTTCGCGAGCTTCATCGCGGCCGCGAAGGCGCAGAGCCGCCTGGTGTGATCGAGGCTTAGGCGCGACGGCTCGTTGCCGTCTCTTGCGAGCGAAGCGAAGCGATCCGCTACGGTCCTGCACCTCCTGGATTGCAGGGTCGCTTTTGCCTGGTTCGGGGGCCTCCCGCTTCATCCGCACGCAATCCTCTAGCTAAACTGGCACCGCTCAGCTTTGGCATGCGTCATGTTTGTGGAAAGGCGCGACCTGTTCTATTCATGGAGCAGACTTCAAAACGCAGGAGCCTCGCCATGCCGCGCGCCATCGACCATGTCGTCCATGCGTCCCGCGATCTCGCGGCACAAGCGGATTTCTATGCCCGTCTCGGCTTCACGCTAGGCGCGCGCAACCATCATCCGTGGGGCACGGAAAATCACATCGTCCAGTTCCCGGGGCATTTCATCGAGCTGATCTCGAAGGGACCGGGATTCAAGACCCCGGTCGATCTCGATCCGCGCACTTTCTCCTTTGCGGGCTTCGTCTCCAGTGAATTGGACTATGGCGAAGGTCTTTCACTACTGGCTGTCCAGACGCAGGACGCCGCCGCCACGCGGGCCGAGTTCAAGGCCGCTGGCATCGGCGATTTCGAGCCCTTCCATTTCGAGCGCAAGGGCAAGCGCGCGGACGGGGCCGAAAGCCATGTCGCCTTCACGCTGGCGTTCGCCCGTTCGCCCTCGATGCCGCACATCGGTTTCTTCGCCTGTCAGCATCATCGCCCCGAGGATTTCTACGCGCCTGCGCTCCAGCAGCATCCCAATGGCGCCGTGGCTGCCGCGGGCGTTGTGATCGTCGCCGAAAACCCGGCGGCTCACGCGGAATTTCTGTCAGGCCTCACTGGGCAGCGCGAAATGCTCGCGACGTCCATGGGCATAGATCTCGAAGTGGCCGACGAGCAATCCATCGAAGTCCTCACTCCGGTGGCCTTCCGCTATCGCTTCGGTGAGGCGGCGTTGGGCGACGGCCTGGGCGAGCCGCGCATGGCGGTCTGCCGCATCGCAGTTCGCGACATGACGCTGATGGCGGATATGATCGAGGAAAGCGGAATCGTTTATGCCCGCGTCGGCAATAGGCTCGTCGTTCCCCCGTCTGCCGCCTTCGGAGCGGCTTTGGCCTTCGAGGCCGTGACGGACTGAAGCGCGCCCCTGAGCGCACGTCCGGGCTTGCCAGCGGCGGGCCGGTTCTGTAGCGCTCTGCGCCTTACCTGACGTTCGAGGTTGTTTACATGTATGCCAAAGCCGAAGTCACGATCGGGACGGGGCCTTCTGCTGTCACGTTCGGCAATCGCCTGCCGCTGGCCCTCATTGCGGGCCCCTGCGCGATGGAAAGTCGCGATCACGCCCTGTTCATGGCGGCGGCGCTGAAGGAAATCACGGAGAAGCTGGGCATCGGCCTCGTCTACAAAAGCTCCTTCGACAAGGCCAACCGCACCTCGCTCGAAGGGCGGCGCGGCCTCGGCCTGCGCGAGGCGCTGCCGATCTTCGCCGAGATCAAGGAGCGGTTCGGTCTTCCCGTCATCACCGACGTGCATGAGAACGATCAATGCGCCATCGCGGCCGAGGTCGTCGACGTCTTGCAGATTCCGGCGTTCCTATGCCGCCAGACGGACCTGCTGATCGCAGCGGCCAAGACCGGCAAGCCGGTCAACGTCAAGAAGGGCCAGTTCCTCGCGCCCTGGGACATGAAGAACGTTGTCGCCAAGCTGACGGGAGCAGGCAATTCCAGCGTCCTCGTCACCGAGCGCGGGGCGAGCTTCGGCTACAACACGCTGGTCACCGACATGCGCTCGCTGCCGATCATGGCCGAACAGATCGGCGCACCCGTCATCTTCGACGCGACCCACTCCGTGCAGCAGCCGGGCGGGCAGGGCACCTCCTCGGGTGGTCAGCGGGAATTCGTGCCGGTTCTGGCGCGCGCAGCCGTCGCGGTGGGCGTCGCGGGCGTGTTCATCGAGACCCATGACGATCCCGCCAACGCCTTTTCCGATGGCCCCAACCAGGTGCCCTTGAAGGAAATGGAAGCTTTGATCCGCCAGCTCATGGCCTTCGACAAGCTCTCCAAGACGCCCGTCTGAGGCACGCCGGCCGGGAGCCCTCAGCCCCGGCCGCGATAGGACGCGACGCCCTGTTCGGGCACCCAGGTGCCCGCGGGCACTTCGCCCGTCTGCCAGAACACGTCGATCGGTATTCCTCCGCGCGGATACCAGTAACCACCGATGCGCAGCCAGCGCGGCGCGAGCAGGGCGGCGAGATCCTTGGCGATGCGGATCGTGCAATCCTCGTGGAAGGCTCCGTGATTGCGGAACGAGGACAGGTAGAGCTTCAGGGACTTCGACTCGACGAGAAATGCGTCCGGCACGTAGTCGATCACGAGATGCGCGAAATCCGGCTGCCCGGTCACCGGGCAGAGCGAGGTGAACTCCGGCACCGTGAATCGGGCTACGTAATTGGTGTCTTGGTGCGGATTGGGCACGCGTTCCAGCGTCGCCTCTTCCGGGGAACCGGGCATTGGGACATGCTGGCCGAGTTGCGTCGGCTTGTCGGAGGAGTGGGCCATGGGTTTCTTTCGCGGATCGCTGTTTGAGCCGATCACTTAAGCCCTCGCCGGACCGGCATCAACCATTTGGACGGTTGCGGCCCTGCTGCTCTTCCCCGCAGGCCGTCTTTCGCCTAGAAAGCCCAAGACCCACCGATCCAAGAGCGCGCTCGTGTCGCGTCAATGCCTGGAGCCGAAATGACTGTAATCGTCGACATTATCGCCCGCGAGATCATGGACAGCCGCGGCAACCCCACTGTCGAAGTGGACGTCATTCTCGAAGACGGCTCGATGGGCCGCGCAGCCGTCCCCTCCGGCGCCTCGACCGGCGCGCATGAGGCCGTCGAACTGCGCGACGGCGACAAGGCCCGCTTCGGCGGCAAGGGCGTGCTCAAGGCCATCGCCGCCATCAACGACGAGATTTTCAGCGCCATCGGCGGCCTCGAAGCCGAGGACCAGGTTCGCGTCGACGAGACCATGATCGAGCTGGACGGCACGCCCAACAAGGCGCGCCTCGGCGCCAACGCCATCCTCGGCGTGTCGCTTGCCACTGCCAAGGCGGCAGCAGACGCCTCCGGCCTGCCGCTCTATCGCTACGTCGGGGGCACGCAGGCGCGCGTCCTGCCGGTGCCGATGATGAACATCGTCAATGGCGGCATGCATGCCGACAACCCCATCGACTTCCAGGAATTCATGATCATGCCGGTGGGCGCCCCGAATATCCGGGAAGCGGTCCGCTGGGGCGCCGAAATCTTCCACGTGCTCAAGGGCGCGCTCAAGAAGGCCGGTCACAACACGAATGTCGGCGATGAAGGCGGCTTCGCGCCCAACCTCCCTTCGGCTGAAGCCGCGCTCGACTTCTGCATGAAGGCGATAGAGCAGGCTGGCTTCAAGACTGGCACGGACATCGTGCTCGGCCTCGATTGCGCCGCCACGGAATTCTTCAAGAACGGCGCCTATCATTATGAAGGCGAAGGCAAGACCCGCTCCATCGAGGAGCAGGTCGACTATCTCGCCAAGCTCGTGGCGGCTTACCCCATCGCCACCATCGAAGACGGCATGTCCGAAGACGACTGGGCGGGCTGGAAGCTGCTGACCGACAAGATCGGCAAGAAGTGCCAGCTGGTCGGCGATGACCTGTTCGTGACCAACGTCACCCGCCTGTCGCGCGGCATTTCCGAGGGTATCGGCAATTCGATCCTGATCAAGGTCAACCAGATCGGCTCGCTGACCGAGACGCTGGCAGCGGTGGAAATGGCGCAGCGCGCGGCCTACACCGCGGTCATGTCGCATCGCTCTGGCGAGACGGAGGATTCCACGATCGCCGATCTGGCCGTGGCGACCAACTGCGGGCAGATCAAGACGGGTTCGCTCGCCCGCTCCGACAGACTGGCAAAGTACAACCAGCTCATCCGGATCGAGGAGGAGCTGGGATCGCAGGCTCGTTACGCGGGTCGCAGCGCCATCAAGTCCCTGATCTGAGGCGGCTGGCCGACTCCGTGCGGTAAAGCCCAAGCTGCTGCTCGTTGCGCGTTGCACAAAACTGACTATGATAGTGGCATGTTTTCGAGTGCCCATATTTTGAGCAATATTGCCCTGTCGGACGAACGGGGCCGCACGCCGCTGGTGGTCGGCCCCCTCGTGCTCGATGGCTGCGCCATTCTGGCACCCATGTCCGGCATCACGGATATCGGGATGCGGCGGATCGCCCGCCGCTTCGGCGCTTCTCTTGTCGTCTCCGAAATGGTCGCCTCCGACAATTACGTGCGCGGCGACGAAGCGACCCGCATGCGCGCCGAAGGCGAGGGCGTCGAGCCCCACGTCGTGCAGATCGCCGGCTGCGACCCCTTCTGGATGGGCGAGGCGGCTCGGCTGGCGGAAGCCTCGGGCGCGGCCATGATCGATATCAACATGGGCTGCCCCGCCAAGCGCGTGACCGGCGGCTATGCCGGCTCGGCCCTGATGCGCGACCTCGATCACGCCATCAAGCTGGTGCACGCCACCGTCGCGGCCGTGAAAATACCCGTTACCCTGAAAATGCGCCTCGGCTGGGACGATAGATCCCACAACGCGCCGGAACTCGCGCGCCGCGCCGAGGCCGAAGGCGTGCAGCTCGTCACGGTCCACGGTCGCACGCGCTGCCAGTTCTACAATGGCGAGGCGGACTGGACCGCGATTCACGCCGTGCGACACGCCATATCGATCCCCCTCGTCGCCAACGGCGACTGCGCGACGCCAGCCGATGCGCGCCTCATGCTGGAACGCTCGGGCGCGGACGGCGTCATGATCGGCCGCGCGGCGCTTGGCCGTCCTTGGCTCGTCGGCCAGATCGCAGCAGCCCTTGGCGGCGGGGAGGGCAGCGCGCCCGACACGGCGGCGCGAGCCGAGGCGGCCCTAGAGCATTACGAGACACTGCTCTCCATCTATGGCGCGAGGAATGGGCTCCGTCACGCCCGTAAACACCTCGCGGCCTATGCGGACCACGCCCTCGCCGGGGCAGCTCCCCGTCCGGCAGACCGGCTTCGGCTGGTCACGAGCGAAGATGCGGCGGAGGTGAAGTCCCTCCTGGCCGGCTTCTTCGATCAGCCCTGTCTCGAACGCGCCTCTGGCGCCGAAGCGGCTTGACCATGCAGAACAGTCTTTCTCACCCCTGGGTGGGCGAAAGCTCGAAGATTTTTGCCCCCTCCGCGCAGATGCTCTTCAACGCATTGCCGCACCCCGTTCTGGCTGTCGCGCGCGACGGCACGATCAAGGACGCCAACGGGGCAGCCGAGACCTTCTTCGAAATCAGCCGTGTCATGTTGATGAGGCTCAAGCTCGACGACATCCTGCCTTTCGGGTCACCCCTTCTGTCCGTGGTCGAGCACGCGCTCGAGCGGGGCGCCGCCGTCAACGAATACCGTGTCGATATCGGGACACCTCGCATCGGGGCAGAGCGGATTGTCGATATCAACGCGGCTCCGCTTTCGGCAGGTGGCGACGGCGTAGTCATTATGCTGCAAGAACGGACAATTGCCGATAAAATGGACAGGCAATTGACGCATCGCGGTGCAGCGCGTTCCGTTACGGCGCTGGCGGCGATGCTTGGACACGAGATCAAGAATCCCCTTTCTGGGATACGTGGCGCCGCTCAACTCCTCGAGCCGGGCCTGAGCGACGAGGATCGGTCTCTGACGCAGCTCATCTGCGACGAGACCGACCGCATCGTGAAACTCGTCGACCGCATGGAAGTCTTCTCCGACGAACGGCCCATCGAGCGGGAAAGCGTCAACATCCACGCCGTGCTCGATCACGTGAAGCGGATCGCGCAGGCGGGGTTTGCGCGGCATATCCGCTTCCACGAGACCTACGATCCCTCCCTGCCGCCCGTTTCAGCCAACAGGGATCAGTTAATCCAGGTGTTCCTGAATCTGGTGAAGAATGCCGCCGAGGCGATCGGCGAGGACGCCATCGAAGGGGAAATCGAGCTCTCCACGGCGTTCCGGCCCGGCGTGCGGCTGAAGACGCCGGGCTCACGCATTCCTATCGGCCTGCCGCTCGAGTTCTGCGTGCGGGACAACGGGCCCGGCGTGGCCCCGGACATTGCGGAGCATCTGTTCGACCCGTTCGTCAGCAACAAGGCCTCAGGAACTGGCCTCGGTCTTGCACTTGTAGCGAAGATCATTGGTGATCATGGTGGAATCGTTGAATGCGAGTCTCACCCGCGCAGAACCACCTTCAGGGTTCTGATGCCCATGTACGCCCCGACGGACGGGCGGGGCGGGGCGGAGTGACAGTCCGGTCCCGGGCTGACGCAGTCACGATAAGCCGCCGAGAGGTGTAGGAGACAGGTGCAGATGGCGACCGGAAATATCCTCGTTGCCGACGACGACGCCGCGATCAGGACTGTGCTGAGTCAGGCGCTCGCTCGGGCGGGTTACGAGGTGCGCGTTACGGGAACAGCGGGCACCTTGTGGCGCTGGGTCCAGGCCGGCGAGGGCGACCTCGTCATCACTGACGTCGTCATGCCAGACGAGAACGCCTTCGAACTCCTGCCTCGCATCAAGAAGCTTCGGCCCGATCTGCCGATCATCGTGATGAGCGCGCAGAACACTTTCATGACCGCGATCAAGGCCTCCGAGCGCGGCGCCTACGACTACCTGCCCAAGCCCTTCGACCTGAAGGAGCTCGTGGCCATTGTCGGCCGCGCCATGAGCGAGCCGCGCGCCCGCGTGGCGCGTGAGAAGCCGGAAGAGATCGAGGGCATGCCGCTGGTGGGTAGATCGCCTGCCATGCAGGAGATCTACCGCACCCTCGCACGCCTCATGCAGACGGATCTGACCGTGATGATCACGGGCGAATCCGGCACCGGCAAGGAACTCGTTGCCCGCGCCCTGCATGACTACGGCAAGCGGCGTAATGGCCCCTTCGTCGCCATCAACATGGCGGCCATCCCGCGCGATCTCATCGAAAGCGAACTTTTCGGCCACGAGAAGGGGGCCTTCACCGGAGCCAACGCACGCTCGGCGGGCCGCTTCGAACAGGCCGAGGGCGGCACGCTCTTCCTCGATGAAATCGGCGACATGCCCATGGACGCGCAGACGCGCCTTCTGCGCGTTCTCCAGCAGGGCGAATACACGACCGTGGGCGGGCGCACCGCGATCAAGACCAATGTCCGCATCGTCGCTGCCACCAACAAGGACCTTCGGATCCTCATCCAGCAGGGCCTGTTCCGCGAGGATCTGTTCTTCCGTCTGAACGTCGTGCCGCTGCGCCTCCCGCCGTTGCGCGAGCGCTCGGAGGATATCCCTGATCTCGCCCGCCATTTCTTCAAGCTCGCCGCCTCCGAAGGCCTGCCCCTGAAGCATATGGAAGGCGCCGCCGTCGAGCGCATGAAGCGCTATCGCTGGCCGGGCAACATCCGCGAGCTGGAAAACCTGATCCGGCGTCTTGCTGCTCTCTACCCGCAGGAACTCATCACCGATTCTCTGGTGGAGCAGGAACTCGGTCACGATGCACCACTCGTCTCGCGTCAGACCAGCGCGCCCGGCAACGGCGCATCGCCGCCGCCACTCAATGGCTCTTTCGAGGATGACACGACCCTGTCGCTCTCGGTCGAGCACCACCTCGCGGCCCTTTTCCGGACCCACGGCGAGCAATTGCCGCCGCCCGGCCTGTATCATCGCGTCCTGCGGGAAATCGAATATCCGCTGATCTCGGCGGCACTGTCTGCGACGCGCGGGAATCAGATCAAGGCTGCCGAACTTCTCGGCCTGAACCGGAACACCCTGCGCAAGAAGGTGCGGGATCTCGACATTCGGCTGATGCGCTCGCCGCGCTGAGACTTCAGAACATTCCATGACGACCTCGACGGACGGCGAAAAAATCGCCGTCCGTCTTTGTTTTCGGGGCTTGAGCCAGACCCTTCACTTTGTCCGGAATGTTGCAGGCAGTGGATATGTCGGCGCGCGCCCTCAAAATTGTCGCAATCCGGCAACACCGTTGTACGAATGTCACTGTGATCTGTGGCATTCGAATCGGACCGGCACGAATTGATCTCGCCTGCGCGCAATCTGCGTCGCGCAAGCCTGTCGTTTCAAGATGCCGGAATATGAGGGCCTGAATGGCGTCGGCAGATACAGGGCAGGGCAAACGGCCAACCGCCTACCAGGGCGAGCGGCGCTTTCTGGCGCGGTTCGGGCCCGTGGTGGTGACGCTCGCTGTTATCTGCGGGCTGGCGACGGTCCTGATCTTCGCGGACTTCACGCCGATCTCGCCGACCACCAGCGTCGTGCTCGGTCTCTTCCTCGCCAATGCGATCATCATCCTCCTGCTGACCGGCCTGCTGATCGCCGAGGTGTGGCGGCTGGTACGGGCCTATCGCGCGGGCGCCGCGGGCGCGGGGCTTCACGTCCGCATCGTGGGCCTTTTCTCGGGCATTGCGGCCGCGCCTGCGATCATCATCGCCGTGGTCGGCTCGATCACCCTGGAGCGCAGCCTCAATCCGGCTTTCATGCAGGATGTCCGCGGCTTCGTGCTCAACACCGCCGAAGCTGCCCGGTTGTTTCGCGAATCCCAATGCCGCTCGCTGCTCCAGGAGTCGCGGTTGCTCGCGAGCGATCTCGATCGGCTTCGCACAATCTACGAGAGCGACCGAGACAAGTTCCGCGAGTTCTTCACCGGCCGCTCAAAGATCCTGGGCTTCACGACAGCTGTGCTGATGGCGCGTGACGGAAGCGTGCTGGAGCGTGCCGACACGGGCGCGGAGGGGAGGGTGGTGTCCCCCGAACCAAGTGATTTCGACGATGCCAAAAAGAACGAGCCGCTGTGCCTCATCCTCGATGAAGGCCGCACCTTCGTCGCCTTGCGCGACCTCGTCTCGCTGGACAATACCTATCTCTATGTGGCGCGGCCGATCGATCCGTTCGCGGTCGACTTTCCTGCACAGGCGGCCGGGCTGATCGCGCTCTACGAGGCCTTCGATGCACATCGCCGCAACATCCAGATCGCCTTTGCGACCATGTATGTCCTGCTCGCCCTGATCATGCTGCTCTCGGCGACATGGCTCGGCCTGTCCTTCGCCAATCGTCTCGTCATGCCGATCCGCCGCCTGATCGCGGCGACGGATCAGGTGTCGTCGGGCAATCTCTACGTCCAGGTGCCCGTCCACAAGTCGGAAGGCGATCTCGCCCATCTCGGCGAGACCTTCAACAAGATGACCAGCGAATTGCGGCTCCAGCAGAATCGCCTGATCGCCGCGAGCAACCTGATCGACGAACGGCGTCTGTTCACAGAGGCGGTCCTGTCGGGCGTCCCTGCTGCAGTCATCGGGATCGACAAGGGCGGCCTCGTCACGGTGCTCAATCCCTCTGCGCTGAAATTGCTCGAGGGCGCACACACGGATGCCGAGGCCGCGCCGGGCAAGCCGATCGAAGACGTCATCCCCGAACTGGGGCCCCTCATCGCGGATGCGCGTGAAAAACGCGTGCGGCTGTATCAGGGCCAGACAACGATGGTTCGCAGCGGACGCGAGCGCATCTTCAATGTGCGAGTGAGCACGGAACCTTCGTCCCACGTCGAGCAATCATATGTTGTGACACTCGATGACATCACCGACCTCGTCAGCGCGCAACGCACATCGGCCTGGGCCGATGTCGCGCGGCGCATTGCGCATGAGATCAAGAACCCGCTGACGCCGATCCAGCTATCGGCGGAGCGCTTGAAGCGCAAATACGGCAAGCTCATCACGGTGGACCGCGATATCTTCTACCAGTGCACGGATACGATCGTGCGACAGGTCGATGACATCAAACGGATGGTGGATGAGTTCTCCTCCTTCGCGCGCACGCCGAAGCCGCGGCTGGAGGAAGAGGATGTCACCGTGACGGTGAAGCAGGTTCTTTTCCTGATGAAGGTAGGGCATCCTGAGGTCGAGTTCGTCGAAGAGGTTCCCGAAGAGCCGATGCGGGCGAAATTCGACCGCAGGCTGATTTCCCAAGCGCTCACCAATATCATCAAGAACGCTACCGAAGGTCTTGCCGCGCGCGATCCCGAAAAGAGCGAGCCCGGCCGCATCAAGGTCCACGTTCACGAACAGCCGCGCGGCATGCTGTCCATCGAAGTCAGCGACAACGGCATAGGCTTCCCCACCGAGAACAGGCAGCGGTTGCTCGAGCCCTATATGACGACGCGCGCGGAAGGTACGGGCCTCGGCCTCCCCATCGTCGCCAAGATCCTCGAGGATCACGGCGGCGGCATCGAACTGCTCGACGCAGACCCCGGTCCGGGTGCCTGTGTCCGACTCTATTTCCCCATGATTCATCAGGATGATGCGGCTGCCGTTACGGCATCCAGCGCATTGCCCCCTATCGAGAAGGCATGACGATCCATGGTCAGCGATATTCTCATCGTCGATGACGAGGCCGACATTCGTGAAGGCGTGTCCGGCATTCTCTCGGACGAGGGACATTCCACGCGCACCGCGCGCAACTCTGACGAGGCCCTGGCCGCGATCGAAGCGCGACGGCCCCACCTCGTCTTCCTCGACATCTGGCTGCAGGGCTCGCGGCTCGATGGCCTGCAGATCTTGCAGATCATCAAGGAGCAGCATCCGACCCTGCCGGTCGTGATGATTTCCGGCCACGGAAACATCGAGACGGCGGTCTCCGCGATCAAGCTCGGGGCCTACGACTTCATCGAGAAGCCCTTCAAGGCGGATCGGCTGGTGCTGGTCGCCGATCGCGCGCTGGAAGCGTCGCGGCTCAAGCGTGAATTGACCGATCTCAAGACGCGCTCCGGCGCGACCAACCGAATGGTCGGCAAGTCGAGCACCATCAATCAGTTGCGCAGCGTCATCGACCGCGTCGCGCCGGCCAATTCGCGCATCCTCATCACGGGAGCGCCGGGTGCGGGCAAGGAACTCGTGGCGCGCGCCATCCATGAGGCGTCGAACCGTGCGGGCGGTCCGTTCGTCGTCATCAACGCGGCGACCATCACGCCCGACTCGATGGAGACCGAACTGTTCGGCACGGAAGGCGGAGAGGGGCGCCTGCGCAAGGTCGGTGCGCTTGAAGAGGCCCATGGCGGCACGCTGTTCATGGACGAAGTCTCGGACATGCCCAAGGAGACGCAGGGCAAGATCCTGCGCGTCCTCGTCGACCAGAATTTCCAGCGCGTCGGCGGCGCGACGCGCGTTCATGTGGACGTGCGCATCATCTCATCGGCGAGCCGCGATCTCGCCGCCGCCATCGCCGAAGGCACGTTCCGCGAGGATCTGTTCCACCGCCTGTCCGTCGTGCCGATCCGCGTGCCCTCTCTGTCGGAGCGGCGCGAGGACATTCCCGAGTTGGTGTCCTATTTCATGGAGCAGGTTTCGCAGACGACGGGCATGCCGCGCCGCAAGGTCGGCGACGATGCCATGGCCGTGCTGCAATCGCACGACTGGCCCGGCAATATCCGCCAGCTTCGCAACAATGTGGAACGGCTGATGATCCTCACCGCGGGCGATCCCGATGCGGAGATCACGGCGGAAATGCTGCCGTCCGAGATCGGCGCGCTGGTGCCTACCACGCCCAACGGGACGGGCGGCGAGAAGCTGATGAGCCTGCCGCTCCGCGACGCGCGCGAAGTTTTCGAGCGTGAGTATCTGGTCGCCCAGATCAGCCGTTTTGGCGGCAATATCTCCCGCACGGCCGAGTTTATCGGCATGGAGCGCTCAGCGCTTCACCGAAAACTCAAGTCCCTCTCGATCGACTGAGGGCGTGAATCCACAGTCCGAAAGCGTTATGTGGCAAGCCGAACTTTACCTTGCGGGGCTTTATTGCGATCCGCTAGGCTCGGTCGGGCGTATGTTCGCTACTTCGTGCGATTGACGACACAATCCGGAAAGTCAGCCGGGGCTAAAGCCGGACCTGACGGAAAGAGAAAAAAATGGCTGCCGAACGCACCCAAAACTTGCAGGACACGTTCCTGAACTTCGTACGCAAGAACAAGGTGCCGCTCACGATCTTTTTGGTGAACGGCGTGAAACTCCAAGGAGTTGTTACCTGGTTCGATAATTTTTGCGTCCTCCTGCGCCGCGACGGGCACTCCCAGCTCGTCTACAAGCACGCGATCTCGACGATCATGCCCGGCCATCCGATCCAGATGTTCGAGCCCGACGATTCCGTTGAGAAGTGAGGCGAGCAGGGGCGGCGCTGAAGCGAGGTCCCTGTGAGCGCGGCTGATATCGGAAAACCCATCGTTGAACCGGAGAAGGCCTTCGCCGAAGCGACACATGCGCTTGTGGTGGGGCCCTATCTGAGCGATCGCGCCTCCGCCCGCCTGTCGGTCGGCGGATCTCTCCGCGCGCCTGAAGCGCGGCTGGACGAGGCCGAGGGTCTCGCCCGGGCCATCGATCTCGACGTCGTCGCGCGCGAACTGGTCATGCTGACGCAGATCCGCCCTGCCACCTATCTCGGCAAGGGCAAGGTCGAGGAAATCGCGGAGCGGGTGAAGGAGCACGACGTCCATCTCGTCATGATGGACTGCGCGCTCTCGCCGGTGCAGCAGCGCAACCTCGAGAAGGAATTCGGCACCAAGGTCATCGACCGCACCGGCCTGATCCTCGAGATCTTTGGCCGCCGCGCCCGCACGCGCGAAGGTGCGCTGCAGGTCGAGCTCGCACATCTGAACTATCAGAAGTCGCGGCTAGTCAGGTCCTGGACCCATCTCGAGCGCCAGCGTGGCGGCTTCGGCTTCCTGGGCGGCCCCGGCGAGACCCAGATCGAGACCGACCGGCGGCTCATCCAGGAGCGCATGACGAAAATCGAGCGCGATCTGGAGACCGTCAAGAAGACACGCGGCCTGCATCGCAAGAGCCGCCAGGCAGTGCCCTATCCGGTGATAGCGCTGGTCGGCTACACCAATGCCGGCAAATCCACGCTGTTCAACCGGCTGACCCGCTCGGAAGTGCTGGCCGAGGACATGCTGTTTGCGACCCTCGATCCCACCTTGCGCGGCCTGCGCCTGCCGCACGGCGCACGGGTCATGCTGTCCGACACGGTGGGCTTCATCTCTGACTTGCCGACGACGCTGGTTTCCGCCTTCCGCGCCACGCTCGAAGAGGTCATCTCGGCCGATATCGTCCTGCATGTGCGTGATATCGCCCATGAGGACACGCAGGCCCAGAGCGCCGACGTCGAGGCCATTCTCGCCGATCTTGGGATCGAGGCGGAGAACCGCGACCGCATCGTCGAGGTCTGGAACAAGCTGGACCTCCTCGACGAAGCCGGACGCGAGGCTCTGATCGACGCTGTCGCGCATCGCAGCCCGGAGGAGCGGCCCTTTGTCGTGTCCGCGCTGACGGGCCAAGGGACGGACCAGCTGCTCGCCGGGATCCAGGAAAAGCTCGCACGCGGGCGCTCGCGCTTCCGTGTGCCTGTTGGCGCGACCGACGGGCAAGGGCTGCACTGGCTCTACGAGAATGGCGAGGTTCTCTCGCGCGAGGCTGAGGCGGATGGATCGCTCGACCTGATCGTGCGACTCGCGCCTGAGAAGATCGAGCGCCTGCTGCAACGTTTCCCCGACGCGAGCCGCGACGATGAGCCCGTCGTCTCGGCGCTGCTGCCGCCGCCCGAGTCGCCCCCGGTTGAAGAGCCAGACGACGAACCCTCGGACGACGATCAGGACTGACGTTCGCGCGCCTTGGCTTCGTCCCAGAGCGCGTCCATTTCCGCGAGCGTGGCCTCGGTGAGGCTTCGCCCGCGGGCTTCGAGCGTCTTCTCGATGTGGTTGAAACGGCGCTCGAACTTGGCGTTTGTGACCCGCAACGCATCTTCCGGGTCGACATCCACATGCCGGGCGAGATTGGCCACCGCGAAGATGAGATCCCCAATTTCGCCGCGAATTTCAGCGTGATGGCCGGCCTCGGCGGCTTGTTCCAGTTCGCCGATCTCTTCCTTGATCTTTTCGATCACGAGCCGCGCATCGTTCCAGTCGAAGCCGACGGTGGAGGCCTTCGACTGGAGTTTCACCGCGCGCGTCAGGCCCGGCAGGGCGTGTGGAATTCCCGACAGAAGCCCCTTCGGCTCCTGCGCCTCGGTGATGCCGCGCCGCAGGCGGCGCTCGGCCTTTTCCTCCGCCTTGATCTGCCCCCAAACGGCTTTCACCTCGTCTGGTGTCAGGTTCTTCGTGTCGCCAAAGACATGCGGGTGGCGGCGTACAAGCTTGCTCGTGATCGCCTCTACGACATCGGGAAATGCGAACAGCCCGGATTCTTCCGCGATCCGGGCATGAAACACGACCTGCAGAAGGAGATCGCCGAGTTCGTCGGTCAGGTCGAGCCAGTCGCCGCGCTCGATAGCGTCGGCCACCTCATAGGCCTCCTCGATCGTGTAGGGCGCGATGCTCTGGAAGTCCTGCTCGAGATCCCATGGGCAACCGGTCCCCGGCGTGCGCAGCGCGGCCATGATCTCGATGAGGCGGGAGATGTCGCGTGCGGGCTTCATGGGGAATCTCCGGACGGGCCGCTCAAAATGAAAAAGGCGCCCGAAAGACGAGCGCCTTTTTGCCGGGCCAGAAGGCCCGGCGGAGACTGGAACAGGAACTCGAGCGGGCTGTCAGGCCAGATCGATAGAGACGGCCTCGCGGCCCTTCGGCGTTTCAACGACCTTCATGGACACCGCCTGCCCCTCGGGGAGGTGTGCGATTCCAGACGGGCGCAGGATCGAGATGTGAACGAAGACGTCCTTGCCGCCATCGTTGCTCGCGACGAAGCCGAAGCCCTTCGCGTCATCGAACCACTTCACGGTTCCCATGATCTCGGTTGCCGTGGTGACGTCAGGCATACGACGCTGCGGACGCGGGCTGTCGAAAGACCGTGCTGCCGTGGCGGGGCGCTGCTCGGAGGCGGTCGAGGCATCCACTTCCAGAACGCGCGTGACCTGAGCACCCTTCATGCCCTGGCCGACGAGGACCTTCAGCTTCGCTCCCGGAGGAACCGTCTCGTAGCCCGCGGACTGCAGGGCGCCGATGTGGAGGAAGGCGTCACCGGTGCCATTGCCCAGTTCGACAAAGCCGAAGCCTTTGTCGCCCTTGAACCATTTCACGGTGGCGTCGATGGGCGAACCCGCCGGGGCTCCCATTTCGGGAGCGGGGCTGCCACCAAAGCTGCTACTGCTGCTGCTGGGGCTGCCAAAGGCCGGGCGAGACGGACGGCTCGGACGGGAGTCGTAGGACATCGGTCCATCGTCATCGAATCCCCGCTTTCTGGGGCCCCGGAAATCTTTACCTTTGCTCATGATACCTGCTCGTCTCCGCCAAAAGGCCTTAAGCCCGTAGTCCGTCTCTGGAATTTAAACGCAAAAATCCAGCCAGGAGGTGCCCCCGACTGGTCTCGATCCATCCGGTTTCCCGGAGTTCTCATGTGGGATGCGCGCACCTGTCGCACTTGTAGCAGCAAAGTCGCGACCACGCTATGACTTTCGCGCATGGTAATAAAATGACTTGACGAGGGTGCCAAGCTGAGTCGCACCAGCTCCACAATTCGTCGCTCGATGCAATTCAATGCTTCGCTCAAGCCTAAAATACGACACTTTTCCTCCGTTATCGCGGGCGAGGCCGGCACTATCGCGCCGGAACCGTCGCCGCGCCCGACGCGTAGACCTCCTTGTCGCCATAAGCGGCGCGGCGGCTGCGGAACATGGGGGCGGAGATCGAGCCCAGTTCTATCGTCAGCATACGCGCGGGCGCCGCGCCTGTGCTGGAATGCTGATGAAAGCTCATTCCGGGCAGCCCCACCAGGACGCCGTGTTGCCATGGCGTAGGGATCACCTCCGTATCCGAGGTCCTGAACGAGTGCGTCACCCCCTCGCCGTCGACGCCGAGAAGATGCTGCCCCTGCATCTGCCGCCGCGCGGTCCCGCAGCCTTGCCCGGGAATAATCGCGAGATCGACGCCGAGCGACATGTCGGCCAGCGGCATCGCGCCTTCCTCCTGCTCAAGCGGCTCCACGGCAAGACCGGCGGCGACCGCCTTGGCCTGACGTGCATGGAAAGGCGTCGGGTTGTCGAAGAGGAATGTCTCGTTGCGATAGAGCCCCATCAGGTAGCGCATGTCATTGAGCGCGACGAGGCGGGCAGGGCGCGAGCCCGATGCGCGGTGAAGGCACGTGGCATTGATGGGCGCGGCGAAGAGCTTTTTCGGACCCCATTCGACGGCGTGGCGTGAGCCGTCCGACAAGGTGATGTCGGTCGTGCCCAAGCCGTCGAGCACGTAGTAGCATTCCTCGTAGACGTGCCGCATTGGCGCTGAGGATGCGCCCGCCGGGATCTCGAAGACGAAGGCGTTGAGATAGTCGCAACGTCCATCGACGTGGCAGATCGCGCCCTTGACGCCGAAGCGCGCCCAAGGCTGCGTCTCAACCGTCATCAAGTCGATGGCCGCGCCCGTGACGATGGGCACGCCTTCCGCCTTGGCCCAATTGGCGTAGGGATCGACGAGATATTTCTGGTCGAGGAAGCCGGGGTCGAGGTCGCTCATGTCACGGCTTCCTTGCAAAGCGGGATTCGTCGATGAAGGGCGCCATTTGCGATGCGACGCCGTGGCGCGTGATTTCGTCGAGCCAGATCTGATGCACACGGGGATCCTGATCCTCGTATTCGACCTGCGCGCCGCCCTGCTTCACATCCTTGTCGACGCCGACATCCCAGATTTCGCGCTTCATCTTGAGCAGCGGATAGCGCACCGTGCCGATCTGAAGCGCGAGATAACGCGAGGGGTGATCGGCCACGTTGAAGTGCTGATGGAACATGGAATCCGGCGGGCAATAGACGCAGCCGTGTTCCCAGTCGACGCGGGTGAAATCCTGATCGTCCTCATGCCAGAGGAGCGAATAGCCCTGTCCCGTCACGGCGAAGACGCAGACGCCGTCGAAATGCCTGTGGCCCTTCTTGTAGGTTCCCACCGGCATTTCGGACGAATGCGCACCGATCGTATTTTCAGTCAGCATGAAACGCAGGTTCGATCCCCCAGCGCCGCGCTGAGACCATTTCTTCAGTTCGAAGTCGGAGAGATCGGGAACGAAATTCGTCTCCCATTGATGCCGTCCCGGCGAAATCGAGATGAACTCGCCTTCGCCGACGAAATACTCCGGCCGTCCCGCGCGTTCGGGGAAGGCGACCGGGCAATTGAAGATGAGGTCCTCGTCCCGGAAACAATTCATGGTGAAAACCATGTTGTTGACTGAGGCAAAGCGGGCGGGTTCGCGGCCCGAGCCGTTGAAATATTGATGCGTCGCGTTCAGCGGAATCGAAAACAGGCTCTTCGGCCCCCATTCGAAACTGTGCCGCCGTCCGTCTTCCAGCACCACGGTCGTCGAACCGTGGCCTGAGATGACGTAGATCACCTCTTCGCAGATATGCCTGAGTGGTGCGGACTTCGATCCCGGCGGCAGCTCGAAGGCGAAGATCGAGATATAGTCGTCGCGGCCCTTCAGATGGCAGAACGCACCGTTCATGCCATAGCGATCCCAGCGCGCGACAGGTACTTTACGAATGTCTATGCCGAAATCCTCGATGATCGGGACGCCCTGAGCATGGGCCCATTCGAGATAGGGATCGGGGAGGCGGGCGGAAGACGTGATCATGTGCTTCGGCCCCGGTTCAATGCAGCGACTTGCGAACGCGCGCGATGGTTTCGGGATCTGCCAGATAGGCGCGATCGACAACGGCGGCGAGCTCGGGGGGCGAGATATAGGAGATGTTGAGTCCTTGTTTCTTCGCTTCCTCCATCACCTGAGGATCTTTCAGCGTCGCGTCGAACGCCGCCTGCAAGGCCTGGATGCGCTCGGCGGGCACGCCAGGAGGGGCAACAAAGGGCCGGCCCATCTGTCCGCGCAACAGGAAGAAGTCGAGCGCGCGCGATTGCGCATCGTCTGCGGCGAGCCCTTTCAACGTAGGCACATCCTTCATGCGCGGATCGGGCGTAACCGCTCCCTGAAAGAGGATGCGGCGGGTGCCGTTGGCGAGACCCGGCTCGCGGGCCGCCGTGTCGTAGCTGATGAAGGTCGCCTGCGCTTCGTTGCGCTCCACCGCGAGGTTCATCTCACGCGAGCCCGGATATCCCGCGACGATCTTGACCTTCAACCCCAGGAGGTCGCGCAGCAGGACAGGATAGGTCTGGCTGTCCGCGCCAGAACCGGTGGCCGCCACGATCATCTCGCGATTGCGCAGGCCCGCGACTGTGTCAAAGGGCGTGTCTGCGCGGGCGAAGCAGACGATGGTGTCGCGATCCGGGCTGCCGATATAATTGTACTTGCGCGGATCGAACTGCGTGCTGTTGCCGCCAAACAGCGGCTCGAAGGGCACGCCCCGGTTGATGAGGCCGAACACGGTCCCGTCCTTCGGCGCTGTATTGTAGATCTGGTTCGCAGCCACCAGGCTACCTGCGCCCGGCACGTTCTGCGGCACCACATTCGGCTGGCCGGGAATGAAGCGTCCCATGTGGCGGGAGATCAGTCGCGCCCAGAGATCGTCGGACCCGCCGACGCCATAACCGATCATGACGGTGATCGTCTTGCCGCGATAGAATTGCTCGATCGATTGACTTTGGGCTTGCGTCGCAAGACTGAAGAAAAGCGTAGCAACGAGTGCTGGCAGCCCCCGCAAAGTGGCTCGCATGACATCCTCCCGGAATCCGCCGTCGTTTCGCAGCGGTTGTTCCATGCAGTTCATCAGTGCGGACGGGCGGGGTCAAGTGGCCTCGCCCGTCCGGTTGTTCAACCGTGTCTCGCGCCGCCCTCGAGCATCGCGGCCTTTACGCGCTGTGCGGTGAAGGGCACGTTGCGCAGGCGCACGCCTGTGGCGTCGAAGACCGCATTGGCGAGCGCCGCCGCCACGGGGGCGGTTGCGCCTTCTCCCGAGCCTATCGGCGGCTCGTTCGGACGGTCGATAAGATCAATCTTCAGGTCGGGCACATCCGGGAAGGTGAGGATGGGATAGCTCGCCCAGTCGCGGCTGGTGACGTTCCTCGAATTGAACTTCACCTCCTCGAACAGGGTGCGCCCGATGGTCTGGAGGATGCAGCCTTCCACCTGCGCCCTGACGCCGTCCGGGCTGATGATCTGCCCGCAATCCTGCGCCGCCGCCACGCGCGTCACCCTGACGCGCCCACTCGCGCCATCGACCTCCACCTCCATCGCCATGGCGACATAGGTGTCGTTGCCCTTGTATTGCGTGTAGGCGATGCCGCGCCCCTTGCCGTCGCGGCGCGGCTGCACGCGAGCATCCCAGCCAAACAGCGCCGCCGCCCGTTGCAGGCATTCGCGGCCGCGCGGATCGGAGAGATATTCGAGCCGGAAGGCGAGGGGATCGCGGCCAGCTTCGAGCGCCATCTCATCCATGAAGGTCTCTACGGCCAGCAGGTTGCCGATCTTGCCCGGAGCGCGCAGATGCGAGGGCCGCAGAGGCGTTTCCTTCAACCAGTGAACGAGGGTCTGCTGGTTGGGCACGTCGTAGACGGGCGTGCCCCCCTGGCTGACCGAACCCGTTCCCATGCCGGGCGTCTGCTTCGAGCCCGTCTCAGCGGGCGAGAGCAAGGGAATGGTCGGCAGGCCTTCTGTCGCCTTGGGCACCCACATCTGCGTGCGCCAGGCGACGATCTTGCCCTCGGGCGACAATGCCGCCTCCTGCGTGATGACCTGCGGGGGCCCCTTGGGATCGAGGCCGTGCTCGTCCTCGCGCATCCATTGCACGCGCACCGGCTTGCCGACCGCGCGGGAGAGAAAGGCTGCATCCGCCGCCGCATCCTCGTGGCCGTTCATGCCGTAGCAGCCCGCGCCATCGAGATAATAGACGCTCGTCTTGCTGGTCGGGATGTCCAACATGGTCGCGAAGTGCTTGCGATAGCGATGCGTGCCCTGCGACGAACACCAGATCTTCGCCTCGCCGTTGGACACGTCCGCCACCGCGCAGGATGGCCCGAGCGAAGCATGGCTCTGTGCGGGCCAGTAGAAATCGGCTGTCAGCTTCTTCGCACCGCCTGCGAAGGCAGGCTCGAAATCGCCGCGCTTGTCGAGAGTCTCGTCGCCGAGGCTCGCAGCACGCGTGCGCACCCAATCGGCCAGATTGTCGCTGGTGGCGGGCAGGCCACCGCCCGACCATGTCGCCTTCAGCATGCGCGAAGCGCGGATCGCATCCCACTCGTCGGGCGCGACCACGCCGAGGAAGTTCTTGAGGCGAACGACCTGAACTCCGGGGATCGAGGAGACGGAGGACTCCTCCACGGTTTCGAGAGCAGCGCCCATGGAGGGAGGACGCACCACGCGCCCATGCAGCATCCCGGGCAGTTCGAAATTATGCGCGTAGACGAAGCTGCCCATTACCTTGGCGGGAACGTCGGGGCGCTTCACATGCTTGCCGACGTAGCGGAAGGTGTCGGGCCTGCGCACGGGGGCCTTGGAGTCGAGCTTCATGTCGAAGCTCTTGTCGGCCAGCAGCACCGCGAAACTTACGCCCGCACCACCGGCCTTCGGACGAATTTCACCGTCGATAGCGTCGAGGTCCGCCGCAGGCTTCCCGAGCTTTTCGGCTCCCATGCGAACAAGAGCCTGACGCGCTGTCGCAGCCGCCTGCCGCAATTGCATGCCGCCCTTGGCGATTCCGTTTGAGCCCGATGTCGGCGCCTGATCCGGCGTCGTGTCCGTATCGCCTTCGACGAGACGGATGCGAGCGATGGGCAGGCCGAGTTCCTCTGCTGCGATCTGCGGGAACGCAGCGCGCAGCCCCGTGCCGAGATCGACCTTGCCCGAATAGATTGTCACCGTGCCGTCGGCGTGGACGGCGAGATAGGCGTCGACCTGCGTCGGGTCCACGGTCTTGGCCGCAACCTTGGCAGTCTGGGCGCGCAGCGGCGGCGCGAAGGACAATGCGACGACGAGTGCGCCGCCTTTCAGGATGTCACGGCGTGATGCGATGGCGTTCATCCGCGTGCCCTCCCGGAAGCGCGCAACACGGCGCTGATGATCCTGTCATGCGTGCCGCAGCGGCAGAGGTTCGTGGCGAGCGCGTCCTTGATTTCCGGGACGCTGGGGCTCGGCGTGTGCGCGAGCAGCGCCGCGCTCGTCATCACCATGCCGTTGGTGCAATACCCGCACTGGGCGGCCTGTTCCTCGATGAAGGCGGCCTGCACCTTGTGCGGGGCGTCGACGGTACCCAGACCTTCGATGGTCGTGATCTTCTGCCCTGCAAGCGCCGAAGCGGGCATCTGGCAGGAGCGGACGGCCTCGCCGTCGACGATGACTGTGCAGGCGCCACACTGGCCGAGGCCGCAGCCGTATTTCGGCCCCTTGAGACCGAGTTCGTTGCGCAGCAGATAGAGCAGGGGCTTCTCGGGATCGCGAACGTCGAGCGTCCTGGCGCTCCCGTTCACCATGAAATTGATCGCGGCCATGCGGGTCCCTCCACAGTCGGGTCGCCCTCATTCTCCGGGGCGAGTGACCGCGATTATGCACGATCGAAAATTGCTCGCTATCGGGAAATGCGGCGGCTCGCACGCGCCTGTGCTAGGGACTGAGCCACTTCCGGCAATTTACGAGAGACACCAGCTTGATCCCGTGGACCCAACTCGATACGGCCCAAATTCCCGGCGGCGGGGGCGAGCTTCGCCTCAAGCAGCGCGGCGCGGAATTCTCGATCATGCTCGGCCAGAACGAGCTGATGAACAGCCGACTTAGCGGTTCCGAACAGGCGCTGGCGACGCTGTCCTGCGCGAAAATCCGCGACCGCAAGCAGCCGCGCATTCTCATCGGCGGCCTCGGCATGGGTTTCACCCTGCGCGCGGCGCTGGCTGAGCTTCCGTCCGACGCACAGATCACCGTGGTGGAACTGGTGCCTGCCGTCGTGGCCTGGGCGCGCGGGCCGATGGCGGAGGTCTTCGGCACCAGCCTGGGCGATCCGCGCGTGACCATCCGGGAGGAGGATGTCGGCAAGCTCATCCGTGCGGGAAAGGGAGCCTATGACGCCATTCTGCTCGATGTGGACAATGGCCCCGAGGGACTGACCCGCAACGGCAATGATGCGCTTTACGACAAGGCGGGTCTCGCCGCCGCCCGCACAGCTCTGCGCCCGGGTGGCGTGCTGGCGGTGTGGGCATCGGGGCCTGCCAGCAAGTTCACCCAGCGGCTGCGCAAGACCGATTTCATCGTCGAGGAACTTTCCGTCCGCGCCAACGCGACAGGGCGTGGCGCGAAGCACGTCATCTGGCTCGCCACGCGGCCAGGGCCGTAAGTCTCAGCCGGCAGCCATGGCGTGGCCGAGGCTCTCACGGATTCCCGCCAGCATCTCGTAGGACCGCAGTCGCGCCGAATGGTCATGGATAGCCGCTGCGACGATCAACTCGTCCGCGCCCGTGCTCGCGATGAAATCCTCGAGCTGGCCGCGAATGCTGTCCGGCTTGCCCACGAAGGAACAGGCGAGCATGCTCGACGCCTGCGCCTTTTCCGCCGGCGTCCAGAAGCTTTCGATATCGTCGATAGGAGCCGGTAAAAGACCCCGCGTGCCACGAACCATGCGCGTAAAGCTCTGCTGTGCCGAGGTGAAGAGGCGCTTCGCCTCCGCGTCCGTCCCGGCCGTGATGACATTGGCTGCCACCATCGCATAGGGCCGGTCGAGCTGAGCCGAGGGCTGGAAATGCGCGCGATAGGCCCGCAACGCCTCGTGCAGCGACGCGGGCGCGAAATGCGAGGCGAAGGCGTAGGGCAGGCCGAGCATGCCTGCGAGTTGTGCGCCGAACGTGCTCGATCCCAAGATCCACAAGGGCACTTCGAGACCGGTGCCGGGCACGGCATGGATGGTCTGGCCGGGCTGCGAGGGGCCGAGCAGGGCGCGCAATTCCATCACATCCTGCGGGAAGGACTCGGCGCTCTCATAGCTGCGGCGCAGTGCGCGCAGGGTGCGCTGGTCGGTGCCGGGCGCGCGACCGAGTCCGATGTCGATACGACCGGGATAGAGCGTTTCCAGTGTCCCGAACTGTTCCGCGATCACCAGCGGCGAATGGTTGGGCAGCATGATCCCGCCCGAACCGACGCGGATGGTCTTCGTGCCACCGGCCACATAGCCGATCACGACCGAGGTCGCAGCACTTGCGATGCCGACCATGTTGTGGTGCTCGGCCAGCCAGAACCTGTTGTAGCCGAGCGCTTCCGCGTGACGGGCGAGATCGAGCGAGCGGTGCAGTGCATCACGCGGCGTGCCGCCTTCGGGCACGAAGGCGAGATCGAGGATCGAGAAGGGGATCATGCAGCAACTCCTGCGCACCGGCATAGAATGCGGCGCGAACGCGAGCGCCTAAGATCGGCGTGATCGCTCGTATTACAAGCCGAGGCGCCTCGAATGAGCTGGCCACCTTTGTCGCAGCGTCAGCCGATAAGGATCGCCGTGATGCCTTCATTCCAGCTTGCCCGGCACCTCATAAGCCCGTTTCATGCGAGACCTCGTCTGGCCGAACAGGATCGCTGATGGATTTCCCCGATACGGCCGCGCTTTGTCGCAGCGAACTGGCGAAGCTCCTCGCATCGCTCCACCTCGAGCCAGGCCTGTCCGAACAGGTAGATTTCGTGGGCGACGATACCATCTTCGCCACACGGTTCCGCGTCGGGACAGCGGCGGGCGTTACGCTGGCCGCAGCGACTTTAGCGGCTTTCGCTGCCATCGGGCGGACCCAGCGTTTTCGCGTCGATCTCGATCTCGCCGCCCTCACGACGCAGGGCTACCGTCATGTGCTGCTCGATGGAGCTCCCGTCGCGGCGCCGCGCGATGCGCTGACCGGCCTTTACGACACGAAGGACGGGCGATTGGTCTTCCTGCACACGAATTTCGCCCACCACCGGGAGCGCCTGCTGGCGCTGCTGGAGGCTGAGCCCACTCGCGAGTCCATTGCGCGTCGCGTCCTCGGATGGGAGGCGATGGCGCTCGAGGACTCCATGGCGGAGGCTGGAGCCATCGGGGCCATGGCGCGCAGCCGCGCCGAGTGGGTGGAAAGCGCACAGGGCAGGGCGCTCGCCGGATTGCCATCGGTCGAGGTCGTGAGGATCGGCGACAGCCCGCCGGAGCCCTGGAGCGACAGCGCAGCGCCGCTGTCGTCGGTGCGCGTGATCGATTTCACTCGCGTTCTCGCTGGGCCGACCTGCGGCAAGACGCTGGCGGAACTCGGGGCTCGCGTGAGGCGGATCGAGAACCCGCTTTATCCCGACCTGCTCTCCTACCAACTCGACTCCAATCGCGACAAACAACAGGTGACGCTCGACCTGCGTCAGCCCAAAGCTTGCGACGGTCTGCGAGAGATGATCGCGGGTTCCGATGTCTTTCTGCAGGCCTACCGGCCCGGCGTCGCGCAGCGCTTCGGGCTGGATGCGAATGCGCTGGCGAGCCTGCGCCCCGGCATCGTCTACGCCTCCCTGTCCGCCTATGGGCATGTCGGGCCCTGGCAGGCGCGGCGCGGGTTCGACAGCGTTCTCCAGGCGTCGGCCGGTCTGGCAATGCAGGAAGGCGGGGGCGTTCCACGGCTCATGCCGGTTTCACCCCTCGACTACATGTGCGGCTATCTGCTGGCGCTGGGAGCGGCGGTCGCCCTGCGGCGGCGGGCGCAGACGGGCGGAAGCTACCTCGTCCGGACCTCGCTGGCACAGGCCGCGAACTGGCTCACATCGCTGGGGCAAAGCGCGGCGGGCCGGGAGCCGCGGGATTGCGAGCGTCTCGTCCGGGATCATTCCATAGACAGCCCGGGTCCGCTAGGGTCGGTGCATCACCTTCGTTCGCCGATCAGCCTCATCGGCGCGTGAGGCTTGGCGGGCCAACACAAGACAACACCCAAGGAAACGTCATGACGCAGGGCTGGATTCCCGCAACATTCTATCGCGGTGGTACGAGCAAGGGCGTCTTCTTCCACGCGCGCCATCTGCCGGGCGCGCGTGCCGACATCGAACCCATCCTGCTCGCGGTCATGGGCACGCCCGATCCCTATGGACGCCAGCTGAACGGCATGGGTGGCGGCATGTCCTCACTGTCCAAGGCCGTCATCATCGGCCCCCCGACGCACCCCGATGCCGATGTAGACTACACATTCATCCAGCTCGCCGTGGATCGTCCCATCGCCGACTGGTCGGGCAATTGCGGCAACCTGTCGTCGGCTGTCGGCCCCTTCGCCGTAGACGAGGGATTGGTCGAGGTTGCTGACGGCGAGGCCACGGTTCGCTTTCACCAGACCAACACGAAGAAGATCATTCACGCGCGGTTCCGGGTCGAGGACGGCAGGGCAGCCGTTGACGGTGACATGGAGATCGGCGGCGTGGCAGGCACTGGCGCTCCGGTGCGGCTCGATTTCGTGAAGCCGGGTGGGGCAACCACGGGCAAGCTGCTGCCAACAGGCAATGTCGTCGATCGCGTGACGCTGCCGGGCGGTCGAAGCTTCGAGATGTCGCTGGTCGACGCCAGCCATCCCACCGCCTTCGTGCGCGCCTCCGATGTCGGACTGACCGGCACGGAATCGCCCGACGCCATCGAGGCGGACGCCGACCTGCTCAGCTTGCTGGACCAGTTGAGACGGCAGGCCGGCGTGATGATGGGGCTCGGCGAAACACCTGAAGGGGTAACGCTGATGAGCCCGCGTGTCGCCATGGTGGCGGCAGCCGCGCCTTTCGTTGGCATCGATCGTGTGATGAACGACGGCAATTACGACATAGCGACACGCATGCTGTCGATGGAGCGCGCGCATCGCGCGGTGCCGCTGGCAAGTTCGCTGTGCCTGGCGGTCGCCTGCAGGATCGAAGGGGCCATCCCGCACCTGCTTTCGCGGAAGCTTGCCGAAGGAGCGCCCATCCGTGTCGGCAACCCCTCCGGCATTCTCTCGCTGGGCGCAGACGTGCGCAACGACGGTGGCTGGATTGCCGACAGCGCGGGCGTCTATCGCACGGCGCGCCGGTTGATGCAGGGCGAAGTCGCCGTTCCCAAGCGCCTGCTTGCGGGCAGATAGAGGATCGTGGCTCCTTTATAGCCCGAGGGAATTGCGCAACCGGCTGAAGGGGATACAGTCGACCAGCAAACAAGGGAGGATCGAGCATGGCCGAGTTCCTTACGTTCTATGCCCTGAAAGGCGTCGAGATATTGGTCGTCGTCCTCGTCGTTTCCGCAATTGTGGCTTTGATCGAAAAAATGATGGGCGTAGACCCGACACCGAATTTCGATCGAATTCAGAGAGAGCATGAAGCGGAGTTCGAGGCGGCGCTTCATCCGGCTGCCGCCCCGCGATCTCCTGACCAGCCGTTGGCCTAGCAAAAGCTCGAGCGTCCTATCGCCGAATGTATGCGCGACGCGCGGACGCTGGCGGCGGTTCTCACGCGGCAAGGCGCTGATTGACAGGATAGGCCCCGGCTGTATCGTCGGGCACAAGCTCTCGCGATGACGAGGGCAACAAGACAAATTCTACAGGGAGGATCGGATGGCCGCAGCAGCGGGACTGAGCAGCACGACCCGAGTCGGATCCATCCCGCTTAGCCCGGCGCTAGGTGCGGAAATCACGGGGGTCGATCTCCGCCAGCCTCTCGACGAAGAGACCGTGCGCGCAGTCAAACGCATCTGGAACGAATGGCTCGTCATCCTCTTGCGAGGGCAGGACATCGGCGAAGAGGACCAGGTCCGGTTTGCGCAATATTTCGGCCCCCTCAACCAGAGCAAGAAACAGCGGGCCCATCACAACGCGGCCAATCCAGCTGTCATGTGGATTTCCAATATTCGCGAAAACGGCAAGCTCGTCGGCGCGCTCCCCGACGGCGAGATGAATTTCCACACCGACCAGTCGCATCAGGAGACGCCCTGTTCGGGCACGATGCTTCACGCGCTGGAAGTGCCGAGTTCCGGCGGCAATACGCTGTTCGCCAATTGCTACACGGCCTACGAAACTCTGCCCGACGAGATCAAGGCGAAGCTCGAAGGCAGGATGGCAACTCATGGCTATGATTACGACAATGCGAGCACGCAGCGCGGGACCGTACTGCACGAAGGCGTTCCGCATGCGACGCATCCGGTGGTCCGCACGCACCCGGACACCGGGCGTAGATCGCTCTATGTCAATCGCCTGATGACTCTGCGGATCGAGGGCATGGAGCCCAGCGAAAGCGACGATCTCCTCGCCTTTCTGTTCGATCATGCCGAACGGCCAGAGTTCGTCTACGAGCACGTGTGGACGCCGCACGATCTCCTGCTGTGGGACAATCGCTGCACGCTGCACGCCCGCACCGATTTCAGCGCGGCCGAACGGCGCCTGATGCGACGCGTGACGATCCTCGGTGAACGTCCTTTTTAGTTATTACTAAAAAATAACAGTCAGGTCTGGGAGGGGTCGCATGCCGGTTTCGCGGAGACGGACATTGCTGTTTGGCGCCGGCATGGCGCTGGCTCTGGCGCCGTCGGCGCCGGTCAGGGCTGACGATGTGGCCGACTTCTATCGCGGCAAGAACCTGGAGCTTTATATCGGCTACAGCGTGGGCGGGGGATACGATATCTACGCCCGCCTTCTGGCACGCCACCTCGGCCGCCACATGCCGGGCAACCCGACCGTGGTGCCCCGCAATATGGAGGGCGCGGGAAGCCTGCGCCTCACCAATTGGCTCTATACGGCCGCCGCGCGCGACGGCTCGGTCATCGGCACGATCAGCCGCGGCGTTCCCTTCGATCCCATCATGCAGCGGCCGGGCTCGCAGTTCGAGGCCACGAAGTTTTCATGGATCGGCAGCGCCAACGACGAGGTCAGCATCTGCGTCACATGGCACACGAGCGGCGTGACCACCATGGACGACCTGAAGAAGAAGCCCATCGCTGTCGGCGCGGCGGGCGCGGGCTCCGACGACGATCAGTTCCCCCGCGTGATCAACGCCGTTCTCGGCACCAAGATGCAGGTGATCAGCGGCTATCCCGGCGGCAACGACATCATACTTGCGATGGAGCGCGGCGAAGTCAGCGGCCGCTGCGGCTGGTCCTGGTCGAGTGTGAAGTCGTCGCATCCCGAATGGGTGCGCGACAAGAAGATCAACATCCTCTCCCAGCTCGGCCTGTCGAAGCACCCCGATCTGCCGAATGTTCCCTCGATCATGGAATTCGCGAAGACGGACGAGGACACGCAGATCCTGCGGCTGATCTTCGCGCGGCAGGGACTGGGCCGCCCCTTCGTCGGGCCACCGGGCATTCCCGCCGACCGGTTGGCCGCGCTGCGCAAAGCGTTCTCGGAAACCATGGCCGATCCTGAATTCCTGGCCGACGCGGAGAAGGCGAAGCTCGAGATCAATCCGTTGAACGGCGCACAGGTCGAGGCGCTGGTGCGGCAGGTCTATGCGGAGACGAAGCCTGACGTTGCCAAGAGGGCCGCGGCGATGCTGCCGTGAGGCGCCGTGCTTTTTCAAGATTGTCGCCCCTGACCAGATCTTGCGAAGTGGTCAGCAGGTCAGGCGCAATAATTGCTTGGGGCGCGCAGAACCACTTTGCAGACGGGAACAGCCGATGAATGCTTCGAAAACAGTCAGATTGTTCAGCTTGCTCGGACTCGCGACAGCGATCCACGCGCCAGCCTTCGCGCAGACACCCGCCGAGTTCTACAAGGGAAAGACGGTCGAGATCCTCGCGGGCTTCCCGACTGGGGGCGGTTACGATGCCTATGCGCGGGCGCTGGGCACATCCATCGGCAAGTTCATTCCCGGCAATCCGACCGTCGTCGTGCGTAATTTCACGGGCGCGGGCAGCCTGCGGCTCGCCATTTTCTTGCAGGATGCTGCGCCCAGGGACGGGCTCACCTTCGGCATCTTCGACAACGGCCTCCTGATCGCGCCGCTTCTCAAGCCCGACACGGTAAAATTCAATGCATCCAAGCTGACGTGGATCGGTAGCGCCACCAAGGACACGCAGGTCTGTTCCGTATGGTCCAAGTCGGACATCCAGAACATGGACGACCTGAAGACCAAATCGGCGTCGTTCGGCGTCACCGGTCTGGACGACATACGCTACATGAACACGGCGCTGATGCGTCACGTCGCGGGCGCCAACATCAAGGTCGTTTCCGGCTATCCGGGAAGCACCGACATCCGCCTGGCCATGGAGACGGGTGAACTCGATGGCGTCTGCGACTCCTGGCAGAGCCTGAAGGCGACCAAGTCCGAGTGGCTCACAGAGAAGAAGATTCGCATCCTCGCGCAGATGGGGCCCTCGAAGCACAAGGACCTGCCCGACGTTCCCCTGATCGGCTCGTTCGCCGACCAGACCACCCAGGGGGCGGCGCTCGCCATCCTGCTGTCGCCGACCGAAGTCGGCCGCTCTTTCGCCGCTCCTCCCGGCGTTCCCGCCGACCGGACCGAGGCTCTGCGGCGCGCATTCGACGCCAGCATGAAGGACAAGAGCTTCCTCGAATTCACCGAGAAGAGCCGGCTCGAGGTTGATCCGATCAAGGGCGAAGATGTCGAGGAATTCCTGCGGCGCATCTACGCCTCGTCGCCCGCCGACGTAGCGACCGCGCGCAAACTGGTCGAGTAGTCTCGCCTTGTGGCAGTAAGTATACACCGACCTGGGCGTCGCATCTGGCGACGGTGGCAGCAGGACCAGGCCTTAACGAAGGTGACCCTCGCCCATCCACGGTGGCGAGGGTTGATGCCCAAGCCGGTCTAACTGGGTACATCGTCGGACATTCCCGGTTACGTTACGTTTGAGGCTGAATGAGAAACACGCAACGGGGGCGTCGCCCTGACGCTGATTGCAGATCGTCTCCGCGCGGCTTGACACCTAATTGATTAAGGGGTTAACTAAATCGGTCGATCGGGCTGGGGTCGTCGCTTTAAAGCTCAAACAAATTTCGGCTGGAAGGCACCCCAGAGAGGTGCTTTCGATTTGGGAGAGAGCAATGCTGCATTGCGGGAATTTTCGGTGTCGGCCCGCGCCAATGGTTTGCCTGGTCGCAGATTGGTTCAGCCCCGCCTTTGCGCAGGTTGATTTCGGCAGCGGTTCACATATCGCCTCGCAGCATGTCTTGACGCATGTGGAACCGCTCCGTCAGTGAACAGGGAGATGAACGTGCAAGCGGCGCAAGTCGAAAGCCACGAAGCGGATGTTTTGGTGATCGGTGGCGGGTTCGCCGGCGCCTGGGCCGCTCTCCGTGCTGCCGAACTCGGCGCCTCGGTCATTCTCGTCGACAAGGCCTATGTCAGCCGCAGCGGTGCATCGACCATGTCGGGCGGGATCACGACATGCCCCCTCGACAACGACGATCTGGATGTCTGGGCGGAGGAATTCATAACGCGCGGCGCCTACATGTGCGATCAGCGCTGGACGTACCAGTTGCTCGAGGGGCAGCGCGAGCGCGTGAAGGACTACGAACGCTGGGGCGTGCCGATCTCGCGCGACGCGGATGGAAACATCCGCCGCTTCGCAAGTCGCGGCATGATCAAGGTGCGCGGAATGCAATACCAGCCGAAGGCTGCGATGCGTGAGCTGCGGCGCAGGGTTTCCGAACTCGGCGTGAAGATCGTAGACCGCGTTTGCGTAACTGAGCTGATCACCTCCGACGGATGCTGGCCCACCAGCGGATCGGTTGCAGGCGCGGTCGGCTTCAACGTCCATTCCGGCGCGTTTGTCGTGATGCGCACAAAGCGGACGATTGTCGCGACCGGCATGATCGCCATGAAAGGCACGCATCGCGTCGACAATGATACCGGCGACGGCGTCGCCATGGCCTTCCGCGCCGGCGCGCGCCTCGTGGACATGGAATTCACGTTTGGTGGAACGTTCAACGTGCTGATGAAGCGTTTCGACTTCCCCAGCTACAATGTTGCGATTGCTCATGGAGCGCGACTGATCAACGCAAAGGGTGAGCGCTTCATGGAGAAGTACGATCCCGTGCGGCTCGAGCGCAGCGAATTGTCCCATGTCGTCGCAGCTTTCGCCAAGCAGATGATCGACGGCAATGGCCCTGTCTATGTCGACTTGCGGCATGTGGACGACACCTATTGGCCGGATATGGAAAAGATCCACAGAGGTGGCTGCATTCTCCTGTCCGAGCAAGTGCCCGATCCAAGGATCCATCCTCTGCCCATTGAGCCGACATGGGGCATGTGGGCCAGCGGACGAAGTGGCCTGCAGATCGACTTGCAGGGAAGGACCAACGTGCCGGGCCTTTTCGCGGCCGGATCTGCCGCCAAGAATGACGCGACCGGGAGCCACGCCAGCGCGGGATCGCCGACCGCCTTCTGCAACGTGTCTGGCTGGCATGCGGGGGAATGCGCCGCGGGCGAAAGTCTGGAAGACCAGATATCGACATTGCCTGACCATCTCCTGCGTGACCTTCAGGAGGCGGCCTTCGCACCCTTGAGCAGGTCCAGGCATTCCAAGACGGCCGACGCGCTGCACGACGATCTCGCGAGGCTCGAATCCAGCGTTGTGGCCGGCCTGGTTCTGAGTGGCGAACGGCTGCAGGCGATGCTCACGGTGGTCGAGAACGTGGCGCTCCTCTCGGCTGAGATCCGCGCGGAAGACCTTCATGATCTCGTCAAGGTCCACGAAGCACGAAACGTCGCCGAGTGCGCGGGTGCTGTGTACCGTTCGGGCCTCGATCGCACGGAGAGCCGCGAGCAGTTCTTCCGCGAAGACTATCCGATGACAGACCCATCGTGGTTCTGCTGGCACGGGATCAGACGCGGACAGGAGGGTTTCATCTTCGAGCGGCTTCCGTTCTCAACGGAGGGTGTCCGGTTCCCCACTCAAAACCTGAGTTCGGGATTGGGGCCGATTGGCGCCATCATCCGTGGTGAAGCTCTGCAAGGAAGCGAAGCATGAGCGGCGATCCGAAGACGAAGATCACGATCGATCCCTCCACTTGCACCGGTTGCGGCCTTTGCGTCCTGTCCTGTCCCGTCGATGTGATCCGGCTCGACGAGGCGCTGGGGAAGGCTGTGGTCGCCTACGGAAACGACTGTCAGGTCTGCTATCTGTGCGAGGACGATTGTCCGACGCACAGCATCACGTTGAGCCACGACATCACCAACTCGCGACGGTTCAGCACCTACGACCAGTTCGGCATCAAGATCTGAAGCTGAGCCCGCAATGGCAGCCGGGTCGCAGATGGATGCTGAAACAGATCTCATTCGACGCCGACAATGCGGGATGGCACGTGACCCTTAAATCGCGTGCCGGGCCAGGAAGTCGATCGTCAGCCTGTTGAACGCATCCGGCTGTTCCCAATAGATCGAATGCCCGCTGTCAGGTACTACGACCATTTCGGCGTTCGGGACATGGCTCGCTACGATCCTCATCATGGCCGGTGGAGCGTAGAGATCGGCGGCACCTGCGATGAACAGCGTGGGCGCTTTGATCCTCGCCAGATTGGCCCAGTTGAATTTGTTCGCATTGGTTGGGCCCGATCGGTTTCCGCTTAGCGCCTTGTGTTCCAGTTCGAGCCAGAGCCTCACGCCCTCGAAATTCGCGGCGCGGTAGGATGGCCCGAGCTCCCGGAATTCCGGCGGCATTTCAGCGAAGCCTTTCGAGATGACCGCCGCATTGACGCGCTTGTAGTCCGCCTCGTCGATGTTTCCGTAGGAGCCGCTCGACACCACGATGCTGACGAGCCTGTCCGAATGATTCATCGCGAAATCCATCGCAACGGTGCAGCCGGCAGCCGTGCCGATGATCGCAAATTTTCCAATCCCCAATCCGTCCATCAGGTTGAGCAGATCGGTCGAGGGATGCCCGCCATTCGTCTCGTCGGCCGGCTCGGACCCGTAGTAGCCGCGACGCGAATAGGCGATGACGCGGTAGCCTGCCGTCACGAGCACCGGAACCTGATAGCCCCACATCAGCGCGCTGCCTGTTGCCGGGTGCATGAGTACTACGGGAAGGCCGTTGCCGCCGAAATCGCGATAATACAACCGGGCGCCAGGGATTTCCGCCACACCGTCCACGAATGGGGGCAGGGGTGGGAGCGGGACCGGCACGAAGGGATCGGGCGGCAGGGCCGCTGCACGGACCGGCGTCATAGTCACGCCGAGCCCGGCCAATGCGGCCGCTGCGAAAAGCTGACGGCGACCGAGCGTGGGTGAACCAGTGCCGTCCATCCGTTTTCTCCCTGATGCATCGGCACCTTTGATCGCGTCCGACTGACTGTCAGCTTGCTCTGCTCTCCCGCGCCTTGCAATCCTGAATGGCGCGCCAGACCTTGTCGGGCGTTGCCGGCATCGAAAGATTGCGCACGCCCAGCGGCGCCAGCGCATCGTTGATCGCATTCATGACCGCGGGCAGGGCGCCGACAGTGCCGCATTCCCCCGCGCCTTTGACGCCGAGCGGGTTCGTTTTCGTCGGGATCGGATTCCTGTCGATATCGAACATGGGAAAATCATCGGCGCGCGGCATGGCGTAGTCCATGAAGGAGCCCGACAGCATCTGGCCGCTGTCCGCGTCATAGGCGATATTCTCCATCAGCGCCTGTCCCGCCGCCTGCGCGATGCCGCCGTGGACCTGTCCCTCCACGAGCAGCGGATTGAGTTCGACGCCGACATCGTGCACGGCGGTGTAACGATCGATCCTGATGATGCCGGTTTCCGGATCGATCTCGACTTCGCAGACGTGGCTCGAGTTCGGTATGTTGCCTACCACCGGCGACCATGTGGCCGTCTCGTAGAGGCCGATCTCGATCTCGGGCGGCAGGCGCGCCGGATTGAACGCCGCGCGCGCCACGTCGCCGAAGAGAACCGAACGGTCGGTGCCCGCGACGCTGAACACCCCTTGTTCGAAGGTGATGTCGTCGACGCCGGTCTCCAGCATGTGGGCGGCGATGCGCCTGGCCTTGGCGATGATCTTCTCGGTCGCCTTCATCACCGTGGTGCCGCCGATTGTCGCCGTTCGTGCAGCGCCCGTGCCGGTGCCCCAGGAGAGCTTGTCGGTATCGCCCTCGATGACGCGAATGCTCTCGGCCTCGATGCCGAGCATGCCCGAGACGATCTGCGTGTAGATCGTCTCATGGCTCTGCCCGCCGGCGGTCGAGCCGACGAGGATCGTCACGTCTCCACCCGGATCGAACCGCAATTCGGCGGCTTCCGGAGACGGCCCAGCCGACGGGTCGATGGTGCAGGACATGCCGACCCCACGCAGCATCCCGCGCGCGGCGGAAATCTTCTTGCGCTCTTCCGCGCCGGCATAGTCGGCGCGCTGCAGCGACTTTTCGAGGATCGCAGGGAAATCGCCGCAATCATAGACCTCGCCGACGGGCGACTTGTAGGGCATCGCGCTCGCAGGAATGAGGTTGCGGCGCCGGATGTCCGCCGGATCCATCCCTATGTCGCGCGCGGCGATGTCAATCAGGCGCTCGATAATGTAGGCGCTCGGTGCGCCGCCCGGCGCGCGATAATTCGAGACGGGCAGGGTGTTGGTCAGCACCGCCGCCGCTTCGGCGAAGATCGCGGGTGCGACATAGGGCCCCGCCACGTCGCGGATGATGTTGCCCGTCGAGAGGAAGCCAAGCATGGAAATATAAGCGCCGACATTGTTGCGGGACGAGAAGCGAACGCCGAGGAACGTGCCCGCGCTGTCCAGAGCGAGTTCCGCATCGACGACCATGTCGCGTCCCTGATCGTCGGCAACCAGCGCCTCGCTGCGCTCGCAGTTCCATTTGACGGGACGACCGACTTTCTTCGACGCCCAGGCAACCACGGGAACCTCGATATAAAGGCTGCCCTTCATGCCGTACGAGCCGCCCACGTCGACGCCGAGCAGGCTGATGCGCTGCTCCGGGATCTTGAAGACGAATTGCGACATCATGGAGCGCCAGACATAGGGCCGCTGATGACAGGCGTAGATCGTGTAATGGCCGCGTCCAGCGTCATAGGCCGCCACCACCGCCCGGGGCTCCATGGAGTTCGCCGCGACGCGGTTGACCACGAAGCGCTCGCTCACGACATGCGCGGCCTGTGCGAAGGCCGCGTTCGCCGCCTCCTTGCTGCCCTTCGATGCATAGAGAGGTTCGTTGTCGGGGCAATCCGCCCAGATCGCGGGGGTCGCGGGATCGTTGGCTGTTGCAGTCGACAAATGCGCGGGCAGGACATTGTATTCGATATCGATGCGTTCGGCGGCATCCTTGGCCTGCGCGATCGTCTCGGCGACCACGACCGCCACCGCCTGCCCGATATGGCGCACGCGGTCGCGCGTGAGGCCCGGACGGGGCGGGCGGAACATCGGCGAGCCATCCCGCCTTTTCGCGGGCGAGTGGCCACTCACATGGCCCAGTTCGTCGGCGGCATAATCCGCGCCGGTGAGGATCGCGAGAACACCGGGCATCCCGCTGGCCGCAGTGGTTTCGATGGAAACGATGTCGGCATGCGCATGGGGCGAGCGCAGGAAGATGGCGAAGCTTTGCCGGTCCAGATAGACATCGTCGGTGAAACGGCCTTCGCCCTTCATTAGACGCGGCGCTTCAACCTGGCGAACCGGCTGGCTGATCGAATATCGTGTCATGTCTTCCTTGCCCCGTCCGCCAGCCCGCCTGAAGCCGTCAACCCGACGCAATGGCGTTGAGGCTGCGAGCGCGGTCCTTCATTGGGAAGCGGTTCAGCTTCCGTGTCGCGCGATCATAGACATATCGACCATTGCGGGAAGCCCCGGATCATTCCAGCGGAGCCGACCAGGCGTCGTAACCGTACACCCAGTTCGGATCCGTGCGTTGCCGCATCCAGGTATTTTGATGGGAGGTCATCTGGATTTCCGAGGTCCGGCTTTTCCGCGCGCGCTCGTAAACCTGAAAAGCCCTCGCGATATCAGGTTCAGCTTCGATGCAGCGGGAGAGAACGATGGCGTCTTCCATCGATGTGGCTGCTCCCTGCGCCATGTATGGCGTCATGGGATGACATGCATCGCCCAGCAGCACGACCTTGCCATCCGTCCACCGGGGAAGGGGATCCCGTTCGACGATGGCCCATTTGTGCACTTCCGGGCAGGCATTCAGCACGTTCTGCACTTCGTCATGGAAGCCGACGAACGCTGCGCGAAGCTCGT
The DNA here is from genome assembly GCA_028290285.1 of Hyphomicrobiales bacterium. Lineage (GTDB taxonomy): Bacteria > Pseudomonadota > Alphaproteobacteria > Rhizobiales > Beijerinckiaceae > Terripilifer. The sequence goes on from JAQGKD010000037.1 coordinate 40,290, forward strand.
CGAGATTGCCTTTCAGCGACCAGGATTCACGCGTCCAGTCGGACTCCGGATTGCTCGTCACGAAGTAGACCTCGTCCTTCTGCGCCGTCACGTAGTAAATGACGATATGCCGATCGACACCCCACCACTTCGTGCATTCGCCGATCGGTTTCCCGCCCAGCAGCGACGCCGGAAACGTCGTCCGGTAGGCGACGCGGCCCGAGTATTTGGGCTGTTCCGGCCCCAGCATCGAGGTGCGCACGCCTGAATGAATCCCGTCCGCCGCGATCATGGCATCGGCCTTTGCGCTCGTGCCGTCTTCGAACTGCAAGCGCACACCCGAATCGTCCTGCTCGAAACTGACGAGCCGCTTGTTGAGCGAAAGCCGATCGTCCGGCACCAGCGATGCAAGCGAAGCGTGCAGATCGCCCCGGTGCATCAGCAGGTAGGGCGCGCCATATTGTTCTTCCGCCTTGGCCCCCAGTGTCAGCTCGAATTTCATTTCACCGCTGTCCCACTCGCGGTTCGCCCAATATGTGGGCTGAAACGCAGTGCTGCGAATGTGCTGCTCGAGACCCAGTCCGCGTAGAACGCGCATGGCATTCGGGCTCATCTGGATGCCTGCGCCAAGCCGGACGAACTGCCGGGCCTGTTCATAGACGTGCACATCATAACCTTGGCGCAGCAGTGCGGCGGCTGCGGTCAAGCCGCCCATGCCGGCGCCGAGAATTGCGATTGATGGCCCTCGAGACATATTCTCTCCTCACATGGAAGTTTGCTGCGCGAGCCGCGCGGTTATTTGGGAGCCCATGGGATCAGGCGGCGCTCGAGTATCTCGCCGAGAAGGACCGCGAAGCCGCCGGTGAGGGCGACGACGATCAGGCCCATGAACATGCGTGGCACGTCGAGCACCTGCCAGGAGTCCCAGATGAAGTGGCCGAGACCCTCCTGAGCCGAAACGAATTCCGCCGACACGACCAGAATGAGAGCTTGCCCGAGGCCAAGTTTCAGGCCTGTGACGATGGACGGCATCGCGGAGGGAATGACGACGCGCGTCCACCGCACCCACGCCGGAATCCGGAAGGCTTGAGCGACATCGCGATGCATGGGGCTGGCGTAGAGCACGCCGCTGAGGCTGCTGAGGCAGGTCATGTAAAAGACCCCGAGAGCGACCAGCGCGATCTTGCTCGAGTCTCCCAGCCCGAAGATCACGATGAGCAAGGGGAAGATCGCGAGTTTCGGTGTCGGAAAGGTCGCGTTGATCGAGGGCGCGAGGCTGTAGCGGATCGGCTTGGACAAGGCCATCGCAACGCCCGTCACGACGCCGAGGGTCGCCCCGATCAGATAGCCCAGTGCAAGGCGCCGATAGGTGGCTAGCATGTCGAGAAACAGGCGCCCTCTCTCGTCGGGATGCGAGAGGAGGGACACGGTCGCCGAGAATGTATCGCTCGGCGCAGGAAAGAAGCGACGGTCTATGATGCCGAAGCGCGCAAAGACTTCCCACACGACCAGGCAGCAAAGAGGAAGGCCGATGCCGAGCGCAAGCTGCTGAAGAAGGTTCATGCGCCGTGCGCGGACGTAGGCTTGGGCCGCAAGCTCCGAACTGGTGTCGGTCGCGATCGCCAGATCGCTCATGCTGATGCTCCCTTGGTCCGGGTTGTCTCCAGGGTCTGACCGACTTCGTCAGCCAGGAGCTGCCAGAGATCCGCCTCGAGGCCGCCGAACCGAGGTTCTCTCCTCAGCTCCGAGACATCGCGGTCACGCCCGAAGGGAACGTCGACGATGGCCTTGATCCGGCCGGGGCGCGCCGTCATGAGGACGATGCGATCGGCCAGCGTCAGCGCTTCCCCGATGTCGTGCGTGATGTAGACGACCGTGGAACGGGTTTCCTGCCAGATGTGCAGAAGCTCCTGCTGCATGACGAGTCGCGTCTGCGCATCCAGCGCCGCGAGCGGCTCGTCCATCAACAGGAGAAAGGGCTCCGTTGCGAGCGCCCGCGCGATGGCCACGCGCTGCCGCATGCCGCCTGAAAGCTCATGCGGGAACGCGGTGCGGAAGTTCGAGAGCCCGACAAGGCTGAGGTAGCGGTCGACCCGCTTCAGCGCTTCCCCGGGCGCGAGCTTCAATCCTGAAAGGCCGATCAGAAGATTCTTCTCGACATTCATCCACGGGAACGTCGAGTCGCTCTGGAAGACCGTCGCGCTGTGCAGCCGGCTCTTCGCATCAACATCACCGTGCTGGAGCGTCCAATCGATTTTTCCGGTGTAGTCGCAATCGAGGCCCGCCAATATGCGCAAGAGACTGCTCTTGCCGCATCCGCTCGGACCCAGGACCGCGACGATCTCGTGACGCTGAATGTTCAGCGAGACCCGCGAGAGCGCTTGAACAACACTCCCTTCTCGGGTGACGAAGCTACGGTTGAGATCGCCGATCTGCACCGCCGTCGCTCCGACCGGCGAGAGACTCGCCACCGTCCGATTGTCCACAGCAATAGAACTCATGCATTGTCTCCAGGGGCCCGTGCGCGCCCTTCGCTCGTCATGGGCGGTCGATAGACCGTCAGCTCACTTGTAGGCGCCGAGGTCGTGCACAGCGGCTTCGGCGAAGGACGTATCGACGATCCTGCGGACGTCGATCTTCTCCCGCAAAAACTTCTGTTCGACGAAAAAGTCCTGCAACTCATCGAGGAAGCTCGCGCTCACAGCTTGGTCGGGATCAAGCCCCGCAGGAAAGCCGTCCGACACGATCTCGGGCTTCACCTTCGCGTATCGGGCGATGATCTCGATGATCTTCTCCTTGTCGCGGCCTTTCGCGAAAGCGTCGTTGTAGATGCGCACGCCCTGCATATAGGCCTTCATGAAGGCCTTGGCCGCGGGCGCGCGCGCCACGAAATCCTCGCTGTAGACGATAGGAACGATCGTCGCTCCGGCGGGCGGCACGAACTCGGTGAGATCCGAAGTGACCTTCGCGGCGCCGGCCTGCAGCGCCTGGGACATGAAGGGTTCGAGATCGATTGCCGCGTCGATTGCCTTGGTGGTGAAGGCGGGCAGGATGTTGGGGTAGGCGAGTTCCACCACGCTTACGTCGCTGAGCGACATGCCATGCTTCTTGAGGAGCTTTTCGAGCAGCATGTAGACGGAGGACGCCTTGGCGGAAACCGCGATCTTCTTTCCCTTGAGCGCCTTCATGTCCGCCGCTTCATTGCCTTGGGAGAGATCCGCACGGATCAGCAGGCGCGTCGCGGAAAATCCGGGCCGAAGACTTTGCTTGTCCCCGACGATCCGCATGTTCATGCCCTGCTTGACGGACGAGTACAGGCCCGGCGTAATCGAAATGCCTGCGGCGTCGAGCTGGTTTGTCGCCACCGCCGTCATCAGGCTGGTGGCGCTCGCCATGCGCATCATCTCGACCGAGAGGCCGGCCTCCTTGAAGAGGCCGAATTCCTCGGCAAGGTAGAGCGGCGCGTCGGTGATCCCGCCGACCGAGGCGAAGCGCACTTTCGTTTGTTGCGCCGAGGCCGCACCGCAGGCGCTGGCCAGGACTCCAAGCCCGAGCAAGAACAGGGCAGGTATCGATGTCTTGTACCGAGATGCCATTTTCGTCCTCCCAGAAAAATTCGCTGGCCGCTGGTTTTCCAGCCTGACCTAGACCTTCTTTTCAGCGTCCATTTCCTTGAACGCTTCCTTGGCGATCCGGAAACTGTCGACCCCGGCGGGAACGCCGCAATAGATGGCAGCCTGGAGAAAGACCTCGGTGATCTCTTCCTTCGTGACGCCGTTCCGCAACGCGCCCTTCACGTGAATCTTGAGTTCGTGCGGACGATTGAGAGCCGTAAGCATGGCGAGATTCAGCATGCTGCGCGTACGGCGCTCGAGCCCGGAGCGGCCCCAGCCCGCGCCCCAGCAATATTCGGTTACCAGCTCCTGCATCGGACGATTGAAATCGTCCGCGCCTGCGATGGCCTGCTCGACATATTCTGCACCGAGAACCGCCTTGCGGATTTCGAGGCCCTTTTCGAACAGCTCTCTGTCACTCATGCTTCAATCTCCAATCAAGGACGCTCGCTCGTACCCTCGCAGGTGCGAGCAGGCGATAAGTCAGTCGGCCAGCGGAATTCCCCGCGTTTCCGGTCCGAACCAGATCACGACAGCTCCCACGACATAGGCGAAGGCGACCGCCGCCGCAGCGGCGGGGAAGGATCCGAATTCGGCGACGAGCCAGCCGGCGATCAGCGGGCCGATCGCAGTGGCGGATCGCGCCGCATTCCAGCAGAAGCCCTGTCCCGTGGCGCGCACGCGTGTCGGGAACAATTCGGGCAGGTAGACGGCGAATGTGCCGAAGCCGCCAATTGCGAAATAGCCGTAGACAAGCATGAACCAGAGCAGCGTCGGCAGGTCAGCCACATACCAGAACAGGTAGAGAGAGGATGCGAAAGCGCCGATGTTGAAGATGAAGTAGGACCACCGGCGGCCAAGTGCGTCGGTCATCCAGACCAGGGTCAGGTAGCCGAACACTGCGCCGACCATCATCAGCATGAACGCATAGCTGATCGTCGAGACACCGTTCGTGCCGCCCGAGGCGCGTACCATTTGCTGGATCCAGCTGGGAAGCAGCGTCAGTCCGCCCCAGCAGCCGATCATCACGGACGAAGCGACGACTGCTCCCACGATGGTCCGGCGGCGCAGATCGGGGCGGAAGATCGCTGCGAACGTCTCGCGCGCCGTGGTCTTTCCGGCGTCGCGTTCCCTAACGGCCACCCAGCGCTCGGGCTCGGGCACGAAGAAGCGGATCAGGAGGCTCAGGATCGCGGGCAGGGCACCCGCTGCGAGCACCCAGCGCCAGCTGATCGGGCCCAGCAGGAGGTTGTCGAGCGCCGCCGCGAAAAAGCCGAAGGCGAAGGCCATCTGCATGATCTGCATGGCCCGCGCGCGTTTGTGCTCCGGCCAGCTCTCAGCGATGAGGGCGGCGCCCGCGGCCCACTCGCCCCCGATGCCAAAGCCCGCGATGGCCTGCAACGCCGCCAGCTGTCCCCAGGTCTGGGCAAGGCCGCTGAGACCCGTGAAAGTCGCGTAGATCAGGATGGTGATCACCATCGTGCGTGCGCGACCTATGCGATCGGCCACGACGCCGAACATGATGCCACCGATGCCCCAGCAGAAGAGCTTGATGGCCATGATGTAGCCGCCGATCTTGGCAATCTCCGGCGGGCTGGTGAGCTTGGTGAGTTCTGCCACACTCGGAAACAGCACGAGCGTGAAGAGGTTGAGATCCATAGAGTCGAACATCCACCCGGCAAAGGCCGAGAGGAGGCAAAGCCATTGGTACGACGTAATTTTGGATTCGGCGGTCGCATCGACCATGATTGCGTTTGCCATCCTTGAGCTCCCCTTGGCGCGAGCCGCGCCC